>NZ_CANLSL010000018.1 GCF_947493735.1 uncultured Acinetobacter sp. | reverse complement strand
TATTTTTATCTAATTTACAACGATTTATCTTCATTTTTATAGAGTAGCACTTCTGCTAATCTACTACAGCCCCAAATAAAAAGTAGCAATCGCTAAAATGCTTGAACTAAGAACAATGAACTTAGGTATCTTGGTGTACAGTGCAAAAAAGATCATTGCACAAATCAGAATAAAACTAGGAATTAATAAAGCGTGTATGGCAGCAACGAATAAACTGCAAAGAAACACATCAAACAAATATGTTGCACTTTGACGAGCGTATTTTCCGTAAAAATACTCAACCCGTTGGTAGAGTTTGTTTTCAAAAGCAAGTGCAATAATAATAAATGGAATGAGATATAGGCTGTTCAGACCAATGATAATTTCTGTGACAAAACCAACGCATATTAAAATACAAAGAACTGAAAAACCGAGATAGCGTAATATCTTGAGTAATTGATATGGTGCTTTATCCCCAAATAGTCTTTGGATCATGGCATGTCTCAATTAACCGATTGAATTAATCCATACGCCAATCAAAAGGCATTTCACCTTGACCTCGTAATGCAAGCATCAAAGTTTGACGCATATGCGCCAAAACTTCTGAAGAATAAGACATTGCAGGTGTGCCCCACACAGGTTTTGGCCAAGCACTGTCATTCTGATAACGCACCACATGATGAAAATGCAACTGTGGCACAACATTACCAAGTGCAGCCACATTCATTTTATCAGCACGAAAAACACGAGAAAGCTGGCTAGACAACCAACTTGATTCACGTAGAAATTGAGCTTGGTCTGCTTCGCTTAATTCATAAAGCTCAGTCACACCTGGTACACGTGGAATCAAAATTAACCACGGAAACTGCATATCATTCATCAAACGACATGTACAAAGCGGAAAATCACCGACAAAAAAAGTATCTTGGGCAAGTTGTGGATGCAAAGTAAACATATCAATTAATAACTACAGTTAATGTTGCAGCAATACTATCATAGCTCGTGCTTGAGGAAATCAATTTTCTCAAAAGATTTACGCAATTACACTGATTTAGCAGATAATTTATGTCAGCTTGGGCTGATAAAATATAGAAATTGCAACCTTAATGTAGTGAAGCCAAAAGTTGATCCAATAATGCTTCGACAAAAGCCAATCGTTTATCTGACTCTTCGAGCTGAACCGTGACTTTTAAGCGTTGCCCACCTTCCATCCGATAATAAGTCGGTTGCTTTTGCATCATTTGAATAATGGCAATGGCTTGTAATGGCGTATCAGGTAAGAAATCAATTAGGCCTCCACCTTTTGCCACATCAATCTTTGCAATGCCTAATTCTTCAGCTTTTAGTCGAATTTGATGCACTGCAAACAAATATTTCACAGGTTGAGGAAGCAAGCCAAAACGATCAATCAACTCAATCCGAATATTATTCAGTTTATCGGCATTCACTGCATTACTAATACGCTTATAAAACAATAAACGTTGATGCACATCACCAAGATAATCATCAGGAATCAGCGCAGGTAGATGTAAATTAATATCCGCCGTTAAATTCAACGGTTGATCGAAGTTTGGCGATTTACCTTTTTGAATGGCTTTGGTGGCTTTTTCCAACATTTCCATATACAAGCTATAACCGATCGCTTGCATACTGCCACTTTGTTGTTCACCGAGTAATTCACCTGCGCCACGAATTTCTAAATCTTCTGTAGCAAGGACAAAACCTGCACCCAAAGTATTGGCACGTTGGATCGCATCCAGACGTTTTTCCGCATCACCTTTCAGATGTTTGACCGATGGCACAAGTAAGTAAGCATAAGCTTGATGATGTGAACGCCCCACTCGACCACGCAATTGATGGAGTTGTGCCAAGCCAAGTTTATCCGCTCGCTCGATAATAATGGTATTGGCATTCGGCACGTCAATCCCAGTTTCAATAATGGTCGAGCAGACTAAGACATTGTATTGCTTATGATAAAACTGTTGCATGACGTGTTCGAGTTCTTTTTCCCGCATCTGACCATGCGCCACAGCAACACGAGCTTCAGGTAAAAGTACCCGTAAATTTTCCGCAGTACGCTCAATCGTTTCCACTTCATTATGCAGAAAATACACTTGACCGCCACGCAGTAATTCACGAAGCACGGCTTCTTTAATCACCGCATCAGTTTCATCCATGACAAAGGTTTTCACCGCCAAGCGCCGTGCAGGTGGGGTGGCAATAATGGATAAGTCACGCATTCCCGAAAATGCCATATTCAGCGTTCGTGGAATTGGTGTCGCCGTCAAAGTCAGCATATCGACATCGGCACGCATCGCTTTGATACGCTCTTTATCACGCACACCGAAACGATGCTCCTCATCAACAATCATTAAACCCAAATTTTTAAATTGTACTGATTCTTGCAAAATTTTATGTGTGCCAATCAAGATATCTACTTTGCCATCAGCAATATCGGCAATGATTTTTTGATGTGATTTATTCGTACCAAAGCGTGATAACACTTCGATACGAATCGCAGTATCGGCAAAACGATCTTTAAACGATTCATAATGTTGCTGTGCAAGCAAAGTGGTTGGCACAAGCACCGCTACTTGTTTTTCATTTTGTGCAGCGACAAAAGCGGCTCGCATCGCCACTTCAGTTTTACCAAAACCAACATCACCGCACACTAAACGATCCATTGGACGAGCTTGTTGCATATCATGTAATGTCGCTGTAATGGCATTGTGTTGATCCAAGGTTTCTTCATATATAAAACCACTGACGAATTGATGATATAAACTCTCATCAAAGGCAAAAGCAAAACCAGGCTTGGCTTGGCGACGTGCATGGATATGCAAAAGTTCTGCAGCCACATCATGGATTTGCTCTAACGCTTTGCGCTTCGCCTTAGACCATTGATCTGTGCCGAGTTTATGCAGTGGCGCAAGGTCAGGATCACCACCACTAAAGCGACTAATCAGATGCAAATTGGTCACAGGGACATAGACTTTGGCATCATCCGCATAATTGAGCTGTAAAAATTCATGGGTTTGATCATCAATATCTAAAGTCACCAACCCTGCATAACGCCCAACACCATAATCAATATGTACCACAGGCGCACCAATGGATAGCTCGGTTAAACTGCGAACTAAAAATTCTTCCGACACTTCTTTTTGATGCTTACGACGACGCTGAATCACTCGTTGTTCGTAAAGCTGACTTTCGGTAATAATTGCCAATTGATCAGGCAATAATAAACCACGCTCTAAAGGTGCATCGGTAATGGCAAGTTGACATTTTTCATCTAAGAATTGTTGTAGTGAATCAACCACTTTGAGCTGATTCATTTTTAGCGATTCTTTTAATCCTTCACGACGACCCGCACTTTCTGCCACCAAAAGCACTGGGTATTTTTGTGCCGAAATAAATTGTTTGACATGGCTAAACGGATCGTCGAGTTTATGATCGACACTTAACTTTGGCGGTGTTAAACCCTCTAAATTCATCGTTCCTGCACGATCAGTCGCCTCATCAAAGCTCACGATGATTCGTGGATGCTGATTGAGTCGTTGTGCGATTTGCGACGCATTCACGAATAATTGCTCGGGCGGCAAGATCGGTTGATCAATATTCGATTTACGATCGTCATAGCGTCGTTCGACTTCTTGCCAAAACTGCCCTATATCTTGCTCAAGATGGGTTTCATTGACAATTAAAC
Organism: uncultured Acinetobacter sp.; assembly: GCF_947493735.1. GTDB lineage: Bacteria > Pseudomonadota > Gammaproteobacteria > Pseudomonadales > Moraxellaceae > Acinetobacter. The sequence goes on along the minus strand of NZ_CANLSL010000018.1, from coordinate 56,401 downwards.
TGTCTAAAGGCACATAATCTAAAAAGGTACTTTGCTGTAATTGTTCTGCACTAAAAAACAGTGGGAAATAATACTCCAAACCGGGACTAGCAAGACCATCCATGACATCTTGATAGATCGCATTACGCTTTGGGTTGGACTCAGGAAATAGCTCGGCATAGCGATCACGGAATAGACTACGTCCTTCTTTGAGTGGAAATTCTTTGGCTGGCAAGATTCGGAATTGCTCAATTTTTTCGATGGTACGCTGTGTTTCAGGATCAAAAAAACGTAGGCTTTCGACTTCATCATCAAACAAATCAATACGCACTGGTGCATCTTGTCCAGATGCAAAAATATCCATCAGACTACCACGCACCGCAAACTCGCCATGCTCATACACGGTATCTACCGCATGATAACCTGCGGCGATCAATTGCTCACGTTTACGCTCGACATCGAATGATTCACCTTGTCGAATATCGAAATGCTGACCATAGAGCCAACTCGGTGGTGCAACACGTTGTGCCAAAGTCGTTGCAGAAATTAAGACAATTCCCGACTTTGGCATATTGGTGAGCAAACTCAATCGCTCAGAAATAATATCTTGGTGTGGTGACAATCGGTCATAAGGCAATGTTTCCCAATCAGGAAACACATGGACATTTTGTCCATAAAATTCGATTTCACTTTCGAGCTGCGCAAGATGTTGATGATTGCGAGCAATGACGACGATCAGCTTGTCATGTTGCTGTGCAATTTCACTGAGTAGTAAGCTACCAATTGAGCCTTGTATCTGCCCAATCCAGCGCTTTTCTCCTTGTTTTAATTGAGATAATTTGAGTTGTTGGATCGCAGATTGTAGCAACATAATTTTGAATAAAATAATAATGAAAACCGCTGTATGCTAGCATTTTTCAGTACGAAGAAAAAGGCGATTGATCGCATGCACCAACCACCTACAACAATTGATACAGTGAAATTTTAGGATTAAATGCTTACAAAAATATCATTCAATACTTGTTTCGGATTTTCTGCCTGAGTAATTGGACGCCCAATCACTAAATGTGTTACACCATCTTGCATTGCTTGCACTGGTGTCACAATCCGTTTTTGATCATCTGCACTACTCCCGACTGGACGAATCCCAGGGGTCACTAATTCAAAATCTGCACCAATTTCGGCACGTAGCATTTTTGCTTCTTGCGCTGAACACACCACACCATCTAAACCACAATCATGGGTGAGTTTTGCTAGTCGTAAAACTTGCTCTTGCGGATCAATATCTAAGCCAATGTCGAGCAAATCCTCACGACCCATGGAGGTCAGTATCGTCACAGCAATAAGCTTTGTATTATGTTGATGTTGTGCTAAACGATCAGCACAAGTTTGCATCATTTTTCGCCCGCCACTGGCATGCACATTCACCATCCATACGCCTAGATCAGCTGCTGCCAAAACCGCCTGTGCAGCTGTATTTGGAATATCATGAAATTTTAAATCTAAAAAAACCTCAAAGCCACGTTGATGTAGAGCTTTGATGACATCAGGACCGGCGTGGGTAAATAACTCTTTACCGACCTTAACACGGCATTGCTTTGGATCCAGTTGATCCACCATCGCTAATGCTTGATCTTGGCTTTTTGCATCTAGGGCAACAATAATACTCAAAACTTAAACCTCTAACAGTCCATCAAAATGAGTTATAAAATCAATACACGAAAAAAAAGCCCATTATAAAGGGCTTTTTTCATTTGCGTTAATATCTAATACGGTTTTTTCATGCCTTGCTGCCGCGGCAGCTTCAGCTGCGGCATTTTGTGCCGATTGAATTTGCTGTTTACGCAAATAATCAATGTCTTTACGCAAGCGTTTGATTTCCCATCCTTTTTGAATCACTTTAATCGACAGTAGAAGTAAACCTAATACAATGCCCAATACGAGTGTCAATAAAAGTAATAAACCCAATCGCATTGCAGGCACTTCAATAAAAATTAAGTTGACTGGTAGCTCGTCAGGATTTTGTAAAACCAAGCCCAAAGCATATGCAAATATTGCAATTGTCAGCGCAATTAAAAAAATACGCATGATTTATTCCTTATTTTTAATAACTATTTGATTCTACATCAAACTTCAAAAATGCAAAAGACCTTATAGATCAAGGTGATGTCATTTTATGATTTACTCTAAAACGACGCATTTAAAGTTTGGATGTTAAATCGAATTACTTGCCTGCCTGCTCATTGACTGCATCACGTAAAGCTTTACCTGGCTTAAAGTGTGGTACAGCTTTTGCTGCAACCTGGACTTTTTCACCTGTTTTAGGATTGCGTCCCATTCGTGGCTGACGATGGTGTAATGCAAAGCTACCAAAACCACGAATTTCAATGCGCTGATTATTTGATAATGCTTCGATCATATGATCAATCATGATTTTAATTGCATCTTCGACCAATGGCTCAGCCAAATGCGGGTTCTTTTCTGAAATTTTAACAATTAAATCAGACTTATTTAAAGCTTCCGTTGTCATGAGATCCCATCTCCATGTTCACTTATCTGATTTAAATAATAACCTGTTTAAATACAAAAAGGTAGCACTAGAATTGTATCTAATGCCACCTTTTACAGTAAAACAATAAACTTTTAGTAAAAAATGAACAAACTAAAAGTCAATTGAGCTTACTTGTTTTGAGCTGCTTTGATCAAATCGCCCAAAGTTTTTGGACCATTTGCATCGCCACCAGCTTGTGCAGCTGCTTGACGTGCATTGTTCAATGCTTCTTTCTCTTCAGCTTCGTCTTTTGCTTTGATCGACAAGTTGATAGAACGTGATTTACGATCTACATTGATGATCTTCGCTTCAACTTCTTGACCAACTTCTAAGAACTTAGTCGCATCTTCAACGCGATCACGGTTGATTTCAGATGCTTTCAACTGTGCCTCAACTTCGTCAGCCAATTTCACAGTTGCACCTTTCGCATCAACAGCAGTCACAGTGCCTTTAACCAAAGCACCACGTTCGTTAGCAGCTAAGAAATCATTGAACGGATCGCTGTTCAATTGCTTAACACCTAAGCTGATACGGTTGCCTTCAGCGTCTACAGACAAGATCACAGCTTCTACAGTGTCACCTTTCTTATAACGACGGATCGCATCTTCACCAGACTCATTCCAAGAAATATCAGATAAGTGAACTAGACCGTCGATACCGCCATCAAGACCGATGAAGATACCAAAGTCAGTGATTGACTTGATTGAACCAGATACTTTGTTGCCTTTCTCATTGTTTTTCGCAAACTCTTCCCATGGGTTAGCACGAGTTTGTTTGATACCAAGAGAAATACGACGACGCTCTTCGTCAACTTCAAGAACCATCACATCAACTTCATCACCGATCTGAACAACTTTAGATGGGTGAATGTTTTTGTTGGTGTGATCCATTTCTGAAACGTGAACAAGACCTTCTACGCCTTCAGCAATTTCTGCGAAGCAACCGTAGTCAGTTAAGTTCGTTACACGTGCTTTCACGATAGAGCCTTTTGGATAACGACTCATGATTTCCATCCAAGGATCTTGACCCAATTGCTTCAAGCCCAAAGATACACGGTTACGGTCTTTGTCAAACTTAAGGACTTTAACAGTCACTTCTTGACCAACTTCTACCACTTCTGATGGATGCTTGATACGCTTCCAAGCCATATCTGTGATATGTAGTAGACCATCAATACCGCCTAGGTCAACGAACGCACCGTATTCAGTAAGGTTCTTAATTGTACCTGTAACAGTTTGACCTTCCTCAAGTTGAGAAAGCAATGCTTCACGATCAGCTGAAGATTCAGCTTCCATCACAGCACGACGAGATACAACAACGTTGTTACGTTTTGCATCTAATTTGATGACTTTGAACTCTAGCTCTTTGCCTTCAAGGTGCGTTGTATCACGGATTGGACGAGTGTCAACCAATGAACCTGGCAAGAATGCACGAACTGGACCGATGTCAACAGTGAAACCACCTTTAACTTTACCAGAGATGAGACCTGTAACGATTTCACCATCTTCAAAGATTTTTTCAAGTTTCGTCCAAGTTTCAGCACGTTTTGCTTTTTCACGTGATAAAACAGTTTGACCCATACCATTGTCAAGTGCTTCAACAACAACATCTACGTTGTCTCCAACAGCAACTTCAAGCTCACGTTGTTCATTCAAGAACTCAGCACGAGCCACAACGCCTTCAGATTTAAGACCTGTGTCAACGGTTACCCAGTCGTCATCAATACTAACAACAACACCTTGGATGACTGCACCCTTTTCGACGTTGAGATTTAATTCACTTTCTTCAAAGAGGGCTGCAAAAGATTCGGTCATGATATACCTAGTAATAAATAGCGCCTTGGATCAGTTCAAGAGCGGTTTCGTTGAGTTTCAAATTTGACATAGTACTGACCGTCAAATCTAAAACTTGATTTAAATATGTATTAGCAAACACTGAAATCGTGCTTAATGAGCGAGTTGCTGATCAATATATTGGCGCATTTCCTCGAACACTTGCTCGATAGATAATGCTGAACTATCAATCACTTTGGCATCGTCGGCAGGCTTAAGTGGCGCAACCGTACGCTCCATATCACGCTTATCACGTGCTTCGATGTTGGCTAAAATGGCATCTATTTTAGCATCAACCCCCATACCTTGCAACTGTTTTACACGGCGTTCGGCACGTGATTGTGCTGAAGCAGTGAGATAGATTTTGGCAATCGCATCTGGAAAAACCGTAGTCGCCATGTCACGACCATCAGCAATCAAACCTGGGAATTGTGCAAAATCTTTTTGACGTTGCAATAATGCCTCCCGAAGCGCAGGAATAGCGGCAACTTTCGATGCAAATGCACCCACTTCTTCGGTGCGAATTTGTGCTGTAACATCCTGCCCATCGAGCAGTACACGAATGCCGTCGACACTTGGAAGAAATTCAATGGTTAAATTTTTTGCCACATCTACACATTGTTCGAGCGCAGTATCCAATTGGTCCAAAAGTTGGCGCTGATACAAACTCAAACCCAATAAACGATAAATCGCCCCAGAATCAAGCAGATGATAACCATAATGCTCAGCAAGCATCGTGGCTAAAGTTCCTTTACCTGAGCCGCTCGGGCCATCAATGGTAATAATGTGTATAGACATGCAAAATCCAAAAATAAGGAGACAAATCGAATTATCGCATTGATTTTGCCAAACTTGCCATACCACGCCCTACAGCAAGTTTTAATTGCGATAAAATAATCAAACTCGAAAATGGAATTCTACCATCAAATTCAATGCTATACACCAATTGCGAGGTCTGATCATCAAGTGCTGTAAACGTCAGACGCCCAAGATGATGCCGAACCAATGGATTTTTGATAATTTTATATTCGATCAACTCGTTGGGTACAAGCTTGGTGATCTGCTCTTGAATTGGTTTGACCAAACCAAGCCCCATTTTACGAACAGAACCGACACCATCAGGACGCTGTGGATCAGTAGCATCTTTGATTCGTACTACCTGGATCGGCTTAAAAATGCGATTATATGAAGCATGCTTTGATAACACTTCAAAGACTTCAGCAACTGGTCGATTAAACTTTTGTTCAATCACGATCATTTTTGACGTTTTCTTTGTCATTACATTATTCCTTCAAATAGATTTAGGCAATAATCAATTCATTCTACGGTTTTATTTTGCTGTTTGTTTGGCTATGCTGACGGCGAGTTTTAAAAAATTGTCGAAGTAGCTCAGCTGACTGAACTGCTAGACACCCACCTTCAAAGGTAAAAAAGTGATTGTAAAAACCATCACTCATTAACTGTCTTGCACTGATCAAAGAACCTGCTCTGGGTTCTGTTGCTGCAAATATCACTCGACCAATTCTCGCATGTACCAATGCACCAACGCATTGCGTACAAGGCTCTAGAGTCACATATAAGGTTGAGCCTTCAGGCAGTCTATAGTTTTGCAAGTTTTGACAAGCATTACGAATCGCTTGAATTTCAGCATGTGCAGTTGGATCATTGGTTGTAATTGGACAATTAAACCCCTGACCAATCACTTGACCTTGATGCACGATCACCGCACCTACTGGCACTTCACCTTGTGCTTCAGCAAGCTTGGCTTGCGCTAAGGCAAGTTGCATCCATTGCTCATCAATACTTTGGTTTAATTCAATATCTTGCATACATAAAACTATACGACTAAAAGCTACGCTTAGTCTGACAAAATACCATATTGACGAAGCAACGCATTCCAGCTATCAATCTGCGCACTTCGAGGCACTGCGCTTGGGAAAAGATCTCGAATATTTTGATAATCTTGTACTTGCCAATCAGGTTGCAGATCTTTATCCACCAAACGAGCACGTACACCTTCGATAAAGTCTGCATGCTGAATTTTCCATGCAGATATTTCTTCTTCTAAGGTAAAGACATCATCCCAAGACCGATGTTGTTTCGCCCACTGCCACAATAGCCACGTGATCGCAGCTGTGGTTGGTGAGCCATTGCTCAAGTTTTCACTGGCTTGACGGAGCCAATCACTACGTGCAGTTGCCAGCCCTTTGATGGCTTGTACATCTTGCATAAAATCTGAACCACGACACACGCTATGAATCACATCGAGTGAATCCTGCAAAGGGCCAGCAGCAAGCGGACGATGCAAACTATTCAAAGTATCTTCGATTGCACGATAGTCCCCCGCAGGATAATCTTGCCAACGAATATGAGTCAAACGCCCAAGTACATTCTCACGACCTTGTTCACAGACATGCGTTGCCCAACCAATACTATACGCACCTGCTGCTGTCATGATCGAACCAGTCATTCCAATAAACAAGCCAATCGCACCACGATCCGCAAGAAAACGTGTCGCCCCGACATCAGGGTATAAACCAATATTAATCTCAGGCATTGCAAGGCGTGAATGTGGTGTCACCAATCGAAATGGTGCAGCCATAAATAAACCAAGCCCACCCCCCATCACATAACCTTCACCCCAGACCACAACAGGCTTGACATAATGATGCAGCAGTCGATCTAACGCATATTCATGGTGAAAGAATGCTTTGGCTTGCTCGACTTCTTCATTAATCACCAATTGGCGCAACTTACGCACATCACCGCCCGCACAGAATGCTTTCGGCGTAGTAGAATCAAACCACACTGCTTTGACTGCATCATTGTTATGCAAATATTCAAAAATCGAATGCAAAGCAATAACGATCTGCTCATCCAATGCGTGCAACGACTTTGGGCGATTCAAACGCACCGCCCACCAGCCATTTTTCAGTTCTTCTACTAAAATATCAGGGTGATTGATATAGTCAGTCATGATGTCAATATTCCGTTATGCGTCGAGTTGCCAGTCGATTGGCGCAATGCCTTGAGATTGAAGATAATGATTCGTTTTTGAAAATACTTTACAGCCAAAAAATCCGCCTCGATTTGCTGACAATGGCGATGGATGTGCTGCTTTTAATACCAAATGTTTATTACTATCAATACGTTGCCCTTTACGCTGTGCATAAGCCCCCCATAGAATAAAGACCACAGATTGACGATGTTCATTAATCACATCAATCACCGCATCGGTAAACTGCTCCCAACCTTGCTTTTGGTGTGAGGTCGGCTTCGCTTGCTCAACGGTAAGTACGCTATTCAGTAATAACACACCTTGCTCAGCCCATTTACTCAGATCGCCATGCGCAGGCGGTGAAATCCCTAAGTCTGTTCGTAATTCGTGGTAAATATTGCGCAGTGAAGGTGGTAGATCAATACCCTTATTAACTGAAAAACTTAGCCCATTCGCCTGACCTACACCATGATAAGGATCTTGACCCAAAATCACTGCTTTGACTTGATCAAGTGGTGTGTCATTCAACGCACGAAAAATTTGTGCATTCGGTGGATAAACGATTTGTTGGTCTTGCTGTGCTTCTGCTAAAAAATTTCGCAGATTTTGCATCGTATCGCCAAGCAGAAAATCTGCCAAAGGCAACTTCCAACTGTCATCTATTTTTACACGAGCCAAACGTGATTGATGCTGTTCATCAGTGCTAATATTTTGAAGATCAGCGACCCCACTATCCTGCATGAATGACTATCCCTAATTTTAAAATTGGTATTTTTAGCGCAGATGTTGCGTATCAATCTCAGACATTGAACAATTAAAATCGAGCTGATGAATCCTTGCAAAGTGATGTTAATTTAAGCAATTTTTTAACATAGCACAAATTAATCTCGTATTTTCTAATCAATTTACATCTAAAGAAAGATACTTTTCGTTGTATCTATATTAAACCTTGACCTGCAAATCGACTGTAGGATTGTCAAACAAATCACCATTTTTTAAGCGATCGTACATATCAGGCATTGCCCACTCACTTTTCACTTGTTCGGAGAAGACGATTTCTGTAAGGGATAACTCGCCCATTTGCACATTTTCAATATCTTCACGGAAGCACTGCGCATAGCCTGTATCGGTTTCATGCACGATCACCGAATGCAATGTGACATCGCCTTCGCCATTTTGCATATTGGTATGTTTGAGCACCGCATCAACGAGGAAGAAAAACACTCGAGAAAACTGCTCTGCCGAAGGCGATACAGGTAAGGCAATCCAACGTGCACTAAATTTTTTGCATGAAGCAACGTAGTCTGCATCGTCTTTATCCCAAAAGGTAATCGCATGGTCAAAACTATCAATTAAGTCTTTAATAATGCCTTTCATCAAACCAAAGTCATACACCATCTGCCCATGATCAAGGCGATTCGCTTGCAACAATACCTCGACCTTATAACTGTGTCCATGAATCGAGCGTTTGCAACGATCTGAACTACAGTTGCGGACGATATGCGCATTTTCAAACTTAAATAACTTTCTGATTAACATATGGATAAACCAACAAGATGAATCAATTCAACTTGGCAAATATCAAGATTAGATGCTTTAAGTATAAAGCATTCAATGCCGATGTAAACGCAGTTTTAGCGATTGCGCTAATCGTATTCGGCACTTAGGCTACGATCTGATTTCACCGTTGTGCTATTGTACAGTTGTAGAGAGCTGAATCTCGCCACTCGGTTGTTTTTGCATGTCGAGGATGACAATGGTGACGCCTTGCTGTGCAAGTTGCGTCAAGAAATTGGCAAGCACGGCATAGTTCTGATGCGACACGATCAGTTTCAATTGATTATTACTTTCTTGACTTTGTACGCTTAAACCCAGTTGTTGCGATACACGTTGCACCCTGTCACGTGCAGTCGTGGTTTCACCTGATTGATTCGACATTTTCACAGCATTGCTTTGCATCCAGTGAATGGTTTCTTTCATTTCTACAAGGCGTTTTTGTTGCTTTTCTGCCGAACTATGGCTAAACCACAGCATGAGCCCGATCGCCGTCACTGTTAAAAAAATCGTCAAAATAATAATGGCAAAACGATCACGAGGTGGCAGTTGATCAAGTTTCGCTTGAATGGTTTCTATGATTTGATCAAAACGATTGCTGAGTGCATTGAGGTTCATTTTCATCATTCTCTACCCTTTTCCCTATTGCACTTTGACCATGCCAATCACTTGGCTACCTTGATTACGAATCGCACCTAACTCCACAGCAAAACCTTGTTGCTTAAATTGATCAGTAAGTCGAGTCAAAGCATCACTATTATGTGCAAGCAGATTCATCGTCAAACCATTATTGCGATATTGCACTTGTTCTGCACGAATATTAGATTGTTGCAAAATCGGTCCAACTCGGCTAATCAGTTGCAATGCTTGCGTGTCCGCATTGGCGTTCAATTTCATTTTTGCAGAGAACTGTGAGCGCAAATTCTTTTCATTGACTCGAGTTTCATTGGGGAACCACTGCTTATATTGATCCACAGCGAGCTGTGCGGTTTGATTGGCAAGTTGCTTATATTTCCACCAACGCAAGGTATCATAGGTGATTTGCGTGACGATACAGATGGCAAGCAATGCTGCGCAGGCTTTCCAATAATTAAATCCAGTTTTGGCTTTTTTTGTTTTGCTGAGGGCATTAAATGGATGTTGACGGAATTTGCCAGGATCAATTGCTGGTAATTCTGCTTGCATAAATTCCACGTCTTGCCCAACAAACATGGTGCTAATCGCCTGATCCACCTCACTATTGACCACACTTCCTGCAGGATAATAATGGTTGATTTTTCTAATGTTATCCGCAGGTAATAAACTCAGCACATTCAAATCGTGTTCATGCCAACCACGCAATCTTGCCCAGCGGAAAATGCGATGTTGAAACACATCAGCGATATTCACTTGATCGGTTTCAGGCTCAGGTGCAATCAAAAAATCTGGTAATAAGGCATGGAATTGCCACGGCTTCAGCGCCAAACTTTGCTGATAAGTTTCACGAGTGAGTCGTGAAATCGCCATGATATTCAATTGATCTTTGTGAAATTGATGGAAAATATCGAGTTGATCAATCGGCTCAATACAATATTCTTCCATCAAATATTGCACGCCAGTAACACCAAGCTGTTTGTACTGCGCTTTGCTAATAGTTTGGCTATAAAATTGCGCACTGTTGCTTGGAAAAAAGACCACTGCTTCTTTGTGTTGATAGGTCAGTTGTACTGTTTGAATCAATTGTTCTAATGAGTCAGCCAACTGCCAACCTTGATCATCAACTTGCCACAACCATTTGCCTTGACCCTCAGGCATCCACAAATGCAGCATATGCTTTCCTAATGCGTTCTAATTTTCAGTTTTATTCCAAATGATTTAGCAAATCAACACATTATTCCACATGTGGTACAAACCGTGACTGCTCTTGCGACAATCCTATCATAATTGCAGGATGTTCATATACTCTTGCTTCCGCTAAATCAAACGGCTCAGGACTATCTTCCGTGAGTAAAGCCGCAATATAGGCAATAATATTCATATGACAGACTACGACTACCGTTTCTTCAGTGAGTTTTGCAAGCCACTGAACTGCAGGCGCTGCTGGATCATCAGGGGTAATGTCTTGATAAACTTGTGTCGGCACTTCATCAAACTTGGCTTGAAGATAAGATAAAGTCTGCTGTGCTCGAATATAAGGGCTGACCACAAATAAATCGGGCTTAAACTGCTCCGCAATATACTGTGCCGTCAATTCTGCTTGTCTGTGTCCCCGCTCGGTCAGTTGGCGTGCTGAGTCAAGACCTGAACGATTCGGATCAGCTTCGCCGTGGCGCACTAAAATCAATCTCATCATTTTTCCTTATTTATTGTTAAAAAGAAATTACAACCATCTACCTTCAAATGTTAAACCATCATTGATAAATTTTAATGACAATACACTTTTGACAATCGAGAAACTTGGAAAGCAATTCATTTAAACCACTTTCCTTATACACATTGCATTGATAAATAAAACTTAAATCAAGAATCTGATTGATGCGGCAAGACAAATTCCACATCACTACGATGTCCATTTTCCATCAAAGACAGTGCCACGCTTAACGGTGGTGCATGATTAAAAATCACCTCATACAAGGCACAAGTGATTGGCATATATACATCCAACTCTTCGGCACGTGACTTGACTTGAATAATGGTATTAATCCCTTCCGCAGTTTGACCAAGCTCTGCAACCGCCTGATCCAAAGATTTACCTTGTCCAAGCGCAAAACCAACTTGATAGTTACGACTTAGCGGACTATTACAAGTTGCGAATAAATCACCTACACCTGATAAACCGAGGAAGGTTAGCGGATTTGCACCCAAACGCACTGCAAAACGGCTCATCTCAGCCAATGCACGTGTGATAAGCATACTTTTGGTATTTTCACCGACGTTATACGCTGCACCCATACCCATCGCCACGGCATAGATATTTTTCAATGCACCGCCAAGCTCAACGCCATGGACGTCATTACTAGCAAAAACACGGAACAATGCACTATGTAGCGCACCTTGCACCGCATTGCGCAATTGCTCTGAATGGCTTGCGATAACAGTCCCTGCAGGCATACCCTGTACAATTTCTTTGGCAAGGTTGGGACCTGACAATACACCATAAGGCACTTCTGGAAGCTCCTGACGGATAATGTCACTCATAAAGCAGAAGCTGTCTTTTTCAATACCTTTGGTTAACGATACAATGGCTTGTGCTGTGATGAGTGGTGCGATTTGCTTGAGTACTTTACGAAAAGAATGACTTGGAATCGCCACCAAAATCAAATCACGATCTTTCACCGAAGGTTCTAAGTCTGAGCTCACTTTAAGCTTTTCTTCGAGTTTAAAGTCTGGCAAATAGCGTTTATTGTTTTTTGTTTCTTGGATTTCTTTAGCAGCGTCTTGGTCACGAATCCACATGATGGTGTCACAACCATTACGTGTGGCAAGATTTGCCATCGCTGTGCCAAAACTACCACCACCAAGTACCGTGATGCGTAGGTTGCTATTATCTTTGCTTTCAGATTTCGCTTTATTACGATCTTGCTGATATTGCGCTAATACATCGTTAAAATTGGCTTGAGTCACAAACTTTCCTTATCTATACGTCATTTGATGGCTACAAGAAAACTTTGTATCACAAAGCTTTAACCATCAAATCATTTTTCAAATTTAATACTAACTATATAAAAATACTATAAGAATCTTTCTAAAGAAAAGCGATTGATTCATGTAAACATTTACATGGTTTCTATATCACTTTTATACCATTAGCCGAAATGCCAATCACTTACAAAGTCAGCAACATTTAAAGGCTCTCTCGGTGCAATCTCTTTGCTCGCTGTGCCGATATAGACCAAACCTGCGATTTCATCACTTGCAGCACATCCCAATGCTCGTTTTAAGTGAGCTGAATCCGCCGCCGCACCACTACGCCACATGCTTGAGAAGCCTTGCGACTGCAACACGAGTAGTAAATTTTGAATCGCTGCACCACAGCTCAACACTTGCTCATAATGTGGTACTTTGAGATGCGGTTGATCTTGCACAATACAGACCAAAATCATCGGTGCTCGCATTGGATGTTGCTTTACACGATCCAATTGCACGGGATCAATCTCTCCACCCTCTGCCAAACTTTGTGCTAACAATTCACCAAAGGCAACTCGCTGTTCGCCTTGAATGGTGATAAAACGCCACGGATGCAAACGATGATGATCAGGTGCAGTAAGTGCCGCTGCAATTGCCAGTTCAAGCTGTGCTTTGTTCGGTGCAGGTTCAACCAATAATCCAATAGACTGACGACGATTGATAAAGTCATAAAGCTGATCTGGAGAGAATCGTTTTGAAGAAGTTGACGTTGAAAAATCAGAGGACATAAATTAAGACTTTGTTGTTGTATAGCGATCACACGAATGTAGCATAGATTGGATTTATTGCCTATTTCAACACACTGAATCTAGTACATAAAAAAACGGCTAAGCAACATGCTTAACCGTTTTTCATATTCCAGACTTTCTATTTGAAATGTTCTATTTGAAATCAGTTTGCATAGACTGGGAATTTTGCACAAACTGCTGCAACTTTACCACGTACTTCTGCAATCACAGCTTCGTCGCCTTTGCTATCAATCACATCAGCAATCCAACCTGCCAAGTCACGTACTTCTTGCTCACCGAAGCCACGAGTGGTGACCGCAGGTGTACCGATACGAATACCCGAAGTCACAAATGGAGAACGTGGGTCATTTGGTACAGCATTTTTATTGACTGTAATGTGTGCATCGCCAAGCCAAGCATCAACTTCTTTACCTGTCACATCTTGTTTGATCAAAGACAACAGGAACAAGTGATTGTCCGTACCACCTGAAACGATGTCGAAACCACGTGAAATCAATACTTCAGCCATTGCTTGCGCATTTTTGACCACTTGTTGTTGATACGTTTTAAACTCATCTGACATCGCTTCTTTGAAACAAATCGCTTTGGCAGCGATCGCATGCATCAACGGACCACCTTGATTACCTGGGAATACCGCTGATTGAAGTTTCTTCTCGATTTCTTCATTGGCTTTAGCCAAGATCAAACCTGAACGCGGACCACGAAGTGTTTTATGTGTCGTCGTTGTTGTGACGTCAGCGATTTGCACTGGGTTTGGATAGACACCCGCAGCAACTAAGCCCGCAACGTGTGCCATATCAACAAATAAATATGCACCCACTTTATCAGCGATTTCACGGAAACGATTCCAGTCCATGATACGGCTATATGCAGAGAAACCTGCAACGATCATTTTTGGCTTATGCTCAAGTGCCAAACGCTCGACTTCGTCATAATCCACTTCGCCTGTTTCAGGGTTTAAACCATACTGAACAGCATTATAAGTTTTACCTGAGAAGCTCACTTTTGCACCATGCGTCAAGTGACCACCATGCGCCAAGCTCATCCCCAAGACGGTATCACCTGCATTCAAAAGTGCTAAATAAACAGCTGAGTTTGCTTGTGAACCTGCGTGTGGTTGCACGTTTGCATAGTCTGCGCCAAACAATGCTTTCGCACGATCAATCGCCAATTGCTCGATCACATCGACATTTTCACAACCACCGTAGTAACGCTTGCCCGGATAGCCTTCGGCATATTTGTTAGTCAGCTTAGTGCCTTGCGCTTCCATCACGGCTGGAGAAGTATAGTTTTCAGATGCGATCAATTCGATATGCGCTTCTTGACGTTGGTCTTCAGCGGTAATCGCTTTCGCTAATTCTGGATCAAATTCAGCAATCGAGATATTGGCAAACATGGGCAAGTTTCCTATGTGGTCGAAAAATGTTTCGGCTTCGAGTTCATTACCGTAGTCAACATCACCGCTGATCAAAAGCGATAGTGATCAAAAACAATGACAATTAAAATCAACTACAGTAAAAATATAAAAATTTGGCGCACATTGTAGCATGAAGTGCGCCATGAAAAAGACTGATATTGATATAAATCACAGTGAAATTTATTCAGTGGATTCAAGAAAATTCTTCAACAACAGGCTTCAACAAAATTTACATTAGCGCTCTAATGACAATCACTGCACCAAACACGATAAAGAGCATCGCAGCAACCCGTTGAATCCATAACATCGGTAGATGATCAGCGAGCTTTTGACCAATAAAAATCATCGGAATATTGGCAATCAACATACCGAATGTCGTCCCCAGTGTGACCAACAAAACACTTTGAAATTGTGCTGCTAGAGCGACTGTGGCGATTTGGGTTTTATCGCCAATTTCCGCCAAGAAAAATAAAATAAATGTCGCAAGAAACACGCCGTATTTTTGCCAACGCTCAAGATAGTTTTTCCTTTGATCGAGTTTATCGGGAATCAATACCCAAATACCCATCGCAATAAATGTCCCTGCCAAAATCCACTGCAACACATCCGCAGAAATGACTTGGAGTAGCCAATTGCCGATAAGTGCTGCGACAGCATGATTGAGAAGTGTTGCGAAAAGAATAGCCAAAGCGATTGGGAGCGGTTTGCGAAAACGTGCAGCAAGTAGCAAAGTCAGCAGTTGGGTTTTATCCCCCATTTCTGCCAAAGCAACTAAAGATGTAGAAAAAAGAAAGGCTTCCATATATTGCACTTCAGGTCGGCGAAGACGTCATTGGACAACTATTTTTTGCCGACCTATTGGCTAGTTCAAATTGGTAAGGTAAAAATCACCACGAACATCGCTTGCAAAAATAGTGTCAATGGTCTTGCCAGTCTTTCACCGAAGCTACACTTATTCAAAGTGTATGGAAAAGATATAAACGCCATGTGAACCACAATCAAAGCCATTTATAAATATGAGATATATAAAATAAACTTTGAAATCACAAGTATGTTGACGCTTACCACAGTATGCAAATGATTAAACTTTTAAAAAATAATCGAAAATTTGCACCTGTGAGGCTACTCCCCAAAGGAAGCTCCATTATAGCAATTTAAACCGATGATGTCGATTGAAAATTTAGATTGTCATAATTGCAAAATGATCAAAATCACCAACGGAATTTGTTCCAATTGTCAGGATTCGCCCAAAACTTTGAATTAAACCAATCAGGAACATGCTTATAAGTCAAAATATTAAACTGCCAAATTTGCACTGGGCTGTCATCTGGTACGATTTCTAACAATTGATTAAAACCTAATGCACGCAGTTGTTTAGTACGCTCCAAAGAAGCAAACACGATGATTTTCTTGGCAAACAAATCACGCATTCTCACCACTGCATTATCAATAATGGTATTCGTTATTTCTAATTTTTCATGTTTGTTTTCAACGGCTTGTTGTTTAATGAGATTCACAATTCCCAAATCATATCGCTGATCAAACGGCAGACTTGCGACTTCATTTAAGCTACAATATTGCCACTGTCCGCCCCAGTTTGACTGTGGTTGGATGTCGATCGCAATCGCTTGATCAATTTGCTTTTCTTCTGCTAAGAGTTGAAGTAATAAGGCAATAATATCTTGATCTGGCATAAAAAAATCCTTCAATGTCGAGCACAGCAATGGAATATCAAGGCATTTGCCATAAAATGCAGGCGAGAATTAATCCTGCATCAAACGCCACACTTCCTAGCCATGTCGAGTATAAGTTTGTTTTGGATCAATTCAATACCGATTTGATGCAATGTCTTGGAGAAAAGCTCCAACTCGAATGGACTGGTCGAATTTTCTGCGTTTCTTGTGGCAATGCCACACCAAAGTCCTATTCGCAAGGTCACTGTTTCAAATGCTTTAAAACCAAAGCAGAATGCGACATGTGCATCTTGAAACCTGAAACCTGTCATTACCATCTCGGTACCTGTCGTGAAGAAAGTTTTGCTCAGCAAGTGTGCTTTCAGCCACATATTGTCTATTTGGCAAATTCCAGTGCATTAAAAGTCGGCATTACTCGCCAAGTGAATATGCCTACACGTTGGCTAGATCAAGGTGCAACGCAGGCTCTACCAATATTACGTGTGGGTTCTCGTCGTCTATCAGGTCAAGTGGAGATTCTTTTTGCTGAAATGATCGCTGATAAAACCAACTGGCGTGCCTTGCTCAAAGGGGAAGCTGATCCTGTGGATTTGGTCGAGGAAAAAGAGCAGATTCTCGATCAATTTCATATGGAACTGGCGAATCTAAGTAATGAATATAGCGAAGAAGAATTGGTCTTTTTAGACGATCAACCACTTGAGTTTCAATACCCTGTGCAGCAATATCCGCAGAAAATTACCAGCCACAACCTTGATAAAACCCCAATCATTGAAGGAACACTTCAAGGCATCAAAGGGCAATATCTAATTATGGATACTGGTGTCATCAATATTCGCAAATATACAGGCTATGAAATTGTCCTGCGGATGTAATTGCATTGAAATTTCATTGTAGTGTTTTGCCTTGCAATGATATATGTTTTAGTGACTCATTTGAAAAGATCAGACCACGCTGCACTTCGGTTTCTGACCATTTAACGCTAAAACGAGATTTTCATACGCCAATTTATTCATCGCATATCGTGTTGCTTCGGTTGCAGAACCGATATGCGGTGTCACCACCACATTATTTAATTCAAATAATTTTGAACTTTGCAAAGGCTCTTGTGCAAAGACATCAAGCCCTGCGCCAAAGATTTGTTGATTTTGTAAGGCTTCAATGAGTGCTTCTTCATCAATCACCGCACCGCGAGAGATATTGACCAAAACCGCAGTGGATTTCATCAAGGCAAATTCAGCTTGACCAAGTAAATGCTTAGTCTGTGCATTGAGATCGACCGCCACAACGATAAAATCAGAACTCGTCAATAATTCTTCAAGGCTTAAATATTCTGCTTTAAACTGCTGTGCGGTTTCGAGCTTTTCACGGCGACCATGATATTTAATATTCATGTTAAAGCCGTAATAACCACGACGAGCGATCGCCGAGCCGATATGCCCTAAACCAATGATTCCCAATGTTTTACCATGTATATCCATGCCAAACTGACCTGCCGTCACAGTACGTTGCCACTGCCCTTGTCTTGTCCATTGATCAAGCTCGGGAATGCGCCGAGCTGCACTTATCAATAATGCAAAAGCTGTATCTGCTGTGGTTTCGGTCAACACGTGGGGCGTATGTGCTAGCTGAATCTGTCGTGATTTCAAATAATTCACATCGTAGTTGTCATAGCCAACACTGACACTAGATACGATCTCGAGATGCTGTGCGGTTTCGAGTTGCTCTTTTCCGAGTAATCGCCCTGCACCGATCATACCGTGTGCATTAGTTACCGCTTCACGGATTTGTTGATTTACATCGCCGAGTTTTGGATTGATTTTAATGACATCGAAGTCTTGTCTGAGCTTTTCTTCAAATTCTGGGAAAATCTGACTAAAAATCACGACTTTTTTCTTCACATTATTTTTTTGTGCTAAATGTTCAGTTTCAGTGGTGAGCTCAGGTGCAATATGAAGATCAGTCATTGTGGAATGAGATTGTTTTTAAGAATGATTTTTAAAATAGCATAAACCGCTAATCTACTGACATTAGACTTTGTATCGAACGCCACAATGTACGCTTTGCATCGCCATTTTCTAACATTTCAGCAAGTGTTGCATGTTGCTCAAGCTTGATGGATTGTTGATTGAATTGAGGAAACTCAAAATCAACTTCCCCCAAAACCAAAATATTTGGCACAGCATAGCTTTGTAGAAAACCTCGCAAATAATCTTGAAGATGTGCATCACCCAATTGCCAACTCGCAATGTTCAAAGGCCATGAAAGATGAAGTGCAGACTGACGAATCAAACAGGCTTTTTGGATATTTTGCAGTAGTCGATGCTGTGCAGAATTTTCAGCGTGTGCAAAGATCAAAAATGACTCATGAATTAATACTTGATAATCAAAATGAATCGTTGCCTGCACTGCTTCAGCGTCGATCGGCATGATTTCATCAAGTATTTGGTTATGATCATTTTCAGTATCAATACTTTCATCTTTAACAAAAGCTTGCGAACTTTGTTCAAAATCACTTATTCGACTGTTTGAATCTTCTAGAATGGCTTGCGGTGCAATTTGACTATGGTTTGCTTCTTGTTTTTGCTCTAAACTTTTTTCTGAATTCTTTTTTTCTACATCAATACGAATCGTCTGATCAGTGAAAGATCGCTTTTTATTTTCAACACCCTGATCATCGCTCTGATCACGCCATAGCATTTGATTGGCAATAATATCAGTCGCAGACGCTCGTTCCACCCAAGATGAAATGCCAAGTTGCTTCAGAATCAATTGCGCACGTGCAGACATAGTTGAACAGATCGAATTTTAAAAATTAACAATAGAAATTTGCAATAGTCTGCATTGTAGCAGTAAATTTCTTGATTGTCGTAATGATCTATTAATGACATTTCTAATGGTTAGATAATGAAATATAAAACTTTATTCTAAATGCAATCGTACTCTAAATATATTCTTAGAGCTGAATGCGCTACAATCATTTTCATTATTTCATTTTGGCTAGTCATGATGCCATTACAGCATTTACCACGTTGGATCCAGTTTGCCATGTTCATACTTGCGTGCAATGCAGGTATGGTCAATGTGCTTGGCTTGCTCATGGTATTGCATCAGTCTATTTCACATATGACAGGCAATGTCAGCTTGCTTGCTATTCATCTTTGGCAACATGATTTTTCACAGGTTTTTTTCTTAGTTTCAGTGCTGATCAGCTTTGTACTCGGCGCATTTTATAGTGGTTATATTCTTGGCAATGCACAATTTAGCTTGAGTCAGCGTTATGGTATTCCGTTGGTTCTCGTGGCGATTTTTATTGTGCTATGTTGGCTATTTACGCCATATTTTCCACGTTATGCACTGCTTTGGGCGACGGTGGCGATGGGTATGCAAAATGCAATGGTCAGCCATTATCAAGGTGCAATTATTCGTACCACACACCTTTCTGGTGTTTTGACCGATTTGGGCTTAGCACTCGGCTACTTTTTGCGTGGCTTACAAGTGGAAAAACGTCGTGTGATTTTACATTTAGCAATTTTATTAGGTTTTTTATTTGGCGGTTTGATTGCGACGATCAGTTTTCACTATTTCAATTATCATGCTTTTTTGATTCCTGCGCTGTGTTCTGCTGTGCTTAGCCTGATTTATTGGCTAAACTATTGGAAGCAAAATTCAGCTTAAATATTTGAATTACGATATTCATTTTTTACAATCAAATTGGAGATTTTCATGGTCAAAAATGCCTTACAAGCTCAACTACTCAAAGCAGGTTTAGTCGATGCAAAACAAGCCAAAAAGACCAATAAGCAAAATCAACATGCCAAAAAAACAGGTCAAAATGATCAGCAACAACTACAAGCTGAACTCGCCAAAGCAAAGTCAGACAAGCAAGCCAAAGACCACGCCTTAAACCAAGAAAAGCAACAACAGCTTGAGAAAAAAAGCTTGATGGCAAATATCATTCAAATGATTAAGCAATATCAAATCAAAGACATAGATGGTGAAATTGGCTATCAATTCATTGACGAATCGAAGATCAAAAAAATCTATGTTAATCAGCAAGTGTATAATGCCATCGTTTCTGGCAGCTTGGTCGTTGCCAAAATCACCACACCACAACCGACTCAGTATGCACTGATCCCACAAGCGTTGGCGAAACGTATCGAAGCCAAAATGACGGGTTACATCATCGGACTACAACAACAGCAACAAGATCAAACCACCGATGAGGAAGATCCTTATGCAGACTATGTGATTCCTGATGATCTGATGTGGTGATCTGATAATCATCAAATTTATTAATCCAAGAAAGTAACCATACTATTTTATGAGATACTCTGCGTACTAAAAGTCAGTTTTAAATAAATAGTGACTGCGAAGTTTTGGATATTTATTTCGAAGCAATTTCGCCTATGCTAAAAAAATAAATCATTCAAACTGATGTACGAATAAATCCATGTTCGAAAAAGTCCAATTTACTTGCGCCGATGGTTATGTATTGCAAGGTCGCTTCTACCCAAAACAACAAAAAGCGTCACATTTACCGATTCTGATCGGATCAGCTACTGGGATTAAACAAGGTTTTTATCAAGCCTTTGCTAAATGGTTGACTGAACAAGGCTATGATGTGATGACGTTTGACTTCCGTGGTATTGGCGACTCACTCTATGAACCTGTATCAAAGTCGAAAGCCTTTATTCATCAGTGGGGACAGCTTGACTTGGTATCTGCGATTGACTTCCTTGCTGATAAGACAAATTCTGTGCAAATCCATCTAATTGGTCATAGTGCAGGTGGTCAGTTACTTGGTCTAGCGCATAATCATTCAAAAGTAAAAAGCGTTGTCGCTGTGGCAGGATCTTCAGGCAGTACCAAAGGTCTTAGTGGCAAAACCAAATTTCTTGGTCCAATCATGTTTAATGTGATTTTTCCTGTGTCTAGTTTTTTCAAAGGTTATGCAGCAACGAACTTTATTGGTATGGGTGAAAATTTACCCATAGGCGTTGGTGCAGAGTGGCGTGAATACTGCTCTAAAGGTGGTTATGCCATCAATGCAATTGGTAAAACAGTCTTTGATGATTTTCATTCGGCGATAAAAACACCTATCACTGCTGTACACGCGACAGATGATGAAATCGCCACATTGCACAATGTCAAAGATTTGCTAAAGACTTATCCAAACAGTACGACTGAGATTGTCACGCTCGCACCAAAAGCATATGGTTTGCGCAGTATCGGGCATATGGAAATGTTTAAGCCATCGCATCAACAACTTTGGACAGTGATCGCTGATCAACTTAATGCTGCTTGATAAATTTGTAATTTCTAATAAAAAAGCTGAAATATTCAATTTCAGCTTTTTAAAACTTAACGATTTGATTTTTAGAAATTAAATCAATAAATCGCCATATGGTTCCGATGAATCATTTCTAAAGAACGCACTTGTCCAAGCACTTGTTGCACTTTGTCAGAGCTTAATCCTTTGATCAGTGACGCAGAGCGAGAGCTAAAGTTTACACGACCCACTGCGATCCGCACGCCTTGCAAATCAACACACTCCACGACATCTCCACGATCAAAGTGTCCTTCGACTTCTTTGACACCGACAGGCAATAGACTACGCTTTTCTTTCTTGATCGCACGTACCGCACCATCATCCAATACCAAGCGCCCTGCCATTTGCAAGTGTGCCGCAAGCCATTGTTGATGCGCTGTGATGCGATCATTATCCGAGGTAAATAATGTACCAATCACTTCACCTGTCATAAGGCGATGCAATACATTCTCCGTATCACCATTGGCAATAATCGTTGGGCAACCTGCTTTCGCAGCTAACCGAGCAGCTCGAACTTTAGTGACCATACCACCACGACCGAGCACACCGCCACCGCCTGCCATCTCGAACAATTGTTCATCCATTGCTCGCACGGTATGCATCAACTTCGCTTCAGGATTACTTCGAGGATCGGCATTGTACATGCCATTTTGATCCGTCAAGATAATCAAAGCATCTGCTTGGACTTGAGCAGCCACCATTGCTGCAAGCGTATCATTATCGCCAAAACGGATTTCATTGGTTGCAACGGTATCATTTTCATTAATGACAGGAATGACACGCCAATCAATCAAATGATGTAAAGCATCACAAGAATTGAGATATCGACGGCGATCCGCCAAATCATCATGTGTAATCAAAATCTGTGCAGAACGAATACTATGCTCTTCAAACACACTCGACCAAGCTTGCACCAAGCCCATTTGACCAATCGCAGCACACGCTTGTAAACCAGGTAGATCGGTTGGTCGTGCAGGCAACTGCATACGCACCATACCTTCAGCAACAGCACCTGAGGACACTAATAAAATTTCATGCCCTTGGAAATGCAACTGTGCCAATTGTTCTGCCCAGTGAGAAATTGCACTGAGATCAAGCCCTTCACCGTTTGCAGTGAGTAATGCTGAACCAATTTTCACGACAATACGATTGCAGTCTGTTAATACACGTTTCTCTTCGAATACTTCAATCATGATGATTTAACTTACTTCCTTCTCTTACTCCAAAACCTGTCTAAACTGCTTATTCAGCCTAACTTTATTTGTACGTAATATATTTGATGACGACAAAAGCTTGATGATGCCTTAGCTCATCTTGATACAGCGTCGATTAATCACGGACATAGACTACTTCCATATCGCCGTCATCTTCGTCCTCATCATCCACTTCTTTGCCTTCACGTTGTGCCTTACGTTTGGCACGATAGGCTTCTTTGGCAGCGAGCGTTTGCTCACGCGTTTCTTCTTCTAACTGTTCACGGAATGCTTTGGCTTCTGCTGCATATTCAGGGTCATCATTCTCAAGCATTTTTTGCTCTTCGATCTGACCCATCAAGTGATATACCACTTCCTTTGTGCCTTGATCCAATAGTCCAGAAGTTTGGAATACTACGCCTTCCCACTGCAATTCTTTAAGAATGTGCTGACACCACTCGTCACGGGTATCTTCAGCTAGTTGATCAAGTTTGTTTAACACCAAAACGATTGGCAACTGCGCCAAGGTCGGTGAAAATTTCTCAAGCTCAGCCAAAATCGCACGAGCATTATGCACAGGATCTGAGCCATCGATCGGCTGTACATCAACGATGTGTAATAAAATTCGAGTACGTGCCAAATGCTTGAGGAATCGAATCCCAAGCCCTGCACCATCCGCTGCACCTTCGATCAATCCAGGAATATCAGCCATAACGAATGAACGGTGACGATCCACATCGACCACGCCAAGATTCGGCACCATCGTGGTAAATGGATAATCTGCAACTTTAGGTTTCGCCGCACTCACCGAACGAATAAAAGTTGATTTCCCTGCGTTTGGCATACCTAGCAAACCAACATCCGCCAATACTTTGAGTTCAAGGCGTACTTCACGTGACTCACCTTTTTGACCGTGCGTAGATTGGCGAGGGGCACGGTTAGTCGATGATTTAAAATGCGTATTACCCAAACCGCCGTCACCACCAGAGGCAACCATGACACGCTGACCATCTGCAACTAAGTCACCAATGATATCGCCACTTTCCATATCGACAATAGTGGTACCAACAGGGACTTTTAAGATGACATCTTCGCCACCACGGCCTGAACAGTTTGCACCAGAGCCATTCTTGCCACGCTCAGCACGGAAACGACGTGTATAACGGAAATCTACTAAAGTACTGGTGTCATCATCGGCTTGCAGATAGACACTGCCGCCACGACCACCATCACCACCATCTGGACCACCAAAAGGTACAAATTTTTCACGGCGAAAACTGGCAACACCATTACCGCCATCACCTGCTTCTACTGTAATGACTGCTTCATCTACAAAGCGCATGCGCACCAACCTCGACATGAATTAAACGGCTTATTATGCCACAGATTGACTAGAGTAACCTGTGACAGAGCCTATATTAAATTAAATAAAAAACCAAAAGTTATGTTAAAAAACAATCACATAAAAATAAAATCGGTCTAGCTAAAGTCCAATTTTTGAATCAATCTAAAATACTTAGTCTACAGATAGACTTAAATTCACCACATCCAAACGATTCTTCATCTCTTCAGGATCTTTGAGATCAAACTCACGTTGAGAATCTAATACTTCAAAATCAAACAAATCACGATCAGCGAGCTGTGACGGCGACACATTTTGCAGTGCACCAAAAATACTGTGCAAGCGTTTTGGATGCGTCTTATCCCAATCTCGAAGCATGTCATTGATAATGGCACGCTGTAGATTTTCCTGCGAACCACAGAGATTACACGGAATAATTGGGAACTGACGCATTTCTGCATATTTGATAATGTCTTTTTCTTCCACGTAAGCAAGTGGTCGAATCAGGATGTTTTTCTTATCCGTAGACAACAGTTTTGGAGGCATCGCCTTTAGGCTTCCACCATGAAACAGATTTAAGAAAAAAGTCGCCAAAATATCGTCACGATGATGACCGAGCGCTACCTTCGTTGCGCCAATCGCTTGCGCAAAACCATACAACGAACCACGACGTAAACGTGAACACACTGCACAGTAAGTTTTACCCTCAGGAGTTAAGCGCTTAGTAATGCTATAAGTATCTTTTTCCAAAATATAATACGGAATCTTATTTTCTTCTAAATACTTTGGTAAAACGTCTTCTGGGAAGTTTGGCTGTTTTTGATCTAAGTTGACCGCCACCACATCGAAGTTGATCGGTGCAATGCGCTTAAACTGCAACATAATATCCAATAAAGTGTAGCTGTCTTTACCACCAGAAATACAAACCATCACCTTGTCGCCATCTTCGATCATATTAAAATCACGAATGGCATGTCCGACTTGGCGACGCAATTTTTTTAATAATTTGTAATAGGCTGCGCTTGTCGGTAAATCAGGTTGAAAACCTTGAAAGCCATCTTCTTGAAAACTCTCATCTTGAAAATCATCTGCATCAAAATCATCATCTTGCTCGCCGTCTTGCGCATCATCCGACAAACTCGTTTGCATCGCATCAACTGTTTGAAAAACAGCATCAGAAGAAGTTGGTGATGGAGTCAATTGTTCCGGGCTAAATATATTCAGCACAGCGTCTTGAGAGGCATTACTAGACACGAGAAAATCCGTAAATTTTTAAACAAAGTCGGCTATTCTAACGTATTTACAGTCCAATACCCAAGACTTCGGAGATAAAATTCCAAGAAATGAATTTAAGAAATTTTCACCTGAAAATTTTTGAACAATTTTGCACAAAAATGTGTCATCACTGACATCATTTATTGAGAAATTCATCTAGCTGTCATTACAGTGTAATCTGAACAAAAATTGTTCTTATTTCGCCAAATCGCTTGATGTGTAACCGTTTTTCACGTTTTCCCCAAAATCTGTGGATAACTTTATGGATATCTATCGACTTGACATCGATTGAGTGAGCAATTTTAAGGGATTACTCCAAATTGATCACTTTTTAATCATCAATTTTATCTATTAATTATCAACATGTTACACTTTGCAAGTGTTTTTTTCTAATTTTTTTTTGAATAGTTTTTCAACATTTCGAAGATTAATATGCTATGTATGTTTTTTAATCAATTAAAAATGACTTTGTTATTATGTATTACCTTTTGCTATTTTTTTGCTACACTGCATTGCGGTTTTGATATTTATATTTCCTTGTGTAACTAGAATGTCGATCAGTCAGTGAAATAAATTCATTGTTATAATTGATCAAAATAAATTTATGGATTGAAATAGTTACAATTCAGGATATAAGTACGGTAAAGACAAGTGTTGTATTAAAAAAGTTGAAGATAACAATATGCGATGGATCAATAGCACACGAATCCTTTTACTAACAAGTTGCCTAGCAAGCATACTGCCTAGTATCTCTCAGGCAGGTAATCTATACGTCTATCGTGATACTTCTGGTTCAGCATTACTCACCAATAAAAAAGTCAGCACCACTGGCTACCGTCAAGAAAAAGTGACTTACTACAAAGACACCAATGTGCATGCCTACAATAATTGGGGCAATTCAGAGTCTTCTGTTCTACCAAGTTTTAGCAAGTCAAAAGACGCGTACGATGCGATTATTCGTAGCGCTGCACAGCAATATGGTGTATCAGAAGGCTTGATTAAAGCCATCATGCACACTGAGTCGAGCTTTAATGTCAATGCTCGTTCACCAGTCGGAGCGCAAGGTTTGATGCAACTCATGCCTGCAACGGCACGACGCTTTAATGTTTCGAATGCGTATGACCCAACGCAGAACATCTATGGTGGCGTAAAATATCTCAGCTGGCTATTAAAGCGCTTTAAAGGCGATACGTCATTAGTCCTTGCTGCTTACAATGCAGGCGAAGGCAATGTTGATAAATATAGAGGTATTCCACCATTTCGTGAAACGCAAGATTATGTGCGCCGTGTCATGAGTCGCTATCAAAATCTATATTCTTCAGGTTTAACCTTAAATAGCAGTAGCGCTGACAATGCTATTAAAGTTGTCGCCACGTCGAAAAACTATACGCCAAGCTCGACCGACCTACCACGCCGTGAAATCATTGCACTCAGTGATGGCAACTTCACTGATCGCTCTTCTATCCGTACTTTTGCCAATGAAAATGCCTATAGTTCTTCAAGCATCACCATTAGCGATTAAATCTAAAGCAATCGTTATACCCAAATGTTTGGCACATTGAGCACTCTAGAGCTATAAATGGCAGAAATATTATTGTGTTATGTTTAGTTACACAGCTTGAAATCATTTTTAATTGCCCCATAACATTTTAGTGATATATTCAATCATTGATGTGACGTAAATTTTTAGTCGCACATCAAACTATTTATTTATTATTATTTTGAGGAAAAAGTCCATGATGCGGATTGGTTTGTTTTTGCTTACCAACCTCGCGGTACTCGTTGTCGCTGGTCTAATTTTATCGTTATTAGGCGTTGGTAGCTATCACGGTGCGGGCGGTTTAAATCTTACGAATCTTTTAGTGTTCTGTCTTGTATTTGGTATGGCAGGCTCTTTTGTATCATTATTTATGTCGAAGTGGATTGCCAAAAAAACCACTGGTACACAAATCATTGAATCTCCAAGCAACCAAGCAGAACAATGGTTACTTACAACCGTTGCAGAGTTGGCACAGCGTTCAGGGATTAAAATGCCTGAAGTGGGTATCTTCTATTCAACACAGTCGAATGCCTTTGCAACAGGTTGGAACAAGAACGATGCCTTAGTTGCAGTATCTTCTGGATTACTAGAACGTATGTCTGCAGATGAAGTCCGTGCCGTACTTGCGCATGAGATCGGTCACGTTGCCAATGGCGATATGGTGACTTTATCGCTGATTCAAGGTGTAGTGAACGCCTTTGTCATGTTCTTTGCACGTATCGTTGGTGACTTTGTTGACCGTGCTGTATTCGGTCGTGAAGATGGTGAAGCACCAGGTCTTAGCTATTTTGCCATTACCATCGTATTAGACATCGTATTTGGTATTTTGGCTTCTGCGATCGTGATGTGGTTCTCTCGCTATCGTGAATACCGTGCTGATGAAGCAGGTGCACGCCTTGCAGGTAAGCAGAATATGATCAACGCATTGCTTCGTCTTCGCGATGAACAAAATTTGCCTGATCAGATGCCTAAAGAAATGCAAGCGCTTGCCATTGCCGAAGGTCAACAACAAGGCTTTAGCTTTGCTGCACTGTTCCATTCGCATCCAAGCATTGATAAACGTGTTGAAGCTTTGCAAAAATTGCAAATTCAATAATGTTTTATTGATCTTGTGAAAAACGCCTCGAATGAGGCGTTTTTTATAGGCTGATAATTTTTAACTGTAATTCACGATAAAGACATACAGCGTAGCAAACTGCCATTGATATCTATTACATTAAAAATATGTAACTGTCCCATCTGATCGATCTTTGTCATCCGTGTAGGCTCTGCATAATTTAACCAATTCAATCTAGTCCACGATGTATATAACGCTTTCAAAGTATTGAAGTTTTGTACCCACACCGAAGCACTAAAATAAGACTGTTTTGGATCTAAGTTTGGATAAGGAAAGAATTCAATTTCCAAAGTACCATCAACGGATTGATCATTTTGCAGTATCAACCATTGCTCCGATTGAAAATGCACTACAAAACTAAGCTTTTGGTAAAATGCGATGGTTTGTGGAAAGTCGATCGCAGGTAAGTTTGCAGCGATATAATTTGTCATGACCGATGTTTTCCCACAGCTTTTTAAAATTAGTGCTTTAAAATAATCCGATTGACTATGCACCTTGAATCATTTGCATAATCCAACGTCCACCTACAAACATCAACCCAATAAATGCAATGATAAATAAAATACCGAGAATATCTGGAATGCGTAGCCAAATCCAACTCACCACAGGATTGCGCCAAAATGCAGAAGTCTGTTGCTTCTTTTCTAAGGATTCATGTAAGAATGGATGCACCACGTGAATATCGCTATTAACCTGATATTCATCACGAATATGTTGATGAACAATATCCAAAGCTTTACGACTTGGGCGAATAAAAATATCAAAAATCGTTCCAACAATCGGTACAAAACCAACAATCATATCGAGGATCGCAAGCTGAACCACACCATGCAACTTATGATTTGGCACACCGACTTGTTTGGCTTTTCGAAACGCATATAAAGTCAAAATAAAACCGACAATATCCCCTGCAAATGGCACAGTGCTTAATGCTGCATCTGCACCAACCCCCTGCTTGCTAAATGGAATACGCACCAAACTGTCCATGGTATTGGCGAACTTTGCCAAATCACGCTCAACAGCAATGGCTTGCTGTTGCGTCAGCTTTTTTCCTGAGCTATGAGGTTTAAATTGTTGATTACTTTCAGTCACGAGGGTTCTCAAAATTTTCTATCTATAACGCAACTTAACTGAGAAATGAGATATTAATCAAGAAGAGTTTCACAACAAGCAAATAGAATTATCCATTCAGCTTTTTGAGCTTTAATTCAAAAACAAAAGGACCAAGCGGCAAAATTGCAACTAAAACTCCTAATACAAATACAGTCACAGACCATTTTTTCAACTGGCAAACAATAAATAAAGCCAAAATAAATAGTAAGAACAACACGCCATGCCCCATACCAATATATTTCACCCAAAACGGCTGATCATAAAAATACTTCATTGGCATCGCAAAAAGAAGTAATAATAGAAAAGAAATCCCTTCTAAAGTCCCAATCAAACGTAATATTTTTATACTCATTCACTTCAACCTATAGCTTACAAATTTAAAGTTATTAAAAATAGTATTTTATAAAGTAGCGATTTTTCATTTTAAGCTTTTGATATCACTTTCACGTTTCGAATTAACACATACATCAATGGAATAAAAATCAAGACTAAAACTGTACCAAACAATACACCGCCAAACACGCTATAACCAATCGCCTGACGACTCAGCGCACCTGCGCCAGTTGAAAACATTAATGGAATCACCCCTGCACCAAAAGCAATCGACGTCATGAGAATAGGACGTAGACGCAATCCTGCGGCGTGTAGCGCAGATTGAATAGCCGTTTGCCCCTGTTGTTGCAGGCTTGCAGCATATTCCACCATGAGAATGGCATTTTTACAGGACAATCCAATCGTCGTGAGTAAAGCAATTTGGAAATAAATATCGTTGGCAAAACCAAATACAAAACTAAATACAATCGTACC
The DNA here is from genome assembly GCF_947493735.1 of uncultured Acinetobacter sp. Taxonomy (GTDB): domain Bacteria; phylum Pseudomonadota; class Gammaproteobacteria; order Pseudomonadales; family Moraxellaceae; genus Acinetobacter. Next base: position 26,245 of record NZ_CANLSL010000018.1, on the reverse strand, counting down.
ACCAATCCCCAAGGGAATCGCCACCATGACTGCTGTTGGAATCGACCAACTTTCATAAAGCGCAGCAAGACATAAGAAGATAAAGGCGACAGATATTAGATATAGCCAAATCGCCTGATTGCTAGATTGTTGCTCTTGATAAGACAAGCCACTCCAAGCCAAATCAACACCATCAATTTGCTGAACTAATTCGGATATTTTCTGCATTACTTGACCACTACTCACTCCTGCCGCTGGTTCAGCCTCCATTTCCATGCCTGCATAACCTGCAAAACGCTCAAGCGTCGGCGGTGCGCCTTGCCAAGAAATCGAACTAAATTGACTAAACGGAATCATCTGACCAAGATCATTTTTGATATACCAATAACTTAAATCTTCAGGCTTCGAGCGATACGGTGCATCACCTTGTAGATAAACACGTTTAATTCGCCCGCGATCAATAAAGTCATTGATATAACTGCCACTCCATGCAGTTGATAAGGTACTATTAATCGCATTGACATCGACACCGTTAACCATTGCTGCTTTATGATCAATATCAACGCTGAGTACCGCTTGATTGTCATTACTTTCTTTTTCAATAATGGCAATTACACCACTTGCACCCGCAAGTTGTTGTAATTCGGCAAACTTCTCAAGTAATCCTTCTTGCCCAAGTCCGCGATTATCCTGTAGCCAAAATTCCACTTTATCCGAATTCCCTAGCCCACGAATCACAGACGGCGCAATGACGCGTACATTTGCATCGGTTTTTGCGCTAAAGTATTTATTAGCACGTTGACGTATTGCATCGGTTGTATTGTCTGCGCCTTTACGCTCACTCCAATCTTTAAAGGAAACAAAAGCTTGACCAAGATTCTGTCCATTGCCTGAAAAGTTTCGACCATGAATCACCATAATGCCATTTAAGGTATTTTTTTCTTGTTCATTAAAATATTGATAAATCTCTAAACCAATTTTTTCAGTTTCTCGAAGTGGCGTACCTTCTGGTAAGCTAAATTGAACACTGAGCAAACCTTGATCTTCTTGTGGTAAAAAACTGGTTGGTAAATTTTGATAAATCCACACAAATCCTGCAATCAATACAGCAAAGATGAATAAAGAGATATTGCGAACATTGATCATTTTATTGGCTATATTTAAATAATAATTTTTTAACCGATCAATCCAAGCATTAAATTTCTCCGCCCATTTTGATTTTTTCTCAGGACGTAACAACAAAGCACACAATGCAGGTGTCAGAATCAGCGCAACAAGTAATGACAATGCCATTGCAACAACAAGTGTAATGGAAAACTGTCGATAAATAATCCCTGTTGCACCACTAAAAAATGACATGGGAATAAATACCGCAGTCAACACTAAAGTAATACCAATCAACGCCCCACTAATCTCTTGCATCGACTGAATACTTGCTTGCTTGGCATCAATATGCTGCTCGTGCATGATACGTTCGACATTTTCCACCACCACGATCGCATCATCGACCAAAAGACCAATCGCTAAAACCATGGCAAACAAAGTTAAAGTATTGATACTCATACCAAGTAACAATAACACTGCACAGGTTCCCAAAATCACCACAGGTACCGTCACCGCAGGAATAATCGTCGCTCGCCAACTTTGTAAGAATAAAAACATCACCAAAACGACTAAGACGATTGCCTCAAACAATGTCGCTGTGACCTGTGACATGGATGCTTTGACAAATGGCGTATCATCACGTGGATAGACTATAAAATAACCTTCAGGCAAATTTTCTTTCAGATGTTCAACTTCGGCATAGATCGCATCTGCGGTTTGCATCATATTTGCACCGACTGACAAAGAAAGCGACAGACCAGAAGCAGGATGACCATTTAAACGGTTAAAAACTTGATAGTTCTCTGCCCCAATTTCCACACGAGCAATGTCTTTGAGATAAACAAAACTGCCGTCGTTATTGGCTTTGATAATGATTTGTTCAAATTGTTCAAGTGTTCGAAGCAATGCACCTGATTTAACCTTCGCATTCAGATATTGTTCACTGGATGCAGGTAAATCACCGACTGCACCTGCAGCGACTTGTGCATTTTGTGACTCTAAAGCACTACGCACATCGCTAACCATTAAGCCATAACGTTGTAATTGCAAAGGATTGAGCCAAATCCGCATGGCATATTGCGAACCAAAAACATTGATCTCGCCAACACCTTCGATACGGCTTAAATTCAATTCAAAATGATTGGTGAGATAATCAGAAATATCAATATTGGTCGAGCGCCCACTTCGATCACCTAAGCCTATGACCATAAAGGAATCGCTTAACGACTTACGGACATTGACCCCTTGTCGTTGTACATCTTCTGGGAGTCGATTGAGTGCGCCATTAATCGCATTTTGCACTTGGACTTGTGCTTGATCTGCATCAGTGCCTTGCTCAAAATATAGACTAATCCCACTACGACCATTAGAATCACTACTTGCCTGAAAATACAGTAAATTATCAATGCCTTTAATTTGTTGTTCTAAAACTTGGGTCACGCTTTCTTCGACAGCTTGTGCATCTGCACCATTGTACGTTGCATTGACGGTAATACGAGGTGGCGCAATATCAGGATAACGCTCTACAGGTAGTTGGAATACGGAAAAGCTACCGATTGCAACTGTTAAAATTGCCAGTACTAATGCAAAAATTGGACGATGAATAAAAAACTTTGAAATCATTTACATCTGTACCGTACAAAATCAAAAATAGAAAAATCAATTCAATATAGAAATAGAAAAATTGCCACGTCCATTATTCTAAACGTGATGATTGGAAATTTAGCACAACTGCATAAAATTCCTATGAATTCACATGGAATCCATGCTGAATATACAAAAATAGACAGATAATGAATAAATTAAGGAGATGGCTTGGTCATAAGAAATAATCAAAAAAGCCCATAGTTGCAGAAAACTACAGGCTTTTCAAAAACTGTATATGCAAATAATGAATATCTATTGATTAGTAGCTTGCTCTGCCAACCAAGCGGTAAACTTTTGGCGTTCTTGTGGTGTTGCAGATTGCCAAAGTTGTATCAACTGCTGTGCCTTACCTGAAGCCACTGCATTTTGCGTTACAGGCTGAGCCTGTATTTTTGTCGTTGATACTGCAGCTACATTTTGAGTTAAGGGTGAAACGGCTTTGACAGTTTGTGCAGAGATCATAGAAGATTGTGTTGAAACATTCTTAGGCTCGTCGTCTTTTGAACGCAGATCCATCACGGAGCCAAATAGACCTTTGCTTAACCACGGTTTTGCTTTGCTATTTGCACCAATTTGTTTGGCGATCAACTGCCCTTGCGCATTTTCCACACCAACTGTTGGTTGCTCTGCAAAAGTTTTACCTTCTTCAAAATTGCTCGGTGCGCCGACTAAAGTCAGTTTATAGTTTTGACCATCTTGCAGTTGTACTTGATTTAAAGTCACGATATCTGATTTCAGTACATCATGTTCACCAGTGCGGTGTTCGAATAATTGTTTGTAACGCACTGAAATATTATGGACACCTGCATCGAGTTTGTAGCTATTTTCACTCGCACTGAATAACCCACCACTGATTTCTTGATCATTGATCGCCACCACGTCGATTTCTTCTGGTGCAGTGATCATCACATCGGCATGAACGATCGTTCCTGTCATAAAAACAGACAGGCCAATTAGCGTTGATGTCAATGCTGATTTGCCTTGTGATATATGCTTCGACGTGTGTTTTAAAGGAGATTGTTTGGTGAGTTTCATGAGTTTGCCCAATTCATCAATTTGTCATAAATTATTGCCTTTGCACTATGCGTATTTTAGATGACATTTTTATGACAATCACGCCGATCAATACAATTTTTCAATCATAAAGTGGTTTCATTGCGAAGAGCGAGGCGAAGTGACAATTCACTATAGTCCAATGATAGTTAATTTAGTTTATCTAGGTGAAACTCGACCACCTGAAACTGTAGTTACACTTCCTCTTGGTTTTATCGTGCCTTTCAAAAATTTTGCTATTTCTTGGGGAGTTGGTTGACGACATAAACTCTCATGTCTTGTATTAAAATGATTTATAAATAACTTTTCTAATGCTGCTGGATCGATGCTTTTGTTCTTTTTCTTCTTAGGGGTTAGAGGTCTATCACATACAGGGCAATAATAAGATCGCGGCTTATGAATAATTAGAGTTTTTTTCATAGGTAGTTTGAACTCCTCCAAGTTTTTATACAATACAGTCTAAGGATATCAGTCGCACTGTTCTAGGTCAGCACGACATTAATAAATTAATGTTTTCCAAGGCATTTGAACAGTCTCAATGTTTGACCGAGTTTGCGATGAGCAACACTGTTGCGCAAGATGGTTTTGCTCTTGCGTGGCAATGCCACTCATACCGAAAGAGAAGCAACTTGAACCTGAACAAGATTGAAATATATTTCAATTGAAGTGCAAGACAAAGTGGTTGATCTTTCCATACGACCATAAACGATACGACTTCGAGTAAGACTTCATATTTTCAATTAGATAAAGTCAATATTTGATCGAACTCACGTTAGATTGCTTCACTGCTTTCGCAATGACACTTTAGATTTGATAGTTTTTAATTATTCGTCAGTTTGAAACAACGCCGCCACAAATGATTTGGCAGAAAACGGACGTAAATCATCAATCTTCTCACCAACTCCAATATAGCGAATCGGTACATGCGACTTACTGGCAATATTAAACAGCACACCGCCTTTTGCTGTACCATCAAGCTTGGTAATGGTAATCCCTGTTAAGCCAACGGCTTCATCAAAAAGTTGCACTTGATTGATGGCGTTCTGACCTGTACCCGCATCGACCACGAGCATGATCTCATGTGGTGCCGTGCCGTCGATCTTTTGCATGACACGTTTTACTTTGCTAAGCTCTTCCATCAGATTGGATTTGTTGTGCAAACGTCCTGCGGTATCCGCAATTAATACGTCTATGTTTTTCGCTTTGGCACTGGCAATTGCATCATAGATCACTGATGCACTGTCCGAACCATGCCCTTGAGCCACGACTGGAATCTGATTACGCTCACCCCAGATTTGTAATTGCTCGGTTGCTGCTGCACGAAAAGTATCACCTGCTGCAAGCATGACTTTTTTGCCTTCACCTTGTAAGCGCTTTGCAAGTTTACCAATGGTTGTGGTTTTCCCGACACCATTCACACCAACGACGAGGATCACATAAGGGCTCTTATTCGAATCAATATGTAATGGCTTAACACGTGGCGCAAGGATATTGACCAATTCCTCTTGCAATGCTTTGTACAAAGAATGTGAATAAATCAAATCGCCACGGGCTGTACGTTCGGTGAGATTTTGGATAATTGTTTTAGTCGCATCGACACCAATATCTGCAACAAGTAACTGATCTTCAACTTCTTCTAAGAGCTCATCGTCGATCTCTTTGCCACCGATCAAAATATTGACCATGCCATCAGCGAGATTTTTACGTGACTTGGATAAGCCTTGTTTCATACGGCTAAAGAAGCCGCCACTTTCTTCTGTTGCTATAGATTCAGTCGCAGATTCAGCAGTAATTTCTGTATTATTTTCGGCTGTTTGTTGTGCGCTGTCTAACGTAACAGTTTCTTGAATTGAAGCTTGCTTGGCTTGAACAGCTTGTTCAACACGTGGCGTTTCGATGATTGGCACATCGACACTTGGTAAACTCGGTAAGGTCACATCATCATCACCAATCTCGGCATCAATTAAAAACGTTTGTTGTGAATTCGAATTATCTTGCATGAAAAATCCTTGATGGGAGCAAATAGCAAAATGTAATGTGAAACTGATATATGAATGGAGAATATTGTAGCATAATTACTTTTTTCAACTCATCTCTTCATCGTTTATATTCATGCTTTTCACTCGATGTTACCGAACTAAACTCGAAGCACTTGCATCTGTGCTAGATTTCTTATATCAATAGATTTCTTGTATCAATAGTTTTCTTATATCAATAGTTGATCTCGTAAAAAAACCAGATGCATTATAACGCATCATATTTCAGGCTAAATTTTTGTGCATAAAACTTCTCCAATGACAACCCTCCAAATCAACAACGATAAAAAACCATTATCACTATGGCAGTCGCCAATCTGTGTTGCGCTCTCTGCTATGCTATTCGTGGTGACCATACCACAGCTCACTTATGCGAAAAATGAATCGACAAAAAATCACAGCATCAAAAGTAAAAGTGTCAAAACTGACAACCAAACCATTTATCACACCTTAAATAATGGGCTAAAAGTCATCATTCAGCCTGATCATCGTGCACCTTTGGTGATGGTACAAGTCTGGTATCAAGTCGGTGGTGCAGATGAACCTGATGATTTATTAGGAATTTCACATGTACTTGAACACATGATGTTTAAAGGTACGGTCAAAGTGCCTGATGATCAATTCAAACGCATCAATGCCAACTTTGGTGGCAGTTTAAATGCCCTGACCAATCACAATTACACCTATTATTATCAACTTTTCCCAAAAGACTATGTGGCATTAGCTCTTGAACTAGAAGCCGATCGTATGAGCAATCTGCATCTACGACAGCAGGACTTTGCCACCGAAATCGAAGTGGTGAAAGAAGAACGCCGTCAACGTATTGAAGACAACCCACAAGCACAAGCATTTGAAGATTTTCGCCAAATCGCCTACCCAAGTAGCCGCTATCGACTGCCTGTGATTGGCTATATGCAAAATTTAAATCACATTAAACTCGTTGATGTACGCAAATGGTATCAAACGTGGTATGCACCGAATAATGCGACTGTGGTGATCGTCGGAGATGTCAATCCACAGCGTACTTTGACCCAAGTACAACGCTATTTTGGTGATATAAAGTCAAAGCAATTACCTGAACGGAATCGCTTAAAAGAATCGAATCAATCAGGCTATCGCCATGAGGTGAAATACGCATCCGTTCACGTGCCAAATCTATACATGGCGTGGAATGTGCCTAGTCTAGCGACGGCATCACCGAAAAATCAGGCGTATGCTTTAGATGTTTTGCGTGAAGTATTAGATGGCGGTTTGTCTGCACGGATCGAGAAGGAATTAGTCCGTGAGCAAAAAATTCTTACCACAGCCAGTGCCAATTATGAAATGCTCAATCGTGGCGATACCATTTTTAGCATTACCGCCATTCCTGCCGAAGGCGTGACTTTAAAGCAAGCGGAACAAGCCATTATCAAGCTGATTGATGAACTAAAAACATCAAGGATTCAACCTGATGAATTGCTCCGTGTACAATCTTCTACATTGTCAAAAATGGTTTACGCACAAGATACCTTGCAAGGTCAGGCGGAGCTGATTGGTAAAATGCAAGCCAACAATGTCGATGCAAACGAAGCTAAAAATCTCTATCAAAAATATGACAACATCAAAGCCCAAGACCTCCAGCAAGTAATTACGCAATATTTTAATGATGATAATTTGGCGAGTTTATATTTATTGCCAATGGCTCAACAGCCTGTCTTTACTCAAAATCAGACCCACGGTCAGACTCAAAATCAGACCCAGAATTTAAATCAACAGCAAAGCCAAAATCAAGTAAAACAAACACTGCAAAACCAACAAAATAACGATGTTGTAAACACAGCTAAAACGCAAAACACAACAACACAAAGTCTAAAAAATTAAGGCAAATCCATGATCAAGATCAAAGCAAGATACACCGCCTTAACTGATGTCATTAAATTATCTTTATGCGTAATTGCGACTTTTTCAACATCTTATGTCAATGCACAGCAAACGGAATATGCCACAACGTCTAGGAACATACAGTCGGACAATGAAACTGGTGAAGTAATCCAATCGACTGAAAACAATCTTATCGTAAATATCGCATCACTTCCCTATCTGCAAAGTTTGCACGACCTACAGCAACACCCTTATCAAGCGCCACAGGTGCAAGAGCTGTTTAGTAAAAATGGCGTAAGAACTTTATTGGTCGAGTCAAAACAACTCCCGATAGTGGATATTCAACTGACCTTTAATGCAGGCTCGGCACGAGATGAAAGCATTTCGAAAGGCTTAAGTGGTTTAGCGAATCTCACCGCAAGATTGCTGCATGAAGGCACATCGACACAGACTGCCAACGACATTGCACAAAGCTTTGAACGACTGGGCGCACAGTATTCTGCGCAGGCATATCGAGATATGTTTGTGGTACGTCTACGTGTTTTATCCGATGAAAAACGCCTAGAACCCGCACTCAACCAACTGATTTTTTTGCTTAAAGATGCACAATTTCCTCAAGGCAGTATTGATCGGATTTTGAATAATGCACAAGTCGGTCAGAAACAAGTTAAAGAAAATCCAAAACGTAGTATGAGTGTACGCTTCTATCGTGAGATTTATGGCGATCACCCTTATGCACAGCCAAGTACAGGCACGATTCAGAGTTTAAAGCGTATCAAAAGTGAAGATATTCAAGCCTTTAAAAATCAATATTTAGTGGCGAATAATTTAAATATCGCCATTACAGGCAATGTCAATCAACAGCAAGCACAGCAAATGATTGACTTACTCACCGAACAAATCAACACAGGTGAATCCGCACCACCTTTACCCGATGCTCAAGCACTGGAAAAAGCACAAATTATCCATATTCCATTTAACTCCTCGCAAGCGCATGTGATGATCGGTCAAGTCGGTATTCGCCGTGATGATCCAGACCGATTTGCACTTGAGGTTGGCAATGAAATCTTTGGTAGTGGTGGCTTTCAAAGCCTACTCATGCAAGAGCTTCGTGAAAAACGTGGGCTGACTTACAGCGCATCGAGCAATCTCAGTAGTATGCAGTCGCAAGGTTTGTTTTATATTCAATATTCGACGCAACGTGAGCAACAGCTTGAAAGCCTCAATATCACCTATGACACTTTATTAAAGTTTCTACATCAACCTTTAGCAACTGCGCAAATTGAAGAAAGCAAACGTGGACTCATTCGAGCCTTTCCACTCCTTCTACGCAGTAATGCGAATATCAATAGCCAGCTTGGTGCGATTGGATTTTATGGCTTACCGAGCAACTATCTGAGCCAATATCAACAATACATTTCAGCAGTCAGCGCCGAAGATATACAACGAGCTTGGCAAAAGCATATTCACCCTGAAAGGTTTTTAACCGTTTTGGCAGGCAAAGATATTTCCACAAATGAAGTGACTGATCTCTATGAAAAATTACTTGCGCCTTATCAGCTTGCACCATCTCAAAAGACAGACGATGCAGAAAAGAATGCTATAGAAGTTAAAAAGAATAGCGACAAAACTCCATTAGCGACCACACCTTAATCGCTAAAATATTTATGAAATGGTTTTATTCTACTTCTACTGATTTTTGAAAATGAATCCGCTGTTGCTCACGTTGATGTACACGAAGCCATTTGAAATATTGAAATTGATTGACTTCAGCCTGTGATATTTGTGCTTGATTCAATAGATAGTTTGCAGTTTCTCGGCTATTTGAATATAAAGCTTGCGAAGCAAATCGTTGTAAATGCTGATGCTGTGCATCGCTAATCGGCTGTTGAGAACTCGAAATCCCCCAACTCAGCAAAATCACAATCAATACAGCTGTAGCAATATGCTGTGCATAATCCATGAGCTTGATCATATGCTTGGAAAACTGCGGAAACTCAGCCTGCGCAAATAATGTTACATTTTTTTTCATAGCTTTGATTCTAGCCATACATCTAGCTTTGCTCAAGTAAAAAGACATAGATATATCGTGCAAAACCTCCGATTTGCTTAGCATCTAAACAAAATTTAATCTTAAACCATTTTTTTGAATAGCTGATTACATTTTTTCAATGATTAGCTATAACTGTATTTATAGCCATTGTTTTGGGGCTTTATGTAAAGGAAGCTTGACTTGAAGCATTGTGATGCTTATAACTTATCTACAAATAAGATTTTCTTATTTAATGAGATTTTTGCTGTAATTATTTACAAAAACATCCCAAACTAACTAAAAGATTTATAACGATCTGAAAAACATTTTATTTTAAATAATTTATTTCAAGTAATTTGTTCACAGTAAAATTTGCGTTGATTGATCAGAAATGCAGTTAAGTTTTTTGTAAATATTGTTGATTAAAAAACAAACATCACAGCAAATGTCATCATCTTGTCATACCTTCATGACAATCTATCCTCACAGTATTGCATCTCTTTGATAAAGCAGTGTTCTACTGTATATGTTACACATTATGTAATCCAAGCCATTACAAGTATAAAGGAGCAAACCATGAACTTTACAAAGGCGACAGACGCAGTCGAGCATTTGTACTCAACAGGTGTCATCACTGTACAAACGCAAATGGACTATCGTAACGGCATCAGCCAACTTGAAGCTGCTGCCAAAGCAGGACACGCCAAAGCGGCAATGTTCTTATCTCAACTCTATCAACAAGGTTTTCGTGTTGAACGTGATTCATTGAAAGCACAATATTGGGAAAATTATGGCTATCAAATCGCATAATTTTCACTACAATACTTCGCTACATATAATTCACGCCCTGCATCAAATCCACTCAAAACCCGCAAAACAACCAATATTGATTTTGAAATTGATTTCGAAACTAACGCTTGCTTACCAAGCATAGGTTTTGAGATCAATTTTGTCATTTTTTACCATCACACCTTCTTTCAACAACAGTTGCGCTTGCAAATTTTGACCGTGTTCTGTAAACATCTTTGTGCGAATTTTTCCTTGTGAATTGACTACTCGATACCACGGCAACGTGCTTCGATCATCCATATTGCCTAGCACTTTACCAACCAATCGAGCATGCTTTGGCAGCCCTGCGAGCCTTGCCACTTGACCATAACTTGCTACTTTGCCATATGGTATTAATGCCACAACCGCCAAGATTTGCTCAGCAAGTTCTTTGCTAGAATTTCTTGATGGTTTTCTTGATGATTTTGCTAAGGGTTTGGATGTCATTTTCATCTACTTAAAATTTCAAAGATTCAAAATATGACTATGATCTTAAATAATTATGCCCCAAATAAAAAAGACATCCGTAGATGTCTTTTTCATATTATCTGTTTTAAACGCTGTTCAGCAAATCTCTTAAGCAAAGGATATTGGGAAAATTATTCCTGATCATTATCCGTCGCTAGATCATCAGAAGCATTTTGTTCAGTTGAATCACCTTGAGCATCAGCAGTCGTTTCAGCATTGTCTACATCTTCTACGCCATCTAATAGCTCATCATCATCTTCTGATAAATCTTCCAATGCTTCTAAGCCAACCAGTGTTTCATCTGCTCCCAGACGGATCAAGCGGACACCTTGTGCATTACGTCCAGTAGTCGCAATCTCATGCGCACGTGTACGCACCAATGTTCCACCATCAGAGATGAGTAGTAGCTCTTTGTGTTCATCAATCGCAACCGCACCGACCAATTCACCATTACGCTCACTGGTTTTGATCGCAATCAAACCTTTACCGCCACGCTTCTTGGTTGGGAATTCACCAACTGCCGTACGTTTACCATAGCCATTGGCACAAGCACATAACACTTCACCTGTTTCAGGAACAACAACTAAGGACACGATACGGCTATTTGCGGTGCTGTCATCGTCTGCATCATCAGCGTCGTCACTAGCTACATCAGCGTCATCTTCATCCAGTGTACTACCTGCGAAATTCACTCGCATACCACGTACACCTTTTGCGGTACGACCCATTGCACGGACATCACCTTCAGCAAAACGAATCGCCTTACCTTCATTGCTAAACAACATGATTTGCTGTTCGCCATCAGTGATCGCTACGCCAATCAAAGTATCATCATCGCTAAGCTCAATCGCACGTAGACCATTGGCACGGATATTACTGAATTGCTCTAGTGTGACACGCTTCACCGTACCCGATGCAGTCGCCATAAAGATATATTGATTTTCCGCAAACTCTCGGATTGGCAGAATCGCTGTGATATTTTCATTGCCCTCTAACGGCAACAAATTCACCATCGGACGACCTTTTGCACCACGAGAAGCAATCGGCACCTCAAAGGCTTTGAGACGATAAACCTTACCACGAGTAGTAAAGAACAATACCGTCGCATGATTCGATGTCACAATCAGATGATGAATATAATCATCCTCTTTCATGCTCGCAGAAGATTTCCCACGACCGCCACGACGCTGTGCTTCGTAATCTGAAAGTGGTTGTGTCTTGGCGTAGCCAGTCTGTGAAACGGTCAATACGACTTGCTCTTCAGGTATCAAATCTTCACGACAGAAGTCCACACCTGATTCGATAATATCGGTACGACGTTCATCACCATACTGTTGCAATACTGCGCTTAACTCTTCACGAATAACGTTCATGAGCAAATTAAAGTCATTAAGAATCGCTGTAAGCTCTGCAATTTGACTCAAAATTTCACTATATTCTGCATGCAACTTGTCTTGTTCAAGACCAGTTAAACGATGTAAACGAAGTTCTAAAATTGCGCCAACCTGTGCTGGTGAAAGACGATAGTTGAGATGATCCAAACCAAATGGACGAGATGGATCCTCACCTTCAATCACTTCAGGACGCACTGATACTGAGCCTGCTTTTTCAAGCAGAGCGATCACACCACCTGCTTGCCACTCATTGGCAAGTAAGCGTTCACGAGCTTCCGCAGGATTTGCAGAAGTCTTGATGGTTTCGATGATCTCATCAATATTTGCAAGAGCAACCGTCAAACCTTCTAAAATATGACCACGTTCACGTGCTTTACGCAATTCGAACATGGTACGACGAGTTACGACTTCTTGACGATGACGAATAAAGGCTGCAACGATATCTTTTAAATTCATCAATTTTGGTTGTCCATTATCTAGACAGACCATATTGATGCTAAAAGAGCTTTGCAATTGTGTATGCAAGAACAGATTATTGACCACGATTTCAGCGTTTTCGCCACGCTTGAGATCAATCGCAATCCGCATACCATCTTTATCGGATTCGTCACGAAGCTCTGATATACCCTCGAGTTTTTTCTCTTTGACTAACTCAGCTATGCGCTCAATGACTTTTGCTTTATTGACTTGATATGGAATTTCGGTAAAGACGATGGTTTGACGATCATTTTTATCATTGGTTTCAACGTGATATTTACCACGAATATGCACACGCCCTTTACCCGTACGGTAGGCATCAATAATGCCTGATCGACCGTAAATCGTACCGCCTGTTGGAAAGTCTGGCCCTGAGATGTGCTGCATCAAGCCTTCGATAGGTATATTGGCATCATCAACATAAGCAAGACAAGCATGAATCACTTCGGTGAGGTTATGTGGCGCCATATTGGTCGCCATACCCACTGCAATACCTGTGGCACCATTCACCAATAGATTGGGAATACGTGTCGGCAAAACATCTGGAATACGCTCAGAACCGTCGTAGTTATCTACCCAATCGACAGTATCCTTTTCAAGATCAGCAATTAGCTCATGGGTGAGCTTGGTCATACGCACTTCGGTATAACGCATTGCCGCAGCACTATCGCCATCGACCGAACCAAAGTTCCCCTGACCATCAACCAACAGATAACGCAAGCTAAATGGTTGCGCCATACGTACAATCGTGTCGTATACAGCAGTATCACCATGTGGGTGATATTTACCGATCACATCACCGACCACACGGGCAGATTTTTTGTAGGCTTTGTTATAGTCATTCCCGAGCTCATGCATGGCATAGAGCACACGACGATGTACAGGTTTTAAGCCATCACGCACATCAGGTAAAGCACGTGAAACAATGACACTCATTGCATAATCGAGATAGGAATTTTTGAGTTCATCCTCAATCGCAATCGGGCGAATTTCCGATACGCTCATGCAATCTCCTTGCTATTCGTTTTGAGCTATTTTTAAAATCAGTTTTAACGCAAAAAATGATTCAAATATAAGCACTTAAAATTAAATTATGTGAGCTAAAAATTAACCTTGCGAGTATAGCATAAAATGCTAAATTTACCGAAAAAAAGCCTACTTTTATTGTTCATTTTTGCTCAGATAAATTCAATGCAAATCTAACAATCTTTCTGCGTGGAACATTTATAAAATATCAAATCACATAATAAAAAAGCCAAGCAATACTCAACTGCTTGGCTCTAATTCATACAAAGCTGACTTATGTATGAACGCAAGTATTAAGGTGTTGCACTATCACTACGCACCCAAACATTTGAGCGACCAAGTAAAGATACACCCACATAGCCACGCATATTAAGACGGCGACCATTTTTACTCACGTTGGCTTTACCTTTGTAAACACCACCGCTTTTTGCATCAACGACCTTACCATTGACATAATAACCTGGCTTTTTCGCAAGCTCAGTGAAGCCAGTCAAAATCTTCAAACCTACTAATGGCTTATCTTTAAATGGTTATGGGCACTTTGCACAAGTCGTTAAGGTATGCCCACCTTGATTCGGATAACGATGGATAATCGTTCCAGAATACGTTCCATCTTTCTCTTGCTTGATTTCTATTAAAGATAGTGGCTCGCCTGTACGGTCATCAATACTTTTCCAATAGCCTACAATAGGACTAGCTGCAAACGTAGCCATTGCACTCATCATGAGCGTTGACGATACAATTAATGTTTGAAATATCTTCTTCATCACGAAATCACCCTTGTGTATGTATATATCCTTATGGACTCTGTAAAGCCCTGTAAACACTATAAACGAAGTCAAAACAATGTAATTTTATCGAATTATCAATTTAGAATGGCTTTGAGAAGTGGGTCAAAAAATTAATTCATTTTTATTATTTTATGCGCTGAAAAATGATCATATCTAAAGCTATGGATTTCCCTGTGATGGCAAATACCATGCTGTGTAGTTGCCCACGGTGGTGCGTTTGATGATTAGAGAGATGTGCCAATACATCATATAAATTTTCTTGCATCAGTTCACCCCACCGTGAATACGTGACTTTTCCAAGAATGTCCTGTTCCGTTGTTTTTTCAATGTATTTAATAATTTCTTGATCGAGTTGTATTCTCGCTTTAGTTAAGTTTTGAATATCATGAAAAACCACACTATCGAGTTGGTATTCTGCAGGCTGATTGCCATCTATACGACCAAGCCAAAGCGTATCACCAACCCAATTATGATTTGCCGTCTTGATGATGCTATCAAAGAAATTTGGTTGAAGTTGATGAAGCTGTGAATCATCCAATGTATTCAGCACGTCATACAATTACTGATTTGCACATTGGTTGTATTGTGCCAGTTTTAAGAAATATGCTTGAAATGACATTATTGTAAACATCCTAATTTTCATCTTGGATATTCAAAGCGTAATTTACATTTTTAAATCACTGTTTAAATCGCAATTTAAATTAAGGACATCAAATATAAAAAAACGCCCCAAGTTTCCTTAGAGCGTTTTTACAACAGACGTTGAGTTAGTTAAACATTAAAGTTTAGAAACTAACTCAGGTACTGCTGTATTCAAGTCTGCAACTAACCAATAGTCTGCAACACCGTTAATTGGCGCTTCTTCATCTTTGTTGATCGCAACGATCACTTTAGAATCTTTCATACCCGCCAAGTGCTGAATCGCACCAGAGATACCGATCGCCATATAGAGGTCAGGTGCAACGATTTTACCAGTTTGACCGACTTGGAAGTCGTTTGGTACAAAGCCAGCATCTACTGCCGCACGAGATGCACCTTGAGCAGCACCAAGCTTATCAGCCAATGGATCAAGGACTTTGTGATAGTTTTCACCAGAACCTACGCCACGACCACCTGATACAACGATACGTGCAGCAGTCAATTCTGGACGGTCAAGCTTCACGATTTCTTCAGATACAAACTTAGAAATACCTGCATCTTTTGCATCGCTTACCGCTTCAACAGCCGCTGAACCGCCTTCTGCTGCTACAGCATCAAATGCTGTACCACGTACTGTACCCACAACGATTGACTCAGAAGATTCAACAGTTGCGATCGCATTACCTGCATAGATTGGACGCTTGAATGTAGTCGCTGAATCAACAGCGATAATGTCAGTGATCATACTTACGTCTAAAAGTGCAGCGACACGTGGCAAGATATTTTTACCAGTTGTGGTTGATGCTGCAAGAACGTGCTTGTAGCCGCCTTTAGCCACGTCAGCAACCAAAGCTCCTACGTTTTCAGCCAATTGGTTTGCATATGCAGCGTTGTCAGCAAGTAATACTTTGCTCACACCTGCAACTTTAGCAGCTGCATCAGCAACCGCTTGCGCACCAGAACCTGCGACCAATACAGTGATATCACCACCGATTTTTTGAGCTGCAGCAACAACGTTTAAAGTCGCACCGTTAAGTGTTTCGTTATTGTGATCAGCAAGAACTAAAATACTCATGATTTTTTATCCCTCTGTATTAGATTACTTTTGCTTCGTTTTTCAATTTTTCTACAAGCTCATCAACAGACTTCACTTGTACGCCAGCTTTACGCTCTGCAGGTGGTTCAACCTTAACTGTTTTAAGGTTTGTACCCGCAGTTACGCCGTAATCTGCAAGAGATTTAGTTTCAAGCGGTTTTTTACGTGCTTTCATGATGTTAGGCAATGCAGCATAACGTGGTTCGTTCAAACGTAAGTCTGTAGTAATGATTGCAGGAAGTTGCAATTCAACAGTTTGTAGACCACCGTCGATTTCACGAGTCACTTGTACTTTACCGCCGTCCACTTTCACCTCTGAAGCGAAAGTACCTTGACCTGCGCCAAGCAATGCGCCAAGCATCTGACCAACTTGGTTAGAGTCGTCATCAATTGCTTGTTTACCCAAAAGAATCAATTCAGGCTTTTCAGCTTCAACGATTGCTTTCAATGTTTTTGCAACTTCTAAAGCACCGATATCATCAGCAGTTTCTACCAAGATACCACGGTCTGCACCAAGTGCCATTGCCGAACGGATTTGCTCTTGCGCTTCTTTAGGACCGATTGAAACCACAACGATTTCAGAAACTGTACCTTTTTCTTTCAAACGTACTGCTTCTTCAACAGCGATTTCACAGAATGGGTTGATTGACATTTTTACATTGGTCAAATCAACACCGCTATTGTCCGCTTTTACGCGTACTTTCACGTTGGCATCTACCACACGTTTTACAGCAACAAGTGCCTTCATGTAATTCCTCGGCTCTTTCAGATGAGAGTTTATAAAGTGTTTAACAATCGTGCTTTTTGCACTGCAAACCACTTTGCTTAAAATTATCGTGCCTTATCTTGCATTGCATTGGGTGTCACGGTCAAGTCACAATCAAGGCGTTGATGTAAAAAGTCGTAAAAAACATCACCCAATTGACCATTTTGACGGCATGATAATGGATCAGCTTGACCAAATATTATTGCCTAATGTGAATAATTTGGGTCGCAAATACCAATTGTCTGATCTGCTTATATTTGTGATTGTTCATTTTTAATGGTGAAAAACGTCATTTCTTGAATATAATTACCTTGAAATACAATCAGCTATGCAAGAAAAATTAAATTTAAAACGGAAAAATCTAAATCCTTAAATATAACTAAAGAACTTATATCTATCACTTTTATAAATAAAGTTTTTGACTAAAATTCATAAACATAGCATGACCAAAGCGTCACAACTCCAAATTGCAAATGATGATTATTTAGTCAAAAAATTAATCTAAGCTAACCTACCATTTCATCATTGGCAACGGATTCAGTGGTGATTTTGGCAAATGGTTCAAAGTCAGCTCAAACAAGAGTTTATGAAATCCCGCATTTGGATACTGTTGTTTTAAATATTTCATCGTGTGTTTCGGCACACCCGAACGCACCAAACCAAGTGAAAAATCTGCTAAATCTGCTTTACGAAAAATCTCAACTAGCGGATATTGTGGGTATTGTGTTGTGGTGATCTTATGATGCTCAACAATCATCACATGAATTTCATCTGACCAATGTTCTTTATCTTGCTCTGCCAAATAGTCCAACATCGGCGGAATACTCGGTTCGAGATAGTCAATCGTGTCTGCTGTCCAAATGCCAATATCATGAAAAGCGGCTGCAATAGCGATCTTTTCAACTGCATCTATATCTGTATTTTGAGTTTGCTGTGAAAGCAATGCTAAACAACAGCCTGCCATACGAATACAATGATTTTGATAACCGACAAAGTCTTTGCCGATGATACTTCAATACGCTTCCTGAATCGTTTGGATATGTTGCCGACATTGCTCGAATTGTTGCATATTCATGGCGATATTCCTGCAGAAATTGGCTGTGAATACTTATGAGAAAATGAAAGTTAAGTCTTTTTTGCTCTGGGGTGGGATTGATCATAAATCTTCGCTAAATGCGCAAAATCTAAATGGGTATAGACTTGTGTGGTACTGAGATTGCTATGCCCGAGCATCTCCTGCACTGCACGCAGATCGCCACTTGCCGAAAGCATATGACTAGCAAAACAATGCCGTATCAAATGCGGATGCAAATCAGCACTCAGTCCTGCACGTTGCGCTTGTTGCTTGACTCGATTTTGTACCTGACGATCAGAAATTTGCTGACCATTCTGTGAGATAAAGACAAAATGGTGATCAATTGGCTTTCGCAATCGAACAGTCAACCATTGTTTTAAAGCCTGTTCGGCTTTTTGCCCAAAAGGAATCACTCGGGTTTTGTTGCCCTTACCTGTCACTCGAATCAATTGCTCTGACCATGCAATATCATTCAGCTTTAATTCAACCAACTCATGTAGACGCAAGCCACTCGAGTAAAGTAGTTCGAGCATCGCCTTATCACGAGCCCACAGCCATTGTTGATTCTCTGTACTTGGAGCAGGTTGATCAAGCAGCTGTTGAATGTTTTCAGGTGATAACATGCCTGGAAGTGGTCGTGGCTGACGTTTGATTTTAAAATCTTGAATCTGTGCATTGTCATGCACGCCTTGATTTTGTAGCCATTGCATAAACTGGCGAATCGCCGACAGAGCACGTTGCATGCTTTGATTCGACCAGTTCTTTTGTTCTACACAAAAACTTAAATATTGCCTTAAATCAGACAATTCGACATCTTGAATCTGAATCTGCTGTTCAAGGCAATAGTGCAGAAAGCTGTGTACATCGCGGTGATAGGCTTCGATGGTATTTGGGGAGTGTTGTTGAACCGATAAAACATCTAACCACGCATAAAGATAATCTTTATGCGAATGCTGATTAGATATTTGATTTGTCATTTGCTTTTATCCTTCGTCCTTTGGATAAATACTTAACCTGAAAATTTAACTTTGAAAATAACGCAAATCAAAACGCCCTTCATAGACAGTCGCCGTCGGTCCAGTCATCCATACCGGCTCACCTTCAGCCCATGCGATATTGAGCATGCCACCTGCCAGTTCAATATCGACATTATTGTCGAGTAAGCCTCGACGAATACCGCTAACTACTGCGGCACATGCACCTGTGCCACAGGCGAGCGTTTCACCAACGCCACGCTCATAGACACGAAGACGTGCTTTATTACGTGAAATTACTTGTAAGAAGCCTGCGTTGACACGCTCAGGAAAACGCTCATGTGACTCAATCTGTGGACCGATCGTTGCGACATCTGCGGTCAAGACATCATCCACCAAAGTCACTGCATGCGGATTACCCATATTGACCACATCAATACTGATTTCTGCATCTTTCAGTTGGAGTGAATAGAGATCTTGCGCTTGTTCCGCTTGAAATGGGATTTGTTCAGGTAAGAACTTTGGCTGTCCCATATTGACGCGTACCCAACCATTCGCACCGAGTTCAGGCTCGACAATACCTGACTTGGTTTGCACAAGGATTTTGGTTTTATAAGTCAGTTGCTGTTCATAGACAAAGCGAGCGAAACAACGTACACCATTACCACACTGCTCAACTTCCGAGCCATCACTATTAAAAATTCGATATTTGAAATCCGCTGTTGGATCTTCTGGTGGCTCAACAATCAGCAATTGATCAAAACCAATACCGAAATGACGATCTGCCATACGCTGAATCGTCACGGTATCTAAGTATGCACGTTGACGCACCAAATCAATCACCACAAAGTCATTACCTAGACCATGCATTTTGCTGTATTGTAAAATCATGCATTACTCCTTTGACTTTGTTTAACTATTTGATTGCGTGACTTGTTCAGGTAAAAGACGCTCATTCGCCCATAATGATTCGATGCTTTCACGCTCACGAATCAAATAAGACTGCTCGCCATCGACCATTACTTCCGCAGCTCGCCCACGACTATTGTAATTCGAACTCATCACAAAGCCATACGCTCCTGCACCTTGCACTGCCAGGATATCATTTTCTTGCAAAGCAAGCGCACGATCTTTCCCAAGGAAATCACCTGTTTCGCAGATTGCCCCAACGATATCCCACGACTTGATTTCTACACTCTTATGTGGAGTCACGGATTCAATGTTCATCCATGCTTCATACAATGACGGACGAATTAAATCATTCATCGCTGCATCGACAATGGCAAAATTGCGATGTTTGGTTGGTTTGAGCAAATCAACTTTAGTCAGCAACACGCCTGCATTGGCACTAATACTGCGCCCTGGTTCCATATAGACTTTTAGCCCAAGCTGTTCCAGTTTTGGACGCATCGCATTGGCATATTCTGCAAAGCTTGGTGGCGTTTCATCTTTATAGACCACACCCAAACCGCCACCGACATCAATATGTTCAATGTTGATACCGAGAGTTTTGAGCTGTGTAATCATCTCAATGACACGATCTAGCGCATCAACAAATGGCTGTGTTTCAGTAAGCTGTGAACCGATATGACAGTCAATACCGACAATATTCAGATGGGATAAACTCGCCGCATATTGATAAGTTGCATAGACGCTATCATTTGGAATACCAAATTTATTTTCTTTGAGTCCTGTCGAGATATACGGATGGGTATTGGCATCGACATCAGGATTGACACGTAAGGAAACTGGCGCTTTTTTGCCCACACGTGCAGCGACTTTTTGGATGCGATCGAGTTCTGCATAAGACTCAACATTAAAACACGCAATGCCCACTTCTAAGGCTTTTTCAATATCCGCTTCGGATTTTCCCAATCCCGAGAACACGATTTTTGCAGGATCACCGCCCGCCGCCAAGACACGAGCCAATTCTCCACCTGTGACGATATCAAAGCCTGCACCGAGTTTTGCCAAGACATTGAGCACCGCAATATTGGAATTTGATTTCACCGCAAAGCAAATCTGATGATCAATAAAACCAAAAGCCTCATCAAAAGCCTGATAATGTTTGGTTAAGGCAGCTTTTGAATAGACATAAAGCGGTGTCGCATATTGGCTTGCCAAATCTTCCAGTGAACATTGCTCGGCAAAAAGTACGCCATCTTGACGGGTGAAGCTCATTTAAAAATCCTTAAAATACAATTCTTTCAATATCAAATTTCAATATCTACTCAGAGAACCCAAATCATGATTCCGAGTATGTTTACTCTGCCACCTGATCTGTCGCCTTATCTGTCACATGATCTTCGGCGTTAGCAGACTGCCCTTGTGACTTTTCTGCATCTATTTTGTTTTGTTTATACAAAATATAGTTCGAACGCTTATCCATATTTGGATCAGATGGCAACATGAGCTGTCCAGATTGACCACATGCAGTCAACTGACTAAGCATCAACACTGAAACCAATGAAATCAAACTGATTTTAATCAATTGCATGATGTAAATCGCTTAAAAAATTATTGCCCAAAGTATAGCTCGAAAATATGCAATAAATATAGCGAGTTTATTAAAAGCTATTGATATGCCAAATCATGAAAATCAATCATAAAAACTCAATATGATTTACCTAAAAATAAATTGATTAAAAAATAGAAAAATAAACGCAAATTTTTTCAAAATTTAAATCACTTCAGGTAAAAGTTATGGCATGCCACTTGCTTGTCAACAAATAAGTCAATATGCTAAATCCGTTTTAAGAGGAATAAGAAGCATCTTATGGAAGAATTACAAAGCTTGTTCAAAGTCTTAAGTGACTTCGTTTGGGGCCCACCAATGCTCATTTTGTTAGTTGGTACGGGTATCTATCTCACACTTCGTTTATTGTTTCTACAAATTCGATTATTACCACTCGCATTCAAGCAAGTATTTGGTAAGCATGAACGTGCAAAATCAGCTAAAGGTGATATTTCTCAGTTTGGCGCATTGATGACTGCACTGGCTGCGACAATCGGTACTGGTAATATTGCAGGTGTTGCAACAGCTTGTGCACTCGGTGGACCAGGCGCGGTTTTTTGGATGTGGCTCACTGCATTGTTCGGTATGGCAACTAAATATGCCGAAGGTGTATTGGCGGTAAAATTCCGTGTGCAAAACGAAAAAGGCGAAATGTCAGGCGGTCCGATGTATTACATCGAACGTGGTCTAAAATGGAAATGGCTTGCGATTCTTTTTGCCTTATTCGGAACACTTGCATCGTTCGGTATCGGTAGTTCTGTACAGTCCAATACGGTTGCGCTCGCTGTAGAAAATAGTATGGGCGTACAAACGTGGATCGTTGGTGTGGTGATTACCATTCTTTCTGCATTAGTGATCTTGGGCGGGATTAAATCGATTGCCAAAGCATCAACAATTATCGTTCCTTTCATGGCGATCATCTATGTGCTTGGTGGTTTAGTTATTATCTTTATGCACGCAGAGCTGATCATTCCTGCATTTAAATTGATCTTTACTGATGCGTTTACTGGTCAGGCAGTTGCAGGTGGTGCGATTGGTGCGGTTATTCGTTACGGTGTGGCTCGTGGTGTGTTCTCGAACGAGGCAGGTATGGGTTCTGCGCCGATCGCTGCTGCTGCTGCAATAACCGACCACCCTGTTCGTCAAGGTCTTGTGTCGATGACAGGTACGTTCATTGACACCATCATCGTCTGTACCATCACTGGTTTGGTGCTCACGATGGCGTTTATGATCAATGATAGTAGCTTTATGGAAAAGACTGGTGCAGTACTGACCACAGATTCCTTTAATCAGCTCTTACCGGGTATGGGCGGTTGGATTGTGACTTTCGGCATTATCTTCTTCGCTTACTCAACCATTCTCGGTTGGTGCTACTACGGTGAGAAATGTGCGACCTACCTACTCGGTGAGAAGTTCGTTCTACCATATCGTTTGATCTATATTGCGTCGATCTTTATTGGTACGGTTGCGACACTTGATCTGGTATGGCTCATGGCAGATACCTTCAACGGTCTAATGGCTGCACCAAACTTGATCGCCCTGTTGTTGTTATCGGGCATCGTGGTGAAACAAACCAAAGACTTTATTGCAAAACGTAAGTCTGGTGAGTTGTACTAAGTTTTCAAAGTAGGCTTTTTAAAAGTTGAAAAATTAAAAACCTGTTGGATTCGTCCAGCTGGTTTTTTTATTCTATAAATCTATTCACGACTAAATCTGTCACATATAATTTTCTAATGCCATTTATACTTTGGCAAGCTAAGCAATTCTCCTTATAATCAATGCAAATTCAATTTCAATAATTTCTGATTTTTCTTATGAGTAAAGCCAAAACTGTCTATCGCTGTGAGCATTGTGGTACCGATCACCCAAAATGGGCAGGACAATGTTCTGATTGTGGCGAGTGGAACAGTTTAGTCGAAACCACGCTCGAATCAACCACAGCACATCGTGGCAAATCAGGCATTAAAACAGGTGGCTATGCAGGACAAAGCTCTAGTGTTACCACACTCGATCAAGTGCAAGTCAGCCATGAATCACGTACCACCACAGGTATCGGTGAATTTGACCGTGTACTCGGTGGCGGTCTAGTTACTGGCTCTGTGGTACTGATCGGCGGTGATCCTGGTATCGGTAAATCCACCATTCTCCTGCAGACTGCGACCTATATGGCAGGACAACAGTCTGCGCTGTACATCACAGGTGAAGAATCTTTATCGCAAGTTGCCATGCGTGCCAAGCGTTTAGATTTACCCATGAATTCACTCAAAGTCATGGCAGAAACTTGTGTAGAACGTATCTGTGAAGTACTCGTCCAAGAACGCCCACAGATGGCTGTGCTTGATTCGATTCAAACGCTATTTACCGAAACCATCCAATCCGCACCAGGTGGCGTATCACAGATTCGAGAGTCGGCGGCGATTCTCACACGTTTTGCCAAACATACAGGTACATCGCTATTTATCGTCGGTCATGTGACGAAAGAAGGTTCGCTGGCAGGACCTCGTGTGCTTGAGCATATGGTAGATTGCGTGCTTTATTTTGAGGGGCAATCAGACTCACGTTATCGTATGATCCGTGCGGTCAAAAATCGATTTGGCGCAGTGAATGAGCTTGGTGTTTTTGGCATGACCGATAAAGGCTTAAAAGAAGTCGCCAATCCATCGGCAATTTTCTTGAGTCGTTATGACGAAGCAATCCCCGGTTCGATCGTGATGGTCAGTCGTGAAGGCACTCGCCCGCTCTTAGTTGAAGTGCAAGCCTTAGTCGATGATGCGCATGGACAGCCTCGCCGTGTGGCGCTTGGTTTGGAGCAAAACCGTTTGTCTATGTTATTGGCAGTCATGCACCGTCATGGCGGTGTGCAAATGGTCGGGCAAGATGTGTATGTCAATATTGTAGGTGGTTTAAAGATCACTGAAACAGGTTCAGACTTGGCGGTGTTGCTCGCCTGCGCATCTAGTTTACGTGGCAAAGCCCTTCCACAACATTTGGCAGTATTTGGTGAGGTGGGTTTATCAGGGGAAATCCGTCCTGTACCTAATGGTCAAGAGCGTTTGAAAGAAACACAAAAACATGGCTTTAAAACCGTGATCGTGCCTCGTGGCAATGCACCACAGCAAGCGATTAAAGGACTCCATGTCATTTCAGTTGCTCGATTGCATGAAGCCTTAGATTCAGCGATGCAACTGGCTGATGAAAGCTAAATTGCAACGCAAATTTGCACAATTCACGCTTCATTAAATACACGCATTTTTTAATGTCTTGTCACAGCTTTTCACTTGAATTTTGTGAGAATTACCGCATTATTCATCTAACAGATTTTTTTTAATATGGAAATTGCATCTTATGCAAAAGAAAGCACAAAGTGCCGTACTCGCTCTTCTCCTCACCAGTTTTCTCGCTGTACCAATTGCTGAAGCAAAGCGTGCAGGTGGCGGTAAAAGCTATGGTATGAAACGTCAAAGCTCAAGCCAAAGTTATAACAGTAATCCTAGCCAAAACAGCTATGCACAACAAAATGCAAATACGCAGACCCAACGTCGTGGTTCAAATGTTGGCGGTATGGTTGCTGCGGGTGTCGCAGGTGCAGCAGTAGGTGCGGTCGCAGCCAATGCGATGGCTGATGATCGCCAATCAAACCCAACACAGCAGGAAGAAGAAAAAAGTGGCTTTAGCTGGATTTGGTTGCTATTGATCGCAGGTATTGCTTTCTTCTTGTTCCGTAAGTTCACAGCAAAAAAGCAACAACTCGCAGGCAATAGTGCTAATCCATACGCACCAAATAATCATGGTAATGGTCAAGCTCGCACACAATCAGCACCAACTCAAAGTCCATTCCAAAAGCAAAATACACCATCAGGTAATACCAATATTTTTGGTCAGCCTTTGAATGGTGGCAGTGCAAACGCACAAGCGACACCAAGTGCACCATTTGGCGCAACCATGAATAGTGGCAATGCTCTGCCTGATGGCACAGAGCCTGCGACATTTTTACGTTTTGCACGCCAACGCTTTAACCATATTCAAGCAATGAATAGTGGTAGCAATATTGATGAAATTCGCAAATATTTCACGACTGACATGTATCAACAAATGCATCAAGAAATTGCCAGTAATCATGATGTTGCAGAATTTAGCAATTTGACTGCAAACGTAGTTGAGCAAGCCACAGAAAATGGTCAATATGTAGTCAGTGTACGTTTTACAGGTACAGTAAGTGAAGATTTAAACAGCTTACCGCAACCATTTACTGAGATTTGGCATTTTGTTAAAACTGAAAATAGCCAAGCAGATTGGTTAGTCGCTGGTATTCAACAAGTGTAACTTTTTAAAGCCCCTTAGTTTAATTGTGTAAAGTGACTGCCTAAGGGCGGTCGTTTTTTTATGGCGAGAATTAGCAATAGATTTCTGCGGCATGCAAGTTATAATGCCTGAAATTTTCTGAGTATATTTTCATGTCGAACCCATCTGTACCACTATCTGCTG
>NZ_CANLSL010000017.1 GCF_947493735.1 uncultured Acinetobacter sp. | reverse complement strand
ACCATTGGAGGCTTTTTCTCAACTGGTTGATTATCATAGTGCTTTTAAATCTGTCGCACCTCATGTTTGAATTCGCCCCCTATCCTTCCCGTCTTTTCATTATAGCCTAAATAGGTTTTATCTAATAAACTTTTCAAACTTTCACTAATATTCGTACTTAATTTAGATAAAATGTATTCGATAAAATTTTCAACTACTATTAAATCTTGATGGATTGATTCAAATTTTACGGTTTGGATTAGTATCCCTATAGACTTTTCCCAATGATCTTGATAAGTATCGTAAATTGCCATATCTTGATTAAAATATACATCACCATATGATTGTTTTTTAATATTAATATTTCCATGCAACATATCATTTCGCTCATTCATTAAAGTATGAAATTTCTTACATTCCATTGAGCTATAATCTATTGGCTCAGAAAAATAATTACAATTAAGATGTAAACTTTGAACTCTTATATCAATTTGTTGTCTTATTACTGCTTCAAATAATCTAGAAGATGACTTTATCTCTGGCTTACATAAAACAAAAATCAAGCAGTTTATAAAAGACTCCGCCATCACTGGTAGCATTGATCGAAGACCATAAATAATACCGATAGCGGAATAATATTTATTTGTTATCTCTACCCAGCTACTTTGATCTTCTAATTCAAAAATATTTGATATCTTATCTTCTGATAGATCTAGTTTTAATTCCTCAAGTTTTAAAAAATTTTGATGAATAGTCGATTGAATAATGAAAAATGGGTTCACAAATTCTGTCCATTTCTCTAAGGATTTTTTAATAATTGATATTTCTTTACCATAATTTTTAAAATCAGATTTAATTTGATCAATAAAGTCAATATTTTTTATACTACCAACTTCCATATTATGAGAGATAAAAACCTCTGTTTTAAAATTATGTCCTTGTACATGAACAGTTCCTAAATCACTTTTAAGCATCCAATCCCATTGAATTAAATTAGCCGAACCTAACTCTTTATTCCTCATCAGTGTCAAAATGCCATTCGGTGATCCATACTTAGCATGTAAATAACAATATAAGTCAACAGGCTTAATTTCATTCCTAAATTGCAAACATTCAGTATGTTTGAATTTTTTATCATTTTTGTTTGTTTTAAGGATTTGAATAAAATCTTCTTTATTAAAAGGTTCTAAATCAATGAAAAAATTTCTCACTAGCTACACCATGTTTCAATAGGAATTGCATACAACCGTACTTTTCTAAAAAACAATTTCCCAATAATTTTCTGAAATAAAGATGCCATTTTCGATTGAACCTACTAAACCGAAATCGGCTCCCCAAACAATGCCTCCAACGCCTGACCTGCATGCGGCTGCTTCATAAAGCCTTCACCGACCAAGAAGCGATCTACCGCATGATCTCGCATATATTGCACATGCTCAGGTGTGCTGATACCGCTTTCGGTGATGATCACACGATCATTTGCCATATCTTTTAAACGTACTGTGGTCGCCAAATCCACCTCAAAGGTCTTGAGATTACGGTTATTGACACCGAGTAGACATTGCTCAAGGAGCTTGAGCGCACGTTCCATTTCCGCTTCGTCATGCACTTCGACTAACACATCCATGCCCTGCTCGAAAGCCAGACTAGACAATTCATTGAGCTGTGTATCACTCAAACACGCCACGATCAACAAGATACAATCCGCATGCAGTGCACGACTTTCTACGATGTGATATGGCTCAACCATGAAGTCTTTACGCAGTGCAGGCAAAGCACAGGCTTCCCGAGCAATACGTAAATAATCATGATGCCCTTGGAAAAAGTCTACATCAGTCAATACAGACAAACACGCCGCCCCTGCTTGCTCATATTCTTTGGCGATTTGCGCAGGTTGGAAGTCCGCACGAATCACGCCTTTTGACGGCGAGGCTTTTTTCACTTCAGCGATGATCGCAGGCGACTTTTGATTCAGTGCGTTGGCAAAGCCACGAGTTGCAGTCGCTTGCTGTGCCAATTCTTCTAAATCGGCAAAGCTAAATTGCTTTTTCTTTTCAGCGATTTCTTCAAACTTGCGTGCAACGATTTTGCCCAAGATGGTATTTTGAATATCTGCGTGCATGACCTGACCTTATTCTGCGCTTGAAGATTGTTGCTGTTTCAGATTTTGAGTAAATTCAGCAACGATACTCATTTTCTCTAAGGCTTGACCGCCATAGATAATATCTTGTGCCAAATCAACCGCTTGCTTCATGTCTTTGCATAGACCTGATACATACAGCCCTGCCGCCGCATTTAGCGTGATCATATCTGCGGCTTTCTCGCCAATGTCCGATTTATTTTTACCCAGTGCATCATTGATCAGTTTTAGGCTTTCTGCCGAATCTGCCACCGACAAACCAGTCAACGTCTGTGAGGTGATACCAAAGTCTTCAGGCTTGATCGTCCACTCGGTGATTTCACCATTTTTCAGTTCGGCAACAGCGGTTTCCGCAGCAAGACTGATTTCATCCAAACCATCTTTGGAATGCA
Source organism: uncultured Acinetobacter sp. (assembly GCF_947493735.1). GTDB lineage: Bacteria > Pseudomonadota > Gammaproteobacteria > Pseudomonadales > Moraxellaceae > Acinetobacter. The sequence goes on along the minus strand of NZ_CANLSL010000017.1, from coordinate 62,319 downwards.
CCACCATCACATGCTCAGCGCCAAGTTGTTTCAGCACTTCTGCCATTGGCACGCACAGCTCATCAGAAAACACGCCGATGACAAAACGCTTCACACCCGCAGGATTGGTCAGTGGCCCAAGTAGATTGAAAAAGCTCCGAATACCCAGTTCACGACGAGGGGCTGCGGCATATTTCATGGCTTGGTGATGATTCGGTGCAAATAAGAATCCCACGCCCATCTCACGAATGACACGTTCGATCTGCACCATGTCAAGGTCAAGGCAAATACCTGCTTGCTCAAGCACATCCGATGAACCCGATTTACTCGATACGCCACGACCGCCATGTTTGGCTATGGTCGCCCCTGCTGCCGAGATGACAAAGCTCGATGCGGTAGACACATTAAATAGGTTTTGCCCATCGCCACCAGTACCGACGATATCGACTAAATACTCAATATCGCTGACGTCGATTTTGATGGCAAACTCACGCATGATGCGCGCTGCTGCGGTGATTTCATCAATACTTTCACCTTTGAGGCGCAAACCCATCATCAGCGCACCGATCTGTGCATCAGTCGCCTCGCCTTGCATAATACTGCGCATCACATCTTCCATCTGCGCTTGGGTGAGATGGATATTTTTGGTGATGTGATTGAGTGCTTGTTGGATATTCATTTATTTATAAATCTCTAAAAAATTCTGAAAGACTTGATGCCCATGTTGGCTCAAAATCGATTCAGGGTGGAACTGCACCCCTTCGATCGGCAAAATTTTATGTTTTACGCCCATGATTTCTTCAATCGAACCATCCGCTTCTTGCGTCCAACAGGTCACATCAAAACAATCGGGAATCGTTGCCTGCTCAATCACCAAAGAGTGGTAACGTGTCGCAGAGAATGGCGACGGCAAATTGCTAAAAATCCCTTGATCAGAATGATACATATCGGACAGGCGACCGTGCATCACGGTTTTGGCACGGATAATATTGCCACCAAAAGCCTGACCAATCGCTTGATGTCCAAGACATACGCCAAGTAGTGGAATTTTCCCTGCAAAATGTTGAATCGCAGGCACTGAAATCCCCGCTTCAGTCGGTGAACACGGACCAGGTCCGATCACTAAGTATTTTGGTTGCCAACGCTCGATGTCTTCTAAAGTCACTTGATCATTGCGAACGACTTTTACCTCTTGTGCCAACTCGCCAAAGTATTGCACGATGTTATAAGTAAAAGAGTCATAATTATCAATCATAAGAAGCATAGCGTACGCACCTGTAAGCAAAAAGATTGAATGCAAATTACATTAAAAAATTTATGGTTTAACTGCTTTTTCAACAGCATGTTATCTTTGAAAAAGCGTAGGCTACTTTAGCAGAATTTTTAAGACTTGTGCGGATTGCATCATTGGAAATTAAAATGTGAAATTTCATCTTTCAAAGGTACAAATAAAAAAGACCACCGTAGTGATCTTTCATTTTCAAAAAACAACCCGCTTATTTCATATAAGCGCCATCATTTTGCGTATGGTCGGTTTTATCAATCACACGTGCAAGCTCTGGAATATGCGATTGTAACGTGGTTTCTACGCCTTGCTTTAATGTAAGGTCGATCGCTGAACAACCCTGACATCCACCACCAAACTGCAATACCGCTGTTAAGCCGTGTTCTTTATCTTCGTAAACTTCAAGCAGACTACAGTTACCACCATGACTTGCCAACCCTGGGTTAATTTCCGCTTGCAGGACATACGCAATACGCTCTTCAATCGACGCATCAGGTCCAACGCGTGGGACTTTTGAGTTTGGTGCTTTAAAGGTTAATTGACCACCAAAACGATCTTTGTTGTAGTCGATCACTGCATCTTTTAAATACGGAATAGACGGTGTGTCGATAAATGCAGGAAAATCAGGATAATCTTGCTTGTAATCGGTTGGCACCACATCTTCGGGCGCACTATATGCCATACAGCATTCTGCACGTGCAGTTCCTGGGCTTTCGACAAAGATACGCACGCCAATCCCAGGAGTATTTTGCTTCGCCAATAAATCTTTCAAATACTCCTGTGCCGTTGGTGTAATGATCATATTTGGAATTTGATCGGCATCAGTTGAATTTGTGGCTTGGTTAGACATACATCTTACTCCTAAAATTACTGCGTATATGATACAACATTTCGCATTTGAAGTTGAGCAAAACAGTCAGATTTAGGCATGTGAATTAAACGATGGTCATGATAGGGAAAGCCTGTTACTCATATTTTAGATTGTCCCAAAAGCTGTAATTTAAATTTTGAGTATAAAAAAACGCATCTTGATGATGCGCTTTTAAGTGTTCGGGTTATTTACTTCGATGATTTATATTCAATCACATAATGTCGCCAATGATCACGGAGTTGCGGTGTCAGCTCTAATGACTGCTCATCAAAGACTAAACCACCAATATCACGTGCCATCAAACCTGCAAGACTGACCATCATGTCAAAGCCTTGTACCGCATGACTATTTGGTAGGGCTAAAAAGAAAGCTAAACCTTTCACCTCTTCACTTGGTAAAGTTTCAAGATCAAAGCCTGTTGGTGCACCGTCATCATTGATACGCAGTACACTAAACATCAGTGGACTGACCGTTTCAGGATTTTCATAGCGATGAAAACAAGACATTTCACCGAAACGTAAGCCATATTTTAATAAAGTTTTCAGCGCACGATCGCCCGACAAGGCACGTGTCGGATTTGGATAAAGATAAAGCGCAATGAGTTGCTCGGCTTTTGCTAAAGCACTTTCTTCATCATTGCGATATTGCTCGCTCAAGTGCGCATCGAGCACATCACTTTCGCCCTGCCACTCTTCGATTTTTACTGTTTCTAATGGATTGTCTGATGTTGTATCTGCATCCGTATTTTCATCAACTAAATCATTTTCAGTATCTTGAGTTTTCTGCGTTTCGACGGCTTGATCATTATCCAATTGCTCAATAAAGCGTTCAATCTCATCGGCTTTATCAGGTGCTACAGAAGGATTTGTTGTAACGATTTCATCTGTAGTTTCTGTTTGAACTGTTTCAATTTCTACAGATTTATCCGTACTTGATTCATGTTCCACATCAGCAGGATCAGCAGAGAATAAATCTTGTTGGGTATTTGCACGCAGTGAACTCTGTTCTTGAGTAGTTTCCACTTGGGATTTTTCACCGTCTAATTCAAAACCATCTGCCTCTACAGTTTGTTTTGTATCTGCATGATTATCCGTATCTTGCGTATCGAAGACTTGTTCAAGGCTTTGCTTACGTTCTGCATGGTTTAATGATTGTGTATGATCAACATTCGCTTGAGCATTTCGAAGATGACGTGGTGTCACAGGCTGTTGGCTCTGCGCCTCAATCAATACTTCTGACGGTGTGTCATCTGCTTGCTCTTTGGGCTTTTTCAGGATTAAACGTAATCCGATCACCACCATCACCACAGCCACGATGATACCAACGATTTCCCAAAGTTGATCCATACTTTACTCCATCATTCCGTATGCTTCTGCCTGTGCAAGGCTCACCGCCACAAGTTTTGAGCTCCCTGCCTCTGGCATGGTCACTCCCAAAAGATCAGTTGCCATGGTCATGGCAAGCTTATTATGTGTAATGTAAATGAATTGTACCTGTTGTGATAGTTCTTTTACCAAATTACAAAAACGATTTACATTGGCGTCATCTAGTGGCGCATCGACTTCATCCAATACGCAAAATGGCGCAGGATTGAGACGGAAGATCGCAAAGACCAAAGCCAGTGCCGTCAAAGCTTTCTCACCACCTGAAAGCAGTGCCAAGGTACTATTTCTTTTACCAGGTGGTCGTGCCATCAGACGTACACCTGACTGCCAATCATCTTCTAGGCTCAAGCTCGCCTCACCACCCGTAAAAACTTTTGGAAATAGATCTTGTAGCTCCCGGTTGATTTGATCAAAAGTCTTCATAAACAATTGCTTGGTTTCTTGATCAATACTTTGCATCGCATCTTGCAATTGCGCTACGGTCTGTTCCAAATCTTGAATTTGATGATCGAGCTCATCGAAGCGTGCTTGTTTTTCTTGCAGTTCTTCAAATGCAACCAGATTCACCGCACCCATTTTTTGTAATTGTTGTTCAAGCTGTTCCAACTGTGCTTTGACTTGGGAAATTTGCAGATTTTCATGCAATTGCGACCTGTCTAGTTTTGAAACATCAGTCGCCTGTACGCCAAGCTCTTCCAGTTGTGACTTGGCATGGTGCTGTTCAGTTTTATATTGTTGCCATTGTAACCGTGTATTTTCCAATTGATCACGTAAGACTTGATCATCTTGCTGTTGTTGCTGACGCAGATCGCTCAGTTGCTGTTGTTCAGTCTGTAGGGTTGCAATCCCTTGTTGCCATGTCTGCCATGCTTTTTCAGATTGGTCTGCATCCGCTTGTGCGATGGCGACATTGGCTTGATATTTTTCTAAACCTGTTTGCAGACGTGCAATCTGTTGTCTTGCACCCAATTGTTGTTCATCGAGCTGTGCCATACGTTCTTGATGAAAATCTTGATCTTTATCCATCAATGCCAGTTTCGACTCTAACTGTTGAATGCTTTGCGTGGTGTCCTGCAGTTGTTTTTGATCGGCAGTGAACTGCGCTTTTAATCTGTGTAATTGTTGTTGATGCGTTGTCGCCAGCTCTTGCCCTGTATCAACTTGCGGTTGAATATCGTTAATTTTTAACTCAAGTGCCACTTTGTCATATTGAATCTGCTCAAGCTCTGCAACATCATCTTCAAGTTGTAATTGCAAGATATGCAACTGCTCTTGATATTGTGCGGTATTTTGCGCTTGATGTTCGATTTTGGCTTGTAGCTTGGTTTGCGTGGTGAGCAATTGTTGCTGTGTGTTTTGCCAAGATTTGAGCTGTTGCTGACGTTCCTGTTGTGCAGTTTGAAGATTTTTTAATTCGAAAATGGCTTGATCGAGTTGCTGTTGAATCGGTTCGATCTGCTGTTGATTGTCCTGAAATTGCGTCTGCAAACTTTGCAAATGTTGATGATAGTGCAGTAGCCCTGCTTGATCTTGATTATCCAAATTCAGATTGATCCACCAATCTTGTGCAAGCCAATAACCATCTTCAGTGATGATACTGGCATGAGTTGATAAGCGATTTAAATTTGCCTCTGCATCGGTCAAGTTTTTTGCAACATAAATCCCTTGCCACAGCGGATGAATCGTTGAAGAAATCCATGTGTTAATGGATTCTAAACCGTCAATTTTTGAAAAATCTAAATCTTTACTCAAAATGAGCTGACGTTGCCCTTGATATGACCAATCTAAATCATCGACCACATTGGCTTGTAGCCATTTCGCCAAGACTTTTTCGATCAATTCACTGTGCTGTTTGCCTTGCTCAGTCAATTGCAATTGGCTGAGTAATGGATGCTCGGCAGAATGCACCGTATTTTGATTCAGTCCATTCACCAACTTTTCAGTTTGTCGAATATCCGCTTCGAGATTTTTATGTAGCAATTTGACATGTTGCTGTTGTTGTTGCAGTTGATTTTTCTGCTGTTGCAACTGCTCAAGCTGATCGTGTTGTTCACTCTGCTTTTGCTGTTCATCGTCAATTTTAATCTGCACACTTGCCAATTCGATCTGTACATCATCGAGTTCAAGTTGAATCTCTTCATCTTGAGCTAAGTCCAATTGACTTTGCAGGTGTTGCGCTTGCTGTTCAGCACGTTGCCGATTTTTCTGCACCTGCTCATATTGATAGTGCAAGTGATTACGCTGTTGTTGCAGCTGATTTAACGATTGCTTGAGTTGATTAAACTCTTCGCCATGTTGCGTCATGCGCACTTGCAATGCCGATAAATCAAAACTGCTGTCTTCGCTCAACTGCTGATATTCAGCCAATGCATCTTGTGCTTTCGCCAATTGCGTTTGCAGATTTTCACGCTCAGATTGTTGTTGATCGTATTGTAGTAAAGCACTTTGCTGTTGTGATTCCGCTTTAGCAATATTATGTTGTAATCGCTCGATATGCTGTTGATCTTGCTCAAGTTGCCAACGACTTTGTTGTAGTTTTTCTTTGGCAGATTGCCATGCTTTTTGTAGCTGTTCAGACTGTGGGAGTTGCTGTTGCAGTTTTTGCTGTAATAAATGCGTTTCGATTTCTGTCTGTTCCAAGGCTTTGTGCTGTGTTTGATAGTTTTGATTCAGTGTCGCAAGTTGCTGTGCGAGCTTGGCAACCTGTTCGCCATGTTGATGAAATTGGCTTGACCAGAGTTGTACTTTCAGTTGATGTGCATCGGTTTTTATTTTTTGATACTTTTCTGCTTGTTCAGCTTGACGATTCAGCGTTCTGATCTGTGATTTTAATTCAGAGGCAATATCGTGCAATCGTGACAAATTATCTTGAGTATGTTCAAGATGTTGCAGGGTTTCTTTACGACGTGCTTGGTAGCGTGAAATTCCCGCCGCTTCTTCGATAAATACTCGCATTTCTTCAGGTTTGGCATCGACCAGTCGGTTGATCATGCCCTGCTCAATCACCGCATACGAGCGAGGCCCAAGCCCTGTACCGAGGAAAATATCGGTAATGTCTTTACGGCGACAACGAGTACCATTCAAGAAATATTCAGATTTACCTTCACGGTTGACTTGACGTTTTACACTAAGCTCGGTGTAGGCATTATATGCACCGCCCAATTTCCCCAAGGTATTTTCAAAACGCAGTTCGACACTTGCCACGCTATTCGGCTTACGAGATGAGCTCCCTGCAAAAATCACGTCTTGCATATTGCCACCACGAAGTTGCTTGGCACTGGACTCGCCCATCACCCAGCGAATGGCATCAATGACATTGGATTTGCCACAGCCATTCGGTCCGACGATAGCGGAGCGATTATCCTTAAAGTGCAAGGTGGTGCTTTCGGAGAAAGACTTAAAACCTGCCAGCTTTAGAGTACTTAAACGCATAACTTAAACATAATAGATTGCAATGCAGACTCACCCAACATTACCGACGTGACCGTCGTGCCCACGCCAACTCGACCTGTTTCATTCGTGCCAAAGATTCGAGCACGAGATTGCGTAAGTGTTGGCAAAAATCATCCATAAATAAAGTAGCTTGTTGTGCATTTCTGCGCAAAATCGCATCAATCACCAATTGAAACAGTGCATACGCCTCTTGAAGCTCACGCTTGGCGCTATTCGAAGTCAAATAATATGCTCGGCGAATCGACGGTAGAATACTCTGATAAATATTACTCAGATAAAAATTATCCATTTTTCGATTATATGCGGTGAGGAATTCAAAAATCGCCTCATAAAATCCCTCGAAGTCTCCACTTCGCACAAGGACTGACAATTGATCAAGGAGCTTTTGCATCTCTGCTTGTTCAGCACTTTGCCACGCATCACTGATCTGCTGTACCAAATAACCAAGCACTAGTAGACTGGTTTCAAATAGGTAATGGATTTGTCCGCTAGACATTTCTGAAACAATCGCACCACGACGTGGGAAAATCTCAATCAAATAGGTGCGCTGTAATAATAGCAATGCCTCTCGCACCGAGCCTCGACTGACATCAAGCTCAGTAGCAATACGCACTTCCTGAATACGCTCGCCCTCGACCAACTCGCCAAGGATGATCTGCTCAGCAATGTGTTTTGCGATTTGTTCAGAAAGACCTTCCGAGGATTGACCGAGTTCCATAGCACCTCATTGATTACTTTTTTGGATAGCGCTGTGTCGTCATGACCTTGAAATCACTAGACAAAACAATATTTTTCTCGTCTAAGATTATTCCTTAACCTTTGATGAAATTCCAATCTTCGACATTTTGCACAACATCTGCTTTATATTTAACCTACTCTGCCATGACAATAGCACAACTTTGTCTAACAATCTTTAGTGTTCAAGACCGTTTATCATTTTTTCAATTCATCTCATCTTGCCGACTTGTCCATTTTTTGGATTTAATTTTACTTTAAACATCTAACATTACTCAGATTATTTGTGAAAAACATCACATTGAGTATCGAATTTTGTTATCAGTATGATGATAAAATACAATTGTACATTTCATTCAAATCATTAGATAATTATTCTAATAAAGCACTGGTCAATGCGATTTATTTGATCATTCCTAGAGTGTATTGATTATTTTGAAAAGTTTTCGTTTTTCAACCTAGCCTCCCCAATGGCTAGGTTTTTTTGTCTATTTTTTTTAGAATCTAAGAAATATGAATCTAAAATTTGCTTGGTCGATAATTAGAAAAATCCTTTATACACAAAGAATACACCTACCACCGAGAGCAAGCCTGCAAAACATTTTTTCAGCATTGCAGGTGAGAGTTGATGCGCCACTTTCGCACCGAGCTTTGCAGTGATAAAACTCATCACACTGATGCCGATAAAGGCATAAATATGTACATAGCCCACTGCACCTTTGATTGGTTGGGTTTGCACACCAAACCACATAAAACCGAGTGCCCCTGCGATCGCAATTGGTAAGCCACATGCCGCAGACGTTGCGACTGCATTTTGCATCACCACACCATGACGATTGAGATAAGGTACGGTCAGACTGCCACCACCGATGCCAAAGATCGCCGATGCCACGCCAATGCCTGCACCTGCACCGACTTGTGCCACTTTGGATGGCAGTTTTGAGTTTAGATCAACTTGGACCTGCGCAGTACGAAACATATGCCATGCAACCCAAAGTGCAAATAGTCCGATGATCAATTGCAAACCATGTGTCGGCAATAAATCGGCAATCCCTGCACCGAGAAATGCACCGATGACCAAACCTGGTGCTAGATTGTGAAATACTTGCCAGAGTACCGCACCTTTTTTATGATGTGCAGACAGTGAGCTGATCGACGTGACCATAATCGTCGCCAACGATGTACCGAGTGCCATGTGCATGACAATCGAAGGATCATAGCCTTGCTGTAAAAAAACCAAGTACAATATCGGCACAATGGTCAATCCACCGCCCACACCGAACAACCCTGCAGTGAAGCCTGCCGCTGCACCAATCAATAAATATATGAGTAAAGTCATGGATCGAACCTTTTGCATCGAAAGTCCAGAAACCGAGCAAAACTTGCTCTGCGCACTACTGGAACGACACCATGCTACGCCACAACGGATAATTTGCAAGTGGAATACTCGTTCGACCAACGATGATGTGCGTACCTTACATGAACAAGGCGTGCAGTCTGCGCTTGTGATCAGTCATCAACAAAGTCATGGGCGTGGGCAACATCAACGTGACTGGATTTCACCGCATGGTAATATTTATTTGAGTGCGCTGTTTTCGTTTGAACGTCCTGTTGATGGGCGCTTCGCTTTGGAATGTGGTTTAAATATTCTACACACAGCCACTTTAGAAAAATTAAATCAGTTACAAATCAAATGGGCAAATGATCTCTACAGCCCGAAAGGCAAATGGGGTGGAATTTTGGTCGAACCTATAAATGCGCATCAGGTCATTGTAGGTATCGGCATTAATGTCGTGCCTTTTGAGCTAAGCAAAGATATTCAGCAAGCGACCACCAGCCTTAGCGAGCTTGGCTTAACTCACTTTGATCGAATTCAGTTTTTAACAGAGATTTATTTGGCGCTGACGCAAGCCGTGCAATGGTTTAATTTCGGTAGTCAAAATCTCGCACAACGCTTCAATGCTGTTGCTGCGTTTAAAGATCAATGGGTCAATATTCAACGTCAACATCAAGCCGATCTGGTTGGTTATTTTCAAGGCATTCAAGATGATGGCGCAATGCTGATTCGCCAAAATGCAGACGCTACAAATACAGTCTGCTATGATGGTCGCTTAATGATTCCATAAAATCATTTTAACTAATCTCAGTTCGACACAAGATGAGTAGAAAGTATCTGATTCGTGGGGATGTCAGTCGCATTGTTCGAGGTCAGGACAACATTGGAAAATTAATGTTTTTCATAACATTGTATTAGTTTCGGTGTTTGACCGAGTTTGCGACTGACAAATGGTTTTGCCTACTTTTCCCGAAAGAAAAGTAGGTCGAACCGAAGGTTAATCCCAACATATGCATTTACACTGCAAGACCTTGCTTAAATTGTATTGCATTTAAAAAAACCATATATAACTTACTGCCACGAACTCAGATTAAACCATTTGCTTCAAACTTTCGGTTTAACAACATGAATCAAATTTGGCTCGACTTGGGTAATACACGTTTAAAATATTGGCTTTGTAATGCACATGGTCAGGTCATCGAACATGCGGCGGAATTGCATCTACAATCCCCTGCCGATTTATTACTGGGTTTAAGTTCACATTTCCAAAATAAGAATATCAGCCTAATTGGCATTTCATCCGTCTTAGATCAAGCGACCAATCAGCGTATTGAAAAGACTTTAAAACGACTCAAAGCACCAATTTATTTTGCCAAAGTACATGCCGAATATGCAGGTTTAATTACAGGTTATGATACGCCAAATCAGCTCGGTATCGACCGTTGGCTGCAAGTTTTAGCCATGACGCAAAATAGTGGAAACTATTGCATCATCGGTTGTGGTACAGCACTAACCATTGATTTACTCGAAGCAAAAACGCATTTAGGCGGTTATATTCTGCCAAGTTTGTATCTGCAACGTGACTCACTCACACAAGGCACCAAAGGCATCAAAATCCCAGATCAAGCCTTTGAAAGTCTTGCCGTTGGACGCAATACCAGTGATGCGGTACATCACGGCATCTTACTTGGCTTACTGGGCGCAATTCATCAGAGTTTAAAAACTCATCCTGATGTTCAATTGATTTTAACAGGTGGCGATGCACCATTTTTTGCTAAACATTTGAGCCGATATCAACCCATTGTCGAGTCAGATTTATTGTTAAAAGGTTTACAGCATTATGTGTTTTATCAGCTGAATAAAAACGCTTAATGGTTGTCCTACTCAGTCGTATTACTTAAATGTTGTCTTCAACGAAATCGTAATTTGTATTAGGTCAAACCTGTTCGGACAATTCCTTATGTACTTTCTTTGGCAACTTTCCCACAACTAATTCGTATGAATGAATAATCCATTCTTGCAACAGATCTTCTGAAAGTAAGCCGAGAACATTGACGCTATTCCAATTGCGTTTGTTCGTATGATAGCCCGCAGTGACTTCAGGATAAATCTTCCTAAAAATCATTGTCTCATCAGGATCACTTTTCATATTGATAAACTGATAATCCACACTATCTTTCCGGTAAAACATTTTCCCAAGTACTGTAAACACTAACCATTGGCAATCAAAAGGCATTTTTTGTTCAACACATTTAAGCGAGTGGCAAAACTGTTTCAATTGTTCGAGGGTCGTTGTGATTTAACCTTTAATCATTCAATCTTATTACCACTTTTGATCTGATGAATGGATTAAATCAAAAAATTCTATTTCAGGTTTCCATTCAGTCCATGCTCTTCTCTTTATCTTTGGAACTCAAGAAATGATGGGATATTTAACAGCTTCTTTTGAATGTCCTCATCTTGATACATCGAATGATGAACAAAAAGTTAAGCCATTTTGTTTGCAAAATATATGTTATTGAAATTTTGAAGCATCTAATGCTTTAAAATCTTTGATGAAATTTGCAATGTTTGCTTTATTTTATCAACGAATCCTTGTTAAAGTTTGTAAGAAACCATCACTGAAATCATGCTAATTTACGCCTCGAAATTCACATTATTCTTGAATCTAATTTAACATAGATAGGTGTTAGCTCACATCTCACTACTTGTCTGAAATTATCTTTACGCAATTAAAAACCGCTCTAAGTTTCCCTAAAGCGGTTTTCATCATTCAAAATGGAATCAGAAAAGATTATTTCTTATTTTGATCCGAGCCACCAAACAGTGGTCCCATACCACCACCTGAGCCACCCATATTTCCGCCCATTTTGCCTTGCATGGTTTGAATACCTCGCAACATCTTGCCAATGCCCGATGGCGATGAGAATTTCTTCATCATTTTTGCCATTTGTGCATGTTGCTTGAGCAGACGATTGATGTCTTGGATTTCCATACCGCAACCTGCAGCAATACGTTTCTTACGGCTTGGGTTGATAATGTCAGGATTGCGACGCTCTTTGACCGTCATCGACTGGATGATTGCTTGCATCTTTTTCACTTGCTTTTCAGGTTGTGCTTGTTCAACCGCTTGCTGAATGCCTGAACCGCTCATGCCTGGGAGCTTGTCCAAGAAGCCCATCATCCCGCCCATTTTGTGCATTTGCTCAAACTGGGTCAGCATATCTTCAAGGTTAAATGTACCGCCCTTTTGCAGTTTTTTCGCCATTTTTTCGGCTTTATCTTTGTCGATTTTGCGTTCCACTTCTTCGACTAAAGACAACACGTCACCCATACCCAAGATACGCTGTGCAATACGCTCAGGATGGAATGGCTCTAAGGCATCGAGCTTTTCACCCATGCCTAAGAATTTGATTGGTTTGCCTGTGATGGCACGTACCGATAGCGCCGCACCACCTCGTGCATCACCATCAGTTTTGGTCAGAATCACACCTGTCAGTGGTAAGGCATCATTAAAGGCTTTGGCGGTATTCGCCGCATCCTGCCCTGTCATCGCATCAACGACAAATAATGTTTCCGTCGGCTTAATCGCAGCGTGAAGCTCTTTGATCTCGTCCATCATGTCATCATCGACATGCAAACGACCTGCGGTATCGACGATTAACACATCGGCGAATTTAATTTTGGCTTGTTGAATCGCACGATTGACAATGGTAATTGGGCTTTCAGAGGCTTCGGACGCTATCCATTCCACACCCACTTCTTGCGAAACTGTTTGAAGCTGTTTGATCGCCGCAGGACGATAGACATCGGCTGATACCGTCGCCACTTTTTTCTTCTGGCGCTCTTTGAGGAAACGTGCCAATTTCGCAGCAGTTGTCGTTTTACCCGCACCTTGCAGACCTGCAAGTAGAATCACCACAGGAGGTTTGGCTGCTAAATCCAGTGATTCATTGGCATCACCCATCATGGCAACCAATTCATCATGCACAATCTTGACGAAAGCCTGACCCGGTGAAAGCTGTTTTAAAACCTCTTGTCCTAAAGCTTGCTCTTTGACTTTGGCAATGAAGTCACGTGTCACAGGCAATGCGACATCCGCTTCGAGCAATGCCATGCGCACTTCGCGCAGTGTGTCTTTAATATTGTCTTCTGTCAGTTGCCCTGTACCAGCAACATTTCTTAAACTCTGTGTGAGTCGGTCGGTTAATGTATCAAACATTGAAAATTCCGCTTAAACTACCCATTGAAAAAAACCTTTCCAACAGGGATAAATATGCATAAGATGCTATAGGATACTTGAGTTTGCAAAGAATTTATATCTCATTTATTGAATATTCAAATAAGTCATTGATTTGGGATCAACCATGAATCATTTGGGATATACCAAAGCGCATGTTTAACCTACATACTATTTTCACGCTGTTGGCATTGATTGCTTATTTAACGAGCTTTCTGTATTTGCTTCATCATTTTGTCAAGCAAAGTACAGCGAGTCCATTTTTTGTCTGGTCAACTTTGTCGATCGGACTCATTTTGCACGCTTTGACCTTAAGCTTGGATATGGTGACGGCGCAAGGCATTAATTATGAAGTGTTCAATCTGATTTCTTTTACCTGTGGGTTGATGCTCCTTTTAAGCTTGATTTTTAGTATCTATCGACCTGTACTTATTCTCAATCTCATTTCCACACCGATTGCTATGCTCGGCTTGATGGTAGGAAGCCTGCTCAGTACCTCAGGTCATGTGATTCGCCAGCAAGGTGTTGGCATGGATATTCATATTATCCTGTCGCTTTCTGCGTATGCCGTACTATTTATGGCAACCTTGCATGCAACCTTGATTTGGCTGCAAAACCGTGAGCTAAAACGTAAACAGAAACAACGCATTTGGATCAATATTCTGCCGTCACTGCAAACCATGGAATCATTACTCTTTGATTTGATCTTGATTGGTTTTGTTTTACTTACGGCTGCTTTAGGCTTTGGTTTCTTTACCATTCAAGATTTCTTTGCGCAACATCTCGTACATAAAACCTTTTTCAGCATCATTTCATGGCTTATTTATGGCGGCCTATTACTCGGACATTGGCGATTTGGTTGGCGTGGTCAAAAAGCCATTCGCTTTACCCTGCTTGGTTTTGTATTGTTAGCCATAGGTTTTATTGGTAGTAAATTTGTGCTTGAATTGATTTTGATGCGTAGCTAACTCTCCTAACCAGTTCTAACTATTTTTATGCTTTCGATAAGCGCTTGGCGCCACGCCAGTCCACAGCTTAAAACTTCGAGTAAATGGACTGGTCTCGGCAAAACCTAGCTGTAGGCTAATGTCTTCGATACTCATCATTGTATTGACCAATAGTTCAATTGCCATATCTCGTTTCACTTGATTTTTAATTGCTAAAAAGCTCTGCCCTTCATCTTGCAAACGACGTTGCAAGGTATACGGTGCAAGTTGCAAAATTTCTGCAACCTCAACAAGCGTTGCCATTTGATTCACTTCTTGATTCATTTCGACGTGATCAACATGAAGCCCATCTGCATTTTGCAAACACTCTGTCACCTTCGCCGACCAACTGCTACTTTGAAAATTTAAAATCAATAATTGGGTAAATGGATCTTTGACTAACTGTTGCAATTGCGCCATTGATTGACTCACAGGTAATGTCAAATCTGATGTTGAGAAAGTCATCTGTGCCACATTTTGCTCAAATCGAATCGGTGCGCCATAAAACATTAAACGATAATCCAAAGCATAGGAGGGCGTACGGAAAGGAAAATCAATGGACGCAATTGGCAAAATATCCCGACTGAGCCAGCACAAAATACGATGCATAAAGAAAAAGCCAAACTCAAAAATAAATGCATCTTCAGCTTCTGTCTGAAAACTACCAATCAATTCTGCGCAAATCTTGTCATCTTTGATCTGTAATGAAATATCAAAACCCTTACCCATCATTTGATAATATTTGGTGATGCGCTGTAAGGCTTGCATCATGTCTTTGGCAGAGATCAACCAATGCATGAGCACTGCCAAACTACCTAGTGGTGAAATAGTTTGACTATGACCAAGTAGCTCATCACGAGTAGCCAAAGTCAACTCGGTAATGAGATGTGCATACTGACTTAAACTCACTCGAGCTTGTGGATGTTGTAACAAAGCTTTGGAAATACGACATTGTTGTAATATCTGATCAATTTCATCTTGCGCTAAAGTCAATTTCTCCAGTGCTGTATGCACGAAATCTATGCTGATTGAAATACTATGAATGGACTGGTTTTGCATGATGCTTTATCAATTTATATTGACTATTTTATGAATTATTCATCATTCCAATTTTGTTGTAAACTATCAATTTTATTGTGATCGATTGTCATTTAATTTAAAGCATATTTTTCCCATAATAGCTTCATTAAATTTACACAATGTTATTTACAGCATTACCAGCAAGGACTATTCACATGGCTCTTCCAGAATTATTGAGAAATCGTTTACGTTTGCCTGCGGTTGCAGCGCCACTTTTTATTATTTCCAATCCTGATTTGGTGATTGCTTTGTGTAAAGCAGGTATCGTTGGCTCATTCCCTGCATTGAATGCTCGTGGTGAAGGTGAATTTGAGAAATGGTTAATCCGTATCACCGAAGAGCTAGACGCTTATAACCAAGCCAATCCTGATCAGCCTGCTGCACCGTTTGCAGTCAATCAGATCGTGCACAAATCAAACAATCGCCTAGAAGAAGATTTGGCGCTTTGCGTAAAATATAAAGTGCCTGTGGTGATCACCTCTCTCGGCGCACGTGTCGAGGTGAATGAAGCGATTCACAGTTATGGGGGACTCGTATTGCATGACATCATCAATAATAAATTCGCCAAAAAAGCCATCGAAAAAGGCGCAGATGGTTTAATCGCCGTTGCAGCAGGTGCAGGCGGTCATGCAGGGACACAGTCGCCATTTGCCTTGATCCAGGAAATTCGTCAGTGGTTCGATGGTCCATTATTGCTTTCTGGCGCAATCAGTCGTGGCGACTCGATCCTTGCAGCGCAAGCAATGGGTGCAGATTTGGCGTATCTTGGTTCAACATTTATTGCAACAACAGAAGCAAATGCAGCGCAAGACTATAAGCAGTGTTTGGTCGATTCGAGTGCAGAAGATATTGTGTATAGCAATCTATTCACAGGTGTGCACGGCAACTACTTAAAACCATCTATCATTGCCGCAGGACTAGATCCAGATGACTTGCCTGAAAGCGATCCTTCGAAAATGGACTTTGGCTCAGGTGGCAATTCAGACAAAAAAGCTTGGAAAGATATTTGGGGCTGTGGTCAAGGTATTGGCGCAATTACAGCGATCGAACCAGCATCAGATGTTGTTGCACGTTTAAGCCGTGAATATAAAGTGGCGAAAGCACGATTGGCAGAAGCAACACAGAACTTCTAAGCGAAGCAATTTAAAAAGGGACTGATCTATTACAACGATCATCGTCCCTTTTTTAATGCTGATTTTTAAAAAACTAATTTTTAAAACTGATTTTAAAACCTAGAAAATAAATTACCAATAATTTTCAACTGCAATATTGCCCACACCACGACGATTCATCACCAAGCCAATCGACTTTAACGCATCGATGGTATCCTCAACCATCTGCGGATTGCCACAGAGCATGACGTGGCTCCGATCGACATGAAATTTTAAATTGGCAACTTGCTCAAGCTCACCTGACACAATCAATTTCGGTAATCGCTGATTCAACTTTGCAAGTGGGTCACGAGTCACGATCGGCAGGAAGGTAAAGCGAGCACCTTCTTCGGCAAACACGCTTTGAATCTCGCCAATCTGATCGACATAGGCAAGTTCTTCAGGTGTTCTCACGCTGTATGCCAATACGATGTGTTGATAATTCTTCCATGTATCAAAGTCTTGAAGCATAGAAATAAACGGTGCAAGCCCTGTCCCTGTCGCTAATAGCCATAAGTCTTGTGGCAACGGCTCTTGATAACGTGCTAGGGTCAAAAATCCATACGGAATTTTTTCCAAATAAATTTGGTCGCCTTCTTTTAAATGTTGTAGTCGAGAGGTAAAGGCACCGTCTGGGACAACGATCGAAAAGAACTCTAATGTTTCCTCGAAAGGTGAAGACACCACCGAGTATGCACGCACCACCATTTCACCATCGACATCAATGCCAATCCGAGCAAACTGCCCTGCGCTAAAGCGAAAATGCGCAGGTCGTGTCATGGTAAAACTAAAGAGATTATTTGCCCATCGTTTGACGGAAAGTACAGTTTCTAAAGTGAATTTATCTTCGGACATGCAAGGTTCAAGACATACTATTTATCAGGCTATCATGGTAGCATGACTGATTGAAGTTCTCACCTGTTTGACCATATAGTTTGTTTTTACGATTTATGCGAACTATTTTCCTGAAAGGATCTGATTATGCGCATGACACTTCGTCAGCTTGCAGTCTTTGTCGCTGTAGCACAAGAAGGTACGGTCACCAAAGCCAGTGAAGCAGTACGTTTGACGCAAAGTGCGGCGAGCATGGCATTATCAGATTTGGAAGATGGACTCGGCTCACCACTGTTTGATCGTCAGGGAAAGCGTCTACAACTCAACGATCTTGGGCGTTACCTCTTACCACAAGCTTTAGAAATTTTGGGTCGCTGTGAAGCCTTTGAACAAGCCGCTAAAGGTGAGCTACAAGGCATTGATTTACGTCTTGGTGCGACCTTAACCATTAGTGATTATCTCGTGCCTGATTTGATGGCAAACTTTTTATTACAACAGCCAAATGCACATCTACAACTGCAAGTCGGCAATACCCGTCAGATCATCGAAGCCGTGAGCCAATTTCAACTTGATTTAGCACTCATCGAAGGTTCATGTCATTTGCCACAACTGCAATGTATTCACTGGCAAGATGACGAACTTGCGGTGTGCTGTGCGCCTAATCACCCTTTGGCACAACTCGATCGAGCTTTGACCATCAAAGATTTCGATGCGGTGGAGTGGATTCTACGTGAAGAAGGCTCTGGTACTCGTGAAGTATTTGATCATGCGATTTTACAAGATTTACCCAATGCCAATATTCGCCTGACACTTGGGCACAATGAAGCCATTTTAAAAATCGTCGCAGGTGGTATGGGTGTGGGATGTGTATCCAAATTGGCAATCCAACCTTTCCAAGACAAAGGTCAATTGGTAATTTTAGATACGCCATTTTGGGAATTGACTCGTCCGCTATTTATGCTGGTACATCGCCAGAAATATCAAGGACCGGGCTTAAAAGCTTTAATGCAATTCTGTGAATCGCAAGCGCAGAACAAAGAGGCTTAATGCCTCTCTAATTCACACTAAAAACGGTTCTTAAATTACCAACGACTATCATTTTCGCAAGCTTCCCCATCACCATTACCGTCCATTTCTGTGCCGGGACAATTTGCGACAAACCAATTCGCTTCTGCTTTTGAAGTCATCTCAGAACAATGCACACGACCATCGCATTTAAAGCCGTGCGGATTGCTATCCGCCTGAATATTGGCAATCGCTAAGGTTTCTTCATTCACCGATTGGTTTGCTAGGTCATGACGATGTAATGATTTTTGCACAAAGTTATAAGCAAATATTCCACCACTTATTACGACTATTATTGAAAGCAACCAAGTAAAAAGTGAGGTAGTTTGTTCTCCTCGAGGTGCTCTTTGTCGAGGTCTAGCAATGATTCTTTCAGGCTGATGTATGGTTTTAGTTTGTGCTACTTCAGGATAATCTAGGCGAGTAATATTTACTGCTTTGTTTTTATTGGACTTTTTATCCTGAGTAATAGCAAAGGTCAGTCGCTCACCGACTTGCGGTAGAACGCCTTTTGGAAAATCTTTGATGTGAAAAAAGATGTCTTGACCTTGATCATTTTGAATAAAACCAAAGCCACGCGCTTGATGATAATTTTTAATTTTCCCAGATTGAATCATGTCGATCTCACAAGCGCTTCACCATGCATCAAAAACATTATGAAGCGGAAATAGTTCTAAGTTGATATAAGATTCTAATTTTTAATCAGTTTATAAAATCACCGAATCGTTACCCTTTCTGCACCGAACCAAAAATCTTATCCCCTGCATCACCAAGACCGGGGATGATATAACCTTGCTCATTCAGCCCATCATCAATCGAGGCTGTGTAAATTCGAACATCAGGATGCGCATCTTGTACACGTTTGATGCCTTCTGGCGCTGCTACCAAGACCATCACTCGAATATCTTTACAACCACTTTGCTTGAGTACATCAATCGCCGCAACCAATGAACTTCCTGTTGCTAACATCGGGTCAATAATCATGGCAATACGATTGCATACATCAGGTACAAGTTTTTTATAATACGTTCGTGCTTCTAATGTTTCCTCATCACGCTCAAGACCAAGCACACTCACTTTGGCACTTGGGATCAAGTTTAATACACCCTCAAGCATACCAATACCCGCACGTAAAATCGGGACAATAGTAATTTTCTTACCGACCATACGTTGCGTCGTGACTTTCCCTGCCCAACCATCAATCTCAAAGTCCTCCACAGGTAAGTCTTTCGTCGCCTCATAAGTCAGCAGCATGGTGACTTCCTGCGCAAGTTCACGAAAGTTTTTGGTGCTGATGTCAGAACGACGCAACAAACCCAATTTGTGCCGAATAAGTGGATGACGGATTTCTTGAATGTGCACGAATGCCTACCTTAAATGGACTACGATCAAACAGTGCTTATGATAACAATTTTCTGATCTCTTGTGTGCCATTGATCTGCAAAACCACTGGTGTCAATCAAGATCAGATACATATAGAAATCTATAAAAAAACCACAAATCGAAATTTGTGGTTTTTTTACATCATTTATCAGTTTATTGAACAACTGCAATTTTTGCCATTTCTGCAAATTTCAATACAGGCTCAGGATAAATACCAAATAATAATACCAGTAATGCAGCACCAAGTACCATGATACCCCCTGCTGTTTGTCCCCAATGCCCTTGTGCATCAATACGTGGTTTAGACGGTGCCGTCATATACATCACCACCATGACACGCAGATAGTAGTACAAACCAATACCACTACCAATGATGATCATCGCTGCTAAGAACCAGTTGGTTGCCGCCACAGCCGCCAAGATCACAACGAATTTTGCGATAAAGCCCGCAGTCAATGGAATACCTGCCAAAGACAACATCATCACCGTCAACGTCGCCGTCAATACTGGACGACGCCAAAACAGACCACGATAGTCCGCCAAGCTTTCCGCTTCATCCAAATTATTGTATGGGCTCGACATCAGCGATACTGCACCAAATGCACCAATCGTCGTCAACACATACACCGCAATATAGACGGTAATCGTGCTGACACTTGATACATCAGTACTCACCAGTGCAATCAAGATATAGCCAAAATGTGCAATGGATGAATATGCCAAGATACGTTTGATATTGACTTGAGTCACTGCAAGCAAGTTACCTGCAAGGATTGAAAGTACAGCAATCACTGTCAATACAGTCATCATGCCATCAAGTACCAAAGTCCCTGAGGTCAAGAAATAGCGAAGCACTAAACCAAGCATTGCGACTTTTGCCACAGTGGCAAGGAAAGTTGCCATTGGCGTTGGCGCACCTTGATAGACATCAGAAGTCCATTTATGAAATGGCGCAAGTGATAGCTTAAATGCAGAACCAAAGACAATCAGTGCAAGACCAACTACCACCAGTGGCTCATTAATGACTTGCACTACTTTCATTGCCGATGACGTGAATGACATCTCACCTGTATAGGCATAGAGATAGGCAAAGCCCATCAACATCATTGCCGATGCAGTCGCAGACAAAACGAGATATTTCACACCTGATTCTAAAGATTGTGAACGCTGATAAGTATAAGCCAACATGCCATACACAGGGATCGACATCATTTCTAGGCTCATAAAGAACGACGCATAATGGGTACTGGTCACCATCAACATCGCACCAGCAACCGAGCTGAGCAAAAGAATATAAAGCTCTTCTTTGCTGTCTTTAAAGCTGTCGATATACGCATGTGACAAGGTACAGCACGCCAATGCAGCGATCAAAATCATGATCATGTAAATCAATGCAAATGGATCGACTGTAAACAGCCCCATCACATTGCTTGGTTGAACACCCTGCCAAAATTGCCAAATAATATAAGCAACCGCAAGGTTTAGACCGATCACACTCACTGTCGCAACCAAAGTATGGTTACGTTTCAACGCCACCAAAAGCATGGCAATAATCGCCGTCACAGCAACGATCAATACAGGTGCGAGTGGCATGAGCTCCGAGATTTGTAATGTGAAGTTCATGTTATGGCACCTCCATCGGCTGAATCTGTGTCATCGGTTCAACCACCGAATTTACTTGAGGTAGATAACTATTGACGATCCATTCAAGGCTAGAGTTTGACACATCTAAGATCGTTTGCGGATACATACCTAGCCACACTAGACCGACCACACAAACCATCAAAATACTGATTTCACGTGCAGATAAATCTTTGAGTGGACTTTCATAATGTGATGCTTGTTCAGGATTTGGCTCACCGAATAAAGAGCGATGAATCAAGATCAAACCGTACAAACCTGCTAAAACCAAACTTGAAGCAGCAATGATCGTAAACACAGGGTAACGATCAAATGAACCCATCAAGATCAAAAACTCACCGATAAAGTTACCCAGTCCAGGTACACCCACCAATGCTGCCACAAAGAACATCAAGAAAAATGGTAAATAGCGGAACTGACCACGCATACCACCCATCAAACGCATATCACGTGTGTGCATACGTTCATAAACTTGACCGCACATGATGAACAATGCCGCAGATGATAAGCCATGTGCCAACATCATGATCATCACACCTTGGAAGCTCACGATATTTCCTGCGTAGATCGCAAGGAGAATAAAGCCCATATGTGAAATCGATGTATATGCCAAAAGGCGTTTCATATCAGTTTGTTGATATGCCAAGACTGCGCCGTAGAACACACCGAATAAACCTAAAATAATGGCAATATTGGCAAATTCTGCTGAAGCTTCAGGGAAGAATGGAATAACAAAACGAAGCAAACCATAAGCTGCTGTTTTGATCAAAATCCCTGCTAAATCTACAGAACCCGCTGTTGGAGCTTGCGCATGTGCATCAGGCAACCAACCATGTAATGGGAATACAGGTAACTTCACCGCAAAGCCAATGAAGAAACACAACATCAAGACATAATCCAAACCATGCGGAATCTGCGTACCAAGCAACTCCATATAGTTAAAGGTGATGCGTGCTGTTTCAGGGCTGACTTGCAATTGTTGGGTATAGTTGACCAACACCAATGCCAAGATACCGACCAACATGATCAGACCTGACACTTGCGTATAGACAAAGAACTTAGTTGCAGCATAAACACGAGAACGACCGTTCGAGCCTTTGTGTCCCCAAAGTGCGATCAAGAAGTAGATCGGCACCAACATCATCTCCCAGAAGAAGAAGAACAGGAACATATCAATGGCAAGGAATACACCGATTACACCGCCTAAACTCCAAAGTAAGTTCAGGAAGAAGAAACCTTCGTTCTTTTGAATCTCAGACCACGAACAACCCACTGCGAGAATACCCAGTAATGCTGTTAATGCCACCATCAGCATCGATAAACCATCTGCCGCCAAATGAATGCTGATTCCAAAGGTTGGAATCCATTGCACCATAAACTCAGCAGCCCATTCAGGTGTTGCACCTTGTGGTTCAAACTGAAAATTACCTTGTTGCCATAGCATCAACGATAGGACTAAAGTAATCGTCATACCGATCAAAGCGATCCAACGTGTGACATTCGCACCCGCTTTGGCGATGATCCAACAAATAAAACCCGCAATAAAAGGAACTAATATCAGCGCAGGAAGAATCCAATTGTTTTCCATCTTATAACCCCACCTGCTTGACGATTAGGATGATCACTAACACAACAACACTTAAAGCAATACTTGACGCATATTCACGTAAAGAACCTGTTTGTCGCCAACTGGTGAACTTATGACCACCTTTGACCACCGCAGGAATCATCAACCACAATCCATCAACAGGATCACGACCAAGAATACGTGCAAGCAATAAATATGGTTTCACAAACACCAAGTCATACAAGGCATCAAAACCAAAGGCACTACGCCAAATGTGCGCAACACCTGCACCAAACGAAGTATTTGCCAGTTTTTTGACTGAACCATAAGCGAAAGCAAATAGGATAATACCAAGTACTAAACCAGTCAGTGCAATCCCGACTGCATACAATTCAATCGTGTGCTTATAGTGCTCAAGATCAGCCGTCATGGTAAATGCAGGAATATTTGCTTCAGTCAAAATATTCAACACAGGCGTTTGTAATACTGCACCCACCGCAGTTGAAAGTACTGCCAAGATCGCTAGTGGCAACCAATAGCTCACCCCTTTGATCTCGTGATAATGGGTTTTCTCTTCACCGAAGAACACCACCCAAATCAAACGGAATGTATAAATCGAGGTCAAGAATGCACCTGCAACACCAACCCAGAATAATGTGCCGTAAGTTTCGATACCCGTAGTATGACCATGCGCCCAAACTTGCCAAAGAATCGCATCTTTAGAGAAGAAGCCGACCGTAATAAATGGTAATGCAGCCAATGCACCACCACCGATGGCAAAGCAAGCAAATAAGAATTTATTACGCTTAAACAAGCCACCCATTTTGAAGATGTTTTGCTCATGATGATAAGCAAGAATCACTGCACCAGATGACAAGAACAATAATGCTTTAAAGAATGCGTGGGTAAGCATATGGAACAGACCTGCTTGATAAGCTTCTGCACCCACTGCCATAAACATATAACCAAGCTGACTCATGGTGGAGTAAGCCAAGATACGTTTGATATCGGTTTGTACCAATGCTGCAAAACCTGCAACCAACAAAGTCACCGCACCAACGATCGAGATAAACTGCAATATTTCAGGTGCCATTTGGAACACAGTATAAGTACGACAAGTCAAATACACCCCTGCTGTCACCATCGTTGCCGCATGGATCAATGCAGAAACTGGTGTCGGGCCTGCCATCGCATCAGCAAGCCATGTTTGTAATGGAATCTGTGCCGACTTACCTGCTGCACCTAAGAACAACATCAACGCAGTCCAGAATGCAATATTGCTATCAGTCAAAATGATTTTGGCATTTTCAACGATATACACCGTATCTAATGTGCCAAACTGTTGATAAAGCAAGAACAACGCAATCAATAAAAACACATCACCAACACGTGTTACGGTAAATGCTTTGATCGCCGCCCAGCCATTGGCAGGATTTGAATAATAAAAACCAATCAACAGGTATGAACACAGACCAACGCCTTCCCAACCCAAGAATAGCAACGCTAAGTTATCACCGAGTACCAACACCAACATGCTCGCTACGAACAAGTTGAAGTAAGAGAAGAAGCGTGCATAGCCATCTTCACCACGCATATACCACGAGGCAAAGATATGGATTAGAAAACCAACACCTGTAACCATACCCAACATGAGTAATGATAAGCCGTCCAAGTGCAAGCCAAAAGTCGTTGAAAAATCACCGACATTAAACCATGTCCATAAGTATTGATTGTAGGCAGTACCGTCTGCTTGAACGAATTCAATTCCTGCAAACAATGCCACCAAAGCAGATAAACCGACTGAACCAACACCGATCAGTGCTGCCACATTTTCAGAAAGCTTATCTCGACCTGCCGCCAATAAGATAAAACCAATCAGCGGAAATAGAATTGTTAAATATAAATAACTCATCCGCGCATCTCACTAGCTGCATCCACATCCAAGTGATGGAAGCGGTGATAAAACTGAAGGACAATCGCAAGTCCGATACATGCCTCGGCTGCTGCCAAAGTCAGAATCAAAATAAACATGATCTGACCATCAGGCTGTGCCCAAACACTGCCCGCCAAAACAAATGCCAACGCTGCAGCATTCATCATCACTTCAAGACTCATCAGAATGAATAATAAATTGCGCCGAACCATGACCCCACAAAAGCCCAATGCAAACAAAATAGTCGCAAGGATTAGTCCGTGTTCGATAGGAATATGACCCATTAACCTTGCTCCTTTTCTTTGCTAGAAATGACATTGCGATTGGTATTGCTTTCGGCAATATCTTGTTGCTCTTGAAAGGGATCACGTTTGCCCAAGTGGTATGCCGCTACCAATGCTGCAAGTAATAACATCGCTGCGACTTCAACCAATAGTAAGTATTGAGTAAATAAAGCAGTTCCGACTGCTTTAGGACCAATGACTTCTTGACCCATTAACGGTAGATTTTCAGTATTGCCTTTGCTAATCATCCACACCAACACCACAGCGATGATAATACTCAGCGCTGTAGGCCATGCCCATGTTTCAGAAGTGAGCCATGATTTTTCTTGCAAAACTGTATGCGCACCGAGATTAAGCATCATCACCACGAACACGAACAACACCATGATTGCCCCTGCATAGACGATGATTTCTAATGCGCCTGCAAATGGCGCACCGACGATAAAGAAAATCCCTGCCACCGCAAGTAAAGACACAATCAAGCTCAGCAAAGCATGGACAGGATTCGAGTTGGTAATTACTCGAATGGTCGAAATAATGGCTACCAACGCCATCAAATAAAATGGCCACATCATGGTAATAAACTCCGTACATCGACTGGCGCACTCTCACGTTGCGCTTGTCCTTTTTCTTTACCTGTCACTGCCATACCTGTGATGCGGTAGAAGTTATAGTCAGGATATTTACCTGGTCCAGAGATCAGTAGATTTTCTTTTTCATAAACCAAATCTTGACGCACGTATTCACCAAGCTCAAAGTCTGGTGTTAACTGAATCGCAGTGGTCGGACAGGCTTCTTCACACATCCCACAGAAAATACAACGAGAAAAGTTGATGCGGAAAAATTCAGGATACCAACGTCCATCTTCTTTCTCGGCTTTTTGCAGTGATATACAACCCACTGGGCAAGCCACTGCACACAAGTTACATGCCACACAACGCTCTTCACCGTCAGGGTCACGAGTCAGTACAATACGACCACGATAACGTGGCGGTACAATGTCCTCGCCTTTGACTTCTGGATAAAGAATCGTGTCACGTGGACGTGTGGCATGGCTAAATACCATAAACAATGAACGAATAATCGTTCCTGCACCGACGACGACTTTCCCTAAGGAAGCTAACATATTGATCATTTTCTTCCTGTCCTCCTTAGTTCATCCACAAAATGCATGCGCCAGTGACCAATAAATTGACCAAAGCTAAAGGCAAGCAAACTTTCCAACCAAAGTTCATCACTTGGTCATAACGTGGACGGATTAACGAACCACGTGCCAAAATAAACATCATCATAAAGAATAAGGTTTTGATAATGAACCAGAATACAGGTGGTACAAATGGAATTTCGAGATTAAACGGCGCAAGCCATCCACCAAAGAATAGCGTCACGATCAATGCTGAAATCAAAATAATGTTGACGTATTCAGCAACGAAGAACATCCCCCATTTCATCCCACCATATTCGACGTGATAACCTTCCGCCAACTCTTGTTCAGCTTCAGGTTGGTCAAATGGATGACGATGCGTTACCGCCACACCAGCAACCACAAAGATCAAGAAACCTAAGAATTGTGGAATGATAAACCACACATCACGCTGTGCTTCAACGATCTCACGCAAGTTAAATGAACCCGCAATCGCCACCACACCCATCAATGAAATACCCAAAAACACTTCATAAGAAATGGTTTGTGCCGCAGAACGTAGACCACCGAGCAAGGCATATTTGTTATTCGATGACCAACCACCGAACAATACCGCATAGACTGCAATCCCAGCCATCGCCATGAAGAACAATAGCCCGATATTCATATCCGCCACACCCAGCGACGGACTCACAGGAATCACCATAAAGGATAAAACCGCAGTCGCCATCGCCACAGCAGGCGCAAGACGGAACGTCAATTTATCAACAAATTTCGGTGTCCAGTCTTCTTTAAACATGATCTTGAGCATGTCGGCGACGATTTGGAACATACCAAAAGGGCCAACACGGTTTGGACCATAACGGTCTTGCCATAAACCCAGCAAACGACGCTCGATAAATGACATCAACGCTGCCATGAGTACCACGACAAGCATAATGACAATGGCTTGAATCACTAAGAAAGCGGTTTCATAGCCGACAGCCCAACTTGGTAGAACGCGTAAAGATTCATTCATGTTTTACACTCCTACCGCTTGCGCTTCAACAGACACCGCAACAGGCTCTGCCAAAGAAATGGTTGGCGCAAGTCCAACTGGATAACCGATATACCCTGTCGGTAAATACTCAATCACTTGAATTGGTAAATTGACAATGCTATCGCCTGCTTTGACGGTAATGCGTTGCCCATCTTGTAGATTCATCCGAGCGGCATCGTGCTCACCCACCGCAAACATCGCTTCTGGAATACGAGATTGCATCGCAGGCGTTTTCACTGTGAATTCACCCGAGGCAAAAATGTGATGCATCGGTACAAGACGGAACGCATCAGGATTGGCAACGATAGCATTTGGTGCTACATAAGTTCGTGCAGGACGTTTTGCCAAACGATCGAACAAACGAATCCCTGAATCACCGCCTATGAGATGACCACCGACTTGATCTTGGTATTTATTCCAAGATTGTGGTGAGTTCCACCCTGGTGCCCAAGCAAATGGAATCAATGAAGATGCCTTTTGTGGACCCACATAACCTTCCATCGAGAAGGTCAAGGCAGAATCAGCATCTACAGGTTGTTTTGGCTCATGCACATTCAGCGGTGCAACGATTGCAGTACGGCCTGAATAACGACGCGGTTCACGGGCAATTTTCAATCCATGAATACGATAATCTGCATTCGGTGCAGCATCTGCAATCGCTTCAAGTTGCGGTACATTTTTCGCCACACTATCAACCACATGATCGAGCACAGTCCATGAAATGTCTTTTGATTTCAAACCTGTTTCGATGGCATGTAACCAACGCCAAGATTCCTTAATTACATATTCAGGCTTGTAGTAGCTTGGATCATAGACTTGATAGAAACGCTGTGCACGCCCTTCTTGGCTAACCACTGTACCATCCGCTTCAGCAAAGCTCGCCGCCGACAAGACATAATCCGCCGCTTTCACCGTTGCAGTTTCGCTATGATCGAGCACGATCACGCTGTCTGCTTTATTCAGTGCCGCTTTGACTTGCGCTTCAGGCAATTGACGGAACAAATCATTTTCAACAATGATCAACGCATCATAATCTTGTGCCAAGGCTTGTTCTAAGCTCTGACCGCCAAATAGCGCCAAGCCCATTGAGTTGACTTCAGGAACAGTCAAACTCAAGCCTGCTTTTTCACCCAAAGCCTGCGCCACACTTGCCGCCGCTTCCATGATCGCAGGATCTTGTAGGCTCGTACCTGAAATAATGAGTGGCTTGTTCGCTGCTT
The DNA here is from genome assembly GCF_947493735.1 of uncultured Acinetobacter sp. GTDB lineage: Bacteria > Pseudomonadota > Gammaproteobacteria > Pseudomonadales > Moraxellaceae > Acinetobacter. Next base: position 33,708 of record NZ_CANLSL010000017.1, on the reverse strand, counting down.
TTAAGCTGTTCGCCATGCTTTCAGCGAATGCTTTGGCATCATCATCCAATCCTGTGATCGGCTGACCTTGTAGCGCTGCTGCCACCGCAAAACCTAAACGTGCAATATCATTCGGTGAAGCAACCACTTCAGCTTCTGCAATATCAGAAAGACGCGTTTGAGTTGCCGCCAAGATATACACTGGCGATTTGGCGTGTTGTGCAATACGTTGAACTGGCTCAGCAAGCCAATCTTGGGTTTTGCGTTCCGCGGCCATTTGTTTGGCTTTATTTTTTGCCGACTGACGTACAGATAATGCCATACGTGGTGCAGTTTGGGTTAAGTCTTCACCCAAAATTAATACTGCATCGTAGCTTTCGATTTCACGCATACTTGGGTTATAAATACCCTGTGTTTGCATAATATCAGCAGCGAGTTCAACTAGACTTTGCGTTTTTTGGCTCATGCCTGTTGAGTAATTTTCCTTACCCACCAATTCACGTAGCGCAAAGTTTGATTCCAAACTTGCACGCGCCGAACCAATACCCAAAACCTTTTTCGCTTTAATGGTCGCAATCACTTGGTCTAAAGCATCATCAGTGCTTAATGTGCTGACATTGCCATTGGCGCGAAGCTGTGGTTGACGTGGACGATCGGCACGATTGACGTAACCTGTGCCAAAACGACCTTTATCGCAGAGAAAGTATTGATTGACATCGCCATTGAAACGATTTTCTACACGGCGAATTTCACCATAACGCTCACCTGGGGAGATGTTACAGCCACTTGAACATCCATGACAGACGCTAGGTGCATACTGCATATCCCACTTACGGTTATAGCGTTCAGAATGAGTTTTATCGGTAAATACACCTGTTGGACAAACTTCGGTCAAGTTGCCTGAGAATTCAGATTCTAAAGTACCTGACTCTGGGCGACCGAAGTAAACCCGTGAAGCATTGGCATAGACACCGAAGTCTGTACCGCCCGCATAGTCTTTGTAATAACGCACACAACGATAACAAGCGATACAACGGTTCATTTCATGTGCAATGAACGAACCGAGTTCTTGGTTATGATGGGTACGTTTGGTAAAGCGATAACGACGACGATCATGACCAGTCATCACGGTCATATCTTGTAGGTGACAATGTCCACCCTCTTCACAGACTGGACAGTCGTGCGGATGGTTGGTCATCAATAACTCGACAATCGAGGCACGGAAATCCACTGCCTCTTTGTCTTCAATCGAAATATAGGTATTGTCTGAAGCTGGTGTCATGCACGACATCACCAAACGACCACGAGTGTCTTCTGGATTTGCATATTGTGTCACTGCACACTGGCGACAAGAGCCGACTGAACCTAAGGATGGATGCCAACAAAAATAAGGAATATCAATTCCCAAAGACAAACATGCTTGCAGCAAGTTCTCTGAGCCATTGACCTCATATTGTTTTCCATCGACATGTATAGTAGCCATAGTCGAATTCCTTATACTTGTTCAACGCGTTGAGCTTCTGCAACAGGACGATTGGTCACTTTTGCCTCAAACTCATGACGGAAATATTTCAGCGCACCCATTAATGGTTCCATCGCACCTGGTGCGTGGGCACAGAAGGTTTTACCGATCCACAATTTTTTGGTCAGTTCAGCCAGATGTTCAACATCTTCCATTTTCCCGTCACCATTTTCGAGTGCTTTTAATGCTTTAACAGCCCATGGCAAGCCATCACGGCAAGGCGTACAGAAGCCACACGACTCACGTGCAAAGAATTCTTCCAAGTTACGCACCGCAGAGACCATACACTGCGATTCATCCACCACCATCAGCAAACACGTGCCTAGACGTGAGCCTGCTTTCATGATGCTTTCTGAATCCATTGGCAGATCAATATGTTCTGCTGCCAAAAAGTCAGTCGATGCACCGCCCGGTAGCCATGCTTTGAGCGTTAAGCCATCACGCATACCGCCTGCATGCTCTTCGATCACTTCACGTGCAGTCGTACCAAAAGGTAACTCCCAAAGCCCAGGGAATTTGACTTTGCCTGACGCACCATAAATCTTGGTGCCTGGATCTTTCGATTTACCCGCAGATAAGCCCACATACCACTCTGCACCACGAAGCATGATTGCAGGAAGGTTGTTAAAGGTTTCTACATTATTGACAATCGTCGGACGACCCCATGCCCCTGCAACTTGTGGGAAAGGTGGTTTGGTACGAGGATTGGCTCGACGACCTTCAAGCGAGTTAATCAATGCCGTTTCTTCACCGCATATATATCGCCCTGCGCCTGTATGTACGTGTAGATCAAAGCTCCAATCTGTACCGAGAATATTGTCACCGAGGTAGCCTTTGGCACGAATTTGCTCAAGAGCTTCATTCAGATACTGCGCTGCTTCGATATATTCACCACGGATAAAGATATAACCGTGTGTTGCTTCAAGCGTATAGCCTGCAATCAACATCCCCTCGATCAATTGATGAGGTAATTTTTCCATCAACAAGCGATCTTTAAAGGTACCCGGTTCCATCTCATCAGCATTACAAATCAAGTAACGTGGTCCTGAGTTATCATTTGGTGCCATTAGCGACCATTTGATCCCTGCGGGGAAGCCTGCACCACCACGACCTTTTACAGTCGCCGCTTTAATGAGTTCAAGTACTTCATTTGGCGTCATCGATACGGCTTTTTTCAGCCCTTGATAACCTTCCAACGCTTCATAATCATCCGCACTACGCACATGTTCTTGCTTACTCAAACGCCATGTCAATGGGTGAGTTTCAGGATTGCCGTCGCCATAAATTGGTTTTGGTTCGGTATTCATAGATACTTCTCCAAGAGCTGTTTGACCGAAGACACATCGACTAAACCATGGGTATCTTCATCAATCATTAGAGTTGGCCCTTTATCGCAGTTCCCTAAGCAACAAATCGGCAATAAAGTAAAGCGTCCATCCGCCGTCGTCTGACCGTATTGAATGCCAAGCTCACGTTGGAATGCGTCTGCAAGACTTTCTGCACCCATCAAGAAACACGCAATCGAGTCACATAACAAAATCACATGCTTACCGACAGGTTGACGGTAAATACGGTTATAGAATGTCGCCACACCTTCAAGATCAGCCACGCTAATGCTGAGCATCTGTGCAATGGCATTGATCTGCGCATCATCCACCCAACCATTACGACGTTGTACACATTTCAATGCATCAAGTGACGCCGCACGTGGATCAGGATAATGTCCAATGTGATGCTCAATGTCGTGAATTTCTTCAGGAGTCAAAATCCCTTCCACACTGACACGAGGCTTTTTGTCTGTCAAAATCATCATAATGCTGTACCCCTAGCGATCCACGTCTGCCATAACCACATCAATGGTCGCCAAATAAATGATTAAGTCAGAGACTAAACTGCCGTTAATCACCGAAGGAATTTGCTGTAAGTGCGTGAATGTCGGTGTACGAATACGTGTACGATAGCTCATGGTCGCTTTATCCGAGGTGAGATAATAGGTACTCGCCCCTTTCACCACTTCCGCCATAAATGACGACTCACCCGCAGGCATCACAGGCCCCCAAGAAACACTCAAGAAGTGATTAATCAAGGTTTCAATGTCTTGTAGAGTTTTGTCTTTTGGTGGTGGCACAGCCAATGGATGATCGGCTTTGTATGCACCAGATGGCATATTATCCAAACATTGTTTAATGATTTTTAACGACTCACGGATTTCATGGAAATGTACCATGACACGCGCATAAGCATCGCCTTCGTATTCTACTGGCACTTCAAAGTCGTAATTTTCATAACCACTATATGGACGATATTTACGCACATCGAAATCAATACCTGTGGCACGTAAACCTGTACCTGTCACACCCCAAGCCAATGCTGATTTTGCATCGTACTGCGCCACATTCTTGGTACGTCCAACAAAGACTGAGTTTTTCAACGCTGCTTTGTGATATTCATCCAATCGCTTCGGCATCCAATCGAGCAGTTCTTTGACCAACGTATGCCAGCCATTTGGCAAGTCATGCGCTGTACCACCGATACGGAACCATGCAGGGTGCATACGGAAGCCCGTAATCGCTTCAACAATGTCATAAACCTTTTGACGATCGGCAAACATATAGAATACTGGGGTCATACCACCTGTATCCTGAATCGCTGTACCGATATAGAGCAAGTGGTTATTGATGCGGAATAATTCGGAGAGCATTACACGAATACACTGTGCACGATCTGGCACAGTAATGCCTGCCATTTGCTCAACTGCCATCACGTATGGCATGTTTTGCGCTACACCGCCGAGATAATCGACACGGTCGGTATAAGGAATAAATGAATGCCATGTCTGACGCTCAGCCATCTTTTCCACACCACGGTGGTGATAACCGATATCAGGCACACAATCCAACACTTCTTCGCCATCAAGTTGAAGAATGACACGGAATGCACCATGCGCAGATGGATGGTTCGGCCCCAAGTTCAAGAACATGAAGTCTTCATCATCATTACCACGTTTCAAGCCCCAATCTTCAGGCACAAAACGCAAATGCTCTTGCTCAAAATCCTGCTTGGCTTGATCTTGCATATACGGTGTATATTCAGTGGCACGTGCAGAATATTCTTTACGCAGTGGATGACCTTCCCAATAGGTCGGTAGCAAAATACGACGAAGCATCGGATGACCTTCGAAGTTGATCCCGAACATGTCATAGGCTTCACGTTCGTACCAATTGGCATTAGGCCAAATATTGCTTGCGGTTGGGATATTCAGGTCAGCATCACTGAGTGCGACCTTGATACGAATATCGGTATTACGCTCCAAAGATAACAAGTGATAAAACACAGTAAAATCCGAAGCAGGTAATCCACCACGATGATTTCGCAGACGCTCATCCATTGCAGAGAGGTCAAACAGCATCACATAAGGACGTGGCACTGTACGCAAAAACATCAATACATCGAGAACTCGAGAACGTTCAACCCAGACCGTTGGAAAATTATCAAACGTCGCTTGCACATAGAAGTTTTCACCAAATTTATTTTTCAGTTCTTCTACGATTGCAAATGCTGGACGTGAATTGTGTTCCACTTCTGGCATAGTAGTTTCAGTTTCAGCCATTGGCTTGGCTTCCTATTTTTAAAAAAATTCGGTTCGCTAAACTGATTTGACTGCGCCGAAACGCAGTACATCAATCATCAAATCAGCCCTATTACTTAATCTCATCCATTGAGCGCAGATTTTTCACTGCAATACGCTCGGCATTTTTTCGATCACGTTCAGGCATCATTTTTGGTTTATAAATCGGTTGTAGATCATCACCAATCACCGCAGATAATGGACGGCGCTCCAGTTGGATTTGATCTTGCAATAGCATCAAAGCTTGAATTAAAGCTTCAGGGCGTGGCGGACAACCCGGTACATAAACATCGACAGGAATAATTTTATCAACACCCTGCACGACTGAGTAAATATCGTACATCCCACCAGAGTTCGCGCATGCCCCCATAGAGATGACCCATTTCGGCTCAAGCATTTGCTCATAAAGACGCTGGATTACAGGTGCCATTTTGACAAAGCACGTTCCCGCAACAATCATCAAATCTGCCTGACGAGGCGACGCACGAATAACCTCAGCACCAAAGCGTGACATGTCATGCACACCCGTCAAGGTTGTCGCATACTCTACATAACAACATGATGTACCAAAGTTAAATGGCCAAACGGAGTTCTTACGTCCCCAGTTCACTGCTGTATGCAAAACGTCTTCAAGTTTGGTCATGAAGACATTTTTATTCACTTCCTCTTCAAGAGGATCACCTACGATCTGACGCTCTTGGAGAGGATACTGATCCGCATTAGGATTGGCACGGGTTAGGGTATATTTCATCCCGCATTACTCCTTATTTACATTTTGAATTTCGTTTTTTGATTGATGCGCTGATGTTTTAATCGCAGATTGTGCAGGAATTTTTCCTGTTGGATCTTGTACCAACTCTTCAATCGAATTAAATCGAGTAATGGATGCAATATCCATATTTGGTGATCCAATTTTTGGTTTGATACCAGCAGCTTTACGGCGATCATGTGGCGCCCAATTCAGCGCACCTGTGCTCATCTCGTAAATCAAACCGATCAACAACACCAAAATAAAAATCGCAGCCGTCGCAAAACCGACCCAACCAACTTCACGTACGGAAGTCGCCCAAGCGTAGAGATACAGAGCCTCTAGATCAAAGACAACAAAGAAAATCGCAACAAGATAAAATTTGGCTGATAAGCGAATACGTGCGCCACCAGCGCTAACAACACCAGACTCGAACTGTTCTTGCTTTGCACGCCCCCAAGCTTTGCCACCAAGTAGTAGCGGGACAGTCAACATAAAGGCGCATAAAAATGTTACGCCAATCACAAAAGCAATAATCGCCCAATCATATGGAGTAATGGCACTCATGCGGGGTGAACTCCTAGCAGGCCTTACAAAATAAAGAAAGTTTGTTGTATTTGAGAAAATCTTTCATCAAACACAGACATAATATCCTTTTTATTGTACCTGATTTTTGAATTATGTTTCTAGACGTTAAACTCATACTTTCGCAGTAAAAATCCATTTTAACAGCCTGATTATTAATAAATAAGAAGCATTTTCATTTTGACAACAACATCAAACTCCCCCACTTCTTAATATACAAAAGTCTATTTTGCTCTAAAAATAAATACTTTCACAATTTTTTCAGTATAATCAGAAACTCACCATCATACAACTTTGCACACTGATGTTTAAACCTCTATTTAACACAATGCGCAATATGCACTTTTCAACTCGTGTAGGGATTTTTGCGCTTATTAGCGGGGTTGTTTTTTGTGCAGCTTTATCAGGAATTTTTTCACGCCCTTTATTCCTTTTGGCGTCTTTTTGGCCTGCAAATGCGATTTTACTTGGCTTAATTCTGCGCTATCCACAATTACGTGGCATCGAAACATGGCTTGGTGCGTTTGTTGGTTTTATGCTCGCCGACTTGATTACTGGCAATTATTTTCTACTTGCTTTTGCGCTGACTTTAGCAAATCTGTTTGAAGTTTTAACCGCAATCGTATTATTTCAGCTCTTCCAGCTTAGTTATCGCAAATACTATCATGGTTTAACTTTCTTCTATATGCTCATTATCGTCACATTCAGCTCGGCGATGAGTGCGCTTGTTGCGGTAAGCACAGTCCCAAATCTGCCAAATGGCTTTATGGTTGATCAGCATCTCATCCAAGAATTTTGTTTGTGGTGGACAGCAGAGATTCAAAATCATGTTCTTATTCTTCCTTTAATTTTAAGCTTCCCAACTTGGAATAATCTAAGAGATTTTCAACATCGGTTTAATCTGATTGAGATCCAGTGGCATGATTTCCTCCCTTTGATCGCTATTGTGATTGCCACATTTGTCGCTATAACTTTTGGTGGCCCAGGAGCTCTCACGTTCCCTATTGCTGCACTCATTTGGGCAGCCTTGCGGTATGATTTTTTTAGCCTTGCGATTATTAACTTTGTGGTATGTACAGTGCTTTTCTACAGCACAACTTTAAGTATCTTAGACGTACATTCAGCCGACTCCTTATATACGACTACATCAACGCGTGTTGGCTTATTCATGCTTGCCATATCTGCAATGACGGTGTGCTTAATTAGCTCGAACCGCAAGCACTTATTTGAAGAAATTTTATTTCATGTGCAGTACGACTCATTAACCAAAAGCCTATCCCGACATCATTTTATGCAATCCGCTTCTACTGCCATTCAACATGCGCAAAAAAGTCAGCGTGATACCACCCTGATGATGGTCGATATTGATTATTTTAAAAGAATTAATGATGAGTTTGGACATCAGGTAGGCGACGAGGCTCTGCAACACTTCGTTAAGATTACACAAAGTATTTTGCGACAACACGATTTATTCGGGCGCTTGGGTGGTGAAGAGTTTGCAATCTTGCTACAAAATACAGATTCGGAATCAGCAAAACAGATTGCTGAACGAATTCAAAGCACACTAAAACAACACCCTTTAAACCTTTCTTTTAATCAAAATATTTTAATTAATATTAGTATTGGCGTATCTAACATTCCTTACAAACAGGCATTTCGTCCAATCGACTTTTGGATTTCACAAGCTGATAAAGCTTTGTATCAAGCAAAATCAGCGGGTAGAGATCAGATTCAAATTTCCATGAATACTTAATTCTAAGATGTGAGATTGACAAGCAAGTCGATTAATTATCATGCAGATATCAACAATCATGCTACGTCACACTTTACCTCAGACTGAGAATTGCCTATGATGTGTTGCCTTAAATGCGCTCATAGCTCAACTGGATAGAGTACAGGTCTCCGAAGCCTGTGGCGTGGGTTCGAGTCCCGCTGAGCGCACCATTTTATTGTTTCACCCCATCCTATGCCATCCTGTACATATTGAAAATAAAGGGATTTAGGTTTATTCTTGTTTTATGGTGTCCTACAGCTTCCACAACTTACCGCAAATTATAACGGTAAGAGTTGCGGTAAGTTTGAATTTAACTTATTTAGTTACCGTAAAATATGGCAAAAGTTGTTATAAGTCTGACAGATAAGCAAATTAAAGCTGCGATTACTTTTCACAAAAAAGAAGAAAACAAATCAGTGGTTAAGCTTGCTGATGGTAATGGACTGTATTTTATTATTGATAAAAAGGGATATATATATTGGCGTTTTGACTATTCAAGACCCATTAGCAAAAAGCGTAATAGTATTTCCTTTGGTACATATCCAGAAGTGTCTTTGGCAGAAGCTCGTGAAAAAAGAGCTGAATACCGTAAATTAATTTCTCAAGAAATCGACCCAGCTATCGAAAAACAGAAAGTTGTGGAAAAGGCTCAATTTGCCTTGAATAATTCATTTAAGGCGGTAGCGGAACAGTATCGTAAAACAGAAGAGCTTGAGCCTAGTACTGAGCGTCGTAATGAATTTGTTTGGAGTAAATTATATATGGCAATAGGTAATTATCCTATCTCAGATATTACCGCTTCACAGATTTTAGATGCTTGTCGATTATACGAAAAACAAGGTAAAACGGATTCAGCTAAACGAATGCGTAGCAAAGCCTCCCAAGTTTATCGCTATGCAATCGCATTGGGCTTATGTCAGTTTAATGTTGCTGACCAGATCAGTGGCATTTTAAAAGCAGGAAAAGTAAAGCATCGTACAGCGATTACTGATACTGGATCGTTAGGTCAATTATTAAAAAATATAGATCAAAACTTTGGGCGTGGTGAAATAGTAGTTGATTATGCTGTTAAAATTTTACCACATGTTTTTGTCCGTCCAGGCGAATTACGTGCTGCAAAATGGGCTGATATTGATTTTGAAAATAGGCTATGGAAATACACACCACCTAAAACAAAAAATCAAACAGCACTAGAGCATATTGTGCCGTTGTCTAATCAAGTCTTTTCATTTTTTAAAGAGTTGTTTGCGATTACAGGACAGTCTGAATATTGCTTTACTTCAATGCGTAATTCGCAAACTGTCATTAGTGACTCAACTATAAATAAGCGTCTTAAACAATATGGTTTTGAAAATGGTGAAACCACAGGACATGGTTTCCGTGCGACTGCACGAACATTACTTGATGAGGTTTTAAAATTCCCAATTGAGCGTATAGAGCAGCAGCTTGCACACCAAGTTCGGGATATGCATGGACGAGCTTATAATCGAACAAAGTATCTTGATGAGAGAGTCATTATGATGCAAGCATGGTCTGACTATTTAGACCAACTAAAGTCAGAAAAATAAAACTTCATTTTATAGTTTGACATCTTGGTGAGTTCAACCTTTCGTGATTGGTCAGCCGATAAGACGGATTACCCTAGAGAGGTGTGTGAGCATGTGTTGGCGCATAAACTGCCTGATGACGTGGAAGCCGCTTATTTACGTGGCGCATATCTTGAAAAACGCAAAGGCTTAATGAATGATTGGGCGGATTATTGCTTTAAATTATGTTTGTAAATTTAAACTTAAAAATCTCACCACCCCATATAGAACTTCTCGATAAAAGCACGAGTCTGCGCAACCAACTGATCGAGGATGCTACTGCGTTGGCTCAACTTCATTTTATAGTTGGGCAATTTGGTCAGCTCATCTTTACGTGGAATGCGTTTGGTATAGTGATAATCATTGATCATTTTTGCAAATTCAGAGACATTGAGATTTTCTTTTTCACATAAGGCTTGGTAGGCTTTTTCTTTTTCCACATCCCAAAACTTGGCAAAGGCATCCTCAACCTTTTCGCCATTGATCAACCTCGGCATGGTGTCATCAATGAATTTTTGGATCAGTTCTTGTTTGTCATGCAGGCTGACTTCACTGCCGATCAGATCCAGCACTTGTGCTTCATATTGCTTGCGAAGTTGTTCATCCTTACTATCGACTGCCATTTGTAACAGTTGAATGATATAGCCGACATTGATACGGTCGCTATGCAGTAGCTCAAGTTGAAAATCCACATCATCCAGTACCGATACTTTGTCTTTTTTCGTGGTGGTTTTCACCGCACGGCACAGGTCGCTATATTTTGATGCAAAGTTTGCGAATTGTTGTTTATCCAGTCCAGTCTGATCTTGATCATACTCCACAAAGGTTTGTAGCTGCGCATGGCATCGCATCACCTCACGGAATGCTTTGATGAATGCCAGTTGCTCATCTTCTGTCAGTAGTAGGTCAACGGTTTGTTCGGTCGGCGTAATTTCCTTTAACGCATTCACCGTCTTTTCATAGTCTTGCTTAATCTCAGCGAAAGGTCGGATCAAGACAATACTTTTCGCTTGCTTATTGGAGAATAATGCCAGTGCTTCATCGGTTGCACGTTTGAGATTGCGGAAGCAGACAATATTGCCAAAGGGTTTATTTTCATTAAAAACACGGTTGGTACGGGAGAAGGCTTGGATCAAGCCATGATATTTTAGGTTTTTATCGACATACAGCGTATTTAATGGCTTGGAGTCAAAGCCTGTGAGGAACATATTCACCACTAGCAAAATGTCGATTTCTTTCTTTTTAACACGATCAGCAATATCACGGTAATAAGGGTAGAACTGCTCGCCTGAGTTATAGTTGGTTTGAAACTTGGCATTGTACTGCGCTATATAGCGATCGAGTTTATCCCGATTAGATACATTGATCTGCGTTGGAATGTCGGTATTTTCCTCATCAAGCATGCCTGACTGATTTTGTGTTGCGTTGTCCGCTGTCGGCTCAACATCTTGATTGGCAGCATAGGAAAAAATTGTGGCAATAGTTAGCGGTTTAAAGAGCTTGCCTTGCGCTTCATCGTGTTGCTGTTTCTCGGCTTGGATTTGCTCGAATAGCTCATAATACTTAATCAATGTATCCACTGAGCTCACACAAAACATGGCAGTGAAATCACGTTGCTTGGTTTTGGTATCGTGATGATCCACGATATAGCGAGCGATCATTTCGAGGCGTTTTGGATTGTCATACAGCTCTTTGATATCAATGCCTTCGACTTTTTCCATTTCATCAGCTTGCCCAACATCATCCGCTTGACCTTCTACACCATCAAGCGACTGTTGCATGCCTTTAGCGGTGTATTTACCTCGGTAGTCGATTTGGAACTGGAGTACGTTTTTATCTCGGATCGCATCGACGATGACGTACTGATGCAGTCGCTCGTTAAACAGATAATCCGTAGTGAGCTTCAATCCTGCTTGGCTTTGACTATTGTCATCGAAGATCGGTGTGCCTGTAAAACCAAACATCTGCGCATTGTGGAAGAACTTTTTGATATTACGATGGGTTTCACCAAACTGACTGCGATGACATTCATCGAAGATAAACACAACTTTTTTATCTCTTAGATAGTTGATGTGTTCGCTATATTTATCGGTGCTGATGGCACGATTCAATTTTTGCAATGTGGTGACGATGAGCTTGTCATGCTGTTGATCGAGTTGATTGACCAGTGTTTTGGTATTGGTGGTGCTATCGACGCTATCGGTTTTGAAGTGGTTAAACTCTTTGGCGGTCTGTGTATCAAGATCGTTGCGATCGACCACGAACAGTACCTTTTCAACCTCGGGCATTTGCATGATGATCTGACTGGCTTTAAACGAGGTCAGGGTTTTGCCTGAACCTGTGGTATGCCAAATATAGCCATTCTCTGAACTTGTTTGTACTCGCTCAACGATCTTCTGCACCGCATAGATTTGATAAGGGCGAAGTACCATGAGTTGCTGTGTGGTTTCGAGCAGTACCATATACTGTCTGAGCATGTCTGTGAGATGCTGAGGATTTAAAAATACTTCGGCAAAATCCACGATTTCATTGATCGGCGTATTGCTAAAATCCGTCCACGGAAAGATAAAGGCTATATTATTGGTGCCATTGGCGTAGTAGCGTGTATTCACGCCGTTGCTGATGACGAACAGTTGAATAAACTGAAACAAGCCCAAGCCTGCGCTATAGGCTTCACGGCTATAACGATGCACTTGATGAAAGGCTTCGGCGATTTCCATGTCACGTTTTTTCAGTTCGATCTGTACCAAAGGTAGACCATTAACCAAGATCGTCACATCAAAGCGATAGGTGCGCTGACTGCCGTTCTGTGGGTCGATGGTGATTTGATTGCTGACTTGGAAATAATTTTTACTGTGCTCGCTAAATAAAAACTCGATATGCCGACTTGTACCATTGTCAAAGCTGACAGGACATTTATTACGCAGGTTCTTGGCACGTTCAAAGATCGTGCCGTTATTGAGATAGGTCCAGACTTGTTTCCACTCGTTCTCGGATAAAGGCGCAATACCGTTGGCACGTTCGATCTGACTTTTGAGGTTGGCGAAGAGCTGTGCTTCATTGTGAACATTGACACGCTCTATACCCAACTGCACCAGTTGGTCGATCAAGTCGTTTTCGAGTTGGTATTCGCTTTGTGTGGTCATCGTGGTTTTTAACCCTTTATCTCAATCTTACGTCAATCCATCTACACAAACATCTGTTGCAACAAGCCTTTTTTCCAAAGTTTAGCCTGTTCAATTTGCTGTGCCACGACATCAATTTTTTGGTCGATAGAGGACAAGAAGTTTGCTATTTTGGTTTGTTCTTCAAGACAAGGGATTGTTAAAACCAGCTCTGATAATTTAGAGAAATACATATAGGTTCTTGAACCACCTTGTTTTTGCATGATTGCAAAATTCTTAAACTCTTGTCCTTCATTTAAAATAGTCTGCAAAAAATATTTATTTAAATGCTCGTCTTTTACTGTAAACACAGGATAAAGAGTACTCACAATACCTTTAGGACAAATTGTATTAATATTGAATTTGAATACTAAATCATCTGACATGTGTCGATAAGTAAAATAATCATATGGAACAACGTTATATCCTGTAGTGTCTGAACTTGCTACATCTTGCCCCGCAAAATAATCCTTTTGAAAGTAAATACCGTGTCTAGATGAAGTAAGCACTGGATATTGATTATTAAATTCTGTTTTTTCGTCATGCTTAATTAGCAAGCTTCCAAGCTTCACTTTTTCCCACTCCCCAAACTCACTACCATCATCCGCTTTAAAACGAATCTGCTGGTTAAACAGCTTTTGCATCATGCCTTGTTTATATTGGCTCAGCAGTTCATGTTTTTGGGTGAGTTGGGTAATCTTTTCATCCACGTTCGATAGAAAAGAGGCGATTTTGGTTTGTTCTTCAACTTTAGGAATCCCCAAAACTATTCCTTTTACCTCATTTAAAGATAAATTTGGAGGATCAGTTCCTGCAATAGAATTCTCAAGTTCTTCTACTGTTTTTGATTTTTGCAACAATGAATATATGAAGTCTAAGTTATTATTATCACTTACGATCTTTGCCACTCGTTGATTGAGTAAAGCACCGTCGTAAAATTCACCAACCTTTGCAATTTTCAATTTCTTATTCAAAATTGGTCGTGTTAAAGCAATTACATAATCATTCTTTGAAACAATGAATTGTGGAAATTTAGCTTTAAAATCATTTGGCAAAAAAGACAAATTATTTGGCGTCATTTCTTGAATACCAACATCAGCAATTTTCAGCCATTTAATTCCATTATCTACTGAGGCACTGCTGGGGAAAGCATAACCAGAAAAGAGATTAAAGCAATCTCCAAGATTCTTTAAATCCCACTTTTTATCAAACTCTTTAAAACGTAACTTTGGTGCAGTCATTTTTTGTTTTCCTTACTTTGTTTGACTTGCTGTTCTAGCCGTACCAGCTCGGCGAGGTCTTCGGCATCAGCTTGTTTGGCATCATGCAGTTTACGCTTTTGATCGAAGGTTTCATAAATCAACTTTGCCTGTTTTTCCATCTGCGCATGACTACGCCCACCCGTATTCGGCAAAATTGGGAAATCATTAAAGGTCAACAACTGATCAATATTATTCTGCCAAAATCCCAGCGTTAAATCCTTACGACTTTTGACACGAAGCTCCGCACTTTCTAGGAAAATCACCGTTAAGCGGTTTAAGCTATCAACCTCATCATGAGTTAAATAGTTTTTGGCGATAGTAATATCACCCTTGCGCACGATCGAACCTTTCCAACTGGTTAGCCCCATATTGAGCTTATCCGCATCAGCTCGGGACAGAATCAGTTCGGCAGCTGTCATTTTGGTGATGGCATACAGTAACTTATTTTGGGTTTCCGCAAAAAACATCTGTGTGGCTTTATCCGTCGAATCATAGTCTGTAGACAATGCTAATAAATCCCGCACTTTTTGATAAAAGCGTTTCTCCGATGCACGAATGTCACGGATTTTCTCAAGTAACTCATCGAAATAGTCTGTACGACCATCAGGATTTTTTAAACGCTCTGCATCGACCACAAAGCCTTTGACAAGATATTGCTTGAGATGGGTATTTGCCCATTTTCTAAATTGCGTACCACGAATACTGCGCACACGAAAACCAATCGCCAAAATCATATCTAGGGCATAAAAGCGCACGCTGTAAGATTTGCCATCTGTGGCAGTTATCAAGTAATCCTTGATAACTGAATCTTCTAATAATTCCTTTTCGTTCAATATATTTAGAATGTGATTGCTTATATTTTGTACAGAGGTGTCAAAAAGTTCTGCAAGCTGTGCCTGACTCATAAAAATGTTGCCGTCACGAGCGTAGAGCGACACCTTACTTTGACCATCTTCCGTGTTGTAGATAATCAAATTTTGACTATCATCATCTAAAAAATCCACCATTACTTGACCTCAGAAAAGGGCGAAGCAATGCCAAGCTCAGCACAAAAGTCACTGATCACTTTATCGGTATTTAGACTTTCCACCTCCAACGCCTGTAATTGCTTTGCAATCACATCCAAATCAATGTCCGCTTCCGCCTCGAACGTATCGACATAACGAGGAATGTTTAAATTAAAGTCGTTGTCTTTCACTTCCTGCAAAGTCGCAACTTTGGCATATTTCTCAATATTCTGACGGTTTTCAAAAGCACCAATAATATTGTCTAAATGCTCAGGCAATAACTTATTTTGAGTCTTTTGCTTATCAAACTCATTGCTGGCATCAATAAACAAAATATTGTCTTTATGCTCACGGTCTTTTTTCAGCACCAAAATACAGGTCGGAATAGACGTGCCATAGAAAATATTGGCAGGTAAACCGATGATGGTATCAATCACATTGAGCTGTTCAATCAGGTACTGACGAATTACACCTTCACTCGAACCACGGAACAATACGCCATGCGGTAACACCACCGCCATCGTGCCGTTGTCATCCAGTTGATACAGCATGTGCTGAACAAATGCCATATCCGCTTTAGAGCTCGGCGCAAGTTTGCCATAACGAGAAAAACGCTCATCCTGCAAAAATAACGGATCGGCAGACCATTTTGCAGAAAATGGCGGATTCGCCACCACCGCATCAAACTTTTTATCTAAATGCTGCGGACGGGTTAAAGTATTTTCCTGCTTGATGTCGAACTTGGCAAAATGCACATCATGCAAAATCATGTTCATGCGTGCCAAGTTGTAAGTAGTACGATTCATTTCCTGACCGTAGATCATATCGACGTCGCTTACTTCACGTTTTACCCGTAGCAATAACGAACCTGAACCACAGGTCGGGTCATAAACAGAACGCAAACGAGTTTTGCCTTGCGTGACAATCTTCGCCAGTAAAGTCGATACCGTTTGTGGTGTATAAAATTCCCCTGCTTTTTTACCTGCACCTGAAGCAAACTCACCAATCAGGTATTCATAAGCATCACCGAGTACGTCAGCTTCGGTATTGCTCAGATCAAAGTCGATATTGTCTAGGTGGCTAATGACTTTACTGACCAACTCATTGCGGTCATTTGCATTGTTGCCGAGCTTGGTCGAGTTCAGGTCTAAATCTTCAAACAAGTGCGCAAAATCATCTTCGGACTCAGCACCAAGTGTGCTGAGTTCGATGGCTTTTAAGGTATTGGTCAAATCATCAAGGATAAACTGACCTTGACGAGCACGTAGCGCAATGCTGTGAAAGAGCTGATCAGGCTTGAGCGCATAGCCAACTTCGGCGATGGCGTTCTCTAGGATGGCTTCGATGTAGTCTTGATGGGTAGCATTGTTTGCATCAAGCGTTGCGTAGTGAAGATTTTCACCCTCATCGGCTAGCAAGGCATCAGCGAAATTCACTGCTTTTTCAGAAAGATACTTAAAGAAGATAAAGCCGAGGATGTAATCACGGAACTCGTCTGCGCCCATCTTGCCACGTAAGTCGTTGGCGATATTCCAAAGTTGTTTTTGTAACTGTTGTAGTTGAACTTGTGTCATGTTTAGGGATTATCCGCATTTCAATCAGCTTGTATGAATATCTTGATTCTAAACATAAAAGCATCGCATTTCATCTGCTATTCGCAACTTTGACATAGGATCAAGACAGATTGTGTCGTGGTGATGAGCTTGCCTAGATTATTTACATATCTCATTTCGCTATCATGCGAATATTGATTGTTTATCAAATCTGTTTATAATTTTGATTATGTAACGTATTCAAGAATCGTAATCAAAAGTATCATGGTGTGCTTATGACTCAGCCTAAACCACATGACCTTGCTCAAGCTAACAGGGCTCAACCTAACAGTGCACAATCTAAACACAGCAAATCGGATGACTCTCAATCAGCCAATACGCACGGTGGCAAACGTGATGGTGCAGGTCGTAAGACAAAATATGATGAGCCGTCAAAAGTCATACGCATTCCTCTCTCACGAGCGGAAGACGTGAAGCGGTATTTATCTTTACCCAAAATTAAGATCAACAATGAAGTGAGTTCGATCATTGCTCTGGAAGCGAAAACACGGCTTGAAATACCAGTAGCAATGCAAAAGGTCGCTGCGGGTTTTCCATCACCTGCGCAAGACTATATTGATAAAACCATCGACTTAAATGAGTACCTGATTAAAAATCCAGTAGCGACCTTTATTATCGAAGTGGAATCCTTATCATTGCTGAATGCTGGCATTGATCTTAACGATAAAGTCATTGTTGATCGAAGCCTGACTCCCAAGCACGATGATATTGTACTTGTATTGATTGACAACGATTTCACGCTAAAACGCTTGGTCATGAAAGGCAGTGAAATTTGGCTCGCTGCGGATAATCCCGATTATCCTGACATTCATTTTAAAGAAGGTCAGACGGCAACGCTGTGGGGTGTGGTGACTTCTGTAATTAAGAAGTTTAGATAATGAAGCGTGATCGTATTTTTGCACTGATCGACATTAACAATTGCTATGTCAGTTGCGAACGTGTATTCGATCCAAAGCTCAACGACCGCCCTGTAATCGTGTTGAGTAATAACGATGGTTGTGCGGTTGCTCGAAGTAATGAAGCCAAAGCAATCGGTATCAAAATGGGCGTGCCACTATTTCAGATTAAAGACGTGGTACAACAACATGATGTCAAAGTCCTGTCCAGCAACTATGCACTGTATGCAGAAATGTCAAAACGCTTTCATTCGATACTCGCAAGCTATGTTGCGCCTAATGATCAAGAAATTTATTCAATTGATGAATGTTTCCTAGACTTAACCCAGTACACCAAACTACTTAATGTGAGTGATTATGCTTTTGACATGAAAGCTAAAATTCTTCGGTGGATTGGTTTACCTGTCAGTGTCGGCATTGGTGCATCTAAAACTGAAGCCAAACTTGCAAATCACATCGCCAAAAAGAATAGTTGTTTTCATGGGGTGTGTAATTTATTAGAACTTGACTCACTAATTAAAGAACAAATGTTAGCAGAGATTGAGGTTGGTGAAGTTTGGGGCGTTGGTCGGCAACAAAATAAAAAGCTGAATGCGATGGGGATTCATTCGGTTTTGGATTTGGCGCTAGCCAGTCCTCAACATATTCAAAATAACTTTTCAGTGGTACTGAAGCGCACTGTGATGGAGTTAAACGGTATCTCCTGCATCGAATTAGAATATGCACCACCACCAAAAAAAGAAATCGTCGCCAGTCGATCCTTTGGCAATAGAATCACTGAACTTGATCATCTCAAAGAAGCCATGTGCCGATATGTGCAAGATGCGATCGGACGCTTGAGAGAGCAAGGCGCTGTATGTGGCTGTATCATTGCTTTTGTACAATCAAATCCATTTGATGCTAATCAGCCTTACTACGGAAAATCAGCGTCATATCAGTTTTCAGAGCCAACCGATGTTGTCACGGTATTAGTCAATACTGCGATGAAGCTACTTGAGCAAATTTATAAAGAAGGTGTGACCTATAAAAAGTGTGGTGTGCATCTCTCCGCATTATCGCCGAAATCCAATATGACTTTTGATCTGCTCAGTGACCATAATCAACATGAGAAAAACGAAAATCTCATGCAAGCCTATGAAGCGATCCAAGCCAAATACGGCAAATCTAAAATCGCATTGAGTGGTTGTTATCTACCAAATCGTGCTTGGAGTATGAGCCGAGATCGGTTGACACAGAATTATTTCAGTTTGGATGGATTGCTAAAAATTTAAAGCTAGAGAATCTTTGTTAAATACAAACTAGCATTTAGGTTTACTTTTGATGGGTTATTCAGTATTCTCAATCTGCAATTAGATTAGATCAAATTATGGCTCATTCTAAGTTTCTACGACTTATTATTGTATTCTTCCTGTTTTTGTTTGCATTAACAACTACGGGTATTTACTCATGGGCACCAGTTATTGCTAAAAATATAGACCATCAACATCAATTAAGCATTTCAGCACAATCTGAAAATTTGAGTCTATGGTCGTTAGAACATCATGAACACGATGATAAAGTCGCTGTAGATGATAATAAAGTTCATCATTGGACAAGCTATGATGAACCTCCATATCACCATTCAGTAAAACCAGTTCACGCCGATGATGACTTAGCTTTAGACCCCGTGTTTCTTCTTAGTTTTATTACGGCATTTATTTTTCTATTCCTAAAGTTATCTGAACAACAGATTCGAGTATTTGACTTTAGGAAACGAATATTTCTCTTACGCAATTCTTATACCTACTCCAAAAATCTTATCGTCCTAAGAAATTGATTTTTCTATACAAAAAATAATCTTTCATTTTTTTGTATAGGTATAGTCATGTCTAAAATTTATCAGATATTTCTTACCTGTGGTTTGGTAGTCATGGCAACATTAGTTTTTGCAGAGCAAAATTATGCCCAACTACAACAACAGGTATTCGCAAACGATGCAATTCTCAAAAGTTTGCAACAATCACAGTCAGCGTATGCTGTTAATCAGCAATACGCTGGGCGATTAAATAATCCTACTTTCAATCTTGAGCTAGATAATTTAGGTAATTCAGACCTTCAAGAGCTCGATGGTCCTTCGACCATGATTGGGCTTTCTCAAGATATTCCCCTGAATAATAAGCTAAAGTTGCGCAAACAATTGGCTGGAATTCAGGGCAACAATAACCAGTTCGAGATTGTAAAACGTCAGGCAGAACTTAAAGCTGAATTAAGAGCTTGCCTGTCAAATTGGTATGTTGCAACACAACGTGCGGAAATCTTTTCAACTGAAAGCAAATTGTATAAACGGCAAGTCAATATACTCACTGAAAAGTTAAAGTACGGACGCGTCATTCCCTCTGATCTACAATTAAGTTCAGCCTTATCCGCAGAATCAGCTTTACGTCATCAAAATGAGCTAAAGAAGATTCAATATCAAAAAAATCTTTGTGCTAAATATCTTCCTAATTTGCCCAACCAAGCAATTGACGTGCCTTTAGATTTTAAGTTTGCTAATCGTGTGAGTTTATTGGAACAAGAAAATGTTCTCAAAACTCAGTTAGCAAAAACTCAGCTTGAATTGGCAAAAAAAGAAGCTGTACCCGACATTACTGTTGGCGTAGGTGTCCGAAATTATCAAGAAACCAATGACAAGGTATTTTTAGTTTCAACCTCAATTCCACTTCCTGTATTCAATCGAAATAAAGGAAATATTGCTATAGCTCAAGCGACTGAAGCCAATGCTGAAACTCAATCTGCATGGGCAAATCGCAACGCTCAAATTGAGCTAGAAAATAAGTCGATTGAAATTTCAAATCTCATTGATGCAATCAAACAATATGACAGCACGGTATTACCTGCTGTAGATGAGCATTTGCGAATTGCCGAACTAGGCTATCAGGCAGGAAAAATTTCTTTGTTGGAATTTAATAGCACTAAGCAAATTTGGTTGGAAAAACATCTTGGTCGCTTTGATTTGTGGTTGGCATTGCAAAATCAGATTGCAGCGCTTGAAAAAAACTATGTCTCTCACTTAGACCAAGATTAAGGATAAGGCTATGAATAAATCTAAAAACACATTGATTGCTTCAGGTGTGATCGCTTTACTTATCGTGCTATGTGCTGTTGCTTGGTATAAAACAGGCAATACATCTCAGTCGGCAACTGGGCACGGCGAAACAAGCGAAGCAAAAGTGACTGTAGCAGGCGACGAAAAAGGTCCTCATGGGGGACGCTTATACCGTGACGGTGATTTCTCGGTCGAGGTCAAGATTTTTGAAGAAGGTGTAGAACCGCATTTACGTGTCTATGGTTATCACAAAGATAAACCACTCAAACCGAATGAAATCAATGCCAATATTTATATCAAACGCTTGGATGCAGAGCAAAACATTACATTTACTCCCGAAAGTGACTATTTGATTGGTAATGAAATTGTCTATGAACCACATTCATTTTTGATGAAAATTAATATTGATTATCAAGGTAAAAAGTATCGTTGGCAGTGGGACACTAAAGAAGGTCGTGTGACCATGCTGGATAGTAGTATCCAAAGTAGTGGTTTAGAACTCTTGAAAGTTGAACCAATGATCTTTGAAAACTCACTTGAGCTTAAAGGTGAACTCAAATTCCCAGATAATTTTGAAAGTTTTATCACGACAAAAGCCAGCGGAACACTGACTAAAACCTATCGCACGATAGGTGATAAAGTGAGTCAAGGTGATTTATTAGCCACCGTACAAAGCCAAGACTTAATTCGTTTAAATGCGGAGCGTACCATTGCTCATGATACCTTACGATTTACACGTCAAAAAATGGAGCAAGAACGCGCCCTATTTCAAAAACGAGTTTCTCCTGAAATCGACTATATCAATGCCAAACGTGAGTATGAAGAAGCGCAAACTCGTGCCAATGAATTGAATAGTCTCATTCGCTCTTATGGTGGATCGGGTAATAGCGTTATTGAAGTTAGAGCTGCAATGTCTGGTACTGTCTTGGAAGTACTTGGTGCAGTAGGTGCTAATGTAACATCTTCAACACCTTTGTTTAAAATTGCCAATACTTCTCAATTGTTTGCCGTAGTTAACATCCCTGCGGACAAACTTGATGCCATTAATTCAAATGCGAAAGTCACTATAAAGACTCAAATGCCTGCCAATACATTAGAGGCATTGGGTCGGATTAAATACATCAGTGATGTGATTGATCCTAAAACACGTACCGCTCAAGCCTTTATTGAAATCCCGAATAAATTTAACTGGCGTTCAGGTCAGTTGATCACTGCACAGATTTTTGAAAACCAAAACACCAAGCCGATGGTGGTACGTGAAGACGCTTTGCAAAACTTCCGTGATTGGGATGTGGTATTTATCCGTGTTGGGAATGACTTTGAAGCACGTCCTTTAGAGTTGGGTGATAAATATAATGGCTTTGTTGAGGTGAAATCTGGGTTAAAAACTGGTCAGATTTATGCAGCAGGTAATTCTTATCTATTGAAAGCAGAGCTAGGTAAATCTGGCGCTACTCATGACCACTAAGGAGTAGTTGCTATGTTTGACCAAATTGTAAAACTTTCGATCAAGAATCGTTGGCTTGTACTCATTGTGTTCCTCTTTGTCGGTGCATTGGGTGTTTATAACTATTTTAAACTGCCGATTGATGCAGTCCCTGACATTACCAATGTACAGGTTCAAATCAATAGCGAAGCACAAGGCTTATCTCCTGTGGAGATGGAGTCACAAGTCACTTACCCCATTGAAACGGCATTAGCAGGTGTTCCAAATCTCGAATACACACGCTCTGTATCGAGATATGGTTTATCTCAGGTCACAGCAATCTTTAAGGAAGGAACTGACATTTATTTTGCCCGCCAAATTGTCAATGAAAAGTTACAAGGTGTGACACCAACACTGCCCAATGGCATATCGACTTCTATGGGACCTGTATCGACAGGACTCGGGGAAATCTTTATGTACACGGTTGAGAATGCAGAAAACAACCCGAATCCGTTATCGCCAACCGAGTTAAGAACACTGCAAGACTGGATAATTAAACCGCAACTTCGCAATGTCGAAGGTGTCAATGAAATCAACACCATTGGCGGATATTTAAAGCAGTTCGTGGTACAGCCCGATTATGTTTATTTGCGTAGTATTGGTTTAGATCAAAAGGATGTTTTAGAGGCTATTTCAAAAAATAGCATGAATAAAGGCTCAGGTTATATCGAGAAAAATGGTGAACAATATTTAATTCGCTCCGATTCTCAGATTAACTCGATTGAGCAAATTCAAAACATCCCAATCACAACCAGTAATGGTTATATTCTTCGCTTAAAAGATGTTGCCAAAATCTCGATTGGTCATGAGCTACGTACAGGTGCAGCAACCAAAGACGGTCAAGAGATTGTACTCGGTACTGCATTTATGCTGATCGGTGAGAACTCTCGCAATGTTGCTCATGCAGTAGATCAAAAGTTATTGGAGGTTCAAAAATCTTTACCTGAAGGTGTAGAAGCAAAAGCGGTTTATAACCGTACTACACTGGTCGATGCAACGATTCAAACCGTGAAGAAGAATCTTCTTGAAGGTGCGATTCTGGTTATTGTTGTATTGTTCTTATTTCTCGGACATTTTCGTGCTGCGTTGATCACAGCAATGGTCATTCCATTATCCATGTTGATGACCATTACTGGCATGGTGAATCAGAAAATTAGTGCCAATCTCATGAGTTTGGGTGCATTGGACTTCGGAATCATTGTCGATGGTGCTGTCGTAATTGTCGAAGCCTCTCTAGCCAAACTTGCTCTCAAGCAAAAAGAGTTAGGACGAATACTGACTCGACGGGAACGCTTTGCTACGGTATTTGATGCAACCAAAGAGTCTCGAAAAGCTATTCTATATGGTCAACTGATCATTATCTTGGTCTATCTACCAGTGATGACGCTGACAGGTGTTGAAGGCAAAATGTTTACACCGATGGCTGCGACGGTAGTCATGGCGTTGATTGCTGCAATGATTCTGTCGATTACTTTTGTCCCTGCAATGGTGGCTTTGGTCACTACAGGTAAGGTAAAAGATGAAGAGTCAAAAATTGTACATTCAATCAAAAATGTCTATCAACCAATCCTAGAGTGGTCTTTGGGACATCGCTATTTATTGATTGCTTTTGTTGCGATTTTCTTTGTGTTTAGTGCAAGTCTTTCCACGCGATTAGGCTCTGAGTTTATTCCGTCATTGGATGAGGGCGATGTTGCACTACATGCATTGCGTATCCCAGGCACATCACTGACTCAAGCCATAGAAATGCAATATGCACTTGAGAAAGAGATTAAGAAAATTCCTGAAGTTGAAACCATTTTTGCAAAAGTGGGGACGGCGGAAATTGCCACCGATCCTGTACCACCAAATGTTGCTGACAACTTTGTCATCTTGAAGCCTCGTAGTGAATGGTCGAATCCAGATAAGGAAAAATCGGCTGTGGTTGCCGATATTGAACGAGTCGCTAAAGGTGTATATGGCAATAACTATGAATTCACTCAGCCAATTCAAATGCGTTTTAACGAACTGATTTCGGGTGTTCGTACAGATGTTGCCGTAAAGATTTATGGTGATGATCTAGAGCAATTGCTTGAACTTGGTAATGGTGTCGCAGACGTTTTAGAAGGTGTAAATGGTACGGCTGATTTAAAAGTTGAACAGATGTCAGGCTTGCCGATGGTTTCTGTTGAACTGAAAAAAGACATGATTGCCAACTATGGACTGGATGCAGAAGATGTTCAAGACCAAGTATCCAGTCTGATTACAGGTCAAACCGCAGGGAAAGTGTTTGAAGGTGATCGTAAGTTCGATATCGTGGTTCGCATGGATCAAAACTCGGTCACTGACTTAGAAAAGCTTTATCAAGTCCCTGTGAATCTTCCTGATGGTTCAAGTGTGCTTTTATCTGAACTGATTGAACTCAAAAATGTTCAAGGACCAAATCAGATTTCTCGTGAAAATGGCAAACGACGCATTGTGATTACCGCCAATGTGCGTGGAACAGATATTGGCAGTTACATAAAAGAGGCTCAAACCAAGCTCAATGCAGATTTTCAATTACCTGAAGGCTATTGGTTGACGTGGGGCGGTACATTTGAGCAAATCGAATCTGCAACAAATCGCCTAATGATCGTTGTTCCAGTTGCTTTGCTATTAATTTTCACCATGATCTACATGGCATTAGGCAATCTGCGAAACAGTGTTCTGGTCTTCACAGGCGTACCTTTCGCACTAACAGGTGGTGTCATTGCACTGGCACTGCGAGACATTCCATTTTCAATCTCTGCGGCTGTGGGGTTTATTGCGCTGTCTGGTGTTGCTGTATTAAATGGGCTGGTGCTGGTCACTGCCATTCAACGGCTTCAAGCGCAAGGTGAAAAGCTCATTGATGCGGTCAAACATGGTGCTTTAGAACGATTAAGACCTGTACTCATTACCGCTTTGGTTGCTTCTTTAGGCTTTATCCCAATGGCGTTAAATGTGGGTATTGGCTCTGAGGTTCAGCGTCCGATTGCAACTGTGGTGATCGGAGGGATTATCTCTTCGACATTATTGACGCTGATTATTCTACCTACGCTGTATGTTTGGTTTAATCAAAAAATCAAGCCAAAAGATGCAGACCATTTCTCTGAGCAACAGATCTAGGGATGTTATGGGATGATCGGTATAGTGCAAGATAAGACAGTTAAAGGAGTAATGATGTGGTTGACCTGCATCATCAGTCTTGCACTATGCCTGCATTTTAATGCCCATGTAGCTGAAGCGACTAATCAGGGATATTCGAGTAATCATACTGACCTTGTACATTTTCATGATGTTCAACAAAAACAAACTCATAGCCATCATGATAATTTTCATGAGCATTACCATGAGTTTCGATCTGCTCATCAGATTGGTTGGATACTCATTGTTTTAAGTCTGTTTATGATGGATTGGGTCAAAGCCTATCTCTACCTGATCATTAGTCGTATTTTTAAACCACCAAAGACTGAAAGCAAATCTTTAATTTTTGTTTAACTTTGGAGTTTGATTGATATGCAATGTATTAATTCACATTATGTGAAATTGAAAACTTACTTGAAGTGTTTCATTGCTTTAGGTTTAGTTTTAATGAGTCCTGCACTTTTTGCACACGGTGTTGCAGAAGGTGATAAAGGCTATATTCAAGAAATTTATGGTGTTCACATCATTCCCTTTATTTATCTGGGTGCAAAACACATGGTCACAGGTTATGACCATCTTTTATTTCTTGTTGGGATTATCTTCTTTTTATATCGCTTAAAAGACATTGGCTTGTATGTCAGTCTTTTTGCGATTGGTCACTCAATCACCATGCTGGTTGGTGTGTACTACAACATTTCAATGAATGCCTACATTATTGATGCAATCATTGGTTTTTCTATTGTGTATAAAGCCTTAGATAACTTAGGTGCTTATCAAAGATGGTTTGGCTATCAACCCAATACCAAAATAGCGACCTTAATTTTTGGTCTGATTCATGGTTTTGGTTTAGCCGTGAAAATTCAGGAATATGAAGTCCCTAAAGATGGATTGTTAGCGAATTTAATCTCATTCAACATTGGTGTTGAGCTGGGTCAGTTTATGGCACTGTGCATTATTTTGTTGCTCATGACCTTTTGGCGTAAGACATCATTCTTCTTTAAGACAGCTTATCAAAGCAATCTATTTTTGATGTTTCTCGGCTTTTTGCTTATGGGCTATCAACTTACTGGCTATTTTACACAATAAGGAACTAAACAATGTATAACACTGAAATACCTAAAGATATTGAATTACCATCTTCAAAGAAATTGCTGAAATCGACTGCTATTGCCGCAGTCAGTTCGGTCGTTGTATTGGTAACATGCGTGATGCCTGCGGAATATGGTATTGACCCAACAGGTATCGGCAAAGTCCTCGGCTTAACTAAAATGGGAGAAATCAAGCAATCCCTCGCCGAGGAATCTGAACAAGGCTTAGGCGAAAATACAGTGATTTCTGAATCAAATGAAGGGCTCGGAACATCGGCAGAAAATGTAAAGGCTACAGTTGATAATTCATCAACGAGTTCAATGCCAGCCGTGAATAAAGAGTCAATTTCCATTGAACTAAAGCCTAATCAAGCCACCGAAGTAAAATTGGCGATGCCGAAAGATGCCAAAGTGACTTTCGATTGGCAAACTACAGGTGGCGGTTTGAACTATGACACACATGGCGATCCTGTGAATGCACCGAAAGATTTTTATCATGGATATGGTAAGGGTCGTAATGAGATAAATCAGTCAGGTACTTTGACGGCTGCATTCGATGGTAAACATGGTTGGTTTTGGCGCAACCGTACTGAAAATGCAGTCACAGTTACCTTAAATGTTGAAGGTCAATTTACTGAAATGAAACGAGTGTTTTAAATCAAAACAGAACAGTTAAGCCTGTTGGCTTAACTGTTTTATAGCTTTTTTATTACGGTGATGGAGTATTAATAAAATGTTTAGCGTACTCAAAAATTTAACATATCGACATTTATTTCTAGCCCAAGTCATTGCACTCATTGGTACAGGCTTAATCACCATTGCATTAGCATTACTTGCCTATGATATAGCTGGAGAAAATGCAGCACAGGTTTTGGGCATTGCACTGGCAATTAAAATGATTGTCTATATTAGCGTTGCACCGATTGCTTCAGCATATGCAGAACGATTACCTCGGAAAAAAGTGTTGGTTGGGTTAGACATTATTCGAGCATTAACAGCACTTTGCCTGCCATTCGTTACACAAATTTGGCAAATTTACCTGCTGATTTTTATTCTACAATCTGCATCGGCAGCATTTACTCCGACGTTTCAAGCAACGATTCCAGATGTATTACCTGATGAAAAAGATTATACCAATGCCTTATCACTCTCTCGCTTAGCCTATGATTTAGAAAATATTATCAGTCCTATGTTAGCAGGACTACTCTTAACAGTGATTAGCTATAACAATCTATTCTTAGGTACAGTGATCGGTTTTATCGGTTCTGCACTATTTGTGGTTAGTGCAAAGCTACCTGTAGCTCAAATTCCTGAATATAAAGGCGTTTATACTCGAATCAAACAGGGGGCAAAAATTTACTTTAATACTCCACGATTAAAAGCCTTGCTTGCCTTGAATCTCGCCATTGCATCGGCAAGTGCCGTGGTTATTGTCAATACTGTAGTATTGGTACAATCGACATTTAAGCTAACCGAACACGCTACAGCTTGGGCGTTTGGTCTATTTGGTTTGGGTTCAATGCTCTCAGCGCTCATATTGCCAAAAGTGCTTGATCGCTTTAATGATCGAGCCGTGATGTTAACAGGCACAGCCATATTGACAGTTGGACTATTCGTAGGATATTTGATTGATTCTTATGTTTGGTTATTGGCATTATGGTTTATTTTGGGCGTGGGCTATTCAGTAGCTCAGACTCCAACAGGGCGATTAATTCGTAAATCAGCAGTCAGTGAAAATAGAACAGCTTTATTTGCAACACAATTTTCTTTCTCCCATGCTTGTTGGTTAATCACATATCCATTAGTTGGTTGGTTAAGTACAAACTTTGGAACTTTACAGACTTTTATTCCTATGGCGATCATTTCGATGATTGCATTAATAATTGCAACACTATTCTGGTCTGCGAGTGATGATGAAGCCAAAGTACATATTCATGACAATCTCCTTCAAGATCACGAACATTCGAAAGAAAAAAAGAGAGCATTTCACTCTCTTTGGTTTCGGTTATTCGCTTTATCCTCAATCCATTGATGAATTTCGATAGCAAGCCACCCTATACGCTTTTGTGAGATGACCACTTTCTTTGGAAAAGTTGGGTCGGAGTACGGTGAGTCCTCATCCATCATTTCGTAGAGGGTTGAGCGACAAAGCCCTGTGATAGAGATGACTTGTTTGATATTGATCAATTGGTGCATCTGAAAAGTCTGACCTTGATACGCATTCATTATGATTACTCCTAAGAAATGATGCGAGCAGGAATTGCTCAAATGATCAGGGAGTCCGATAAAAATTTACTGCGTCCGATACGATCAATAGTTACACCATAGCCTTCACCGACTGCGCCAATCCAGTCTGGATCGCTTTAACAGTGTCTGTCTTTGCACTTGCTGTCTTAGTAGAATTCGCTTTTGGCTGTTCCGCATGCCCTCCTTGCTGATCTTGATTGTTAGATTGGTTTTGAGTTTCCGCTTCAAGTGCTGTACTGCTCTCCACTTCATCTTCAATCTCCACATCAAAGCCCGCATTGGCATAGCCTTGTCGTGCCATATAGTCCACAGCCTCTTGAATGTAGCCAGCATCTTTACACTGTTGATCGAGTTGCTGAGCTTGTTCAATGGCATCATTTAAGCTCATGCCATCTTGCAATGTGATATCGACGTAATACACAGGAGTGCGATAGCTTTGTGTGGTAGATTTTCCTCGCAAGGTCAGTTGTAGTGGTAAGCACGATAGTCGATCACTGGAAGCCGCATGATAATAAGCCAATCGAGCGGCTAAGGTGCGAATACTGTTATAGCCTGTGGTACGAAATACAAAGGTGCCAAATTCATCACTGGCATCCAAATTGACATACAGTCTGCCATAGGGTTTACACAAACCATTTTGACCAATTGGACACAGC
Organism: uncultured Acinetobacter sp.; assembly: GCF_947493735.1. Classification (GTDB taxonomy): domain Bacteria; phylum Pseudomonadota; class Gammaproteobacteria; order Pseudomonadales; family Moraxellaceae; genus Acinetobacter. The sequence goes on along the minus strand of NZ_CANLSL010000017.1, from coordinate 4,238 downwards.
TCAGGTGATGGGCATGGATGTTGTTCAATGCCATTTGCGGTTCTGCGCTGACAGGTTTCGCCATTACCACGGCACAGCGGTCGTCCAGTCTGACGATCAAACAAAGTATATTCAGCACGAAAATTCAATTCAGGATCATTAAAGATCATGCGTACTGGAATGGTTCTGAGCTTTCTGTCAGGATTTTTACTGCGCAGTTGTTCATCCAGTGGATGTTTAATCCAACCGTCTTGGTTTTGCAGTTGACTGGTAATAGTGAATTGATCGTCTTTTTCAGGGAGACGTTGCCCTTGTTTGTGTACCACTTTACCGATACTGATACGACCCAGTACAGGTGGGGTGATGGCGAGTCCTTTAATCATGAGATTGCTCCGAGTTTGATTGTAAAGTTGGATTCAGTAGATACCAATGCAAACAGCCCATAGCACAGGCTATGGGTTGTTTGTTGATTTGCGTTCGTTTAGGTTTATTGGCTCAGTCTGTCGAGTGCTTTGCTAATTTGGCAGATTGACAACAAAGCGCCGTGAGCCTGCTTTGCTTTGTGGATATTGCTTTAGCAGGTTCGGTTGATCTTTAAGTAATGCCTTTTGATTCAGGATGGTGCTGTCTTTACTTTTCTTCCAGTAGATCGTGCCTGATTTAAAGATCGCTTGTTCTGCATCTTTCATCTGCATTTGCAATTGATGTTTCAGTTGGTCATAGCGCTGTTGATGTTCAGCGATCAGATGGCTGTTCTTCACCAAGTCATCGAATAACGTATTGGCATTTTGATCTTCACTGAAATCGACTTTGTGTAAAGCACGATGTTCAGGATAGAGCTGTTGGATAGCTTTGGCAGAAGATTCAGACGCATCAACACTCGGGGGAATATCCTGAACCACACAATTCCAGAACTTTCGCTCTGCTTCGATGAGCTGTGCAATCACGGTTTCATTGCGCTGTATGGTAAAGATTTTAGCTTCATGTCCGCAGATCAATGCGCACAGATGCGCAGTCTGCTTACCAGTTACAGCCAATTGATGTTGCACTTGGATCAGTACATATAAAGGCACGCTATGTCGCCAATTCTTGGTGCCCCATTCACCAACCGATTTGCATTCAAGGATGTGGACATCTTCATTGCCCACCACGGCATAATCCAAATTTGCCAACATAAAGGCTTTATCCGCATCAGGGTGTTGAAGCACGCTATTGATACGTCTGACTTTATTGCCTGTTTTGAGTTGATAAAACTTGGCAATTAAGGGTTCAAGTTGCTGTCCCCAATACAGCGGTGAGTAATGATTGTCTGTAGAGGTTTCCGCAGGCTGGGCAATACGACCTGTTTTAATCATCCACAGTTCTAACATGCTTTGGTAGGGATTCAGTCCACAGGCTGCTGCGGCATCACTTGAACCTATGCCTTGCTTGCGGATAGCTAACCAGTCTTCACGGCTCATGCCTTTGGTATTGGCGAAGCGTTTTGCGGTAGCGGGAACAATCTTGGATTGCATATTCATATTGCTGTCCTTTCATTGATTTAGTTGAATTAATTAATCTTTCGCTGTTACTTTTAATTACGATTAAAAAAGCCATACCGAAATCGGTATGGCTAGATTGAGTAAGTTTTCGGATTTATGCGTTAAGTGACTATGCAACTAAACGTAGTGCTTGATCTAAACTGCGTTGCTTTAATGCAGAACCTGCACCAAACCAAGCAGAATCTAGGCGATGATCGGTACTGATGGCTCGGCGCTCATGATCAACAAATTCGGTCATGGCACACAGCAAGCCATACGCAGTATCTTTGGCTGAGCTTAACTCCGCACCTCGTCCATGCCCATTAAACATGGTCATCACTTTTGACATAGCTCGTCCATTCGGTTCAGCCTTTTGATTTGATGATGCTGTACCTTGTAGTTGCAACGATGGGCGTTGCAGTCGATGCGGATACACATCGTGATGATCATTAAACACTTGATCGAAATACAAGGCAGCTTCTTGCTGACTGACTTTACGTTGCGTCAATTGCTTCATTTGATATAAATGCTCATCCCACGCTCGCACAGAAATGCCCAATTGTTGTTTCACAGATTCAGCATCGAATTTTGTGCTGTGAGGCACTTTAACTATGCCTGTGTCATTGCCTTTATGACTTAGGGCAATCGCTAAGGTGTTATTACACACCACACGAATTGAGGTAAATTGCGCAGTGGTGGCTAAGGTGCCATCACAGGCTGTTGCCAGTAATACATAACCATTGCTGACATCTTTGCCTTTTAATGCGCCTGTTTGACCAGTACGTGCCAAAGCCCACAACTTTTTACCGCCTTTGATTACACCCGCAGTTTCCAGCTCAAAGCCTGACTGTTCGGTTAAGTCTCGATAAAATTCTAAAATCTCACGAGGCTGTACTTCTTGATAACGCTGACTGACTACCGAAAGTGGTGTATGTGTGTCAGAACGAAATAGTACACGCTGTTCTTTATAGGGTTTAATCAGTTGTCCACCGCATAAGCTGTCTGCCATAAAATTGACATCTGAGGATTCGATTTGCCAATCCATACCTGCTTGTTTTGCCCAAACATCAATCGGTTGATTGGGACTAAGTGCATTGCCTAAACCATGCCAAGGGGTTTTACCGACAAATGCCATTGTTTCAACTTGATGTGCCATGATGATTCTCCTGTATTGAAGTTGAATAGTTCATGGCAATGATATGTATCTGAAATTAACTGGAATTCGCTTGAGATAAGGTATTCAAACGCAAGATCATGCAAAGCAGAGTGAGCCCTTGTAAAGGCTCACTCCACATGAATTCATCTAAGTGACTGTTAAGAAATTAAGCCTATAAATTACAGGTCTTTGTCATCCAACCCATGCACGGAATGATGTGTTGAGTCATGTGTTAAACCATGCGCCAAACTATCTAAGTGCCGTGGTCTGCCAAAGCGAGGCGGTAATTCGCCAAGCTGACCTGTACCAAAGACTCTGAGTTTAGAGATCGGCGTATGCTGAATCCTTGAATCGTCGAAATAGAGATCATCGCTGCCATGAGCATCACCATACTGATAACCATAATGTAATAGCTCAATCCATTCATCATGTTTGGTGAGGTAAGTACTGGCTCGCTTTACATTGTCAATCTTGCGTGTTTCAGAATGCGATACCATGCCTAGCCCACAATATTTGTAGGCATCCATTTTGGCATTGCAGTTATAGTAATTGCCATCACCTTGAGTAATCTCCTTATCCCAGTAATCACCAATCAGCTTAGCGTGAGTAATGCCTTGCTGTACCTTTGCACCATCGAAGAACAGCATGCAGTGTATGTGATAGCCTTTCTTAAAGCCGTATTCCATCTTCCAAATATAACCAACTAAAGCCTTACTGGGATGTTTCTTTCTCAGGTATTGCAACAGTTGATCCCGATGATCACACAACTGCTCAAGACTGGAATCAGCATATTCCCCATAGCCAAAGTCTAAGCGAACCACCAACAGGCGGGAGTGGCGTATAAACAAGCCGTCGATATACTCATGCGCACTTTTTACTTGGCGACGTTGTTTATCTCGAACACGCTTCAGTTCTGCTTTGGCTCGTAATGACTTGATGTCTAAGTAGATTTCATAAATACAATCATTGAGTCGTCGTATCACTTCATAGCTCAATGCTTTACGATCAAGAACCATCATACGATGTAAACCGAATTCTGTGACTCGCTCAATAAAGCGGTCAAGGTAGAGTGGATAGCGATTAAATGGATAAGAGCGCTCAATGTCGATCACTTTTGATATGGCATAGATCAAGTGATCTGCGAAGTCATACTGATCACGAAATTCTTGGTGTGGATCAACGTAGAGTTTAGGATTTGTTTTGCAAAGATAGTTCGGGAAGTAATAGCACTCATACTCCTTAAATACCTCAGTTGGTGGTTTTTTAAGTTTACTTATAGCATTGACCAAACGCTTAATCAGTGCGATGTCATGACACCATAGTGTATATGCCTCTTGGTCAAGCTCATGCAGTTGTTCAAGTTTATTCAGGTTAATCATTTGAATGGCTCCGTGTATGCCATCCCATGACCGTGTCTGTGTGATGAAGTCTAATCATTCACCAAGCTAATACAGCGCTCACTAGGTCAACCATCTTCAAGCTGTACATTCACTTTTCAACGGACGTTGTCAACGGCATTTTAAAATTGACCCCTTTTACCTTAAAAATGGCGAAGTAAAATTGACCCCTTTGATCTCGTATTA
>NZ_CANLSL010000016.1 GCF_947493735.1 uncultured Acinetobacter sp. | reverse complement strand
ATGAGTATACGACACGTTATTTCTCCTTTTCCCTTTAATGGGTGAGGTCGTGTCGCACTTCAAGTTTTAGTCCAAGCCTTCTGAGGGCTTAAATAATTTATCTACAACATTACTATCATTAAATAAATCAAAATGTTTTTCTGTAAAGTTCAAACAGATATCTAGTAACACTCTAGCTATATCAAAAAGATCATCTAAATTTTCAATTCTAAAATGGTTTGCTATTAGATGAAAACAAGTTGAATATTCTGTTAAATAAATATTATAGATATAATCTAAACTATTTTGTTTGAACCTAGTCGCTAAAAAAATTTCTTTGCGTTTCATCATCTTTAAGTAAACCAACGATATTCCCCATTGAATTAATATATTCATCAATTGTTGCTGAGCATTCAAGCAAACTCACCATAGAGAAAGGATGTCTAGCTAAAGATTCACCTTGAGCATTAAAATAACGTGCAAATAAAATTGGTCTGTCTGATACATTACCATATGAATCAAAAACTTTACCAATAGAAGGTATTAAGTCCCATTTTTTACTATCATCATCTTGCCAAAGTTGGTTGTAATAAGAAGGATATCTAATTTTTTTTAGTTCATTTGCAAACTTTTTAATTTTATGAAAATGATATTCATCACCATTTTCCTGCTTAAATCTTTGTCTAAGTGCTTGGTCTAAATTATAAAAATACTCTATCCCATAAGTAGTATGGGTCATATCATAATAATGTCTATACTCATGAATAGCTGTAGAATAGGTCGTTAGCGACTCTTCAAAAGTCGCTAAGTCTTTTTTATTTCTCAACCCCATTAAGAAGCTACTATCCTTAGCTTTTAAGGAAACTGTATAAGTTATAAAACCGAAGCTACCCAAGGCATCTGAGTCCTCAAGAATATAATTTTCATTTAATGCCATTTACCCCTCCTAATTAACTTTATTGCTTACTACAGGCTTACGTTGCATAAACCCCAAAAACAACAAAGCCCCGATAATCGGGGCTAAGTCATTGATATTTGGCGGAAGCGGTGAGATTCGAACTCACGGAGGACTCACACCCTCGTCGGTTTTCAAGACCGGTGCATTAAACCGCTCTGCCACGCTTCCTTGTGCGCAAGGATACAAAGCATTGATGCTTTATACAAGTGAATTTCATCACTTTTTGCATCACAACGCTTTAACTGCATATTCCATAATCAATACATTTTTTTTAAAAGACGATGGACCGCAGTGCATTACAGCTTAGATGCCACTTCAGCACCATCACGAATCGCACGTTTTGCATCGAGCTCGGCCGCAAGTTTTGCACCGCCAATGATGTGATACTTAGCAAGATGCTTTTCACCCTCTTGAGGATAGAGCGCCTTGACAGACTCTTGCCCTGCACAAACCACAATCGTATCAACACGAAGTAATTGCTCGACGCCATTCACTTCGACCCAAAGCCCTTCATCGGTCACCGATTTGTATTGCACTCCACGCATCATTTTTACATTATGCTTTTTCAGCTGCGCACGGTGTACCCAACCTGATGTTTTGCCTAAACCAATACCTAGCGGTGTAGTTTTGCGTTGTAGCAAGAAAATCTCACGGATTGGCGTTTCAACTTCAGCACGAACTAGACCACCTTCCGAATCATAGTTTGCATGTGGATCAACGCCCCACTCTTTACGCCATTCTTCAAGAGGTTGCGGTTGAGGCTGATGTGGCGGTTTAAGCAAATATTCGCTGACATCAAAGCCAATCCCACCTGCACCAATCACCGCAACACGATTACCGACTTCTGCGCCTTTGAGAACTTCAGCATAAGACAATACTTTTGGCGAATCTGCACCGTCAATTTTCAGCTGACGTGGTACAACACCAGTTGCCACGATCACTTCTTCAAAACCTTCACGTTCCAGTTGCTCACGATTGATTTGGGTATTCAATCGAACATCAACACCAGTTTTTTCCAATTGCACTTTAAAATAACGAATAGTTTCGTGGAATTCTTCTTTACCAGGAACGACTTTCGCCAAGTTAAATTGACCACCAATATCACTATTCGCTTCAAACAAAGTCACTTGATGACCACGCTGTGCGGCGACAGTTGCTGCAGACATGCCTGCGACACCACCACCGACCACGGCAACACGTTTTGGTTTTTTAGTTTTGATATAGACCAATTCTGTTTCGTGACACGCTTGTGGATTGACTAGACATGATGCACGTTTATTTTGGAAAGTATGGTCTAAGCAGGCTTGGTTACAGGCGATACAGGTATTGATTTCATCAACACGATTTTCTGCGGTTTTGTTCACCCAATACGGATCAGCTAAGAATGGTCGAGCCATTTGAATCATATCCGCTTGCCCATCTGCCAAAATTTGTTCAGCTGTTTCAGGCATATTGATACGGTTCGATGCGATCACTGGAATGGAAACGTGTTGTTTTACTTCTGCCGTCACATTAACAAAAGCTGCACGAGGTACTGAGGTGACAATCGTTGGAATACGTGCTTCATGCCACCCGATACCAGTATTCAGCAAAGTCACACCTGCTTGCTCAAGTGCTTTGGCAACGATGATGACTTCTTCCATCGTATTACCATCCTGCACCAAATCGATCATCGACAGACGGAAGCAGATAATAAACTTCTCACCGACTTTGGCACGGATTGCTTTAACTAACTCCACCGCAAAACGCATACGCCCTTCGATGTCACCGCCCCAACGGTCATCACGTTGATTGACATGACGGCTAAGGAACTGGTTAATCAAATAACCTTCTGAGCCCATGATTTCTACGCCATCATAGCCAGATTTCTTAGCAAGATTGGCACAACGGGCATAATCATCAATGGTACTTAAAATTTGTTTATCGCTGAGTTTACGTGGCTTAAATGGTGAAATTGGCGATTTGATCGGACTAGATGACACCACAAACGGTTGATAGCCATAACGTCCAGAATGCAGAATTTGCATCAAAATCTTGGCGCCATGCTTATGCACAGCACGCGTCACGATACGATGATTAATCACGTCGCCCCACGTATTCATCGTACCGCCCGCAGGCAGTAACCAACCTTGACGGTTTGGCGAGATACCACCTGTGATAATCAGCCCTACACCACCTTTAGCACGTTCTGCAAAATATGCAGCAAGCTTTGGATAATTATAAAAACGATCTTCCAAACCGCTGTGCATTGAACCCATCACAGTACGGTTACGAATCGTGGTAAAGCCCAAATCCAAAGGCTGTAAAACGTGTTGATAGCTAGTCATGGGTGAGTTCCTACTTTGGCTGTCGTTTTCATCATCAAGATTGAAAAAAGTCAGTGTAATCTAAATTGATCAATTTAAATACGTGGTAAATAAAGCAATTCAAACGAATAAAAATCAGCAAATTTGCATTTATGCACTTTGTTGCATAGATTAAATGATAATTTAAGTATTTTGCGTGGTCAAGTGAATGGCATTAGCGACGACATACGGTGTCAACTTGGCAAGCACGCTTAGTTTTACCTTTGAAATAGGCCGATAACATCAGAATTTATGTGATAAATACAGCAATATAGGGTAATTTTGCGCTAAAATAAACACGAAATTACAGCGCATTCCAAATATATCAAAGATTTAGAATCGCTCGAATATACATTCTCCTGCTACGCTACCTACGACTTAACTGCATCAAGACTTTTTCAAACTTTGTCATTCTAAAACTGAATGATAAATTTGAATTTTGATCGAAAAGCCATATTAAGGTAGTGATCTCTAAAAATGATTTAGGTATTTTATGTTTGCTTGGTTTGAAAGACTGGTTAATCCCTACCCGACGGAAAATCTCAACACACCATTACCTAAGACATTTTTTGCCTTTGTTTGGCAGGCGACGAAAGGCGTTCGACCTTATTTATTACTACTTATTTTGTTTACAGCTGCAACCGCTGCTTTTGAAGTGGTCTTTTTTACCTATATCGGTAAATTGGTCGATTGGATCAGCCAAAGCTCACCTGAATCATTTCTTGCAGATCATCAGCAGAATTTAATGCTATTGGTTGCAGTTTTATTTGCCAATGTGTTTTTCGCCAGTTTTCAGTCGATCATCAAACACCAAGTTTTATTTAGTAATTTTCCAATGCGTATGCGTTGGCGTTTTCACAATCTGCTTTTGGGTCAAAGCTTAGACTTTTTCCATAATGATTTTGCAGGACGACTGTCGGCAAAAGTCATGCAGACTGCACTTGCGGTACGTGAATTTTGGATAATCTTGGGCGATATGCTTGCCTACGTCCTGATTTACTTTATCAGTATCAATATCGTACTGGGTTCGATCTCGCCATTATTGGTTTTACCTCTGCTCATTTGGCTCGCTTTATTTGTACTGATTGCCAGTTATTTTATTCCACGCTTGGGTAAAGTGTCTGCTGAGCAAGCCAATGCACGTGCCGAAATGACAGGTCGTATCACCGACGCCTACACCAATATTCAAACGGTAAAGATCTTTGCTCATGCAGGTCGTGAGAGCATCTACGCCAAACGCTCAATGCAGGACTTTATGGTCACTGTGTATAAGCAAATGCGCTTGGGTGTGAAATATCAGATTTCCATCAATATACTCAGTGCATTTCTATATATCAGTGTGATTGGCACATCGCTTTATCTTTGGATGAATGGTGAAGCTGCGCTTGGCGTGATTGCAGCGTCAACAGCGATGGTACTGAAACTCGATAGTTTATCTGAATTTTTGATGTGGAATGTCACACAGCTTTTTGAAAATGTCGGCACAATCCAAGACGGTATGCACACCATGGGCAAACCGATTGCGATTCAAGACAAGGCTGATGCCAAAACTTTAGCAGTGGATCATGGTCGCATTCAGTTTAAAGATGTGAATTTTGCCTATACCGACCGCAATGTCTTAGACCATTTCAATCTTGATATTAAAGCAGGTGAAAAAATTGGTATCGTTGGACGTTCAGGCGCAGGTAAATCAACACTGATTCAATTGTTATTGCATTTTTACCGTGTGAATGATGGGAAAGTTTTAATTGATGGACAGAATATCCAAGATGTGACGCAAGACAGCTTACGCAAAAATATTGCCCTAGTGACTCAAGATACTTCTCTACTGCATCGTACTGTACTTGAAAACATCAAATATGGTCGTCCCGAAGCCACTGATGCCGAAGTGCAAGAAGCGCTTGCCAAAGCACAAGCCAGTGACTTTATCCCGCAGTTGGTCGATATGAAAGGTCGCAAAGGTTTAGATGCCTATGTCGGTGAACGTGGTGTAAAACTCTCAGGTGGTCAACGTCAGCGTATTGCCATTGCCCGTGTATTCTTAAAAGACGCACCAATTTTGATTTTGGATGAAGCAACCAGTGCACTAGATTCGGAAGTTGAAGCTGCGATTCAAGAAAGTTTAGAACACTTGATGGACGGTAAAACGGTGATTGCCATTGCACATCGACTATCCACGATTGCCAAAATGGATCGCCTGATCGTACTGGATCAAGGGCGCATCATCGAGCAAGGTTCTCATGATGAACTGATTCATCAAAATGGGCTGTACGCACAGCTTTGGGCACGTCAGAGTGGTGGTTTTATTAATCTTGATGAGCATCAAGAAGATGAATACGAAAATGTCGATGAAAAGACTGACGCCTCGATATAATTGCTAATCTAAGTTGAATAACTAGTTGAATAGCTGAATGACATTTTTCACCCATTGATGTCGGCATTTCAGCTAACGATACGGTATTTTTTGAGCCTTTCGGACTAACTAGCGAACAACTGGCACATCCCGATACTCGTATGCCTGTTGAAGTCGCCAATGAGCTGATCAAACGTGCCCATGCCTTGACTGGCGAACCAAGTCTTGGCTTTCATCTTGGTACGCAGATGCGTATTTCCATTCATGGCTTTATTGGCTATGCCATCATGACGGCGGAAAATGCCACCGAAGCCTTAGTCCTCGCCTCCCGTTTTATTCAGCTACGCATGCCCTTTTTACAGCTGTATTTTTCTACTTTTACCGATAAAGCCACCATTGAGCTGAAGTGTAATATCGAATTACAGCCGCTTCGCAATGAAATTATCATGGCACTGATCATTGGCATTTTGACGATGGGGCAAGCTTTGACAGGTCAAGAATTGCGTGGTGACATTGATTTTGATTTCGAACAACCCGAAGGCTTTGAGCGTTATAAAAATTTAATTAACTCGACCTTTCGGTTTAATCAACCACATCTCTTGGCGAGCTTTGATAAAAGCTATTTGGGTCTAAACATGGTGCATGCCGACCCAATCTCTAGCCAAGTGGCGATTAATCACTGCGAAACGGAGCTTTCTGCGCTGGGTGAGCGTCGTCGTCTATCCATGAAAGTCCGTGATATTTTGACGGAGCATGAACAGCATCTTGGTATCGAAGCGGTCGCAGAAAAGTTGTTTATGTCTGACCGCACCTTGAAGCGTCAACTTGCCACCGAAGGCACATCATTCTCAACCATCGTTGATGAAGTACGCTATCGTCGTGCTACTGCGCTGTTGTCACGTACGGACTATAGTTTAGAGCAAATTTCTGATGAGCTTGGCTATTCGGACGTTGCAAATTTTAGCCGTGCATTTAAGCGTTGGAGTGGTCGTAGTCCAAGTAACTGGCGCAAAGATCCGTATTTATAATCTTCTCGTCTTTAACTTTATAGTTTTTCACTTAAATTGTGATCACCATTCAGCTTTATGATTTGCTTTTTTTGCCAAACAAGGTATAACTCTGCTCTAAGCGACAACCAAACTTTTATGTAGGGTCTGTTGACATTTAACAGATGCTTGCGACAATGGATGTTTTTTAGGCGATACTACCCAGAAATGATGAAATTAAGTCATTCTAAATGAGTCATTCATAACAACGTAGCGTCAAAAAACATCCTTGTCCCGAAGGGTTATGGCTAAAATTGCCATAAACTTCGTTATGAAACTTGACAAGGGAGTGACCATTCTCTGCGTTTCATGCCTCGTTTATGTGATTTTAGACTATAACGCAATGCATGGTTGAAATGTCAACAGACCCTAATATATTTTTTGAAAATTTAAGGGAACACTATGAATCACCCAGAAGATTTACGTTATGCAAGCACACATGAATGGGTTCGTGTAGATGGTGACATTGTCATTACAGGTATCAGCGATCATGCGCAAGATGCTTTGGGTGATTTGGTCTATGTAGAAGCGCCTGAAGTTGGCGATACTGTCACTGCAGGCGAGCAAGCAGGCATCGTTGAATCGGTCAAGACTGCATCGGATATTCATGCACCTGTGTCAGGTGAAGTGATCGAAGTCAATACTGTCCTCGAAGATGATCCTGAAATCGTCAATGAAGACCCATATGACAAAGGTTGGATTTATAAGATCAAAGCAGACAATATCGCTGATGTAGACGCATTACTCAGCAGTGCAGATTATGAGGCGGGCTTATAACCCCCTCTTTTATTTTCATTCACAACGAACTTACTTGTCGCAGTGTTGATTATTCACAGGTTTTAAATTTGAATTTTATATCCATTCAGTATTAAGCTAGTCATTACCGATTTTCACCAAAAACGCCTCGTAGCGTAGGAGCAAATCATGTCAAAGCGCATCCCTATCTACTTCTCTGATGTTGCATGGGCGACTTTAGAAAACATCATGGGTAAAGATGGTAGTCCATCGCCTACTATAAACGCCTTACTTGAGCCAAATAAACTGAATGAATCGAGTCCTTTAGGTGGCAATTCGCTGAGTGCTAAGCGAGTTGTCAAATCTAGCCAAGTAAAAATTGCTGTGGCACTCGAACGTGTTTCAGCTGGATTCCCCTCTCCTGCACAAGACTATACTGAAGCAACCCTAGATTTAAATGAGCTTATGGTCGGCAATGAACTAGCGACATTCATTGTCGAGGCAAACTCCCTATCTATGCTGAATGCTGGTATTGATATCGGTGACAAACTCATTGTAGATCGTAGCCTAGAAGCGTTTGACCATGACATTGTGATTGCAATGATTGATAACGACTTTACTGTCAAACGCCTAGTGATCCAAAGCGACCTGATTTATCTCAAAGCAGAAAACCCCGATTTCAATGATATATATCTCGAAGATGGACAAGAACTACTTATTTGGGGCGTAGTCACCAATATCATCAAAGCCACAAGAAAAAGAAAATGAACAAAGTATTTGCTTTAGTTGACATCAACAATTGTTATGTCAGTTGTGAGCGCATGTTTAACCCAAAGCTCAACGATAAGCCTGTGATCGTATTATCGAACAACGATGGCTGTGCTGTCGCTCGTTCTGCCGAAGCTAAAGCACTTGGCATCAAGATGGGTGTACCCTTTTTCCAAATCAAGGACTTAATCAAACAACATGACATACAAGTGTTGTCGAGCAACTATGAGTTATACGCTGAAATGTCACGTCGCTTTCATGGCATATTAAGTGCATATGTAACTGATAAAGAACAAGAGATTTATTCAATTGATGAAAGTTTCCTAGATCTAACTGCATATCAAAACAATTTTGATCTCCTACAATATGCAAACACGATGAAGCAACATATCTTGCAATGGATTGGCTTGCCAGTCTGTGTTGGAATTGGACACTCTAAAACAGAGGCTAAACTTGCCAATCATCTCGCAAAACAAAACCCACACTATTTAGGCGTTTGCAATTTGTATGAAATGGATATGTGTAGTAAGGAACAACTTTTCGCCCAAATTGATGTTGGAGAGGTTTGGGGCGTTGGTTATAAACAAGCAAAAAAACTACATCAGATGAACATCAATACGGTTTTCGATCTCGCCTGTGCAGATGCTCAATTGATTCGCACACAATTCTCCGTAGTCATGCAGCGTACTGTTCTTGAATTACGAGGCATATCCTGTATTGATATAGAACATAATCCACCCGCAAAGCAACAAATCATTGCAAGTAGATCATTTGGTAAACGAGTGACTCAACTATCAGATTTACAAGAAGCTATTATTTATTATGTGCAAGATGCGTATAAACGTCTTAGAGCTGATGACTTACTATGTGGCTGTCTAGTCGCCTTTGCACAATCAAGTACTTTTGATTCAAATAAAGCCTATTTCAATGAGTCTAGATCATTTGTTTTCCTTGAACCCACCGACAATTTATTAGAAATAAGTCATCAAGCATCAAAACTAATTGCTCAACTCTACAAAGCAAATATCGAATATAAAAAGTGCGGTGTCGTTTTAACCTGCCTAGAACCCAAGTCAACGCACATTCATGATTTATTAGATACTGATGTGGTAAAAATTCAAAAAGTAGAAAGCTTGATGCAATCTTTTGAAGCCATCCAAGAGCGCTATGGTAAATCCAAGCTAGGGCTCGGTGCAAGCAAACTACCCAAACGCAATTGGCATATGAAAAGGGATCAATTAAGCATTAACCCGTTTTCATTAAAATCCTTAATGCGAACTCACTAAGCGTTGAAGTTAAGCCGATTTACGCGAATTTAACTTACCAGTGAGCACGGTTTTGATATTCCGACGTGAATAGTTAAATAAGACTTTCAATGGGGATAAATTTGGATTTGGCTGTTTGCCATCTGCAATGGTTTTAAACTGCGCTGCGTACCAAACGATTTCCATGATTGCCATTTTATCCAAAAGCTTGATCCCTGTTTTAATCGGTTTCACTGCGTATTTTACATCTTCTCCACGCATCAATTGGTTTGGCAAATAAGGTTCAACTGCAAGCGGACGAGCAATCCCAACAAAGTCACATGCACCGCTTGCCAGTGCATCATTCATACCTTTCACTGTACGGAAGCCACCAGTCACCATTAATGGGCAACTGACATGCTCACGAATGGTTTCCGCAAATTCTAAGAAATATGCCTCACGTGCAATAGTGCTTTCTTTACGCTGTTTGGCTTTGGCACCCGCCATTGCAGGCGCTTCATAGGTACCACCTGAGATTTCAATCAAATCCATCCCTGCATCAGCTACAGCCTTTGCCACAGTAATCGCATCTTCTTCGCTAAAGCCACCACGTTGGAAGTCTGCTGAGTTCATTTTTACTGCAATGATAAAGTCATCACCAGTCTGTTGGCGCACTTCTTTATAGATTTCAAGCAAGAAACGCATACGGTTTTCAACACTTCCGCCCCACTGATCTTGACGTTGATTGGTCAATGGTGATAAGAATTGGCTAATCAAATAACCATGCGCACCGTGCAATTGCACCCCTTCAAAACCTGCTTTCTTGGCAAGACGAGCCGACTCACCGAAGCGACGAATAATATCTAAAATCTCAACTTCGCTGAGCGCACGTGGCGTACCAAAGGTCGTCGATAATGCGGAACTAAATGGTACAGCAGACGGTGCAACAGTTTCTTTATTCAAGCCACGTGGACACTGACGACCTGGATGCGACAGTTGGATCAATTGCACCATACCGTGACGCTTACCGACTTCTGCCCACTGCTTCATTCGAGTTAAGTCACGCTCATTCTCAAGGACAACGACACCTGGTTCATTCTTGGCACGTGCATCGACCATGACATTGCCTGTGATCGCACAGCCCAAACCACCTTTACCCCATTGATCATAAAGTGACACGAGGTCTTGATTCGGTTGCCCTGCGTCATTCGCAAGCGCTTCACTCATCGCACCTTTGATAATACGGTTTTTAAACTCGATGCCACGAATAGTTAAACGGTCTTGTAGCTGAACTTGTGTGCTCATGGGAAATCCTTTCAAAAATTTATATCGTATATTCAAAGTACTTAGAATCTGCTACTTCGACTATAAAGTTGACAATTTAGTATGTCAAAAACTACAGATAAGCAGAAATAATGTCAATATCATTTTAAGACGTTCACTTGAACGTCAGCGTCATCACAATGATATCGGTCATCAAATACAGCAGATTGATCTTATTAATGAGTGAGCAAACTCGCATCTAACAATGCTTTGGTATAATCCGTCTGTGGATTGACAAATAGCTGATTTGTTTCTTGAAATTCCACTACTTTGCCATGATGCAAGACCAAAATCCGCTGTGACAATGCACGTACTACCGCCAAATCATGACTAATAAATAAATAGCTGAGGTTCATTTTTTCTTGCAAATCTCGTAACAATTTCACCATGGCACGTTGTGTGGTTCGATCTAGTGCCGAGGTTGGCTCATCCAAAATAATCAACTTTGGCTCAAGGATCAGCGCACGTGCTAAAGAAACACGTTGCCGTTGACCACCCGATAACGCATGCGGGTATCGCTCAGCGAATTCAGTTGGTAGATCGACTTGGGTTAATACCTGAGCCACACGCTGTTGAATATCTGACTTGGCTAAACCTCGAATTTCTAAGCCTTCACCAATGATCTGCCCCACGCTCAAGCGAGGATTCAGACTACTAAACGGATCTTGGAACACGATTTGGAATTGATGGCGATATGGACGCAGTTTCTTTTCAGAGAGTTGATCGAGTTGTAGTTCATTGAGCTGAATCTGCCCTTCGCTATCAATCAAGCGAGCAATAGCAAGTGCCAAGGAGGTTTTGCCTGAGCCACTTTCTCCGACGATACCGATACATTCACCTTGTTTGAGTTGTAATGACAATGGTTCGACCGCCACCACATAATCTTTCACTCGATTCAGCAAACCTGCTTTGATCGGGAAACGGACTTGTACATCCTTTAGCCTGAGCACGGTATTTTCATTTGCAGTTTCTAGCGCTGTACCAAAATCATGATCTAATAGGTTTTGGGTATATTCATCTTGCGGATTGGTGAAAATCTCTGCCGTTGCACCTTGTTCTTTGATTTGTCCTTTTTGCATCACGATCACTTGATCAGAATAACGTCCGATGAGTTTTAGATCATGACTAATTAAAATCATTGCCATCTGACGCTTGGTTTGCAAATCTTTGAGCAGTTTCAACACTTGTTCTTGCAGGGTGACATCGAGTGCCGTGGTCGGTTCATCGGCGATGAGAATCGCAGGATCTTGCGCCAATGCCATCGCAATCATCACACGTTGCCGTTGTCCGCCAGACAGCTCATGGGGGAAGCGACGTAGCTTTTGTTCAGGTTCTTTAATCCCGACATCGGTGAGTAATGCTAAAACTCGCTCACGCACTTCAGCTTTGGATAAGCCACGCAGTTGTAAAATTTCCCCGACTAATTTTTCGACACGATGCAAAGGATTTAGCGCCGTCATCGGTTCTTGGAAAATCATGGCTATATTTCGACCACGAATCTGCTGAAGCTGTTTATCATTCAGTTGCAGGAGATTTTTACTGTGAGAAAAATCAGCTTGATGCAAATTCACTTTGCCTGTGACTTTGAGTTGATCAGACAATAAACCAATCATGGCAAGGCTACTGATGGATTTGCCCGAGCCACTTTCCCCAACCAGTGCAATGGTTTCGCCTGCATGCAATTGAAAATTTAAATCTTCAACCAAGGTCTGTGTTTGCTTGCCTTGTTGTGTTTGAATGATCAGTTGTTGCACGTCGAGTAGTAGCACACGATTGTCTGTCTTTAGCTCATTATTTTTAAAATCATTACTTTTAAGATCGTCTTGTTTGAAATCATCACGATTCGCTTCAGTTGTATTTGTCATGCTATGAAGTCCTCAGTGCTGTCTTGGGTCAAATGCGTCACGGGTCGCTTCGCCGATATAAATCAGCAATGACAACACAATTGCCAATGTCGCAAAACCTGAAATTGCAAGCCACGGTGCATCTAAATAAGTTTTACCCTGTTCAAGTAATTGTCCTAGCGATGCACTATCAGGTGGTAAGCCATAACCCAAGAAATCCAATGCAGTCAGTGCGGTAATATTCGCCGTCAAGATAAACGGCAACTGTGACATGGTTGAGCTCAGCGCATTGGGTAAAATATGCCGAAAAATAATCTTGCGATCAGACACACCAAGCGCACGCGCCGAACGCACATAGTCAAAATTCCGTGCGCGTAAAAACTCTGCACGCACCAAGCCCACCAACGCCGTCCAACCAAAAAACAGCATGATCGCAAACAGCCAATACACGCTCGGACTAAACATACTGACCAGAATAATCACCATGAATAACACAGGCAAACCGCCCCACACTTCGAGAACACGTTGCCCAAGCAGATCAATCCAACCACCGTAGTAGCCTTGAATCGCACCCACCGCAATACCAAGTACCGCCGATGCAGCCGTCAAACAAATCCCAAACAACAAACAAATCCGTAACCCGTAAATAATCAGTGCCAGTACGTCACGCCCTTGTTCATCCGTGCCCAACCAGTTTTGGCTGGTCGGCGCAGATGGGACAGGCACGGTCAAATCCATATTTGGACTTTCTGCAGAAAATGGAATCACAGGACTCAGCATCCAGCCATCTGCTTCAATTAAGCCACGAACGACTGGATCTTTATAATCTGCTTCGGTTTCAAAAACACCACCAAAAGTGGTTTCTGGATAGTGCTTAAACACAGGGAAATACAGGTCGCTTTTATACGACACTACGATCGGCTTATCATTGGCAATCAGCTCAGCACAAAGTGACAATCCGAAAATAACGCCAAAGGCAATCAAACAAAACATGCCGAGTTTATTTTTCTTAAAGCGAGCCCAACGCTGCTGCATTAGTGGTGACATTATTTTGCCCCTCGTGTTTCAAAGTCGATTCGAGGATCAATCACTTGATACATCACATCACTAATTAAACGCAAAACTAAACCGAGTAAAGTAAACAAAAACAAAGTGCCGAAAATCACAGGATAATCCCGCTGGGTAATCGCCTCAAAACCCAATAGACCAATGCCATCAAGATTAAAAATAATCTCGATAAATAAATTGCCAACAAAGAAAATTCCGATCAATGCCTCAGGCAAACCCGCAATAACAATCAACATCGCATTTCGAAATACATGACCATACAGCACCCGATTTTCACTTAAACCTTTGGCACGAGCGGCGAGCACATATTGTCGATTCAGCTCTTCCATAAAGGAATACTTTGTTAAATAAGTTAATCCTGCAAAACCACCTAAAACCATCGTCAATAGTGGCAATGCCATATGCCAAAAATAATCTTTAATTTTTTCAAAAAAGCCAAGTTGTGCAAAATTTTCAGAGACTAAACCTTGTAGCGGAAACCATTGCCAATAACTGCCCCCTGCAAAAAACACCAGCAGTAATACACCAAAAGCAAAGGTCGGAATCGCATAGCCTACCGCAAGTAAGAGCGAGGTACTTTTATCAAAAACCATGCCATGTTGTTTGGCTTTTTTTATACCCAGTGGAATCGACACCAAATAAATCAGTAAAGTGCTCCATAGTCCAAGTGATATGGTGACAGGTAATTTTTCATAAAGGAGCTGTGTGACAGGTTTATCTTTAAAAAAACTGGTACCAAAATCAAAGGTCAAATAGCCCTTGAGCATCAACCAAAAGCGTTCATAGGCAGGTTTATCGAAGCCGTATTGGCGTTTGATTTCTTCGACCATTTCAGGGCTTAATCCACGTGCACCTTGATAGTTGCTATCCACTGCTGCCGTTTCTGCACCGCCCTGTATGCCCATGCCTTGCATATTTTCCGCTTGTTGAATGGCTTGTTCGACAGGTCCGCCCGGTGCGATTTGCACAATGGCAAAATTGATTAACAAGATCAAAAACAGGGTCGGAATAATCAGTAACAGACGCTTTAAAATATAGGTAGTCATTGCGATTCCTTTCTATAGTCGAAGAAATTGATTTCTGATACAAGGCAACCGAGCGAAGGTGTACAAATAGTACTGCAAGCGAGGTTAACGATGTAGCAGAACTTAAGTTCTCTGACTATAAAATCCATGCTCAATTCCTTAAGTTTTTATGTCTGTGCGATTAAGATTGACGACGCAGATACTGTTGGACTTTCTCTGCTTTTTTCGCATCAATCCACCAATATTGCATGCCAACATTTAGCTTTGGTTCACGTTTTGGTCGTTCAAACATATCCCAGACCGCATACCACTCACTGCCCTTACCGTAGCTAAGAATATGATAATAGCCTGCACGGAGCATGCGATCTAAGACACGTGTATTGGTCACGAGTTGCTCACGATTTGGCGAGCGAATTAAACGATCTATCTGTGCATTTATCGCAGGATTCTTTATCCCTGCAAAGTTATAATTACCCACTTCATCGGCTGCTGTACTGCTCCAAAACCGTCCCTGCTCATTACCTGGATTTAAGGATTGTGGCAACACATCTGTGGTCATATCAAAGTCATAATTACGCTTACGCTCGATATATTGCGGCACATCGACTTGACGCACGGTAATATCAATACCGAGTTTTTTGGCATTGCGCACAAAAGGCATCAAGGTACGTTGTAAGCCATCTTGATGAATCAATAATTCAAACTGAATTGGCTTGCCTTGTTTATCCAATAACTGCCCTTTTTTATTCACTTTGTAGCCTTGATTGGCAAGCATATGCCGAGCAACCAGTAAATTAAAGCGGTTGAAACCACTGGCATCGGATATAGGATTTTTCCAATCTCGCATAATGCCGTGTTTGATCAATGGATGCATGCTTTTAAAATAAGGCTGTAAAACCTTTAGCTCAGCTGGAGATGGTTTGCCTTTGGCTTCAAGCTCACTATTGGCAAAATAACTTTGTAAACGCTGATATTGCCCATAAAACAATGCCTTATTCATCCACTCAAAATCGTAGGCATAGCTCAGCGCCTGACGGAAATAAATATCATCTAAAACTTTACGTCGTGTATTCAGCACGGTACTTTGGGTTGGCACAGGATTTTGATGATGAAATTCTATCTTTTTGATGAGCCCTGCTTGCACTGCATTGAAGTTGTACTCGGTCACCCAACGTCGTGCAGTATATTCGGTATGTGCCGTATATTGCCCTGTTTTAAAGCCCTCAAAACCAATATCTAATGAGCGGTAATAAACGAATTTAATCCGATCAAAATTATTCGCACCTTTATTCACCATCACGTCTTTGCCCCAATAGTTTGGGTTACGTTTATAGCTAATGGTACGACCACCCTCAACACGGTCAATCACATATGGACCACTACCGAGCGGTGCTTGTGAAGTCACTCGGGTGAAGTCTTTGCCCTGCCAATATTTTTTGGAAAATATGCTCACCGACGATACGATCAGTGGCATTTCTTTGTTGTCGTTGGTTTTAAAAATAAATTTTACATCATGTTTTGAAGTGGCTTGGATATCTTCAATTTCAGAAAAATAAATCCGAATCCCCGGCGCACCTTCGGTCAGTAATTTTTTAAAAGTAAACACCACATCTTCAGCAGTCAGTGGTGAACCATCGCTAAACTTGGCACGTGGATCAAGATGGAAAGTTGCAGTTTTCGGTTGATCAGGATCATAGGTCACGCTTTTGGCAAGCAGTGGATACATCACACCCGGTTCATCCAGTGAGCTCGACATGAGGCTGTCGTATAGATATTGCAGACCATCGGCTGCTGTACCCTTACCATTGACGCTATTAAAATTATCAAATGTGCCTGTTGCAGGATAGGTAATCATGCCACCCTTTGGTGCATTAGCATTGGCGTAGGGTAAAACTTTGGCGTTGGCATAAGCAGGTTTGGCATCTAAACTGACATAGTTCAGCGTCTGGACTGCGGCATGACTCAGGCTTGCACTTGTACCGAGAAATGCCATGCCGAGAAAAAAGCAAGATGCCTGAAAAGCTTTTAAATGAAAGCCTTTAGTCTGAGCACTTAAGCTTTTAAAGCCTTTAACCTGAAAACCCATACACACTCCCTGTGACATTTCCTGTGGTTGTTTTTCTGCAATGCAAAATGGTAATTCACTTTAGATTACTTTGTCCTAAAGTCAAAACGCTAAAATCAAAACATTCAAATCAACATGCTAAAGTAAACATGAAAATCATATGCCAGATTATTGATTTGGCACGGTGAGGCTCTGTCCAAGTTGAAGCTGTGCATTCGCTTTAAGATCGTTCATTTCAGCAAGCTCTTCAGTCGTGATGCCATACTTACGTGCAAGTGCAATTAGACTATCACCACGTTTCACTTGATAGCTTTGCGTCAGTTTTGGCACCTTGAGCTTTTGCCCAACACGCAGACTTGCTCGACTGGAGATATTATTTAAGCCTGCAAGCTCTGCATTGGTAATGCCATAGCGACTAGAGATTGCCGTTAATGACTCACCCGAGCGCACGATATAGCTTTCTGTTGCACCGTTGAAGCTTGCTGTGCTTTCACTTTCAGCTTGTACTTCATTGGTTTTTGCTTTTTTTACAGCTTTGTCAGTCGTATCAGGAACTGAATTTGAAGCATCTGCATCGGCTTGTAATTTTAATACTTGCCCACGGCGTAACATAGCATTGGTGGCAATATTATTCATCTGCGCCAAATCTTTGACATACAAGTCAAACTTATCCGCTACAGCGATCAGTGTATCGCCACTTTGCACTTGGTAAGTGCTCGGACGTTTCGAGCTTGTCGCTGTTTTTAAGGTATCTTCAATCACTGGTACTTGTAACTTCTGACCGACATAGATCTGACTATTGGATTTGAGATTATTCAGTGTTGCCAATTCTGCCAAACTGATTTTGTACTTCGTTGCTACAGTGCTGAGATAATCCCCTGCAACGACGGTATAACTTGCCGTTTGAATGGCATTATTCATTTGGCTTTCAGTTGCTTTCGCTGTTGATGATTTTTCATCGACTTGATCCGCAGGCACTCGGATACGCTGACCAACCAACAACCCACTACTTGCATTCAAATCAGGATTCAGCGCTGCCAACTCAGTCGTGCTCATCTTATAACGATCTGCAATCTGCTTAAGATATTCGCCACGTTTGACACGATATTCTACTGTTTTTATTTCAGCGTTTTTACTGTTCTCTTTTTGAGTATCGCCTTTTTGCGCACTGTCTTTTCGAGAATTGTCTTGCTGATTTTTTGCTTTAAAGTCTTTAGGTTCAACTAAGGTAATGCGTTGACCAATGCGCAAATTACTGGTCGGGCTCAAATTATTCCACGCCGCCACATCACGTAGATTGAGCTGATACTGACTTGCTAAATTGGTCAAACTATCTCCTGCACGGACAGTATAACGCTCAGGTGCTTTGGCTTGCTCAACCTTTTCAACAGGCGGCTTTACATCATAGAGATATAGCTTCGTACCGACATACAGTGGGCGCTCTGCGTTGATTTGGTTCCACTTGGCAATATCACGCCAATTCACACCAAAACGCGTCGCAATAGTAGCTAATGTATCGCCAAATTTCACAGAGTAAATCTCACGCTTACCCTTTGGTGCGACTACGACCACTTCATTTTTGGTTTCTACGATTGGTTTTGTTCGGTTCAGCTCAGCATCTTTGCTTTTTGCCGCAAGCTCTGCCTCAGCCACTGCTTTTGGAATCGCATAATTGATCTCAACATCTTGACCTGTCTGCTCTGCAATCGATTGACTACTTTGAATAGCAGTCAAGCGAATCTTACCATCCAAAGGATCGACGATTTCAGTACCTTCAGGTGCAATGCGTTCAAGCTCCGCAATCACTTGTTGCTTTTCCGCTTCGCTTGGTTGTTGCTGCGCTAATTTTTCCACTTGGATTGCAGCTTGTGCAGTCGAGCTTGCCGTCTGCTCTGCCTGCTCAGTAACAATGACTTGTTTTTCTGCGTCTGAAATCGGCGGTTCGAGATTGATTTGCTTCACTGCTGTGCTCGGAGTGATCGACACAGGCAGACGTGGTGCACTTGGTACATAAGCGCCTGAAGCAAAACTTGCCAAAGCATTCGAACCTTTCGGCGTAGAGTGTTTTTCAAAACTCGGTACGGCTGACGCTGTAGTATTTTCTGTTTTTGCACTACTTGATGTTGTGATGCTTATTGTAGAATTATTTGTTGTCGCTTGAGCTGATGCCGTCGTTGCCTTTTGCGTGCTTGTTTGTTGCTTAGCAATCGCACTTGAGTTTGGCAATT
This sequence comes from uncultured Acinetobacter sp., assembly GCF_947493735.1. Classification (GTDB taxonomy): domain Bacteria; phylum Pseudomonadota; class Gammaproteobacteria; order Pseudomonadales; family Moraxellaceae; genus Acinetobacter. The sequence goes on along the minus strand of NZ_CANLSL010000016.1, from coordinate 51,826 downwards.
CACTTGGATTGCGTGTCACCAATACAGAAGATTGTAATGACGGTGTGTTGGCACTTTTCAGTGTTGGTAATGGCGCACTACCACCCGCCCACAAACCACCTGAGCCTGATACCGTTTTCATTTTGGCAATTTTGGTATCGACACTTGCACTCACTTCATTTGGAATGAGAATTCGATTTGGCGCAAATGGATCGGTATAGTTGCCACGATGCGCTGGATTCAGCGCATACAGCTCACCACGGCTCACACCTGAGATACGTGACAATTCATTCAAATCAATCGCACCGGGTATTGCCACTTCACGGAAATGTGGACGATTGGCAATCGGTGGCAATGACACGCCATATTGATGTGGATTCTTGATGATTTGTGCAACAGCTAAGAAACGAGGCACATAGTTCATGGTTTCAGTTGGTAGTTTTAATGACCAAAAATCGGTGGGTAACCCTGCCGCTTTGTTTCGATTGATGGCTTGTTGTACTCGACCTGGACCACCGTTATAGGCGGCTAAGGCAAGTTCCCATGAACCGAATTGATTGTATAAGCTACTGAGATATTCATAGGCAGCACGAGTAGACTCCACCACATCACGACGACCATCGTACAAATCGGTTTGACGAAGTCCGTAAATCTTACCTGTACTTGGAATAAACTGCCACATCCCTGCCGCAGCTGCGGTACTGGTCGCAGCTGGATCGTAAGAGCTCTCAATAATTGGCAATAATGCAAGCTCCGTAGGCAAACCTCTACGCTCTGCCTCGGTCACAGTATAATAAATATAACGACTGGCACGTGCACTCAACCGATCAAGATAGGGCTGACGAGTAATAAACCAACTGCGCTGTGCTTCGATACGAGGATTGTAAAAATTGAGATTCATTTTGAAGCCAACGGTCATGCGCTTCCACACATCACCATGGCGCAGAATCAGTAGTCGATCACCTTCTACCGCACGCATATCTGTGGCGTAAAGTAGATTTTCTAATGAGTCGACGCTGCCCGCATCTAGCAGCTCATCATCGGCAACACTAGATTTTGCCACAGAGGATTTTTGTGGTGTTGAACTACACGCTGTTAATACACCCAATGACGCTATTGCAGTCGCAATGATTGATAATCGAAAAGAACGGCTAATAGTGGTAGACCAAATCATCGGGGTGGCATTCAACATAAAACAATCCAAAATATTAATGGTGAAATGTTTATTACTAGATTCACTATTCTAGTGTGATAAAACAAAACTCTATTTATGACTTACACTTAACACGGTTTTCATGTGTCAAAAAACACTAAAAAACAAATTTCTTTAGACTAAAGTCCAAAAGGTTAAACACAGCATTGTAGTAAACCCTCAACTGATTACAATGCCCTTTTATGTAACGCATAGATCGCAAATGTTACAAGAAATTTAATCCATATTCTGCAAGCGTCTGCACATTGCGCACGCGCTTACACCACAGGATACAACAATGTGGCTTGCACTTTTAGCTCGAACATAGCATGATTTAAGCCAATTCTTTATATCGCACTCACGCTTATTTTGGTTCGTATGGTCAATTCTTCTACAAACGCTTCTACTCCCCCTTCAACCTTGCATAAACAATATACACTTTATGTTGATGGTGCATGCAAAGGCAATCCCGGGAAGGGTGGTTGGGGTGCATACATCATTGACCCAGAGCAAGGCACAAAAGAGCTATTTGGTGGTGCAGAAGATACGACGAATAATCGTATGGAACTCACCGCTGCGATCGAAGGCATTCGAGCTTGTCCTCGCTCTGCAAAGCTGACTATCTATACCGATTCCAACTATGTCAAACGTGGCATCACCGAGTGGATCACAGGTTGGAAAGCGAAAAATTGGAAGGATGTAAAAAACCCAGACTTGTGGCAAATACTTGATGAAGTCACACAAGGGCGTGAGATAGATTGGCATTGGATCAAAGGTCATGCAGGTCATGAAGGCAATGAACGTGCCGATCATTTAGCAAACAAAGGTGTCGATTCACTACAATCCACAGCGACAACATCAAGCGGTAAAAGTGATGATAAAAAAAAAGTGACTGAATCTGATTGGTTGCTTGATGACCCTTTTGGATTAGATGCGACAGACTCAACAGAGGAAGCTGATTTACCTGAAGAAACTGAGCATTTAGAAGAATTAGAAGAAAAAGTAACTGATGAAATTTCCGATGAAAATATCATTAGCACGCCAAAAGCTGAGATCAAAGCTCAGATTAAAGAAAATATGCATATCAAAATCACTGAAACCACCAATCCACAAGTTGGTGAGCGCCTACTCATTCTCGATACCGAAACCACAGGTTTTTACTATCAAGACAGTGACCGTATCATTGAAGTTGGCGCAATAGAGATGATCAACCGCAAGCTCACTGGTAGCTCGATTCACATCTATATCAATCCTGAAAAGCCAGTGGGTGAGTCTGAAAATATTCACGGTATCAGCGATGAGTTCCTCAAAGACAAACCTAAATTTGCTGCAATCGCAGACACCCTTTTCGCTTATCTCGAAGGTGCAGAGATCGTTGCGCACAATGCAAGCTTCGATATGAACTTCTTAGATGCAGAATTCGAACGTGCTCTAAATCAAAAACTATCGAGTGTCTGCAAAGTGACAGACACCCTTGCTATAGCAAAACGCAAACATCCTGGGCAAAAGAACTCTCTAGACATTCTCGTCAAGCGTTATGAAATCCCACCTCGTGACCGTACTTTCCACGGCGCATTGCTTGATGCGGAGATTTTGGCAGACGTTTATCTTGCGATGACTGGTGGTCAGGTGAGCTTTAGCTTAGATCAACATCATCAAAACTCGGCAAGCGATCAAAGCATCAATACAAATACCAATACACAACACGATATTCCACTCATTTTCCCAACGGAAAGTGAATTGGAAGCACATCAAGCTTGGATAAATCAGTTTAAAGAAAAGAATGAGAAAGACTGTTTATTTGCTGTCGCAGAGGCAAAACCTCTCGAATCGTGATGAAGTATTCAAAAGTACCTTCGCTTCGGTATTTTTAGTTGGATTATTCCTAGATTATTCTCAATTTTTTCACAGCTTATGCTTTTCCTCTCTGCACGACGGTGGTATGTTATCCATTGTTAAAAGCGATTGTCGTCAAACGAAATATATAAACTGCAGTATATAACTGAAGCACATAAACTAAGGAAAGGTCTAAACCTATGCCATTTCAATCTTCATCACATTTTGATCCGACATCTTTGCTAATTGTTCGTAAGGAAATTGATCAAAGCATCAAACATGTTGAAAACGGGGTAAGTGCTTTACTAGAAGATGGTAGCGCACCATTTGGACTAGACGATGCACTCACAAATCTTGAGCAGTGTGCACACGTCTTACGCTTAGTCGAACAACCACAACTGGGGCAACTCACCGAACTCACTGCAAAAGTGATGCAAAAAGTGATCGAAGACACTCAAGCAGGACAAGTTGATCAAGCACGTGTAGAAGCAATGAGTGAAGCCACTAACGTGACGAAACGCTATTTGGACTTCTTATGTGTTCGTGAAACTTTAGCGCCGCAGTTTTTATTGCCAACGATCAATAAACTTGAAGCAAGCTTACAGTTACCTTTGACACGTGAGGGCGTTTTCCTCACACCATTTTTAGAAACGGTCCATCCAAATGTTGCCTTAGATGCCGCTCCGGATTTACCAAAAAGTAAATATGTACAACGCCTTTACAAGCTAAGTCTTTTAAATCTATTAAAAATGCAAGAAACAGATTTGGACTTCCAAGCCTTATCATTGTGCGGTAACTATTTATCGTCGATTGCAACGGGTACACCATCTGAGCAATATTGGCGTTTTGTCCATATTACGCTTAGAGATTTAGATCAAATCATTTTGACTGAAACACGCTTACGTGTCCTCGTTCAGATCGAACAACAAAGTCATGCTTTCTTGAATGATGCGCAGTTTAGCCCGACTCAACAGGATTATGCCGATATTCTTGTGCTTTGTATGAGTCAAGAAAGTCAGCTTGCTCAGCAGCTTCGTGAACAACTCAACGTACATGATGAAGTGTTGAGTGACGATCAGATGCAAGTGCTCAGTCGTCAGCTTTATGGCCCTGATTTGGATACCATTCAAACAGTGGTTGAGCTATTGAACGGTCAAATCAAAGGCATTAGCAATCGCATTGAAACAGGACAATATATTCAGCAAGACAATGAACGTCAGGAAATCGTTGCAAGCCTACGTGAAGCTGTAAATATTTTCCAAGTTATCAATCTCACCGATTCTGCTGCTAAGCTTCGTAGTCAAGCAGATCAGATCGAAGCAAATGAAAATCTGAGCAGTGACAAACACGCCAATGATGTGATGAGCAGCCTTTTATTTGCCACCAATTCTTTGCAAATCTTAGAACGTAACTACACCCCTGCTCGCTTAAAATTAAAATTCAATAATACTCAAATCACGCTCGATAAAATCGAAGAAGCGCAAATGGCTGTATGTGATGAAGCACGGATTTCTTTAACAAAAGTCAGTGAGCAGATTGTTCAATATCAACAAACTCAAGATAATGAACAGCTCACAGGTGTCGCGGATGTTTTACGTGAAGTATCGGGCGCTTTGCTCTTTTTAGAATCAAATGATGGACATCAAATCTTGCAAAAAGCAGGACAATTGGTCGATCAAATCACGACTCAACAAAAGCACTTAGATCCTGCTCAGCTGAAGTTACTCGCACAGTCGATCTCAAGTGCAGAGTACTACTTTGAGCAACTTCAACAAAATCAACCGATTCTCGCTCGCCCAATCCAAATTGGCTTGCAAAGCATCACGGCGCTTGAGCAAGCGGTCGCTTAAGGAACACCATGACGAGCCAACTCGCTTATTTATTTTGCGATCAGCAATTAGTCGTTAATGATCATTTTGAGTTGCCAATACTTGAAGCAACTCAAGATGAACTGTTCCTCGACCATATCGCTAATCAAGTTATCGTTAGAAATATCTCTCAAGCAACAGATATTCCCGATGGCTTTCATCTCGTACCGATACGTGAACTGATCATGCGATGGTCAAAGACCGAATTTGAACAAGCTTCTCGTGCAAAACAGCTGCTAGAATGGCGTAATAATCACCGCTATTGTAGTCGTTGCGGTTCGGCAACACAGCCTCATGACACCCAATTGGCAATGGTTTGTCAAAGTTGTCATTACTATCAATATCCTCGGGTTCAACCGTGTGTTATTACGATCATTCGTCGTGGTCATGAGATTTTATTGGCGAAGTCAGTTCATGCAAAAAATGACATGTATGGTCTGATTGCAGGCTTTGTTGAAGTTGGCGAGACGCTTGAACACGCTGTGGCGAGAGAGACTTTGGAAGAAATTGGCATCCGATTAAAGAATATTCAATACTTATCAAGCCAACCGTGGCCATTTCCATCCAATTTAATGATCGCATTTTCCGCTGAATACGAAAGTGGTGAACTCATTTTGCAAGAAGATGAAATCGCCGATGCGGGATTCTATGCGATAGATGCTTTACCAGTGATTCCAATGCAAGGCAGTATCGCCCATCAAATGATCATGGATACTATCGCTAAAATCCAATCTGAATAGTAACGAATTCAATGCTTTAATCTTCAATAAAATCTAGAATCAATCGTTTGGTTGGGAAAAATCGTGCAAACTTCTCAGCCAAAGTGGCAATGACACTGACATGGCGTGTCCGTTTAACTCGCTTAACTTCGACGTGATTGCCAATATCATTAAGGCTTTGAGCCATTTTTTCAGTATTACTATCCGCAACGAGGGTATCATTCCCCGCAACAATCAATAAGTGTTTAATCTGATTTGGCTGAACAAAATAATTCGGCATCAATTGCTCAGGTGCAATGTCTTGCGGTAAGGCAAACTCTGCAATCGGATCACCACGATGCTCAAAGCTATATGGACCTGCTATACCGATAAGCGCATGAATCGCATCTTCTCGCTCAATTTTCACATGAAGATCAGGATGATATAGCGCAGCTGAAATATTAAATGCACCCGCCGAATGTCCCATCAAAATCAGCTTATCTGCGCTATAGCCATATTCTGCCGACTGAGAATGGTCTAGCAACCAGTTAGTTGCGAGGATCGTGTCTTCCACAAAATCAGGATAAACATGCTCAGGCGCCAGTCGATAATTCATACACGCTACAAAAAAGCCCGACTGCGCCAAGCTTTGTGCAAGAAAGCGATAATCTTGTTTGTTACCGTGTTGCCATGAGCCACCATGTACAAATAAGATCACTGCACGATCAGCTCTCGGCTGATGTGGCACATACAGGTCTAACCTTTGTCGTGCTGACTCTGCATAAGACACATCCTCGTGACCGATCGCATGATCCCCGACTGTGAGCTGATTCAGCACATAGTTCGGCAGATCATACCAACGCCATTTTGGTAGCCATTGCAGTGTAACTAGCTCTTTTATCGTAAGTGATTTTAATCGCTTTAACACAACTTAAGGCTCTGTACTCACAGGTTGAGTTGATGGCTCTGCTTGATTTGGATCAATAGCAACGGGAGTCTGATCTTCTGCCAACGGCATAGTCGTCGAACCAAGACCGACACCGACAGCCTGCACACCATTTGTAGTTGCGCCATTACTGCCATAGCTATTCGAAGAACTTAAACTTTGCTGATTCGCAGTCAACTCAAGCGGATCAATGAGTGTCACGATCTTGGTCACATTACCTACATTCTGTAAGACTTGTTGCAAATCGGCAGATTCTGATTGATTCAGACGTCCCATGACATAGAGCACAGCGTCTTCGGTATGAACCAAAACTTTACTATCACTGATGACAGGTGCACGAACAATCAATCCTTTGGTATTTGCCGTGACAGCTAAATCTTGCATAATCGTGCTATAGCTTGCTTGGTTGCCCACAGTGATAAAGTTATGAATCGTTTTGACATCGCTCATGGCTTTGAGATTATCCTCTGCCAATTGTTTCAAATGCGCATCAGGCACTTGACCAGTTAACAGCACACTGCTGTGAAAGCTATTGATATTGACACGAGATTGTTTAAAGCGTGGATCAAGCTTGTACATGTTGATCTTCGCTGTGCGTTCAATCGACTTATCAATCACCACTTGACCAATACTTCGCTCACCAGACAAAGTACCGACCGTGTCCGAAGTATTACTTGCGATAAATGACGCACATCCACTGCCTAGTCCCATCGCCAATGTTAAAGCCAAAATGGTTATTGCTTTCACCTAAAACTCCTTTGCGTACTCTTCTTACAACACAATGTCATACAACATAATTACAGATAATTACAGCCTGAAGCCGACTGGTAAATCAAAATATATTCTAAAACATACTAACTTAAATAGGCCTGTTGAATCCAATTAACCTGCACATTTTCAACATTCATCTCATGCTCAATTGCTGTGTCAATGACTGCTTTTTTAGCCATGATGATTTGCTTGGATTCCTTGTCTAATCTAGCCAATTGCACATCGGATTGCAGTAACTTTTTGTCATCAGCGTGATCATTTTGAATATTCGCCTGTCGTCGTATTTTTTCAATGACAAATTGGTGATAACGCAATGCGAACACATCAAAACGGCAGTCCAAGTGTTCAAATTCTGCATATTTTTGCAAGAAGCACTGAGCCGTCTGAATCGTTTTCTCCTGTTTGCGGAGATCGACACTTTCCTCAGCAGATGTCCAACTCGTTTCTGCCCTCGCCCGCACTTCGATAAAACACAGACAGTTTCCATCTTGCATGATCAAATCAATTTCCCCATAACGACTATGAAAATTCCGCTGTATCAATTGCAAGTTTTGAGTTTGCAAATACTCTAATGCGTAGTCTTCAGCCCATTGCCCGATGAGTTTTTGCACTGTTTTCGCATTCATTGTTTTCGCATTTATTTTATGGGTTTGATCACGCATTGAAAATTTAATTCAACTTTAAAGAAAAAAATAAATAAGGGATAAGCTTAGGAAGTTATAGCACTTTTTGCGTATCGCCTTGCGATTCGAAGCATTGCGGTGATCTCGACAAGATCGAATCCACGATACGTATCTGACCAGTGCGTCCTTGAAATTGAATCGTCTGATTACCTTTACGCTTCAACAATTCATCACTGATTTGCCATGCATCTGCACCAAATGCAATCAAGCGTTGATACGGAATCACCACAGGTTTTTGTTTATAAGCTTCGATCACGTCAGCCCATTGATGCGTATAAATCGCTGGCGTGTCGCAGTACACCATACCTTTGGCAATTCGAAATTTTTCTTCGATCGCATACGGTAGCGTATAAATATTTTTCTTAGGCAAATGATCTTGTTGGCTCAACCACTTTCCTGAGCCGAGTAAGAGCACGCCTTGCTTATCACGATTGAAAAATGGCAATTTACTCTTTAGATCAAGCTTCGTTTGCACCTGCATTTTGTCACCCCAAAGTTTTTGCATCGCATCATAAAAACTTTGCGTTTGCGCAATACTGTTTGGGTCACGTAATACCACGAGCTGATCAACGCCATCCCATTGCATACGCTTGGTCAATGCCTGTGCATCTTCATCTTTGGACAAGGCAAATTGAAAAACAGATTTCGTCTGCTTATCAATTTGATTAAGTGCCAAAGTTTGAATTTTCGGCTTGGAAGATACAAGCTCCTCAACATTGTTTTTATCGAGTGGACCGATCACCAGTTGCGTCGATTTACCCACATGTTGTTTGAGTATCTTAGAGATGTCTTTTTTATACACATCGACAAAGTGAAACTTATATTTTTCATTCGCATTATGGTTGGCTTGAACCAAGCCACGTTTAATACTGTCACTTGCACTCGCCATCGGGCCAGTTTCGGGTAGAATAACCAAAATCTCTGCATGCGCCACAGTGGTGATCATCACACCTGACAACATGGCAAGATTGGTTGTTAGCACAGCGGCATACTTGCCAAAATTTTTCTTAAACATGGAGTTTTCCTGTATGAGTGCTCAATTATTCGTCGTCGCCACCCCGATTGGGCACTTAGATGACATGACTTACCGTGCCATCAACGTTCTTGAATCTGTTTCTCTCATCGCAGCGGAAGATACGAGGCAGTCAGCTCCGCTACTCAAGCATTATAACATCACGACACCATTGACTGCTGTTCATGATCATAATGAAGATCACAAGATCAATTCAATGATTGAAAAGTTACAAAATGGTGAAAATATCGCATTAATTAGCGATGCAGGCACACCACTGATTAGCGACCCAGGATTTCGACTCGTTCGTGCAGCACAGCAAGCAGGCATTCGGGTGACACCTATTCCGGGTGCTTGCGCAGCGATTGCCGCACTATCGAGTGTTGGTTTACCAAGTGATCGCTTTTTATTCGTTGGTTTTTTGCCATCTAAAGCCAGTCAACGACAAGGACAACTCGAACAACTCAAAGATCGTAGCGAAACCTTGATCATCTATGAAGCACCACATCGTATCGTCGATTGTCTAAGTGATATTCAGACGATTTTCGGAGCTGATCGTCGCATTGGTTTTGCACGTGAAATCACCAAAACTTTTGAAACCATCGTGCAAAAACCTGTTGGTGAGTTACTCGAATGGGTCAAAGCTGATCACCATCAACAAAAAGGTGAAATGGTTTTAGTCATCGCAGGTAATCCGAACGAAGTCGATCTGGAACAGCAAAAAGTCGATCAACTCCTCACTCGTCTTTTACAGGATTTAAGTATTAAAGCGGCTTCACAGCTTGCTGCTGATCTGACTGGGCTTAAGAAGAAAGCTTTGTATCAACGTGCTTTAGAGCTTCAAGATAAGATTTAACATCTTCACAAAATAAAAGCCAAATCAAATGATTTGGCTTTTTGATACGTCATAAATTGACAGTGTGAGATTCATTTATTTCACTTGCTCTGCTTCGACCGTTAAATCATGCACATAGGCATATTTCGACTGATCTGCCGCAGGATTTTCATGCGTGAAGCGTTTTACACGGACGATATTTCGAATGCCTTGTTGATGCTGATAACCTTCGATCTCACCATAAAAGTTCGACCACTCACCGACTGCAACTTTTTTACCATCATCATATTTGATTTCACGAACTTGCAGACATTGCATCGGCGCAACGCCTACACAAGTTTTTGTTTCAGGTGCAATTTCTAAAAATTGAATCTCAGCCTCACCTTTATATTTCATTTCTGCGGTTGGCTCACCTGCAAAGCGGAGTTTCTGACCTTCAGTCGTCGTTAAAATCAAAACTGGTTTGTTCAAATTTGCCAAATCTAACTCATACGGCACATCTCGATTGGCAAATAGCTTTCCTGCCATTTGCTCTTGCTTCATGACAGATGGTTCACAGGCTTTCATCGTGCTCATGACATTTCCCGCTTTGATCACTTGATCATCGACTTGTATATCTGTGCCCATACCATTACAACCTGCATCTATACCAACACGCCCATCTTGAAAATTCAGAATAATCGCACTTGGCATATTGGTCGTTTGATACGTCCACACGAAGGATTGCAACAGTTGTGCTTTGGTTTGCATCATCTGCGCCCCCTGCATTGATGAGTTGTTATTGTTCGCTTCGGTCGCCGTTTGCGACGTAGACTGACATGCAGTTAATGCTGTTGCTAATGACAATGCCAACGCAGAAAAAATGAAACGCTGTTTCATGTCGAATTCCCTCAAACTTTTTAATGGCACTAGCATAGCGAAAATTGAAGGACAAACTTGCAAGGATTGTTTTAAAGCTGAAACATTATGTAATTTTTTCACAAACTGAGCTAGCATGCTTTTTTTGAACTCATACGCTAAACGAATGGAAATAGTCGAAGAAACCTATTCTGATACAAGTTTCTGATACAAGGCAACCGAACGAAGGTGTACACATGTTACTTCAAGTGAGGTTAACGCATTAGCAGATTAAAGTTCTTTGACTTACTTAATCGAAACGATAAATATCCATGCCTAATGCGCCCATACTAAAACTGGAATGCACCAAACTCATTCTCGACCCTGTTCCCATCGCAAAAAATAAAGGTGCAAAATGCTCAATCGTTGGGTGATTTCGGCGTAGATGCGGTAAATTTTTCCAATCCAAAACAGATTCATAGTCACCTGATTGCAAATACTGGGCTACGGTATTGCGAAATTCACTCGCCCATTCAGGCACAACTGCATCATCTGACCAACTCAGTTCTACAAGATTATGGGTAATACTGCCTGAGCCTATGAGTAAGACTTGACGCTCACGAAGCACCGCCAAAGTTTGTCCCATTTCATACAGCTGTTTTGCGGTATAAAAGCGTGGCAATGACAATTGAATAACTGGAATATCCGCCTCAGGATACATATGCAACAAAGGCATCCATACCCCATGATCACGTGGACGCATCGCATTGGCATGCGCATCAAAGCCAGCTTGTTGCAGTAACGAAATGATTTCTTCTGCAAGCACTGGATCTCCAGCAGCAGGATATTGGATTTTATACAGCTCTTCAGGAAAGCCACGAAAATCATGCCACGTTTTCGGGCGCACTGCCGTGCTAACTTCGAGTGCATCATCTTCCCAATGTGCTGACAAGACTACGATTGCTTCAGGCTTTGGTAAATTGAAACGGATCCGCTCAAGTGCAGGACCGACCTGTCCCGCTTCAATGGCGAGCATCGGCGAACCATGAGAGATAAACAAGCCAGGCAAAGTGTTCATGATGATTCCCAAATATTTAAGTGATCAATACAGTGCAATTTTATGCAATGTCGCATAGATATAGTACAGATGTAGCAAACATCCTAAGATCATTATTATGCAATTTTAAAATATCGTATAGGCTGATTATCTTGTCAGAGCGTTGCATTTTTAAAACGGTTTTAAATCCTCGAAGACTTCCACACGTTAAACCTTAAATCACCGATCTAAAATTTGTCGAATCGGTTTATAACTACGGCGGTGCTGTGCTAAGACACCATGTACTTCGATTGCCTCCATATGCGCTTTGGTGGGATAACCATTATGTTTTGCAAAACCATACGCAGGATATTCGGCATCGAGTTCCTGCATCTGACGATCTCGAGCAACTTTTGCCAAGATACTTGCCGCACTAATCTCCTGATGCAAGGCATCACCACCGATTACAGCTTCACACGGCAAGCTTAAATCAGGACAACGGTTACCATCTATACGTACCAAATCCGCTTGTACCTTTAGCCTTGCAACTGCACGTTGCATCGCAAGCATGGTTGCTTGCAAAATATTGATCTCATCAATTTCTTCATGACTGGCTTCAGCTATCGACCATGCCAGTGCCTTTTGCTGAATTTCTTCAAATAGCTTCTCACGTTTTTTTGCAGTGAGTTTTTTGGAATCATTCAATCCCTCAATCGGCAGACTGGGATCTAAAATGACCGCTGCAGCGACCACAGAGCCAATCAAAGGTCCACGTCCTGCCTCATCAACCCCTGCAATCAATTGAATTTGTGTCATGCTTTTCTCTTACAACATAGATTTGAAATGAAATAATTGCCATAAAAAAAGCGAAATACATCATCAATGATCATTTCGCCGTTTAGATTTACAGTGTTCAGATTTTATTTCTTCACAAACTCTGAGTAGCAAGCCGTCAACGTCTTCGCCACTGTATTGGCAACGATCTGTGCTCGTGCATTTTGATCTATCGCCGCAGTTGCCAAATCTACAGCCGTCACATTTTGCGGTGCTTTTTCACTGACACAACCACAGATTTTATTTTCCATCGCAGTTTGTTGTTCTGCTGTCATGGTCAAAGCGATTGTACGCCATGCGTTATTACTATTAAGTTCGGTACGGCATTGATTATCCACCGCCACTTTAAAAATATTCGCATCAATATTCACAGCTGTACCCGCAGTCGATGTATTTCCTGAAGTTGAAGTGCCAGTTGTTGTCGTACAAGCCGCTAAGCTCATTGATAATGCTGCCACTGCAATGAAGGCCTTTTTCATCTCTATTTCCTTAATTTGTCATGAAATTTTTAAAAACAATTTCAAAATGTTTTTACGCTAGCAATTATGCCGACTTTTTAGTCAGGGCATTTTTACGAATTGTAATCATCACCAATTGGACTGCTGCTGGCGTCACACCCGGAATACGACCCGCTTGAGCTAAGGTTTCAGGACGTACCGTATTCAGTTTTTGCGTGATCTCACGAGATAGACCTGACACGATATCATAGTCAAAATCACTTGGAATTTGGGTTTCTTCCAAGCGTTTCATCTGCGCCACATCTTCATGCTGACGATTGATATAACCTTGATATTTCACGGCAATTTCGATCTGATCACCGACTTGTGCAGACACTTCTGAATCAGTAAGCTCGGCAATTTGGGCAAAATTAATATTTGGACGTTTTAATAAATCAATCGCAGAGCATTCTTTAGATAAATCTGCACCTGTCATTTCAACAAACTTTTTACCCATTGGGTTATTTGGCGCAGCCCAGAGATGTTGTAGACGTGCTGTTTCACTTTCTACGGCTTCCATTTTTTCACAGTAGGCATTCCAGCGCACATCATCCACCAAGCCTAGCTCACGACCAATTGGTGTGAGGCGTTGATCAGCATTATCTTCACGGAGCATCAAGCGATATTCAGCACGAGAAGTAAACATGCGATACGGTTCTTTTGTACCGAGTGTGATCAAATCATCGACCAATACACCAATATACGCTTCGTCACGTTTTGGCGTCCATTGTTCTTGATCCCATGCACGTCGTGCGGCGTTCAAACCTGCAAGTAGACCTTGTGCACCCGCCTCTTCATAACCTGTAGTGCCGTTGATCTGACCTGCAAAGTAAAGATTATTGATGGCTTTGGTTTCTAAGGTGAATTTTAAGGCTTGCGGATTGAAGTAATCATATTCGATGGCATAGCCAGGACGCAAAATATGCGCATTTTCCATGCCTTTGATCGAACGCACCAATTCAAATTGAACATCAAAAGGCAATGAGGTCGAAATACCGTTCGGATACAACTCATGCGTATCCAAGCCTTCGGGCTCGATAAAGACTTGATGTGAATCTTTGTCGGCAAAACGGTGAATTTTATCTTCAATCGACGGACAGTAACGCGGTCCAACACCTTCGATCACACCGGTATACATCGGTGAACGATCTAGTCCAGTGCGAATAATGTCATGGGTTTTTTCATTGGTATGCGTAATATAGCAATTGACCTGTTCAGGGTGCATCGACACATCACCCATGAACGACATGGTCGGCGATGGGAAATCACCCGGCTGTGCGGTCATCACCGAGAAATCAACTGAGCGTGCATCAATACGTGGTGGTGTACCTGTTTTTAAGCGACCAACGGGAAGATTTAATTCACGTAAACGATTAGCCAGCGCAATCGACGGCGGATCACCTGCACGACCACCGCTAGATTTTTCCAGCCCAATATGAATTACACCACCCAAGAATGTGCCTGTAGTCAGCACCACCGTTTTACATACAAAGCGCACGCCCATCTGCGTGACGACGCCTTTGACGGTATCGCCTTCAACGATCAAATCATCAGCGGCTTGTTGAAAGATATCAAGATTCGCTTGATTTTCTAGAGTATGACGAATGGCAGCCTTATAGCGCACACGATCGGCTTGGGCCCGTGTGGCACGTACCGCAGCACCTTTACGAGAGTTTAAGATACGGAATTGAATACCGCCTTTATCCGCCGCCAACGCCATTGCACCGCCAAGCGCATCAATCTCACGAACAAGGTGTGACTTGCCAATACCACCAATCGCTGGATTACAGCTCATCTGCCCCAAAGTTTCGATATTGTGCGTCAGCAACAAAGTCTGTCGCCCCATACGTGCCGCAGCAAGCGCCGCTTCAGTACCTGCGTGACCGCCACCGATAACAATGACATCGTAAACTTTAGGATAGTGCATGGCTTTAACATACCAAGAAAATAGGACGAAATATTATAACAAAAAAACCGAAGCAAAAAAATGCACAACCGACGTCTACTTTTCTCATGATTTTTATGCGTTTCTTCACGAGCACATTACATATTTTGACAAACTGTTGCACGAAGCCTTAGAAAAACCAATTCACAATGAAATGCTTAGCAGTAATATGGATGTAGCAAACATCATTTAAAGTGATTTGGCAGTTTCAATGCATTAAAAAAGAGGAAGTAAACAATGAATAATTTAATCAAAGCATTATCGGTATCGGCATTGTGTATGTCTGCTTTTGGTGTTGTCCATGCAGCGGATGCACATGAGCAAAAACAAATTTCTGTATGTAAGAAAAAATCAGAAGGTACTCAAGTGTCTTATGCGTTCAAAGGCGTGATTTATAATGGGACATGCCAACCATCTGACGATGGCAAACTCAAATTCCAACCACCAATGCCTGCAGCAGCTACAACTACACCGATTGACACTTCAGTTCAAATCCAAGAAACCCAATCGGCTCCGCAACCAATCTCTGCACCGCCGATGCAACACGCTCAACCAATGATGCAACAATCTGCACCACCTGCAATGCAAGCAGAACCACCTGTTGCACCTCAAGCGACGCCTGCTGATATGGAACAACCTGATGCCGAAGCAGTAGAAAATGTAGATGCACCAAACATCGAGTCTTAATTTGAAAAATTCTTCAGATAGAAAGCACAGCGCAATTGCTGTGCTTTTTTTATATGTGGTGCATAATCGTGTTCTATCAAATATTATTTTTCAAATTTGATGACTAAGCTAGTCATTCGAACGACTACGCATTAGAACAGCTAGTCATTAGAACCACTCAAAAACGCTATACCCTGTTTGCACAATTGGTTAGAATACGCCTGTAGCTATATTCTGATTTATCATGCCTAAGCCCAAATACCCAACACCGATCAAAAACCAACAACTTGAACAGAAAATTTTCCGTCATCGGATCTTCTTTGCTGTGGCGGTTGTGGCTTTGTTTTTTATGGTATTGATGGCACGTTATGGCTATTTGCAATTACAACAGCATGAGCACTTTCAAACTGAATCCGATAATAACCGTATTCGTTTGCAAGCCCTCCCTCCTGCTCGTGGCTTTATTTACGATCGTAATGGGATTTTGCTCGCTGATAATTATCCAGTCTTTTCTGCCGTGATCACTCGTGCTGATATCGAAGATGTGGATGCAACGATCCGTCGCCTCACTCCTGTATTAAGCTTAAGCCCTGAAGATATTGAGCAATTTGGCAAACGTGCTAAAACCGCTCGCAAAACAGAAGTCTTAACGCTCAAACTGAATCTGACTGAAACAGACATTGCCAAGTTTAGTGAGTTAAAACAAGAATTCCCCGGTGTGCGTATCGAAACCCAAATGACTCGCTACTATCCACATGGCGACTTGTTTGCGCATGTGATTGGCTATGTTGGTCGCATTAATGATCGTGAACTAAAAAGCATCGACAAAGAGCTGTATGCAGGCACCAACTTAATCGGCAAAATCGGCGTAGAAAAATCTTATGAAGATTTGCTACATGGTTTGCCCGGTCATGAGTCGGTCGAAGCCGATGCGCACAGCAATGTATTACGTCATCTCGGACGTACCGAAGCAACTCGTGGTAATGACTTATATCTTTCCTTGGATTATGGCTTACAGATGGTTGCCGCTGAGCAGATGCTCGATAAGCGTGGTGCAATCGTTGCGATGGATCCTAATACTGGGGAAATCCTTGCATTGGTATCGAGCCCAAGCTTTAATCCAAATCTATTTGTAACTGGGATTAGCCATACAGACTACCGAGCACTGAGCGACAATCCAGATCAACCGCTGTATAACCGTGCAGTGCAAGGTGCCTACCCACCCGGATCGACCATCAAACCGATGGCAGCGATGGGCGGATTACACTACAAAATTATTGATTGGAACACACGAATTTCTGATCCCGGATACTTCCATCTACCGGGTGATAGCCATCGCTTTCGTGACTGGAGAAAGTCAGGTCACGGCGTCGTAGATATCACCAAATCTATTGCGATCTCTTGTGACACTTTCTTCTACATCCTTGCCTATCAAATGGGTATCAATCGTATGCACGACTGGATGACCCAATTTGGCTTTGGCGCAAAGACAGGTATCGACCTGCCAAGTGAAAACTCAGGACTCTACCCTTCACCTGAGTGGAAAATGCGAACTCGTGGCAAAGCATGGTCACGTGGTGAAACTATCTCGGTAAGTATCGGACAAGGTGCATTTACCGCTTCACCACTACAGCTTGCAATGGCAACGGCAATCACCGCAAACTACGGACAGCATGTCAAACCACACGTTTTACGTGAAACTAAAGGTGAAAAAGTCCTGGAAATACACAATGGTACCAATGGCAAAATCAACTTTAGCGGTACACGAGAAGACTGGGAAAAGATGCACCATGCAATGGAAGCAGTGATCCAAAGTGGTACTGGTCGTGGTATCAAAAGCTATAACTACAGCATCGCAGGAAAAACTGGAACGGCTCAAGTCGTCAGTATTGCACAAGGTAAAAGCTACAATGAAGCCGCTTTAAAAGAGCGTCAACGTGATCACGGACTCTTCGTCGGCTTCGCACCTGCGGATGATCCAAAAATCGCTGTAGCAGTAGTATGGGAAAATGGTAAACACGGTGGTTCAGCAGCACAGCTTGCTCGTCCGTTGATGGATTATTGGCTTTTAAAACGTGAGAAAGAACCAATCGTTCCTGCCAACATTCACATTAATGCAGGACTGATGACCGCAGGCATCAAACCTGGTGAACTACCGACTGATGGTGTACAGGATGATACGCAACAAGGAGATGCGCCAGAGATGAACCGCACAGAAGCGGATGCAGAATAAATGAAAAGTTCGATGAAAAATCAACTACGTATCATCGGTGGCGTCCACAAGCGTCGTCAGCTTGCTTTTGCGAATATTGAGGGCTTACGTCCGACACCCGATCGTTTGCGTGAAACTATATTCAACTGGCTGATGTGGGATATTGAAGCCGCAAAGGTGCTTGACCTCTGTGCTGGCTCTGGTGCGTTATCTTTTGAAGCATTATCACGTGGTGCAAAGTCTGTACACATGATCGAGCCAAATTTAGAACAAGTGAAATTTCTCAAGAAAAATCTTGCGTTACTCAATATCGAGAATGCCAAAGTCTACGCGTCAACGGCGCAACAGGCTTTAGCAAAAATCAATGAATCATTTGATGTGTTGTTTCTTGATCCGCCCTATTCGCTAAATCTTTGGGAAGAACTCTCACAACTTGCAAATGAAAAGCTCAATGAAAATACTTTGATTTATGTAGAGGCAGATCGTCCGCTTGAAAATTTAAATCTACCAAAGACTTGGCAACAGATTAAAGATAGTAAGGTGGGAATTATCTATGCAGGGATGTATCGGAAGTCTTTTGAGGATTTTCCTCCACACTAATATTAAGTGTGGAGGTTCAATCCAAAAGATAATGCTTTGAAGCAAATAATCAAGTTATTGCTATATCACTCTTCAACTACGTATATTGCAACACCTTTTGTTACTGCATCTGTTGCTCTTGAGGAAATGATAGTATTACCGATGACTTGTCCCACTGCATTGTTAGCTCCCACATTATCAGCAGACCCCAATA
Organism: uncultured Acinetobacter sp.; assembly: GCF_947493735.1. Classification (GTDB taxonomy): domain Bacteria; phylum Pseudomonadota; class Gammaproteobacteria; order Pseudomonadales; family Moraxellaceae; genus Acinetobacter. Next base: position 33,186 of record NZ_CANLSL010000016.1, on the reverse strand, counting down.
AAATCCCATTTGCACCGAGCTTTGCAGCCTCTTGCTTCATCCGTTCTAAAGCAGCATCCATATGCGTTTGTTCACTTACAAAAGCATGACTGCCCTTACCTGTTACAATGCCCAATGTTTTATAATTATTCGGTTTTTCGAGATAAATTTTCACTTGATCTGAACTAGTTGCAGGCATCACGTCACCTGTGCGAATAGAGCTTCCTGACTTTATAACACAACCCGTAAGACCAAAAGCAACCATAATACAACCTGTTAGATTTATTAAGTTCATAAATAATTCCCCATTGAATAATTTAAAACATTGATATAGCTAAATATAATACAAATTTTAGAGTCAGTTACTCGCTAAAGGCAACCCACAGTGCATTTTTATTGATCAGCACTTTGTCATTTTCAACAGCTTTATATTGAAAACTTGCTTCATCATTATTAGCAACAATTGTAATCCAGTTCTTCGCATTGCTACGATCTTGGATAGATAACCCACCTGTGTATGGATAATACGACTCTACATTGTCATCAGATACATCAAAGATAAATGGTGCTCTAGTGCCATCATAGCTCACATTAAAATCACCCTCATCGTTTCCTGCAGATGCGATTCGCCCTTTTGTTGCGATTGATGTTGCACGGCTACTTACACTTTTCCACTGTGAAGAATAGTTCGTAATTTCATACAGCACATTATCAAACTGATTCGACGCAACCAATTGTAGGGTATCTATATCCAACTCATCTGTACTGAACGAAGCAGCAGTATCGGTAAGTTTTAATTTCGCTGTACCATTCAACAAAAGAGCCTCACCATTCGAACTAGCTAACTCAAAATCTTTAAAAGTATATACCGTACCATTCGACGCTACATCAATTCTGCCGTTAGCAGTATAGGCAGAGAACCAACCCTTACAATTGTTTAATTGAATGACATTACTGCTATACGAGTAACTACCACCGTCACTACACTCTGCATCATTTGTGACAATATCACTTGCATTCAATAGCACCGTATCAATAAAAGGCACATCTACAGTATGACTAAAAACCACACCAGTAATATCATTAACTAAGTCTTCTGTAGTCCCTGATGTATTCGTTGTTTTCTTCCAACCTAAGTTGTTTTGCTCTACCGTGTCTTCAGGTGAAGTCGAATATTGATCTCCACCATCACCGCCACCACAACCAACTAGAAAACTTGAACAAATAAAGATCGTTGCTAAAATTTTAGGGTTCATTTAATGCTCACTTCTGATTTTTAATGTTGCAATTGAATTCTGTTCAAATAAATCAAACGAGATCGTCTTTATTCGTTACTCGCAAGACTTCTTCCACCGTGGTCTTCCCTGCCAATACTTTTTGCAAACCATCTTGACGGATCGACTGCGCTTGCTTTCGAGCATATTGCTCAAGCTCAAACTCAGGCGCATTACCATGAATCAAACGGCGCATTTGCTCATCGACAGGCACCACTTCATAGATCGCTGTACGCCCTGTAAATCCCAACTGATTACATTGATCACAGCCAACAGGATGCGGAAGTTTCAACTCGCTATCGGTAGTTACACCTGAGAATAGCTGGCGTTCAAACTCATCAGCAGGCGCCCAAGTCACGCATTGCGAACACAATGTACGCACCAAACGCTGTGCCACCACACCGATTAACGAGCTAGACAATAGAAACGGCTCAATGCCCATATCTTTCAATCGAGTGACCGCACCGATCGCTGTATTGGTATGTAGTGTGGAAAGGACTAAATGACCTGTGAGTGAAGCTTGTACAGCGATTTCCGCAGTTTCTAAATCGCGAATCTCACCGACCATCACCACATCAGGATCTTGGCGAAGCATGGCTTTGAGCGCACGGGCAAAGGTCATATCAACCTTTGCATTCACCTGCGTCTGTCCAATCCCCTCAAGCTGATATTCGATCGGATCTTCGGCAGTGAGGATATTTCTGGTATTGTCATTCAAGTCTGAAAGTGCTGCGTATAAGGTCGTGGTTTTCCCAGAACCTGTAGGACCAGTAACGAGGATAATACCATGTGGACGATGTACCAAATAGCTCAGACGTTCATAGTCGCTTGGCATCAAGCCCAGATGGGTCATGTTCAAACGCCCTGCTTGTTTGTCCAAAAGTCGCATCACCACACGCTCGCCATGTGACGATGGCAAGGTCGACACACGCACATCGACTTCTCGCCCTGCAAGACGTAGCGAAATACGACCATCTTGAGGCACACGTTTTTCAGCAATATCAAGCTTTGCCATGACCTTAATACGAGAAACGAGTAGCGGTGCAAGCTCACGACGTGGCTGAACGATTTCACGGAGTTGCCCATCAACACGCAAGCGTACGGATAGACGTTTTTCAAAGACTTCAATATGAATATCAGAAGCATTGACACGAATCGCTTCGGACAATAGCGCATTGATCAAGCGAATGATTGGCGCATCATCTTCTTGATCCATCAAATCTTCTGTTTCAGGCACTTGATCGGCTAGGCTGAGTAAATCAGGATGATCTTCTAGTCCTGCTGCGACTTGTTGTGATTCGCCAGTATCGCCTGCGAATGCGGCACTGAGCATTTTTTGAAAATCTTGTGTGGTGACGATCTGATGTGTAGCCGATTGCCCTAAATAGCGACGAGCTTCTTGCAATGCCTCAATCGGTGTATTTTGGCAACGGATAATCTGCGCATGATCACCGTCATATTTCAACAACACACCATGTCGTTTGGCAAAGCTATAGGGTATTTGTATTTGTCTTAGCATCTTGCTCGTCTCAAAATTTCTATTTTTCAAAAATCATATGAATACAAACAGCAGTTTACTTCAAGTATGATATAAGATGAAAGGCTATCGTTGATATTGTGACAAGTTTGTACAATCAATCTTTGTGTAATTTGAATAGCATTGTGAATCTAACTATTTTGATATGACTGAAGACGCAGAAAATACCGCACCTTATCCTAAGTCAAAGACATGGTGGGGAGAATATAAATTCCAACTGAATCAATCACATGCGTGGCGACTTGGGCCACTGTATTTTCGTCTATTTCGTCGTGAAAAAGATTGGCTTGTGGAATATCATCGCCTGCACAAACAGACTGAAATGCGAAAAGATTGGGTAAGGCTCGACGAAGAAACGCAACTGCCTCAACCAAGTAAGTTTGAGCGTTTTATGTTTAATCGCAGTAAGGAAAAGTTCTTTCTGATGCCTCGCCTTGCCGATCGTGGCGTGGTGATTAAACCTGTTCAACCGATTCATATTCCTGCGGGTCAACGTGCGACGTTATTTATTAGCACACCTTTATGGCTAGCAGGGATCGTGGAAAATCAAAAAGCGCCGATTTTCGATTTCCCTGTTTTTCAAACCAAAGACACTTGGTTCGGGATAAACTATCAAGAAGGTCAAATGTGCTACGCCACGCAAGTTGACGGTACGACCAATCTCGCAGAAATGAGCATTAATCCATTTCGTGCCGTGACACCAATTCACTTCTATAATGATAGTCATCAACAGATGCGTCTTGAACGGATTAATGTCCCTGCACCATCACTTCCTCTACTCTATAGTGAAAGTACAGGACGGCTATGGACTTCAGAAATCAAAGTCTATCAAAATGAAGTGGATAAACCGCCACGCATTCGCATCGAATCACGTACACCGCCGATGGCTGAACAAGTTTCATTTATTCAACCTGCACGTTCAGATAGTGCAAGCTTTATTAGCAATATGTTTGAATCCATGTTTTAACAGCCAAGATCTGTATGGCTTTGCTAAACTTTAGACACAGAATTTGGGAATAAGAGAATTTAGGAATTTTGCATGGCAGAACTTCAAATCGTCGAAGAACTTAATAACACGCTCAAAGGCTTTCTCTCTGGGCTGAGTTCAGATCGCTTCCAAGATATGATTTTTGCCCTGATTTTTATCGTGCTTGGATTTTTTGTCGCACGTATCATTAGTAATGGCTTTACTGCAACTATTGGTAAGCGATTGAATCAACATCAAAAATTGATTTGGCGACGTGGGATTTTCTATTTTATTTTCTTGCTATTTATGATTGCAAGTCTACGTGAAGCAGGCTTTAAACTGAGCGTATTCTTGGGTGCAGCGGGGATTTTAACGGTTGCACTGGGTTTTGCTTCACAGACTTCTGCATCGAATTTGATCAGTGGGTTATTCTTGATCGGTGAAGGTTCATTCGAGGTTGGCGATACCATACAAGTGACCATGATTCGTGGTCATACTATCGAAGGTCAAGTGATCTCAATTGATTTACTTTCGGTCAAACTCCTGACTTTGGATAATATTTTTATTCGTTTGCCGAATGAGCAACTCATTAGAACACCTGTATTTAACTTATCAAAATTCCCTATTCGACGGATTCCGATCACGCTATTTATCAACTTTCATGAGGATATTGTCAAAGTCCGCCAAGTCTTAATTGATGTTGCCGATGCTTATTCTTTGGTACTGGATGAGCCACGTCCGCAGGTCGCAGTGACCGCATTTCGGGAATCGACCATTGAGCTATTGTTCACGGTTTGGACGAAACAGCAGTATTACATCCAAGTGCATGATGAGATTCAGGAACGTGTACGTAATGGCTTTATTGATAATAATATTGAGATTCCAATCCCGAAAATGGGTTTGATTGAGCCTACGCTTAGTGGCAATAGAAGTGAAATCGACGGTAATGATACTGATATCGTGGCTCGTAATGATTTGAATCATCCACGTTCGACGAAACAGACCAAGATTGAGCCTGAGCAGTAATTAGTGTTTTGATCTGATTATTTTTTCAAAATCTCTTTTCGGTGAAAGTCCAAATACAACTCTCGTCCCTCTATAGGCAAATGCGGAATAATTTTGTTATCTGATATTCCTAATTTCGAATAAGTCATATTGGATAAGAACGGCGATAAAATTGTCTTTTTATCATCTGTAAATGACAAAAATCCTCGATCAAATAAACGATCAAAAGTAGGCGTAAGCATAAAACCATTTTTTGGATCAGTTTTTTCAAAATCATCAGACATTGCCCACGGTTTGATATGGCTTGCTGTAAGTAGACGATCATCTGAAACTAAAGTAATTGGACAAAATGGACATTCAGCTAAAAGCTTAATTCGATATTCACCCTGTCCCACTCTCGCTCGAATAAGTTGTTTCTTTTCTTCTTGTGGTACAGAACTATCAATAATTTCCTCTTCTTCTTTTTCGATGACATAAGGATGTTCAACTTCACCAAAATAATCAGCAAATAATCTAAAGTAATAACGCAATTGACCATTTTCATCAATAAGCTTAATCACTGAAATAAAAGTGATATTTGGTAAAGAAAGCTCTCGAATCAATTTATATGTTTTGTCATTTGAGTTCACATAGACACGAGGTCCAACAATCTGAGTTTGCTCAATGACTTCAAATTCAATTTTATCAGGAAGTGCAAGGATTTTCGCTTTTCTAGCAAGCCAAAGCTCAGGTAGTTCACCTTTATTGACATATGGTTGTTCAGGTTTAAGATACTCTGCTTTTGTTTCCTCTAGATACTTCAATAAATCAGCTTTAATTAAGAAACATGGAATGGCAAAACCTTCATTTCCAAAAAAGCTTCTTGTTTCAGCATTGTCTTGCCCTATATAAAGCTTTGCTTCACCATTACCTCCACCAATTTTGTTTTGACGGACAACAAAACTATCAGCAATTGTAATTTTTTCTTTAGTATCAATAACTTTATAATTGTGGTTCGCTAAAATTATATCCATTTTTCTAATCTACGTAACGTGTAATATCCATTTGCTTTAATAGTGCAATCAGCACATCAACAACAATACTATTCCCTGCCTGTCTATACATTTGCGTATCACTGACGACCTGTTCAAAATCATCACGAAAACCCATCAAGCGTAAACATTCTTTAGGTGTAAGTTTGCGAATACGACCTTTGTTGTGCGTCACATAATTATCCACACCTGCTCGGTGCATTTTGTGCATAGATTGCAGTAATGGTCTTGCAACTTCCAAATCTGTTTTTATCGTTGTACGAAAATTTTTTGTTCCCGTATTCAAGACATAATCTCTAACTTTATCAGATAGATAATATTTCTCTTCAACTTGATTCACATCAAAAATAAATTCGTCAAACTCTTTTTCAGCTTGCAACTCAAATACAAAATCACCATGCCAATTAAATTGTTGATTTGCTTTTTGACACAATGCAATGTCACCATTAATTTGTGTATAACGCTTTAGTCGATTCTTCGAACTGGTGACAAATTTAACGCCTTTCTCTTTTAAATAATATTTAGAGTCAATAAAGTCCTCTAAAAAATCTTGCATTGTGTATTCAAGATTAATCGGCTCAGGAAAGGTAAAATCTACGGACTGATCTTTAAAACCAATCACAAAAATTCGCTCACGATGTTGTGGCATGCCATAGTCTTTTGCATTTAAAACTTGATAAAAATAGCGATAGCCTAGCTCGTCAAAAGTAGCTTTGATAATATCAAAGGTATTTCCGCCATCATGATTGACCAAGCCTTTTACATTTTCGTAAATAAATACTTTGGGCTGACTTTCTTTAACAACTCTTGCAAACTCATAAAATAATGTACCGCGTGTATCCTCAAAACCTCTTCGCTTCCCTACCATTGAAAAAGATTGACAAGGGCTACCGCCTACAAGAAGATCAATTTTACCAAGATATTTTGCACCATCAATATCATGAACATCGGTATACCAATTGTCATTTTCTATTTCATAGTTTGCAAAATAACTTTGTTTTACAAACCGATCATTATCACACGCAAACTTAATTTTTGTGTTGAGGTTTAATCGCTTAAATGCATATTCTATTGCGCCAATGCCTGAAAACATTGTGCCAACTTTTATTGTTGCTTGAGGGTTTGAAAACTCTTTCTCTCGCCAATCTTGATCAAAAGATAGCTCGGGCTGAAGACTTAAATTTTCATGTACAAATAATTTATTCACAAGCAAATACTATTTAAAAGTCAAAATGAACTGCTTCATCATAGTTGATTTCACCCAAGATGTCAGCTCAACTTTCAATGTACGACAATCTTGTGCGACAATATATGACGTTCAAACTCAAGACCAAAAATCACTCCCCTAACCGTTTATTGGTCGGTGGCAACGGTGAAAAATAGCCAATTACTAGCATGATCAAACCACTACCTATAAAGGAAATTATCCGAGTCAAAGTCTGACTCTGTGACAAATCGAGAAAGATCAATTTAAAGATCACCAAACCGAGCACCGCAATACCGAGCATCCAGATATAACGCCATGACTGACGACTCGCTAGCGTAGTGAGAATCAGCGCAATCAACGTCCACAGAATGGTTAAACTTGCCTGCACCGTGCCATTTTGCCATGCCCCATCGAGCCAATACGGTAATCCTGCATAATGCGTCAATGCACGAAGTAGCAAACTGCTCACCAATATTATCCCTGTACCAAGCAACACACTTGCAGAGACAAACTGCCATGCTCGTGATGCGCTGAGCAAATACGATTTTATAGCAAAAGTCAGTATCACAAATACACTAATACTCACCAAATCAATTGGATTGAGTAATGGCATAAATGGTAGCGACCAAGCGCCATCTTTTGCAAAGCTCACTGTTATGAGCCAATACCACAGCACTGCTATCACAGCGAGATTACCCACCCATAGACTTTGCCAGTGATGCCATTTTTTAACAAAACAACTCAGTGCAAAGGCAATGATTGGTAATACAGCCAACATCGGTACATAGCTATTTTCACTTGCAAAACCACCGCCCAGTATCGCCAACATCAACACAGCGACAGCGGTATAAATCTGTACCGCAACATTGAAGAAATATGAATTTGATGGCTGCTCTAATGCAATGCGCTGATTTTTAAAGACAGTGTCAATGACCAACAAGGCAAATACGGTCAGCCACAATATTGCCGAGCCTATCAAGGCGTACCATTCATAGCCTCCGTGATATGTCATGGCAAGATAAGATCTACCTTCGAGCTCATACCCTACATTGCCTATTAACATTTCAAACGCCGTAATCGCCAAGACGATAAAACTGCTGATTTTCCATAGAAAATGTGTTTTAGATTTGGCAAACAAACGATAGCCAAGATAAAGCACAAATGTCCAAAGCAATAACGGAAAACTGATCCACTCAAGATCAAGTCCGTAGAATTTGTCCATCGCATAGAAATAATTTACAGGTGCAAGAATCAAGGACAACAGCAACATGGTCATGCCACAGATACTTGCCAAAGCAGTTGCATTTGAGGTTTCAGTTTGATGGTCAATTTCCGCTTTTGGTTGAAGCAACAAGTACGTGGCAATCGCATAGCTCGCCATCAACAAGCATCCTGCAAAGAGCGCACTTTGATTATTAAATAGCACCACATACAAAGTCGCCACGCCACTCGCCAGTAACAATGCCACACCAAAATATCGTGCATTCACGATCGCATAACGCCAACCGAGCCACAGCATCACCAATCCATGAATAGCCCAACCGACACTACTCCAATAAGCATCAAAGGCGAACGGTAGAATCAACGCCAAAAACACAAAGCCTAAGCCGTAAAAACATTGGGTTAAGATGAGTAATTGCTTGGCTTTTTGATGTAAAACATAAGCTAAGACCAAATAGACACTCGCCAAGACCGCACTGGCAATCGACAGCGTATAGCCATCTGACGACACCAAGCCTGCATAAAGGCTAAATGCCATAAATGGCGTGGCGAAAATCAATGAGGTATCAATATAGGGGATATCTTTAAATTGGGTTTTTAGGGCGACGATATGTTGGCTATAGCGAATCGAGATAAAGAGATAAATCGCAAAAATCGCCCACACCCAACATGCAATCTGGAAAGCCTGCGTATCTTCGGCTTTGCTCCAAATGGCAAAACCACCCAAACCAAACGTGATCAGTAACGCTAAAGTGTTGAGAATACGCCACGGTTTAAAGTAGGCGATAATCGCCAAAGCAAGGTTTAAAACAAAGAAATATGCCATCAATGCAGGAATATTATTACTGCCTGTATTCAAGATAAACGGCGCAATAAAGCCACTACCCAAAGCGATAAATGCCAAAATCAACGCATTCTGTCGAATCGCAAGCCATAAGGTGGTGGCAAGTATGGCGATCAATGCGACATAAGATAATGTGACCGACTGAATCACACTCAGATGGAAACTGGAAAATAATACGAGAAATAAAACGCCAAGTCCTAGACCTTGTAAGCTAATCGCATAATCAAAACGACGTTGACGCAAGAAATAACCAAGTCCTGTCAGCGCAATACCACTTGCGCCAATCCCTGCCATTTTCGCAGATAAGGTCAGTTGCCAATACTCACTGGCAAAGCGCAGTAGCAACACCACGCCAATCAACAAAATCACCACGGCGATACGCACGATACTGTTGCCACCTTTAAACCAATTCAATGCTGCATCCCACATCGAGGTCATGGTTTTGAGTTCATCGTGTTTAGATGATTCTTGGCTGAAAGAATCTAACTGTGACACCTCTTCAGATTGATTTAAAAGTTGATCGCTTTGCAAATGTTCAGTCGTTTGCACATTGTTGGCATTCATCCATGCTGGCGTTGAGTCGGTAGAAATATTTTCAACATACTGATGATTTAAATCGCTGTGTCCATCAACAATTTCATTTTGATATGAGGGTGAAATCTGTTCAAGAAAACGATTGGATTCTGCAAAGACTTCTTTATTTTCCGCTATACTTGCATCTCGTTGCGTATCCGTTTGAATTGCTGAATTTGAAACTTGAATTTGACCTTGTGCTAGGCGATCAACTTGCTGTTGAAGCTGAAAGGTACTTTGTTGTAATTGTTTGATTTGCGCATTTTGATTTGCATAGGCATTACAAGCAATGATCACGATACCGAACAGTGCCACCCACCATAAAATATCCGCCTCGCCACCAAAGACTAACTGCCCTAGAAAAAGAATCGCAAAAATAATCAGCAATATTCTCGCCCAAGTCGCATCAGGAAAACGAAATAGCGAACTTGCTTGCTGTGTGTGTAAAGCATCGTTGCTTTTATTAGAATGCCTTTGCGTATGTGGAGTTGGCGTATTTGGATTCGTCATTTATTCAATATTTTCATGTTCTATTAAAAAACAATTTAGCATGTCTTTTTGTTGATGTAACTGATTTATAACAAAGCGTAAAGCTTGATTTGTTATTTAGCACATCACATTGCAGTAAATCAGGTTTGCGGTACACTATAGTCCGTCTTTAAAATATCAATGGAATCACACATGCCACCTTTTGTTTTGGTCGATGGGTCTTATTTCTTATTTCGTGCTTTTCACGCCCTACCGCCATTGACCACTTCTCAAGGTTTGCACACCAATGCGGTGCGTGGCGCCAGTTCAGCAATTCAAAAACTCATGCGCCGTATCCAACCAACGCATATGGCGGTGATTTTTGATACACCAGAGCCTACGTTTCGACATAAATTATCTCCGATTTATAAAGGTGACCGCCCTGCGATGCCTGATGAACTCGGCGAACAAATTCCCTATCTGCATGACTTGATTCGTGCACTGGGCATTCCGCTGTATAGCTTGGCGGGTGTTGAAGCCGATGACATTATTGGTACATTGACGCAACGTGCGCTTGCCGAGGGTCATCAAGTACTGATCTCTACTGGCGATAAGGACATGGCACAACTGGTCAATCCCAACGTCACCTTAGAAGACAGTTTTAAAGAGCGTCAGCTCGACGAAGCAGGTGTGTTTGAAAAATTCGGTGTGCATCCGCATCAGATCATTGATTATCTGACATTAATGGGTGACGCATCCGATGGCATCAAAGGTGTGCCAGGCGTGGGGGCAAAAACGGCGGCGAAACTGCTCAATGAATTTGGCTCATTGGACGGTATTATTGCCAATGTCGATCAGATCAAAGGCAAAGTCAGCCAAAATATCAAAGACAATCTTGACAATATCAAACTTGATCACCAATTGGCGACCATTATCACTGGACTAGATTTAACACTCACTTGGGATGATCTGAAACTCAGCAATCCGAATGTCAACGAACTGCGCCGACTTTATACTGAGCTTGAATTTCGTACTCAGTTACAATCGCTAAATCACCCGAATAATCCCGATAATGAGAAAAATCAGCAAGCCAATCAAAGCAAAAAGACTGAATCAAAGTCTAAAAACAATGAAAATGCTAATAATGATATAGAAAGCAACGCTCAACTCAGCAGTGGCGATGATCAACTTGGTCAAGCAAATTATCATACCGTCTTGAATCAAGCCGATTGGGATAACTTATTTCAACGATTTGAAAATGCCCAACAATTCGCCATCGATACCGAAACCACCAGCTTAGACTATCGCATTGCGGAAATGGTGGGTTTATCGGTGGCATTCGACAGCAAAGATGCCTATTACGTGCCATTCACCCATGACTATGACGGTGCACCAGAACAACTCAATCGTGAAACTGTATTAGCTCAACTGAAGCCAATTTTAGAAAATCCAAGCATTGCTAAAATCGGTCATCACTTAAAATATGATGCACATATCTTTGCCAATCACGGTATCCAACTGCAAGGTTGGGGCTTTGACACCATGCTTGGCTCGTATGTACTGAATCCAACGGCAACTCGTCACAATATGGACGATGTGGCACGGCTGTATTTAAGTCATCTGACCACGACTTATGAGCAAGTCGCAGGCAAAGGGGTTAAGCAACTGACCTTTAACCAAATTGATTTAAATGTCGCTGCACCATACGCCTGCGAAGATGCGCATGTCACCTATCGCTTATTTGAAGTGTTAAAAGAAAAACTTGCTGAACACCCTGAACTTTTAGCACTACTTGAACGTGTCGAGCTACCCACAGCACAAGTGTTGTGCAATATGGAATCTCGTGGTATTCAGCTTGATCCAGATTTTTTGACCAACTTAAGTCAAGAGTTTGAAAAAGACATGCAAAGCTACGAATCACAAGCCATTGAAATCGCAGGAGAGCAATTTAACATCGCTTCACCAAAACAAGTCGGCGAGATTTTATTTGATAAATTAGGCTTAAAAGGCGGTAAAAAAACCGCTTCGGGACAATACAGCACTGGTGAAGCCGTACTGGAAAAAATTGATCATCCAATCACGCAAATCATTTTGGATTATCGTACCCTTGCTAAACTGAAAAGTACTTACACCGATCGTTTGGTCGAACAAGCAGATCCTAAAACTCAACGTGTCCACACCAGTTATCATCAAGCCGTCACCACGACTGGTCGTCTATCTTCAACTGATCCTAATCTACAAAACATTCCGATTCGTGGTGAGATTGGTCGTCAGATTCGTAAAGCCTTCGTTGCACCGCAAGGTCGTGTGATTCTCGCTGCCGATTATTCACAAATCGAACTGCGTTTGATGGCACATTTCTGTGAAGATGAGGCATTGGTCAAAGCCTTTAACGAAGGACAAGACATTCACCAAGCGACCGCTTCAGAAGTGCTAAATATTCCACTGGATGAAGTGACTTCTGATCAACGTCGTCAAGCCAAAGCCGTCAACTTCGGTCTACTCTACGGCATGTCCGAGTTTGGTTTGATTCGTCAGCTTGGCTTTACTCGTGAAGAATCGCAAAACTATATCAAACAATATTTTCAGCGTTATCCAGGTATTTACGAATACATGCAACGCACGCGTCAGCTTGCGCAAGAACAAGGTTTTGTCGAAACCTTACTAGGTCGCCGACTGTATACACCTGATATTCATGCTCGCAATATGATGGTACGAAAAGCCGCTGAACGTGCGGCGATCAATGCGCCATTACAAGGTAGTGCTGCGGATATTATCAAACTGGCGATGATTGCTATTGAAAAGAAACTCGATCAAAGTCGTGCATTGTTGTTACTGCAAGTCCACGATGAATTGGTCTTTGAAGTCGATGAAGATTATGTTGTTGATGCAACAACATTGATCAAAGACACCATGCAAGATGTACTCACGCTAAATGTACCGCTTGTGGTTGAAGTGGGTCAAGGTCAGAATTGGGATGAAGCGCATTAAGCGTTTCATTCTCGATGTAATTCGTTTTTTGAATAAATTGGTTGGCTATAATTATCGCTAATCTATGATTTTTGTGGATTTACCACAACATCCTGACTCTTAAATACTTTTAAGCGCAGTGTTTGCCAAGTAGTTCTTTCTTCAGTAAAACTGTGTTGTTGTTTAAATGCATTCAGCTCACGTTGTAATTTTTCTATTTGTTGTTGCTGTGCTTCGATGATCGACAGTTGATGTTCAAGAATATCTTTATATTTGCCGATCACTTTTTGTTGTAGCGCATGGGTTATTTTCATCACATGTCCTGTGTATTTAATTAACCTATGCTTAAAATAATTCATTGATATTTCAGCCACATGAAAAGTTTAAGTCAGTTTTATGACAATTCATTTATCATTTAAAGTCGCGCTTTACACCGCTAGCACGCACAGCCATGTCGATCATCGACTGGCAGATCTCTGAATAAATTTTCTAAGGCATGATTGCGTATACCATAAAATGCTTTTAAATCAGCAATTTGCTGTAGCACTTTTTGATTTGGCTGACTTTCCGCATTGCGCTTTTTGGTCGCCAAGATCATTTTATTTTTACTGGTATGCTCCAAAGATACAAACTCTAAGACCTTCGTTTCATAGCCATAGGCTTGTAGAAATAAAGCTCGAATGGTATCTGTAAGCATCTCCGCCTGTTGACCCATATGTACGCCATAGCCCAGCATCGGGGATAGTACTGTTGGCGATTGCATTTGCGGACGCAACTCTTTATGACAACATGGTGCGCACATAATCACTTTGGCACCCAAGCGGATCCCGGTATGAATGGCAAAATCCGTCGCAATATCACAAGCATGTAGCGCAATCATCACATCCGTATTTTCAGGCTGATAACTACGCACATCGCCTTGAAAAAATTGTAATTGTTGAAAATCACTTTGCGTCGCAACATTTTGGCAAAAATCTACCAACTCTTGACGTAGCTCTACACCAGTCACCTGTGGCGCAAACTGATGCGTTTGTAAATAATCATAGACTGCACAGGTCAGATAGCCTTTACCCGACCCAAAATCCACTACATGTAAATTTTGATGTTCTGTAAATCCTGCTTGATTGACTGCACCTGCGAAAATCTCCACAAATTTATTAATCTGCTTCCACTTCCTCGACATGCTTGGAATGATTTGATGCTTTTGATCGGTCACTCCAAGCAACTGTAAAAACTGACGATCTTGTTCAATCCAACGCTGTTTTTGGCGATTATGTTGTTGCGCTGTATTTATATTTTCCTGCGAATTAGATGCGGTATTTTTTGCCGTTTTAATTTGTGTTTGCGTCAATTGCCATTGTTGCTTTTTGATTTTGAGTTGAAATTCAGCTTGATCCGTAAATAAATTACTCTGCTTAAATTGCATTAACCAATCTGAGCTTAGTGACTCAAATTCTTGCCATGTATAGTTTTTGGTGATGTCTTTGGTTTGATAACGATACACGACTTGGAGTTGCAATTCATCTTTGAGCGTAATTGGACGAATCATCAGTTTTTGCAGATTTGCTTCTTCGCCTTGATACTGACTAAATATCAAACGTTGCAAAGTATTCGACTGCCAAGCCTGTTGAATATGCTGAAAAAATTCAAATGCTTGCCCTTGCAAACGAATCGCCGACATAATAAACCCAAACTAAAAATTGAGATGCTATTTTAACTGATTCATGTCTTTAACGCATCTTCGCTGATCTTTGAAAAGATGTTTTGAAAAATTGTCTTGTATCAATCTGATTGTCTGATTTGCAGTTTTATACTGCGATCGAGTAAAAATTGTCATTTTAATTTTAAAATACAAGTGTATAGTAATTACATTCTATCGCATACTTCAAATCCTATGCCTAACAATTTAGACAGTTTAAATCACCAATCTATCAGCACTCAGTATATTGTCGATGAAATACTTGACTATCACCCTCAAGAAGAACGTCTGAATGCACTCACGCATGGTTTAGCGGCATTTGCCGCAGTGATCGCTACGTTACTATTGTGTATAGAAGCTTATGCCCTATCGCTCGGTGCAGGATTTATCATGTTGGTATATGGGCTGAGTATGGTGTTGCTATTTTCCGCTTCGACCTTGTATCACGGTGCAACGACTATGGAGCGTCGTGCATGGTTAAAGAAGTTAGATCACACGGCGATTTATTACCTCATCGCAGGGACGTACACGCCTTTCCTTGCTTTATATATTCCCACACCGAAAGCGAAAATTTTATTGGTGGCGTTATGGTCGATCGCTTTCTTAGGCACCTTGTTTAAGCTATATTTTATCGAACGATTTAAAGCATTGTCGCTGATTGCATATCTTGCAATGGGTTGGCTTGCGGTATTTGTGATTGATGATATGCGTACTTATCTTAGTACATTGTCATTACAATTACTCATACTTGGTGGCATATTTTATACCGTTGGTACGATTTTCTATGTCATGAAAAAATATACCTACACCCATGTCATTTGGCATCTATTTGTTATCCTTGGGGCGCTTGCACATTTCTTTGCAATCTGGGTAATGTTGTAAAGCACTTTGAAAAATCATCTAAAAATATCAAGAGTATTTTAAAAATTTGGCTTTGATCAGTTTTTGCTTTGTAATTCGTTTTCAAGTGGTTAAACTGTCTGACTTCAAGCGACATACAGCTTCAATACCGTTTAAATTTATAGTCGAAGAAATTAATTTCTGTTACAAGGCAACCGAGCGAAGGTGTACAAGTTGTACTGCGAGCGAGGTTAACGCTGTAACAGGATTTAAGTTCTCTGACTGTAGCGCAGTGTGATTAGACTTTTATGCTTTAGTATGAAAATCAATCATCGCTGGAATGAGAAAAACTAGGATCAACCATGCAATCGACTGCAACGCAACCCACTAATTCCAAAGCTCGTGTACTCACCGCCAGTATGGTCGGAACAACCATTGAGTTTTATGATTTTTATATTTATGCCACAGCGGCAGTCATTGTATTTCCACATTTATTCTTCCCATCAAGTAATCCTCAGACAGCGGTGTTGCAGTCTTTAGCGACCTTTGCCATCGCATTCTTAGCACGTCCTCTCGGTTCTGCGCTATTTGGACATTTCGGTGATCGTATCGGACGTAAAACCACACTAGTTGCTGCATTACTCACGATGGGTCTATCCACCATTGCCATTGGTTTATTGCCAACTTATCAAGACATTGGTATTACCGCAGCGATCTTGCTTGCAATCTGTCGTTTGGGACAAGGGATTGGGCTTGGTGGCGAATGGAGTGGTGCAGTGCTGCTTGCAACGGAAAATGCACCTGAAGGCAAACGTGCGTGGTATGGCATGTTTCCACAGCTTGGCGCACCATTCGGTTTGATTTTGGCAAATGGGTTCTTTATTTTCTTAGGTTCAATGCTCACCGATGAACAATTCTTAGCATGGGGTTGGCGCATTCCGTTCTTAGCCAGTGCAATCTTAGTCATCGTTGGTTTATATATTCGTTTGAAATTGCATGAAACCCCTGCATTCCAACGAGTTCTAGACAAGCAAGAAGAAAAAAGCGTCCCTGTGGCAGCAGTCTTTAAAAATAATCTACCACAACTGGTTCTCGGGACTTTGGCAGCGATCTGTACTTTTGTGGTGTTTTACTTAACGACGGTATTCTCATTGACTTGGGGAACTAAAGCACTCGGTTATCCACGTGAGCAATTCTTAATTTTAGTGACCTTAGCGACCTTTACCTTTGCAGCATTTATTCCACTGGCTGCGATTTTGGCGGAGAAGTTTGGACGTAAAGCGACCTCAATAGTGGTCTGTATTATTTGTATCATTTTTGGTTTCTTCTTTGCAGATTTATTAGTTGCCAATAACGTCGGTTCTGTATTTGCTTTCCTATGTCTGGGCTTGGCAATCATGGGCTTAACCTATGGACCAATCGGTACAGTTCTATCCGAGCTATTCCCAACTTCTGTGCGTTATACAGGTTCTGCACTGACCTTTAACATGGCGGGTATTTTGGGTGCATCTTTTGCACCGTTAATTGCCACGTATCTTGCAACGACTTATGGTTTACACGCTGTAGGCTATTATCTTGCAGGTGCAGCAACGATCTCGTTAATTGCTTTCCTTTGTATGAAAGAAAGTAAAAATATTGATGTGAATCAGCAAATCTATTAGATCGCAGATTCAAAAAAACTTTTCTTACGAGCACAGTAATAAGCTTATGATTTTTAAAAAGATGGCTATGGATTAGCCATCTTTTTTATGCTTTTAGAAGAATATTGTTGGAACAGCTTATCGAATTATTTTAAGAATTTTTCTTATTTTGCTTTATTTTGGCTAAATTTTTGCTATTTTTTGCCCTAGAGTTGCTGACAAAAGCTACGGTTTTGCGTTATTTTGTTGCGCTCTTTTTTTAAAAGTATGTTTGGGGGGATCAGTTGTTGATCCTGATACATCGCGATCCTTGACTTTAAATCATAAGAAGTCATCACTCAAGGGGATAACGACATTGTCTAATATTGCTGGTACACAATCGGCTGTGAAGCTACAAAAAACGCTAGGACTCTGGCACGTCATTATTATCGGCTTGGCATATATCCAACCGATGACTTTATTTGATACTTTTGGTTTGGTGTCTGACGAAAGTAATTTCCACGTTCCAACATCTTATCTGATTGCCCTCGTTGCGATTTTATTAACCTCGATTAGCTATGGTCATATGATTCGTCGCTACCCTTCTTCGGGTTCGGCGTATACCTATGCACAAAAGTCGATCCATCCAAATGTCGGCTTTATGGTTGGTTGGTCTTCTTGGCTCGACTACTTGCTTTCACCGATGGTCAACATCATTCTTGCAGTGATTTATCTTGAAGCCCTTTTCCCAAGTATTAACCATTGGGTTTGGGTGGTTGTACTGACTGCATTCATGACTGGGGTCAACTTACGTGGTGCACGTTTCGTCGCGAATTTTAATAGCTTGATCGTCTTTGTACAGTTGCTTGTGATCAGTATCTTTACCTATCTGATTTATACCAAGTTGCAACTCGGGACGAATGTCGAAGGTCCAATTACCGCAGAAACACGTTATCAACTGTGGAGCTTGGAGCCATTTTGGAATGAGCTGACTTCGGTAGGTGCATTGATTACAGGTGCGACTTTACTGTGCTTCTCATTCACAGGTTTTGACTCTTTAAGCTCACTTGCTGAAGAAACCAAAGATACTGAAAAGACTTTGCCAAAAGCGATATTCTTAACTGCATTGATCGCAGGGGTGATTTTTGTCATTAGTACTTACTTTATGCAAATCTACTTCCCGAATGATCCTGCAAAATACTTTGCTGATATCGAAGCGACACAGCCTGATATTTTACTCTTGGTCGGTGGTTCGCTCTTCCAATCTTATGTCTTAGCATTTGCAATTATTACGGTGATGGCATCAGGGATTTCTGCGCACGCAGGTGTATCTCGCTTGATGTACGTGATGGGTCGTGATGGCATTATCAATAAGAAAATCTTTGGTCATATCAGTCCAAAGAGCTTCACACCGTCATATAACATTTTGATCGTTGGCGCTGTCGCATTGACTGCGGGTTTTATGAGCTTGGATTTTGTGATTTCATTGATTAGCTTTGGCGCATTGACTGCATTTAGCTTTGTGAATCTTTCAGTGATTTCACGCTATGCGCTACGTGACCGTCGTACCAAGTCATTCAAAGAAATTTTGAACTTTGTCATCATTCCAGTGCTTGGCTTTATCAGTATTGCTGCGCTATGGATTGAAACAGATGAAACATCATTGAAAGCAGGTCTGACTTGGGCTGCTGTCGGTGTGTTCTATCTTGCGTATAAAACAGGTGGATTCACACGCTCTGCACCGCAGTACAATGAGTTTGATGACCATAAATAAATGGTATAAACTCATTATAAGTCATGGTTCGTGATCTAAGTGCATTCGATACGCTTGGATCATAGATAATTCGCATTGAAGAATCTAAACTGACAATCTAAGTTGAAGAATCTAAGTTGTAAAAAAGCACCTATATAGGTGCTTTTTTAATCGCATTGATTTATAAAAAGTTTTAGCTAATCAAACCTTCATCACGCATAGCGATCTGAACAGATTGACGTTGGAATACCACATCACGAAGATCGTTAATTTCCTTAAATTTTGACAAATCATGTCCAATTGATTTCGACCAGTTGGTCAAAACGAATAGATACGCATCAGCAGGACCGAAGTTGTCATCGACTAGAAAATCGGTATCAACTTCCGCAAGATAATCTTCAACAAATTGCAATAAACGATCAATCTCTGCATAGCCACGTGCTTTTTCTTCATCGCTTAACTCACGACCGGAGAATACCGCATAGGCATCATGTACTTCTGAATTGAGAAAACCTAGCCACTCAAGGACTTTAGCACGACCAAGACCCGATGGTGGAATCAAATCCTGACGTGGATCATGCTGTGCAAGGAATGGTAAAACAGCTACATTCTCAGTCAACACTAAGCCTGGATTGATTTCAAGTGCGGGTACATAGCCTTTAGGATTAATTGCATAATAATCCTGACCTTTTTCAGTGGTATGTGTCTTCAAATCAACACGTTCTAAATCAAAATCGACGTTTATTTCATTCAAAATAATATGTGCAGCCAATGAGCAAGCGCCTGGCGTGTAATACAGCTTCATTGTTTTTCCCTGTGATAACCTATGACTATTTGTAGAGGGTTCTGCCCCAACTTTCAAGTACTAAAGTTTATCATCTTGCTACAACTTATGTATGACAGTTAGTTTGCACAAATTTTCAACAGTTTAATGCTTTATTTAACATCCAATTTAATCATCAGAATTGGAATAATAAGGTTCAACAATCGTCCAAACACGCCCTCTCACGTTATTTGCTTCATATGATCCTGTTTCATGATTAAATTGAATTTCGTAATATTGATTATTCGCCCAAATCTCATCGTAATTTCCAGCCCATCTGAAGCTATACCATTCATTACCAAAATTACGCGTGAAATAATCATTTTGTTGCCCAATCTCACGAACAAAATCTTCAGGATAGAGTAGAGCTAGGATATTTAAACTTTGATAACTTGGAGTTTCACTTAGGCTTTGATCTTGTTGAATAATGAATACTTTATTTTCAGCAACAGCTTCATTGAGGACGAGAGAATTTTTACTGGCTGCTTCTGCGAGTTCATCATCAGAAACAGGCTGTACCGCTAGAATCGATTGCGAAGTGATAATCGCCATCCCTGCAAGCATCGTCAGCAGTTGCTTAAACCATTGTTTCATGTGACATCCCCTTCAGCATTTGTTGTTTTTTCATCATCATTGATGACATTTTATGCAATAAACTTAACAAGTTTGTCATTGAGGTGCAATCGAATCTATCACCACTTGTCGAAAATACAGCGAAAATTCGATTATTTTTATATTTTGAGAATTTTCAGTGCTTTTTAATTCGGCAAAATAAAACCATTGATAACGACCAATGGTTTTATTACTACAGAGAGATTAACGATTGAACTGGGAGTAGTCGTCGTCGTTAAAATTTGGGCTAAAATCATCATCTAAATGCTGAAGATGCTCATGCATCGCACGCTCGTGTTGAATTCTTTGATAGATTTCTTCACGATGTACTGAAACTTCTTTCGGTGCATTAACACCAATACGCACTTGATTACCTTTCACACCCAGTACTGTTACACTCACTTGATCGCCGATCATGAGTGTTTCACCTACACGACGTGTCAAAATTAGCATTATTGCCTCCTTGCTAATATGCGTGAAACTGATGAATTTCAAATCTAAATACAAGGCAAAGAAAAACTTCTTTTCGCACAACCGCTTTTATTTGTTTGCATATAAATCGAAAGGACTAATATAACAGAGCCACTATAGAAGTATAGTGGCACATTGTCGGGCAAACTGAAATTTAATTCGCGTTTGCCCTGAGATTTGTCGCTAAGTGCTTATTTTTTAAGCACGTGCGCTACTTTCACCGTGTTCACGATCTAAGCCAAAAGCAGTATGCAATGCACGAACTGCAAGTTCTAGGTATTTTTCATCAATGATTACTGAGATTTTGATTTCAGAAGTTGAGATCATCAAAATATTGATGCCTTCATCTGCAAGCGCAGTAAACATTTTGCTCGCCACACCTGCGTGAGAGCGCATGCCGACACCAACGATTGATACTTTCACGATATCATCACGTGTTGATACTTCACGTGCACCGATCTTCTGTGCAGTATCTTCCAAAATCTTTTTGGCTTTAGCCATTTCTGTGCGATTCACAGTAAAGGTAAAGTCAGTCGTGCCATCTTCTTCGACATTTTGGATAATCATATCCACTTCGACGTTGGCATCACCTATAGGAGAAAGGATTTTTGACGCAATGCCCGGCTCGTCAGGTACACCAAGAATTGTTAATTTTGCTTCATCACGATTGAATGCAATACCTGAGATAATTGGCTGTTCCATAGTGTCTTCCGATTCTGTGGTAATGAGTGTACCGACCGTTTGTTTAAAATGATCATCAAATGCGCCGTCATTGTCGTTATCAAAGCTCGATAAGACTCGTAGTGGCACTTGATATTTTCCTGCAAATTCAACCGAGCGAATTTGTAATACTTTTGAGCCAAGTGAAGCCATTTCAAGCATTTCTTCAAAAGAGATGCGATCAATCTTTTTGGCTTTCGGTGCAACACGAGGGTCGGTGGTGTACACGCCATCGACATCGGTATAAATCTGACATTCGTCTGCTTTCAGCGCAGCAGCCAATGCCACACCCGAGGTGTCCGAACCACCACGACCTAATGTCGTCGTATTGCCATCAGCATCATAGCCTTGAAATCCAGCCACGACGATCACACGACCTGCATCTAAATGTTTCGTCATGACGTCAGTGTCAATCGCTTCGATACGTGCTTTGTTATAGGAATGATCGGTACGAATACCGACTTGGCGACCTGTCAATGATTTGGCTTCAGTCCCGATCGAGTTGAGCGCCATGGCCAACATGGCAATGGTCACTTGCTCACCCGTCGACACCATTTGATCTAGCTCACGTGGGTCAGGGGTTTCAGTAATTGCCTTTGCCAAAGCCAATAACCGATTGGTTTCACCACTCATCGCTGATACAACAACAACCACTTGATGACCGTGATCATGCCAACGCTTTACCCTTTGAGCCACATTCAAGATGCGCTCAGGTGTACCCATTGACGTGCCACCATATTTTTGAACGATTAAAGCCATAGAATTATTCCAAATTCACCCAAAATACTTAAAACTCAAACACTTATAACCTAAATTCTTGATTTTCCAATTTTAAAATCAGAATCAAACGCAACTTTTTGAACAATAATAAATATCAATAGCCATCAATTATTGTGTAGATAACCAATTACCCAAGCCTGCAACCACAGATGTCACTTGATCACTCATCGGCGCACCGCCTTGAGCCAAATCAGGTTTACCGCCACCTTTACCGCCTAACTCATTGGCAAGGTGTTTGATAATATCCCCTGCTTTAATTGCAGCTTGATGTGATTTCGCCACCGACGCAAGCAAGCTGACTTTGTCTGATTCTGTGCCAACAAGGACAATCACCGCATCATCCAATTTTGATTTGAGACTATCATGAAGATGACGCAAAGATTTGACATCTACACCATTCACCTGGGCGATCAAAGTGTTACGTCCTGCAATCTCTTGCACATTTGACAAAAGTTCGGTCGCTTGGAAGTTTGCCAATTTTTGATTGAGTTGCTCAATTTGCTTTTGCAATTGTGTTGCATGATCGGCTGTGGCACGCACTTTTTCTAAAGTTTGATCTTTTTGCGCTTTGAGCAAGCCATTGATTTGAGCAATGGTACTTTCTGCGTGTTGCACATTTTCCAATGCTTTACTGCCCGTCACCGCTTCGATACGACGAATGCCTGCTGCCACACCACCTTCAGAGGTGATTTTAAATAAGCCAATATCGCCAGTGCGCTGAACGTGGATACCACCGCACAGTTCGATCGAGAATGCTCGCTCATCATTCACTGTACCCATGGTCAATACACGCACTTCATCGCCATACTTCTCACCAAATAACATCATTGCGCCTTTGGACTTCGCCGTTTCGATGTCAAGCACTTCGGTTAATACAGGTGTATTGGCAATCACTTCACGATTGACCAACCGCTCGATCTCTTGAAGTTGTTCAAATGTCACAGGCTGGTCATTGGCAAAGTCAAAACGCAAAATATCACTGGCAACCAATGAGCCTTTTTGTTGAACATGTTCACCTAAAATTTGGCGTAAAGCAGCGTGGAGTAGATGCGTTGCAGAGTGATTTTTTGCCGTATTCGCTCGAATATCGGCTTTGACAATCGCTTCAACTTTTTGTGATGCTTTGAGCTGACCGACAGTGACAATCCCTTGATGCACGAATGCACCGCCTGACTTCTTGGTGTCTTGGACTTCAAAAATCCCTGTTTCATTTTTGAAAATACCCGTATCACCGATCTGACCACCACTTTCTGCGTAGAATGGCGTTTGATTGAGTACGATGAGGGCTTCATCACCCTCGACTACTTCGTCGACTTGTTCGCCATCTTTGTAGATCGCAACGATCTGACCTTGACCTTGTGTAGCATCGTAGCCATCAAACTGCGTATCGCCTTCGACTTTTACAATTGCGTTGTAATCAACATTGAATTTGCCTGCATCACGCGCACGTTGACGCTGTGCAGCCATTTCCACTTCAAAGCCTGCTTCGTCAATGCTTAATTCACGTTCACGAGCAATATCAGCAGTTAAATCCGTTGGAAAGCCATAAGTATCGTACAGTTTAAATACGGTTTCGCCTGCAATGACTTTGCCTTGTAGATTCGCCAACTCGCCTTCAAGCAATTTCAAACCTTGTTCCAAAGTCTTGGCAAATTGTTCTTCTTCTTTGATCAAGGCAGCTTCGACACGAGCTTTATTGGCTTCAAGCTCAGGATAGGCTTGACCCATTACCTCGATGAGCGGTTGCAACATTTTGTAGAAGAATGTGCCTGTTGCGCCGAGTTTATTGCCATGACGCACCGCACGGCGGATGATTCGACGAAGTACATAACCACGCCCTTCATTCGATGGATTCACACCATCTGCGATCAAGAAACAGCACGAACGTGCATGATCCGCAACCACACGTAATGACGGCTGACCTTCATCTTGAATGCCAATAATGTCCGCAGCAGATTTTAATAAATGTTGGAATAGATCAATTTCATAGTTGGAATTAACATGTTGTAATACCGCAGAAATCCGCTCCAAGCCCATACCTGTATCAACTGACGGTGCAGGAAGTGGATGCAACACACCGTCCGCAGTGCGGTTGAACTGCATAAAGACGTTATTCCATATTTCGATAAAACGGTCGCCATCTTCTTCAGGCGTACCCGGCAAACCACCCCAAATATGGTCACCATGATCATAGAAAATCTCAGAACACGGCCCACACGGCCCTGTATCACCCATCGCCCAAAAGTTGTCAGATTCGAATTTTGCGCCTTTATCACCAATACGGATAATACGACCTGCGCTTAAACCAACGTCTTTATTCCAAATCTCAAAAGCTTCATCATCGGTATGGTAGATCGTTGCGTATAGACGATCTTTAGGTAGTGCTAAAGTTACGGTTAAAAATTCCCATGCAAAGAGAATGGCGTCTTTCTTAAAATAATCGCCAATAGAAAAGTTACCCAACATCTCAAAGAATGTATGGTGACGAGCGGTATAGCCGACATTGTCTAAGTCGTTGTGTTTCCCGCCTGCACGCACGCATTTTTGTGAGCTAGTGGCACGCACGTAGTCACGTTTTTCCAGCCCCAAGAAGCTGTCTTTAAACTGATTCATGCCTGCATTGGTAAATAGCAAAGTTGGGTCGTCACTTGGCACCAGTGAGCTTGAGGCGACACGTGTATGCCCTTTTGATTCGAAATAACTTAAAAACGCTTCACGAATATCAGCGACGGTCATCAAAGGTGTGCTCACTGCAAGTGACTCCATACATTGGGCATTACAAAAATTAGTTCATCGACGATGCGAATTTCACGCTAAGCATGAAAAAACGTAGACGAAGGCGTAAAAGCGCTAAATTATAACGAAGTTTTGAGTCAAGACCAATGTTTTTACATGAGTTCAACGATGTTTTGGGGATCGCATAAAATGATGTTGTACTCATATTATGCACATACGCTTTTTTTATTTTCCGCTCTATCGTGTTGGACAAGTAGTAGCTGGTGTTGTTAACTTAGCTATTACAGAACATTTGCCGTTGGGTGCTATTTCCTGAAAAGGAATAACGGAGAAACTTCAGTTCGTTCACGTCAGAAATAAGTTATGAATAATAACTTGTATGGACTTAAACCTGAGTAACTTGATTTTCTGCCCAAATTCACTTTCCATTAAGTCGTGCTTCAAATGATGTATTGACAGGTCACACCTTATCGTGATGGCTTCATTCAGTATTATGGAGTACTCTAGACTAGCAAAACATTTATTTTAGTCTAGAGTCATCACAAAAATTATCTAATCATTTTTGAACCAGAACAATACTGAGGTTCAAAATTGCTATCAATTGATGTTAACAACCCATCTAATACTTGGCATTGCGCATCTCCATATTTTAAATAATCAGTATTTTCTGTTGCGCGATATGAGCACTGAGCAACTTGAGCTATATAATCAAAAGTGTAAACTTGAGGATCGGATGCATCACCAGTATATGGTTTACTAGTGCAATTTCTAACCTTGTCATCATCAACCTTACTCCCAGCATTACCACTACTGCTTATCACCAACAAAATACTTACTACAGCTGTATAAATTAATGAGCGTTTCATAAATTTCTCCTAAAAGTGATCCTAATATCAACTGTATTTCAAGATTAGTACCAATATAGTTATTCAGCTATTCCCCAAACAGGGACATTTATACTTTTTATAAAATATTTGAACTACAACGACATCCCGATCAATAGCTTCATCAACTCTGTTTGCGATGTGCAATTCTTTTTAAAGAAAATCCTTTTTAAATACGTTTTCACTGTACTTAATGTAGTATTCGTTGACTGCGCAATGTCCTGAAACTTCAAACCATTTACAAATAGCTGGCAGATTTCAACTTCCCGCTTACTCAGCTGATAAAATTATCATGCGTCCCCACCGCTTGCACTTGCTCGATCTCACCATCAAAGCAAACTGCTTCATCTAAAAGACAATTTACTTCCCACATTTCTAAGTTTTGCTTTAACATAACACTTCTCTTTTGTGTCGCCTGATTTTAGTTTCAGCTTTTTATTTGAGGTTTGCCATGCAACGTATCGCCATCAATGGTTTTGGTCGTATCGGTCGAAATGTGCTACGTGCATGGTTTGAGCATCCGCAAGGTTATGATTTTCAGATCGTGGCAATCAATGATATTGCTGATGCAGAAACGCTACTGCACTTATTGAAATACGACACCACACACGGACGTTTTGCAGGACAAGTAGAGCTCGTCGAAGACAATACTCAGTGCATCCTCAAAGTATCTACTGCACAGAAGTCTTTAGAGATTCAACTATTACAATGCGCCGATCCTATCCATTTAAATTGGCAAGATTTAGCTATTGATGTGTTACTAGAGTGTACAGGACTGTTTCGTTCAAGAGCGGAAGCAGGGAAACATCTCCGAGCAGGTGCAAAACGTGTGATTATTGGGGCTGCACCATTTGATAGCGTTGATGCTGCGGTGGTCTATGGTGTCAATCATCAAGATATCAAAGCGACGGATCAAATCATCTCAAGTGTGTCTTGTACTACGCAAGCCCTGGTGCCGTTGGTTAAGATCATGGACGATGCTTTTGGTATTGATACCGCATTGATGACTGAGATTCATGCGGTGACTGCCGATCAATCGGTACTTGATCATGCTCATCGTGATTTACGCCGTGCTAGAGCATCAGGGCAAAATATCATACCGACGACTTCCAGTGCGCTTGGTGCACTCAAGCAAGTCATGCCACATATGGAACATCGTATTGATGGCTATTCGATCCGTGTACCGACCATTAATGTCGCTGCGATTGATTTAACTTTTGTGGCGAAAAGCAAGCTAGATACTCAAGCTGTAAATCAAACTTTGATGGACGCTTCAAAAACACAATTTCATGAGATCATGCAAACTACCGACGAATATCTTGTGTCGAGTGATTTTAATCATTCGCCTTATTCTCTAATTGTCGATCTTACCCAAACGATGGTAGTTGGACGTCAGGTCAAAGTCTTTGCGTGGTATGACAATGAGTGGGGATATGCAAACCGCTTATTAGACCTTTGTGCTGTGCTTTAAAGGGAAGCTCTAAAAGCACATTTTAAAAGTGATTAAGCCACAAAATCAGTCAAAATAATCTGTCGTCGGCGGTGCAATATTTTGCAAACCTTGTTTAAGAATATCTGACCATTCTTTGCGTATCTCGTGGAAATACTCATCATTTTCTGTCACTCGTTTGCCCTTTGGAAGTTTTAAGCTATTTGCAGGGTAAACCATAACATCGAGTGGCATACCAACTGATACATTCGATCGAATCGTGGAATCAAAAGAAATCAGCGAACAACGTAAAGCTTGATCTAAAGGCGTATAGTAGCTGAGCGCACGATCCATGATTGGTTTGCCATATTTGATTTCACCAATTTGGAAATACGGCGTATCCAAAGTCGCACGGATAAAGTTGCCCTGCGGATAAATATTGTAGAGCTCCATCTCCTGCCCTGCAATCTGCCCACCGAGCAGAATGCTACAACCATACATTGCTTCTTGTTCAGGACTTTCAGATACGTTTTTTAGCACACGACGTAGGCTTGCACCGATCAATTCTGCGGCTTCAAACATACTGCCAACCGTATTGAGATTTGGTTCGATTTGCGCTGCGATCTGATGTTGCAGTCGTGTCACAACAGACTGCGTGGTGGCTAGATTGCCTGCGGTTTGCACCACCATAAATCGCTCACCTTCAATCCCAAAACGAAATAGCTTGGTAAATGAAGAAATATGATCAACCCCCGCATTGGTGCGAGTATCACTGATAAAAACCAAGCCTTCCTTGAGAAGCAGTGCAACGCAGTAGGTCATTTCGCATCTATTCCTAATTCAAAAATTTACTCAGTCAAAGCGAATCAACACGCCAAGACCTGAACAAAGGTTTCCATACTTTCTTCCGAACCCTGCTCACGCACACCGCGAATTGGCGCAACATCGGCATAATCACGCCCGACCGCAAGCTGTACATGACACTGCGGCGTGAATAGTTGATTACTCACATCATAACAATGCCAATAGCCATCAATATACACTTCCGCCCACGCATGGCTTGCAAGATGTTCACCGTGCTCGACAAAGAGATAGCCTGAAACATAGCGTGCAGGATAGCCCAAATAACGTGCCATAGCGACAAAAACTTGTGCATGATCTTGGCAAACACCTCGCCCTTGTTCAAAGGCTTCCGATGCCGTCGTTTCTACCGAAGTCTGCCCTGCGGTATACGGTATTTTTTCAAGTAAAGCTTCGGCAAGATCAATCAAATGCGCATTTTTTTTATCGACGCTGTGCATATGGGCAAATTGGATCATCTCAGAGCTACACTGCGTTTGCTTAGTCGTCTGCATGTAGATCAGCGGATTGATTCGATCATCTTTGGCATATTTCGCATTTGGGTCAATCTCAACCATGCCCTGCGCCATGATCATCAATTGTTGATATTCAAATCGCTGTGAACAGGTTAACCATTGGTTGCCAAAGCCATCAAGTTGTTGGATTTTTTCACCGGGTACGCTGATCCCCCAATGCAGAATTTTTTGGTGATCGGTATCTTGCGGAATCATGCGCAAATATTGCATGGCACTTTTTACTGGCGTTTCGTAGCTATATAAAGTTTGATGGTTGATTAACAGTTTCATTCACACACCTCAAACTTGGCACTAATATCATCATTAATGTTGTACAAGCTACTCATGCTTTGATCTTGTAGGAATGCCGACCACGTTCGTTCACATGAGCCCCAACCATTCTCATCAAGTATCGACAATATAGACGCAACTTTTTCCGTTTGATTTTCGCTTACTTGTTCTAGGCGACATTGTTGATCTAAGACTTCCATCTCACGGCCTAAGCTATAGAACAAAAATACTTGCTCTTCTTCTGCCTCAAACACCTCTGCACATGCGCCAACCACAGCACAAACCGACTCGGACTGATTATCTTTGAGTTTGGTCAATTGATTCAGCTCGGAATAGGCATGTGGTGTCAACACAGCACGAAGTTGCTGAATATTGTTTTGCACATTGTAAAACTGCGTTGAAATAGAAAATGGCTGTTCAGGATCAAGATAGATCGCATTCAAGCTATTTGCATCCCATGCAGGTAGGCAAAATGCGTTGGCAAATTTCTCCGCGTCTTGATCATGTTCGAATGGAAGCATCTGACAGGCAAATTGGATGCGTGACAAATAGCGTCCCAGCCAATAAATACTTTGTGCCGCTGAACTGAGTAATAACATGTTATTTCTCCTTATTCTTTATGATGCAAATGTTCGCTTCATCGAAATACGTTAGAAATTTTTAAAAATAGACCGAGTCATCTAAATATTCGTCATTCTGAGCTGTGCACATCGAAGCGATTTGAACAATACACGGCTTGCATAGCTCAAACATGCATTCGATGTGATCTTGATCAGGTATCTATCAGGTATCAATCAAGTATCTACCACCCAAGTATCTTTAATCCCACCACCTTGTGATGAATTGACCACCAAAGAACCCTCTTTTAACGCCACTCGGGTCAAACCGCCTGGAACAATTCGGGTCTCATGCGGTGAGCTGAGTACAAATGGTCGCAAATCAATATGACGATCAACAAAACCTTGCTCACTCATGATCGGCGATACAGACAGAGATAGCGTCGGCTGTGCGATATAGAGATGCGGACGGAATTTCAATTTTTGGCGAAATTCTTCGATTAATGCTTCATCCGCTTGCGGTCCAATCAACATACCGTAACCACCAGAGCCTTGTGCTTCTTTGACCACCAGCTTTTCGAGATTAGCAAGCACATACTCTAGCTCATCTTCTTTACGACATTGATAAGTCGGGACATTTTTTAGGATCGGCTGTTCATTGAGATAGTAGCGAATCATCTCATCGACATAAGGATAAATCGATTTATCATCGGCAACACCCGTGCCAGGCGCATTGGCGATCACCACGGTGCGATTGCGGTAGGCAGACATCAGCCCTGCGACGCCAAGTACGCTATCCGCTCGGAATGCCAACGGATCAAGAAAATCATCATCCAAACGACGATAAATCACATCGACTTGCATACGTCCTTTGATCGATTTTAAAAATACTTTGCCCTTTTCAACGAACAAATCTTTCGCACCAACTAACGGCACATCCATCTCACGTGCTAAGAACGCATGTTCATAGAAAGCACTGTTAAAGTGTCCCGGTGTCAGCACCACGATCAACGGATTGTCTACATCGGTACTTTCAAACAAAGTCTGCTTGAGTAATTGCGGATAATGTTCGATACCCTGCAAACGATATTGACTGCAAATCTCAGGCATCAGTTTTTCACTGATTTTGCGACTTTCTAGCATGTATGACACACCTGATGGCGTACGCAAATTATCTTCTAGCACGAAGAAATCACCGACTTCATCACGGATCAGATCGACACCGCTAATGTGCGAATAAATTTTGCCTTTGACATCAAAATTCAGCATCCACGGTTGATAGGCTTCATGTTGTAGCACTTGTTCCGCAGGGATAATGCCCTCTTTTAAAATTTCCTGTCCGTGGTAAATATCATTGAGAAAGGCATTGAGCGCTTTGACACGCTGTTTACAGCCATCTGAAACAATGTCCCATTGCTTTTTGGCGATGATTCGTGGCACGAGATCGAGCGGAATAGTACGCTCTGTGCCTTGTGCATCGTTATAAACAGTAAAGGTAATACCTTGATAAACAAAATGTTGTTTGGCTTGATGGTTGAGAGATTCAATTTCTGCCAATGATTTATTGGCGAGCCATTGTTGGATTTGCGCAAACTCTTCACGAATGGTGCCATCACTATGGCGCATCTCATTGAAAAATTGGCAATTGTCGAGATCTGCTACTGTACTTTCTTTGTCAGCTTTGGGTGATGCTGTGTCCATTGATTGGTCAATCATATCGAGCATATTCACCCCCCTTGTGGTTAATGATTGTTGCAAAATACTCAAAGCAATTTAAATGCCATGTTATTTTTAAGTCTTTTCAAAATAGCACAACTGGCGCACATTTTTGAGGATATAAGACGAATTGATTATATTTTTTACATGAAGTTTCAATGAGATAAATTGTTACATTGACGCTGCTGATTTTTTTATGCACAATCAATTTCGCTCAATCATTTTATGCTTTATTTTTTACAATGATATGAAGCAGTTATCTGCACCACGTCATTGATTCATTCCAAAACAGCAGATTTAGAACCGTAAATTATGGCGAGAAACAAAGTCGAATCCCAAACCGAAGCAAAATCCGAGAAGGAAACAGGTAACAGCCTACATCGCCAATGGCAGATTCTGTCTCGCCTGCCCAATGGCAAATGGATTGGCACACGTGACTTACAAGAACAATTACAACGTGAAGGCATTGATATTAGCCTGCGCACTATTCAACGTGATCTCAATCAAATCGCCGAGCGCTTTCCAATAGAAAATAATGGTGCAACACCGCAAGGCTGGCGCTGGAAATCCGACGCACCAATACAGAGCATTCCGCACATGAATAGCTCGCAAGCAGTGACCTTTATGATGGTTGAGGAGCATCTCAAACATTTATTACCACCGAGTCTCTTGGCGGAGATCAATCCGTGGTTTGACTTGGCACGTAAAAGCCTGTCTTCGCATCAAAACAATGTACGTCAATGGATCAATCGTGTACGGATCATTCCTGCGACACAGCCACTCATTCCGCCTTTGGTTGATCGCAAATCGCAAACAGCCGTCTATGAAGCCTTACTACAAGATCGTCAACTGGAATGTATCTATGTGAAGCGAAATGCGCAAAAAGAAGAAAAGACTTATATATTGAATCCGCTTGCTCTAGTTCAACGTGGTGCGATTATTTATCTCGTGTGTACTCGTCAGGATAAGTCTGATGTACAAACTTTTGCCCTGCATCGTTTTAAATCAGCGACAGTTTTGGATAGCCGAGCGTTGCACCCTGTTGGATTTGATATTGATCAATTTATTGATATAGGTACGCTTGGCTTCCGTGTCAATCTTGAGCTTCCAACCGAAGAAGTCCAACTCAAACTGCACATGCATCAATACGATGCCATGACCTTTATGGAATCAAAATTATCTAAAGATCAACAAATCACCGACCTTGAAGATGATATGAAGTGCATTAGTGCCACCGTACCATTTAACCTACAACTGGTATGGTGGCTACGTGGTTTCGGGCAAAAAATCACGCATATTGAACCGCAAGAAGTCGCTGATTTGGTTTGGGAAAAGCGCCCTTAGACTTCTGAAATCTATGAGTTCAAAAAAATTATGGTCGTAGATCGTCAGTTGCATGTTTGAGGGCAGCATGGCATATGTAAAATATACGTTATTCACAGATTGTTTTAGTTAACTGTCGTTGACCGAGTTTGCAACTGACAAAATGGTTTTGGTTACTTTTCCCGAAAGAAAAGTAACTCCTGCGGAAGGCAAATCCTCCCATTAAGCTCTAAACAGAAAAATTTACAATTCCGTTTAGGGTCTGTTGACATTTCATAAAGGTAACCAAATATAGATACAAGCTAAGGCGACAGCACTTTCAAAGTTACGCTTTAGCTTATCAAATCGTGTAGCAATTCCTCGGAAATGCTTTAACCGACAAAACGCATTCTCTACTAAGTGTCTGATTTTATATAGATACCAGTCCATATGGTCATTGTTCGATTGCGTATTAGACTTTCTAGGAATATTTGCTTTGGTATTCGTATTTTGAATCTGTACT
>NZ_CANLSL010000015.1 GCF_947493735.1 uncultured Acinetobacter sp. | reverse complement strand
ATTAACCTTCGGTTCGACCTACTTTCCTTTCGGGGAAAGTAGGCAAAGCCATTTGTCAGTCGCAAACTCGGTTATATCCCGAAAATAATCCAATACCTTGAAAAACGTCATTTTGCTTAAGTTGTTCTGCCCTCGAACAATGCGACTGACGCTCCCACGAATCAGATAAGTTTTACTCATCTTATATTGAACTGAGGTTAAATTAACGCAGTCGGGGAGTTGAAGTCACCCAGTTAAATCTCGAATCTCGGCAAAGTCTGCATTTAATACTTTGCTGAGATCATTCGGTGCAAGCGAGATGTCTAAGCCACGCTTGCCACCACTGACATACATTTTTTCAAATTGTTGTGCAGAATCATCAATCACGGTTTTTAGGCGTTTTTTCTGACCAAGTGGACTAATCCCACCGACCAGATAACCTGTCAGGCGTTCAGCATCTTTGATCTCTGCCATGGCTAATTTTTTACAGCCCAAAGCGCTTGTGGCTTTCTTGAGATTCAGTTGATAGGCGATTGGTAGTACAGCGACATAATGATTTTTACCGTCTGTAACCAATAAGGTTTTAAAGGTTTCTTCGAGCGTCAGTCCGAGTTTTTCTACTGCTTCCAAGCCAAAATTGTGATTATTCGGATCATGCTCGTATTCATGCTTGCGATACGCAATTTTTTGTTGATCGAGAAGTTTGCAGGCAGGCGTCATGTTGAATCAATAATTACAAAAGTTTAGGCAAGTTTAAACCTGTCACGCTTCAGATTAAAGCTGATCGGTAGAGATTATTCAGTAATTACTCAGCAAGAATGTCTTGGGAAGATATGCGTTGTACTCCTGCTTCTTTCATGGCTTGCCAAGCGTTATCGAGTGAGCCATTTAGATCAATAGCACGACAGGCATCTTCGATCACATAACTGGCAAAACCAAGTTTAGCTGCGTCCATCGCCGTCCATGCCACACAGAAATCCGTCGCCAAACCGACCACAAAGACCGTATCTATGCCACGAGATTGTAGGTAGCCTGTCAGTCCAGTCGAAGTCTGCTGATCCGCTTCCAAGAAAGCCGAATAACTGTCGATATGCTGATGGTAGCCTTTGCGGATAATGAGCTGTGCGCTTGGAATGTTTAAATCGAGATGAAGCTCGGCATCTTTCGAGCCTTGCACACAATGCGTCGGCCAAAGTACTTGTGTACCATAATCCAGCTCGATGGTGTCAAAAGGCTGTTTACCCACGTGGTTTTCAGCAAAAGAAATATGATCCGCAGGGTGCCAGTCTTGGGTTAATACAATATTTTGAAAATGTTTTGCCAGTTGATTGATGATCGGTACGACTTCATCGCCATTCGGCACAGCAAGATTGCCATTTGGGCAAAAGCCATTTTGTACATCGACGACGATCAAGGCGGTATTTTTGGCGTGCATTATCAGTGACCTTAACATTGGAAATTAGCTTGAGATAGGAGAAATCCTAGCATGAATATTTGCGGATTTTTAAATGAATGATATGAAATAAATAAGAATGATTCTTTTTCTGTTAAGTGTGGATTTAAAATGAAAAAATAATGCAAATATATTTAAAAATGCTTGCTTTTTGCACAGCAAATGATTATTATGCGTTCAACATATTTGGTATCTGCAATCTCTCCTTATATTTTTGATTTTAAATCAAATTTCATAGCTTCAACGATTGTGATTTTATAGCTTATCCCCCTCGGATAAGCTTTTTTTTGCCTATTCATTGTGTAGTCGCAAAATTCAAAGCATAAAAAACCTGACGAATCAGGTTTTTTAAGGCATTTAGATTTATAAAAAACTAGAATGTCTTGATCTAGTGCAGTTCGATATTAGAACGGCAAATCATCATCAGGCTCATTACCACCTTGTTGTGGTTGAGCTCTTGGTGCTTGGTTGTTTCCACCGTATCCACCACCTGCAGGCGCTGCATAGTTTGGATTGTTGTTATAACCGCCTTGATTGTTGCCTGAGTTATTACCTGAATTATTGTTAAAACGTGGTGCGTCAAAGCCACCATTGTTCTGACTATAATTTTGGTTTTGATAACCACCCTCTTGCTGTGGACGTGAGTCGAGCATTTGCAGTTGGTCGCCACGAATCTCAGTGCTATAACGCTCTTGACCGTTTTGATCCGTCCATTGACGTGTACGTAATGAGCCTTCGATGTAGACTTTTGAGCCTTTTTTCAAATATTGTTGAGCGATTTCACCCAATTTATTATTTAAAACAATACGATGCCATTCTGTTTGTTCTTTGCGTTCACCAGTACTTTTATCAGTCCAAGACTCACTGGTGGCAATTGAAAAATTACACACCGATCCGCCATTTGGAAAGGTTTTTGATTCAGGGTCACGTCCTAAGGTACCTACTAAAATCACCTTATTCACTCCGCGCATGCGTTATTCCTCTTATAGATGTCTATTATGTCCGAATACTTTAATCGAGATTGCCTTAGATCGCTAGCTCTTGATTGAGCAAGCGCGACAATTCTTGTCTTGCTGTATCTGTAATTTGTTGTTTATCCACTTTGATGTAGGCGACCTGTTTTTCAGGCATGACTACGACCTCTTCAATACCATGAACAGCCAGTAAAAGGGAAG
The DNA here is from genome assembly GCF_947493735.1 of uncultured Acinetobacter sp. GTDB lineage: Bacteria > Pseudomonadota > Gammaproteobacteria > Pseudomonadales > Moraxellaceae > Acinetobacter. Next base: position 68,759 of record NZ_CANLSL010000015.1, on the reverse strand, counting down.
TCCAATCATCCATTTTTTCTGTTTCAGGTAATGTCACGACGAGCGAAGAGAGATAACGTGGCTGATTGAGCTGAAAAGTGACCAGAAGCCAAATGATCGCAATACCTGCCAAGATCGCCCAACCAAGCCCAATTTGGTGCATACTCAGTAAGATACCGCCCAATGTCCCACCGAAAAATGCGCCCAAAAACTGAAAACTGGAGTTCACACCCATCGCAGTCGATTTGGATTGGATTGGTGCAGACTTGGATAGCCACGAAGGTAATAAGGCTTCCATGACATTGAAAGCGATAAAAAATAAGGCTAAGCCACAGAGCAAAGCATATTTATTGTCATAGCCAAGCGCCATGACGATCAAGCCCAAGACGATCGCCACTACTGCAGTGATAAAAATACCACGCATCTGACGGTATTTTTCCGCCAAGATAATACTTGGAAAAGCAAAAAATAAGCTAATCAATAAGAGTGGCAAATACACCCAACCATGATGCGCAAGTGGTATCCCTGCATATTCAATCAACTGTGATGGAATAAACACAAACATCGCCGTCAGCAATAAGTGCAACATAAAAATCGACACGTGCAAACGGTTCAGATCTGCCATGCCAAGCACTTGTTTGAGTTGTGTCAAATAACCTTGAGGTGCGACTCGATAATGGCGAGTGACTTTCGGCACCAAGAGCAACATCAGCATTGCCAATGTACCCATGATGGTGGTGACCCAAAAGAGTCCTGAAATACCGACTTGCTCGGTGAGCCATGGACCGATACTAAAGGCGAGCATGAAAGACAGCCCAATGCTCATGCCCATAAATGCCATCGCTTTGGAGCGTTGTTCTTCACGGGTGACATCGGAGAGCAGTGCCATGACTACAGCGGATACCGCACCTGCGCCTGAAATCGCCCGACCAATAATCACGCCATAGATCGAATCAGATAAAGCCGCAATCGCACCACCCAGAGCAAACAAGGCAAGTCCGAAAATGATTAATGGCTTTCGGCTAAAACGATCGGCAAGTAAGCTAAATGGAATCTGTAAAAAGGCTTGGCTCAGTCCATAAATACCGACGGCTAAACCAATCAATGCAGGTGTTGCACCATGATATTGCTGACCTGCAACCGCAAAGACAGGAATAATCATAAATAAGCCCAACATGCGCAGAGCAAAGATGCTACTGAGTGCAAAAGTTGAGCGAGTTTCGAGATTATTCATATCAGGGGCTTTTAAAAGGTTGTAGCGGTCGATTTTTAACGCCCATATTATAAAGCAAATTAACCATAAACAATAAATCAATCTGAGTCAGATGTAATGGTTCAAACTTTTATTTCAATTTGTGAACTTGAATAATTGTTAGACATCTTCATATACAATACTGTTTTTCGCCAAATAAAAACAGGACAATTGAATGAGTCAAAGTCATATTCGCATTCGTGGTGCACGTACCCACAACTTGAAAAATGTGTCTTTGGACATTCCACGTGACAAATTTGTGGTGATCACTGGACTATCAGGTTCAGGCAAATCATCACTTGCATTTGATACTTTATATGCCGAAGGTCAGCGTCGCTATGTCGAATCGCTGTCTGCCTATGCACGTCAGTTTTTATCACAGATGGAAAAACCCGAAGTCGATGCGATTGAGGGTTTAAGTCCTGCGATTGCGATTGAACAAAAATCTACCAGTCATAATCCACGTTCAACGGTCGGTACCATCACGGAAATTTACGATTATCTGCGTTTGCTCTATGCACGTGTCGGTACGCCATATTGTCCTGAGCATGACCTACCAATGGTGGCACAAACAGTGTCGGAAATGGTCGATGAAATCCGTGCGCTTCCTGAAGATACAGCGATTATGCTCCTTGCGCCAGTAGTGCGTGAGCGCAAAGGCGAATACAGCACTTTATTCGAAAAGCTACAAGGACAAGGCTTTGTCCGTGCTCGTGTTGATGGTGAAATCATTGATATTGATACGCCGCCCGAACTCGATAAAAAGAAAAAGCACACCATTGAAGTGGTGGTCGATCGTTTTAAAGTCCGTGATGATTTGGGTAATCGTATCGCAGAATCCATCGAAACAGCACTACGTCTTGGTGGTGATTTAGTCACCTTGTCATGGATGAAAGGCGAACATCCTGACCGTATTTTTTCGGCTAAACATAGCTGTCCGCAATGTGATCGTGCGGTGGCTGAGCTTGAGCCACGGTTATTCTCATTTAATAATCCCTTTGGTGCATGTCCTGTTTGTGATGGGTTGGGCACTCGTAGCCATTTTAGCCCTGACAAAATCGTACCAAATACTGAGCTGAGCCTCAGCCAAGGCGCAATACGTGGTTGGGATCGTCAGCGTCCATACTATTTCACCATCGTGCAAAAAGTCGCTGAGCATTTCCAAATCCCGATGGATCAGCCGTGGCAAGACTTGGATAAAGCGCAACAAAAAGTCATTCTACAAGGCTCAGGCAAGGAAAAAGTTGACCTATCCTATGTTGATGAGCGTGGACGTAAGCACAATCGCGTGTCGCCATTTGAAGGCGTGTTGCCGTACATGGAGCGTCGCTACCGTGAAACTGAAAGCAACTACGTGCGTGAGGATTTGGCGCAATATCTTTCCAATGCGGCATGTAGTAGCTGTGAAGGTTCACGTTTGAATGAAATCTCACGTCATGTCCGAGTGCTCGACAAAACCATTGCCAATATCACGCAGATGTCGATCGGCGAAGCGGAAAATTATTATCAAGGCATCGAGCTTGAAGGCGCAAAAGGCGAGATTGCCGATAAAATTTTTAAAGAAATTCGAGAGCGTTTACAATTTTTGGTAAGTGTTGGTTTAAATTATTTGAGCCTTGCTCGTTCAGCAGAAACTTTATCAGGCGGTGAAGCACAGCGGATTCGTTTGGCGTCGCAGATTGGTGCAGGCTTGATGGGCGTGATGTACGTGCTGGATGAGCCGTCGATTGGACTGCATCAACGAGATAATGATCGCTTGCTACAAACCTTAATTCGCCTGCGTGATTTGGGCAATACCGTGTTGGTGGTGGAGCACGATGAAGATGCCATTCGTGCCGCCGACCATATCATTGACATCGGACCAGGTGCGGGTGTGCATGGCGGTGAAATTATCGCCGAAGGTACAGCGCAAGATTTAGCAGATCATAAAGACTCGTTGACAGGGCAGTATCTGTCTGGAAAATTGAAAATCGCTGTACCAAAAGAACGTAAAACTTCGCCACGTCCTGATGAAACCATTCGCCTCACAGGCGCGAGTGGGCATAACCTAAAAAATGTCAGCCTGACCTTGCCGACTGGAGTGATGACTTGCGTGACTGGAGTATCAGGTTCAGGAAAATCGACACTAATTAATCGCACTTTATTGCCACTGGCTTTGACCCAACTCAACGGCGCAACGACATTAACCGCAGAAAAGTTTGAGTCGATTGATGGTCTGCAGTTTTTAGATAAAGTGGTCGATATTGACCAAAGCCCGATTGGTCGTACACCTCGTTCGAATCCTGCGACTTATACAGGATTATTCACGCCAATTCGTGAGCTGTTTGCGCAAACCCCTGAAGCACGTGCACGTGGCTATGCCGCAGGGCGATTCTCGTTCAATGTTAAAGGTGGTCGCTGTGAAGCTTGCGAGGGCGACGGCATGATCAAAGTGGCGATGCACTTCTTGCCCGATATGTATGTGCCGTGCGATGCATGTCATGGCAAACGCTACAACCGTGAAACCTTAGAAGTGCATTACAAAGGAAAAAATATTTCCGAAGTGTTATCAATGACCGTGGAAGATGCTGCGCAATTCTTCGATGCAATTCCGACCATTCACCGTCGTTTGGAAACATTAAATGATGTCGGTTTGGGCTATATCCGTCTTGGGCAAGCGGCGACCACATTGTCAGGTGGTGAAGCACAGCGGGTGAAACTGGCTCGTGAACTTGCTAAGCGTGATACAGGCAAGACTTTATATGTGCTGGATGAACCAACTACAGGTTTACATTTCCATGATATTGCTAAGCTACTGGATATCTTGCATACCTTGCGTGAGAAAGGTAATACCATTGTGGTGATCGAGCATAATTTGGATGTGGTGAAAACAGCCGATTGGATTATTGATCTTGGTCCAGAAGGTGGTTCGGGTGGTGGTCAGATCATTGCTGAAGGCACACCTGAGCAGCTGGCAAAAGCCAAAGGTTCACATACAGGGCATTTCTTAAAACCATTGTTGAAATAGCCTTTAAGATTTACTTTGAAAATAAAAAAGCTGAAGGGTTAATCACTTCAGCTTTTTTTATGAACTTTATTTTTTAAGATTTGCTTTTTTTTTTAAGACTTTACTTTTTCGACAAATCTACTGCAGCGGTAAATAGAATATCTGTCGATGAGTTAAGTGCGGTTTCGGTCGAGTCTTGTAAGACGCTAATCACCATACCAATCGCCACCACTTGCATGGCAGTTTCTGATGAAATCCCAAATAGACCACACGCCACTGGAATCAAAAGTAATGAACCACCTGCGACACCTGACGCACCACATGCTGTAACCACTGCGACCACAGACAAAACCACCATCGTGAAAAAGTCGACTTCGATGTTCAAGGTATTCACCGCAGCCAAAGTCAAAATGGTAATGGTCACCGCAGCCCCTGCCATATTGATGGTTGCACCGAGTGGGATTGACACACTTGCGGTTGATTCAGATACGCCAAGACGCTTTGCTAAGTCTAAATTCACAGGAATATTTGCTGCCGAGCTACGAGTAAAGAATGCAGTAATACCACTTTCTTTCAAGCACTTAAATACCAACGGATATGGATTTTTTTTCATCACGATAGCAACTAAGATTGGATTGATCACCAATGCTACAAAAGCCATCGTCGCTACCAAGACCACGATCAAATGCGCATAATTGGTGAGTGTATCCAAACCAGCCTGCGCAAATGTCGCCACGACTAAACCAAAAATACCCAGTGGTGCAAAGCTAATTACGATGCGGATAATGCTATTCACGCCATCAGCAATATCTGTGAGTACCTGACGTGTGGTATCTGACGCATGACGTAGCGCAATGCCTAAGCCTACTGCCCATGCAAGAATCCCAATAAAATTCGCCTCATGCAACGCCGTCACAGGGTTGCTAATAAAGTTGAGTAATAAGGTTTTGAGGACTTCGGCGATACTGTTTGGCGGTTGCAGTTGTGTTTCAGGGTCGATGATGAGGATAAGTGTACTTGGGAAAAAATTGCTTGCGATGACGGCACTGGTAGCAGCGAGTAGCATGCCGATCACGTACATGACTAAAATCGGCTTGAGATTACTTGCCCCCTGACCGACTTTAAAATTGGCAATCGACGCAAGGACTAAGATAAAGACTAAAATCGGTGCAACCGACTTCAATGCCTTAATAAATAAATCACCCAATATGCTGACATAACTTGCAGACTCAGGGAATAAATATGCCACTAGACCGCCTAAGACGATGGCGATTAAAATACGTGAAACTAAGCTTAGACGAGCTAGGGCTGAAAACATAACCGAGCCTTTTGAACAATATTTGTTTTGAAAAAATAGAAACCAAGCGGATCATTTTATAATAAAAAATGATAAGACTGTTAATTTTTAGGAATATGTTAATTTAAGGTTTTGAATTTAAATATTAATCACCAAAGATGCTATTTCGTTTTGGATAGCCTTGGTAATACCCTCATTAATAAACGATTCAATAAGTAGAAATCTCTAAACCCTTATTATTGTTTAAAATTAGGTGGTCTACCATCAACTGACATATGAGGTCGTTCAAGATTGACGTTATCATGCGCATAGATTTGTTTGAGTAGGCGACTGGCTTTGATTTTCTCGGTGTAATTCATGAGGCATTCCTTATTTTTCTATGTGCTTGCTACGCTTTTTGAGAAAATTGATGATGGATTCAATGCGGATGGTGATTTTATTATGGATGAAACATCGTAGACTGTTGTTGTGAAAAAGAAAAAAGACCGCATCGGAAAACTCATGCAGTCTTTTATTTGTCGTGTTAAGCGTCTTTAAAATTATTGCGTTAATGCTTGAATTGGCGAACCACCTAAAGCTTGCATCAATGTCACATAAGCTGTGTATTGATTGTAGCGAGTTTGCGCCAAAGACACTTCTGCACTACGTACAGATTCCTGCGCATCTAATACATTCTTCAAGGCAATTGCACCATTGCGATAGCGTACTTCATTCAATCGAGCACTTTTTTGTGCCAGTTCTAAATTTTTCTGTTGATCGCTAAGCTGGGCATTGGCTTCGATACGACCTGAGAGCGCATTTTCTACATCAGCAAAAGCTTGGTACAAAGTCTGACGGTAGCTAATGATCGCAGATTCATAGTCCAGTTCGCTGATTGCAATGTCTTTTTTCATATCGTTATATTGCAAAAATGGCAAACTTAAACTTGCACCCAGTGCTAACACAGGATTTTGCAAAAGCTCTGTCAGAGAAGTGCTACTTGTACCCAACGAGCCAGTCAGACTAATCGACGGATAATAGCTCGCTTTAGTCGCATCTTTAGTTGCAAGGGTTTTGCGTAGGCGAAACTCTGCGGCTTGTAAGTCAGGACGACGTGCGATCAATGTTGCAGGAAGCCCTGCATCAATATTTGGCAAACTAGACTTCGGTAGTTTTTTAGGAATGTCGATGTTGAGTAGATGTATAGGCTGATGAAGTAATACAGCCAGTGCAGTTTTCGCCTCAACGACTTGTTGACGTAGTTGGCTAATACTTGCTTTTTGGCTTTGTACAGATTGCTCCGCTTCGGTGAGCTCAATGCCTGATACTGCACCTGCACGATATTGTACTTTGACTAGATCAAATAGTTTGTTGCTGGTCGCTAAGCTTTGTTCAGCAGCGGTCATACGCTCATTTAAATATGCGAGTTGCCAATAGAGATTACAGGTTGTGGCAATTAGACTTTGAGCCGTCGATTGTAAATCTTGCTCGGTTGCCAGAGCTTCCCATCGCTGAGCTTGGGTTTGATTGGCAAGTTTGCCGAATAGATCAATTTCATAGCTGACGTTGCCGCTTAGCGATAGACCATTGGCACTGTCAGTATCTGAGTTTAAATCAAAGCTGTGTCCAGTCGATGCATTTGAGCCGACACGTAGACCTTGTTGGTTTGCCGTGAGATCAGCTTGTAAACGAGCTTGCTTGAGCGCAATGCCTGCGACTGCAAGATCAGCATTTTTGGCAATCACTTGATCGACTAGGGCATTCAACTGCGCATCATTAAATAGCGTCCACCATTGGTCAGACCATTGTTCAGCATTCAATCCAGTGGAGGTATTTTGATATGCAAAACTTGTCGGCACAGTGGTATTCGGTGCTTGATATGGCGTTTTTATCGTCGCTGCACAGCCAGTAAATAAAATAGGCAGAATGATCAATGCACTAAGCTTTGGGAGTGCTTTGATTTGGGAAGTGTTCAACATAAAATTCAACCTTATTTATTCACGAGCAAGTGCATTGACAGGGTCAAGCTGTGCGGCATTTTTCGCAGGGAGATAACCAAAAATAATCCCGATCATACTTGAGCAGACAAAAGCGGCAATCATCGACGTGCTTGAATATGCCATTTGGAATGAGTCGCCTGCGATTTTATTAATGATCTGTCCAATGCCAAGCGCCATGAGGACACCCAAAATACCACCCAAGATACAGACCAGAATCGCTTCGATGAGGAATTGTTGCAAAATATCACCTTGTCTTGCGCCAACTGCCATGCGGACACCAATCTCTTGAGTACGTTCAGTGACGGAAACGAGCATAATATTCATCACGCCAATACCGCCGACGATCAAAGAAATCACGGCAATGGACGACACGAGGAGCGTCATGGTTTGCGTGGTTTGCTCAATGGTTTCACGGATACTGTCAGAGTTCTGCGTAAAGACATCTTCTGCACCGTGACGTTGTACGATCAATTTTAAGATGGCATTTTCCGCCGCAGCACTGGAATATTCGTCTTTGACACGAACAATGATGCTACGGACATTAGATTGCCCCATGAAACGACTAAGTACGGTCGAATACGGTAGGTAGACATTTAAGCTGTCACTATTACCAAAGCTACTTTTCTCTTTGTCTAAAACGCCAATCACACGGCTTGGCACACTACCAAGTAAGATCACTTGACCAATCGGATCAGTACCATCACTAAAGAACGTGTCTTTGGTGTTTTGATCAATGATCACGTCTTGGCTCATCTGTGTGGTACTACGTTCATCAAACGCCTGACCACTGGCAAAGGTTAAACCTTTGACATCAAAATAGCTTTCGCCAACACCATTGATCGTTGCAGACGCTTCAGTTTCTTTAAAGCGTGCGGTCACAGATGTATTGACACTCGGACTCACCGCTTCCACATAGGGTTGTTCGGACAGTGCTGTTGCATCATCTGGGACGAGGGTTTTATTGGAGGCGGTTCGAGAGTTATCGCCAAAGCCTCGACCTTGATAGACGGTAATGGTATTGGTGCCCAAACTGCTGATATTTTCCAAAATCTGCTTTTGTGAGCCATTACCGAGGGCAACGACGGATACCACCGAAGCAATACCAATGATAATACCGAGCATGGTCAAGAATGTACGCATACGATGCGCATTCATGGCGATCAGTGCCATGCGAAATGCTTCACCAAGTCGATCTAAGAAAGAGCGTAGCGGGGAAGATTTCTTTTTCTTTTCACGAACTAAGGTTTGGCGTTCTGTGATCGGTTGTTCATCGTCTTGATACGTTGGTTCATTCGGTTGGTCGGAAATGATTTTCCCGTCACTAATTTCGATAATTCGTGTAGCGTTTTTCGCAACATTAATATCATGGGTGACTAAAATGACCGTGTGTCCTTTGGCATTCAGCTCACGCAAAATACGCATCACTTCAAAACCACTGTTCTTATCCAATGCGCCTGTTGGTTCATCGGCGAGGATCACATCACCGCCATTCATCAAGGCACGAGCGATCGACACACGTTGCTGTTGACCACCAGATAATTGGCTAGGACGATGATCAAGGCGTTCACCGAGCCCAAGATCACTGAGAATCTTTGATGAGCGTTCGTGGCGTTCGGTCGGGTTAACTCCTGAGTAGACCGCAGGGACTTCGACGTTACCTGTTGCCGTCAAATCACCAAGCAGATGATAGCGCTGAAAAATAAAACCAAAATATTCACGACGAAGCTGTGCCAATTGATCAGGTTCAAGCTGACCAGTTTCTTGTCCATTGACCTTATAGCTACCTGCGGTTGGTTTATCCAAGCAACCTAAGATATTCATCAAGGTGGATTTGCCTGAACCTGACTGACCAATGATGGCAACCAATTCGCCTGCATATATTTTCAGATCAATGCTTTTAAGAATCTGTACCGAAGTTTCGCCTGCGGGAAATTCACGGATCAGATTGTTGACCTCAAGTAGAGGTTGTTGATTCTGACTCATGGATTACATTCTCATTGGACCACGGTTGTTACGTTTTGCAGCGTCGTTCGAAGTATCTGCGCTGTCTGAAATCACTACCTCGTCACCTTCTTTTAAGCCTTTAAGCACTTGTGCGGTGACGCGGTTATTCAATCCGACCAATACAGGGGTCGGCTTTGCAGTGCCGTCAGCCTGTAAGACACGTACCATTGCACGAGTCGCTTTGCCTTGCTCAATGAGGGCTTGTTCAGTAGCGGTTAACTGTAATGGTGTCGGACGATTCGAGCTTATGCCATCTTTAGCAGTGTTTGAACCAGCGTCTTTTTGACTTGATGCAGATTGTTTATTAGTTGATGAGGAAGTCTTGCTGCCAGAAGATTTTGTTTCAATCGCTGAAGATGGGATAGTCAGCACATTTTTAGCTTGATCAATAATGATAGACACTTGTGCGGTCATGTCGATACGCAATTTTCCATCTTCATTTGGGACATCAAACAGTGCATTGTAGTAGATTGCTTCACTTGAGCTAGAACTTGAACTGCTTGAAGAATCATCGCTGATTGACTCAGGAGCAGGCTCGATCTGACGCAGTGTGGCGTAATATTTTTTCTCACTATCACCGAGTGTGGTGAAATAGACAGATTGACCTTTTTCCACTTTCATCACGTCAGCTTCAGAGATTTCTGCATTCACGGTCATGGTGTCAAGTTTTGCCAATTTGACAATGGTTGGTGCACTTTGATTGGCATTGACCGTTTGACCTTCTTCAGTCACGATTGCCACCACTGTGCCGTCCATCGGTGCAATAATGCGGGTATAGCCTAATTCTTCTTGTGCAGTTGCTAAGGTTAAGCGAGATTGTTCAATCTGCGCATTGAGTGCCACGATTTCCGCTTGAGCAGTCTTAAAGCTTGCTAAGGCAGACTCAAGTTCGGCTTTTGATGTGGCATCTTGCGCATACATATTCTTTTGACGGTTATATTCTGCTTGCACTTGAGCTAAGGTCGCTTGTCGAACAGCCAGTTGCGCTTGTTGATTTTTGATACTCGCCTGTGCAGTTTGGATTTCGTTTTCTTGGGTCACCGAGTTGATTTGTGCGATCAATTGCCCTTGTTTGACTTCATCACCAAGATCGACATACATTTTTTTCAGCTGACCAGACGCCTGTGCACCGACGCTGATGATTTTGGTTGCTTCGAGCAAACCTGTTGCGATCACGCTATTTTCAATATCGCCACGCTCGACTTGGGATGTGATATAGCTTGGCAGTTCTTCTTTGGGTTTTAAAAACCACCATGCCAGTAAGGCGATGATTAAAATGGCAATAATCGTAAAAATAATTTTTGAGCGTTTGGACTTGGCAGGCATGTTGAAACAGACTAAATGAGAATATTTGCATTAGTATATGTGCGAATTGCGGATAACACATGAATTTTTATATTGAATACACGTAACTTTTTACCTAACTTGACTTGAAATTATTGAGATAAATTCAACAATAAAAATGGTTCATTGCTGAATTTATGGTCTAAAAATCGCCTTACCGCTCAGCGCACAAACCAATTGTAATAATAAATCATCAGGATTTTCATCGCCCAAGCCCTTAATCGCTTGATCGGTACGCAGTAATAAATCTGACCATGTTAATAGTTGTTGTGGTGTAAAACGTCGAAGCGCATTTTGGTAAAGTGACAGCTTATTTTTCCAAATGCCGAGTTGCAGTGCATTTTGCGGTTGTTCAAACAGTTGTAGAATCAAACGCATTTCTTTTTGTAATACCCAAAAAATCAATGGTGAAGCTTCGCCCGATTCAATGAGAAAATTCAGAATTTTTACCGCTTGTGCCAAATCGCCTTTTAAGCAGGCATCGCCTAGATCAAAGGTGCTAAAGCGAGATTGATCCTGTACGCTTTGTTCAAGCTCTGCAATGTCAATTTGTGCAAGATCAGAAAAGCTATCAGCTAATCCAAGCAAAGTATTGCGAGCAGAAAGTAAGTTATTTTCATGGTGAAAAATTAGCCATTGCCAAGCTTGCTCAGTCAGTCGAATGCCGATTTTTTCTGCTTCAATTTGCAAGATGCGTTGCTGTTGTTGTGCGCCATAAGCATTTAGCGCAACCACTGAAGCATTAGCTTCGATGGCTTGGAAAAATGCAGATTTTAGGCTTTGACTTTCTTGCTTGGGAAAGACGATCAGCAAGAAATTATCCATCGGATCTTGAAGATAACTTTTCAGCAGTTTTAAGCTTTGCGCATCAGGTTTGATATTGCCATGCACTTCGATCGCAAGCTGACTGGAGAATAACGATAAGCTATTTAATGCACTAAAAACCTGCTTCCAATCTTGCACATTTTGCAGTTCAAAGCGTTGTCGTTCGATGCCTTGAGATTGCCAATGCTCTCGAAATTTTGACAGTAGATTTTGCTCAAGCAAAGGCTCACCACCATGCACAAGCCAAGCGCCTTGTGCATCTGCAACACGGTTTAGGGCTTGTTGGTAGTCGAGTTTCATCTAGGCAAAGTCGAAATTAAATGAACGAATTATTCAGGGGCTTGATCAAGCACAGCTGTCGGTAAGCGATTGGTGTGCAACTGATGGATGATCTGTTGAGCGATATCTTCGTTCATGACTTTGATAAAGAATTGCTCTTCTTGACGCTCGGTGTTGACGGTCGCAATATCATATTGATAGGTGCGCTGTGAGATCACGGTGCGAGGTGCAGTCAGGGGTTCGCCTTGCATATTTTCGATTTGAAAAGTTGCCGACATATGCAGTTGAGCTTCGGTGAGTTTGCCGCGGAATTGACGACGCTTGAGTTCGTAATCGGTCACCTTGAGGCGAGTCAAAGCATTTGTTTGGTTGATCTGAGCACCAAGATTACTGAGATAAACTTTTAATGGTTTTTCCAAATCTTGTGCATTTTCAGGCAATGCCAATTGTACCGAGTGGTATTGCGTCGGTAGGGCTTTAATCTGTGCGCCACGGAGTTGAAAACCACAGCCAACAAAACTCGCACTTAATCCTAAGCTTAGAACAATGATTGCAAAACGTCGAATCAAGTGCATTATTTTTTCCTTTCATTCATAAAATGATCGTTCAAATCGTTAGCTTATATAACATGTACGACTTGATTTAAACCACAGCTTTAAATAGCCGTTTAAACCACTAAATTGACTAACTTATTTGGCACCACAATTTCTTTCTTGGTTGGACCTGTTAAGAATTGTTGCACCTCAGGCAATGCTTTAGCTTGCGCAAGTAGATCATCTTTGGCAATGTCCACAGCCACTTCTAACTTACCACGAAGTTTACCATTGACTTGTACCACAATGGTTTGCGTATTACGAGTCAATGCAGAAGCGTCAACTTCTGGGAAAAGGGTAGCGGTTAAATCAATCTCAAACTGTGCTAACAACGTCTGGCTCAAATGTGGTGCAAATGGTGCAAGCATGGTGAGTAAGCTCACGATCGCCTCACGTTCCACAGCAATATCGTTGCCATCTTTGGCTTCAAACTTGGTGATGCTATTCAGCAATTCCATCTGTGCCGCAATGGCAGTGTTAAAGGCATGACGACGTTCGATATCATCACCAACTTTGGCAATGGTTTCATGCACTTTACGACGTAGGTCTTGCGCATCTTTGGATAGATTTGCACCACCAATGTCTTGAGATGTATTACCTTTTTCCAAGAAGGTCGTGGTTAAACGCCATACACGTTTTAAGAAACGGTTTGCGCCCTCAACCCCAGCATCTGACCATTCTAAAGATTGATCAGGCGGTGCAGCAAACATCATAAATACACGTGCAGTATCAGCGCCATATTGATCAATAATCGACTGTGGATCGACACCGTTGTTCTTGGATTTGGACATTTTTTCTTGTCCACCGATCACCACAGCTTGACCATCGCCTTTGTATTTTGCTGAGATAATACGACTTTTCTCATCACGCTCAAGCTCAACATCGGCAGGGTTGAACCATGTTTTCTTGCCACTGGCATCTTCACGGTAGAAGGTGTCCGCCAAGACCATGCCTTGAGTTAACAAGTTGGTGAATGGTTCGTTGCCTTGTACTACACCTTCGTCACGCATCAGTTTGTGGAAGAAGCGCGCATATAAAAGATGCAAAATCGCATGTTCCACACCACCGATATATTGATTGACTGGCAGCCACGATGCAGCCGCTTCAGGCTTGATCATGCCATCGGTATAGTCAGGTGAAGCATAACGTGCGTAATACCATGAAGACTCGACAAAAGTATCTAAAGTATCAGTTTCACGTTTGGCATCTGCACCACAGCTTGGACAGGTGGTTTGATAAAACTCAGGCATTTTCGCCAATGGATTGCCCGAACCATCAGGCACCACATCAGTTGGTAAAACCACTGGCAACTGATCCTCAGGTACAGGGACTTGACCGCACGATTCGCAGTTGATCATTGGAATTGGACAACCCCAATAACGCTGACGTGACACACCCCAATCTCGTAGACGGAATTGCACTTTTTTCAAGGCTTGACCTTGTGGTTCGAGCTTGGCAATTAACGCATCAAACGCTGCTTGAAACGTTAAGCCGTCAAATTCACCTGAATTAATCAATGTGCCATTTTTCGAGCCATACCATTCTTGCCATTGTGTTACATCAAAGTCTTGATCAGCTTCGGTTTTGGCATCAATCACTTGTTTAATTGGCAAACCAAATTTATTGGCAAATTCAAAATCACGTTCATCATGCGCAGGTACAGCCATCACCGCACCTGAGCCATAACTCATTAACACATAGTTTGCAATCCAGACTTCGACTTGCTCGCCAGTCACTGGATGCGTCACAAACAATCCAGTTGCCATGCCTTTTTTCTCGGCAGTGGCAAGATCGGCTTCGGCAACCGAACCATGACGGCATTCTTCGATAAATGCCACCAATTCAGGTTTTAATTCTGCAGCTTTTTTCGCCAAAGGATGATCCGCAGCAACCGCCACATAAGTCACACCCATTAAGGTATCAGGACGAGTGGTATACACCGTCAAGCCATCGGCATAGATCGACGGATCGGCGGATGGGAAAGTAATTTCCATGCCTTCTGAGCGACCAATCCAATTGCGTTGCATGGTCAAGACTTGCTGCGGCCAACCGTCTTGGAGTTGGTCTAAATCGTCCAACAGCTCTTGCGCATAATCAGTGATGCGGAAGTAATACATTGGAATATCACGCTTTTCGACCAATGCACCCGAACGCCAACCACGACCATCAATCACCTGTTCATTGGCAAGTACGGTTTGATCGACAGGATCCCAATTCACGGTAGAGAGCTTGCGGTAAATCACGCCTTTTTTATAGAGCTGAACAAAAAGCCATTGTTCCCAGCGGTAATATTCTGGTGTACAGGTGGCAATCTCACGATCCCAATCCACAGATAAACCAAGACTTTTCAATTGATTGCGCATGTAATCAATATTTTCAAAAGTCCATTTCGCTGGCGCAACTTGATGGGCAATTGCGGCATTTTCCGCAGGTAAACCAAACGCATCCCAACCCATCGGCTGTAGCACGGTTTCACCTTTTAAACGATAAAAACGGCTGATCACATCGCCAATGGTGTAATTGCGCACATGACCCATATGCAGTTTGCCACTTGGATAAGGGAACATCGACAGAATATAGCGATGCTTGCCCTCGACTTGGTCGGCAACCTTAAAGACTTGGCGAGTTGCCCAGTCCTGTTGAATCTGTGGTTCAATGGTATTGGCTTGGTATTCAGCCTGAATCGGCGTAGAAGACATCATGGTCATGGCATTAAATTAACTCAAAAACTCTAAATTCGCTGAGCGGTAAAATAAGGAAAATTAATGATGCACAGCATAGCGCAAATTGAAAAAAAAAGCGCAAATTTCGTGGATTGATTTGCGCAATTTCGGTGCTTTGATGGCATTTGTGAGGCAATTTATAGCAAGTTGCGACCCGAATTTAAGATTTGTTCTTGCCCGCGTGTAGGATCTTCACCAACTTGAGGTAAGGTGATGCGCTCATTTGATTGTGATGGCGCACTATTGCTGGACGGTGGTACTTTTGGTAGGGTTTGATTCGCAGCGGCATCAGCGGCTGCTTCGGCTTCTTTTGTAGTTTGATTCGCATTATTCGCAACTTGAGTGTTTTCTTGTGCGTTATTTGTTTGCGGTGGTGGCATGTGATTGCGACCACTCGGCGTATCATTGTAGGTATTAATGTTGCCTAATTTTTTTGCATTTTTGGGAGGTGGTGTTGTGGTGTAGTGTGTTGAGCCACTAGCATCGACCCACTTATAAAATTTTTGCGCCTGAGCGATTTGCGGTGCGGTACTTGCAAGAGTTGTTGCAAGTAGGATTAGGCTTATTTTCATCTTGATATTCATGTGTTTTTTATCAATCAATTTTGTATTTAAGAACATTTTGAGCTCCATGCGCTGTCTATTATTGACAATATAAGAGGACAGATATTTTTCTTATCTTAAATCTAAATAGCATATTTGTGTGAAAAATTAACCAAAATGCAAATCAACTCATCACAGAATCTATGCGCTAGAAAGATTATTTTGACGACGAAATGATGTTCTTGATAGAGGAAGCACATTTTTGAAAAAAGCTTTGAATAAAACACATAGAAAACTTGACTTTCAGGGCAATAGCATCAAAAATGCTCGCTTTAGTTTATGTATATTTATTCGATCACCCTTCGAATCCATATCATAGCCGTGATAAGCCTCTGAAACTCTAGACGAGCAGGGCGTCGAACTCGATCTTCTTCCACCCGAAGCGATCCTGTCATTGTTGGAAAAGTAGTCCATGCAATGTGTATTTTTACATCACGGTTAAGCTAATCCCTTATCAGGCGACAATTTTATGTCGCCCGAATATTTTATGAATATTTGTTTTTTTAAATTTGATGTAGTCGATGCACGTATTTTTGGGATGAGAAGTTTCTCGAATATCTAAGTACGTAAGCACTGCATCCAGAAAGTCTAGGGTGAATACGTTGGAACTTTTATCAGGTGGTGAGATGCTTGTTCGCGCTTTGGCGGACGAAGGTGTTGAACACGTTTTTGGTTATCCGGGCGGCGCAGTTTTACATATTTATGATGCGCTTTTTCAGCAGGACAAGATTGAGCACTATCTCGTGCGTCACGAGCAAGCAGCAGGGCATATGGCCGATGCGTACTCTCGTGTCACAGGGAAAACAGGTGTCGTCCTCGTCACAAGTGGTCCTGGTGCAACAAATACAGTCACTCCGATTGCGACTGCCTATATGGATTCGATTCCAATGGTGATTTTATCTGGTCAGGTGGCAACTCACTTGATCGGTGAAGACGCGTTCCAAGAAACCGACATGGTTGGTATCTCTCGTCCGATCGTGAAGCATAGTTTCCAAGTGCGTCATGCCAGTGAAATTCCTGCCATTATCAAAAAAGCATTTTATATCGCTGCGTCTGGTCGTCCAGGTCCAGTCGTTGTAGATATTCCAAAAGATGCGACCAATCCTGCTGAAAAATTTGCTTACGAATATCCTGAAAAAGTGAAGATGCGTTCGTATCAACCACCAACACGTGGTCACTCAGGTCAGATTCGTAAAGCGATTGATGAATTACTCACTGCAAAACGCCCTGTGATCTATACAGGTGGTGGTGTGGTACAAGGTAATGCGTCTGCGTTATTGACAGAAATTGCACACATTTTGAATTTCCCAGTGACCAATACCTTGATGGGTCTTGGTGGTTTCCCAGGTGACGATCCGCAGTTTGTTGGTATGCTGGGCATGCATGGTTGCTATGAAGCAAACATGGCGATGCACAATGCCGATGTGATTTTTGCCATTGGCGCACGTTTTGATGACCGTGTGACTAATAATCCTGCAAAATTCTGTCCGAATGCACGTGTCATTCATATTGATGTTGATCCTGCAACGATTTCAAAAACCATTACTGCGCAGATTCCAATCGTTGGTGCAGTTGAGCCTGTGCTTCAAGAAATGTTGGCACAAATGAAACAGCTCAATGTGTCGAAGCCAAATCCTGAAGTGATTGCAGAGTGGTGGAAGCAGATTGATGGCTGGCGTCAGGTTCATGGTCTTCGTTATCAAGTACCAACAGACAACAGCATGAAACCACAGCAAGTGGTTGAAGCATTATATAAAGTCACTCACGGTGATGCGATCATTACCTCAGATGTGGGTCAGCACCAAATGTTTGCTGCCTTGTATTACAAGTACAAGCATCCACGTCAATGGATCAACTCAGGTGGTCTAGGTACGATGGGCGTAGGTCTACCATATGCGATGGCTTCAAAATTGGCTTTCCCAGAGAAGCAAGTGGTTTGTGTGACAGGTGAAGCGTCGATTCAGATGTGTATCCAAGAGCTATCGACCTGTAAGCAATATGGTATGAATGTCAAAATCTTATGCTTGAATAACCGTGCATTAGGTATGGTGAAGCAGTGGCAAGATATGAACTACGAAGGTCGTCACTCAAGCTCGTATGTGGATTCATTGCCAGATTTTCCAAAGCTGATGGAAGCATATGGTCATGTCGGTATTCAAATTGACCATGCGGATGAGCTTGAAGCGAAGCTAGAAGAAGCGATGGCGATCAATGATAAGTGTGTATTTATCAATGTCATGGTCGATCGTTCAGAGCACGTTTATCCAATGTTGGTTGCAGGTCAGTCGATGCGTGATATGTGGTTATCAAAAGGGGAGCGTACCTAATGCGACATATTATTTCTGTACTCATTGAAAATGAAGCAGGTGCGCTATCACGTCTCGTCGGTTTATTTAGTCAACGTGGTTATAACATCGAAACATTAAATGTTGCGCCGACTGATGATGAAACCTTATCTCGTCTAACTTTGACGACCTATGGTAATGAACACAAGATTGAGCAAATCACCAAGCAATTGAATAAATTGGTTGAAGTGGTCAAAGTAGTTGATTTATCCGATGGTGCGCATATCGAGCGTGAATTGATGTTGATCAAAGTGCGTGCGCTTGGTGCATCCCGTGCCGAGATCAAACGTACAGCGGATATCTTCCGTGCGCAAATCGTTGATGTGACACCGAATACCTATGTCATCCAAATCGCAGGTGCGACAGATAAGCTGGATGGCTTTATCGACGCATTGTCTGAAAATACGATTTTAGAAGTGGTGCGTTCAGGCGTTTCAGGTATTGCACGTGGTGAAAAAGTTTTAAGTATTTAATATTTAACCCCCCTTGCGGAGCTATAACCGCTCCTCATCCCCTGAATAAAGGGAGGGACAACACGAATCATACAAAGTATTGAATTCGTGTAAAGTCCTCCTTGAAAACGGGGATTTAGGGGGATTCAAAGTTTTAATGGAGAACACAAATGCAAATTTTTTATGATAAAGACTGTGATTTATCAATTATCCAATCTAAGAAAGTCGCAATCGTTGGTTATGGTTCACAAGGTCATGCGCACGCATTGAACTTGAAAGACTCAGGTGTTGACGTCACTGTTGGTCTACGTGCAGGTTCTGCATCGTGGAAAAAAGCTGAAAACTCAGGTCTAAAAGTTGCTGAAGTGCCAGAAGCTGTTAAGCAAGCTGACTTAGTGATGATCTTGACACCTGATGAATTCCAATCTCAACTTTATCGTGATGTGATCGAGCCAAACATCAAAGAAGGCGCAACGTTAGCATTTGCGCATGGTTTCTCTGTACTTTATAACCAAGTTGTACCTCGTGCTGATCTTGACGTAATCATGGTTGCGCCAAAAGCACCAGGTCATACCGTACGTTCTGAATACCAACGTGGTTCAGGTGTACCTGATTTGATCGCGATTCATCAAGATGCGTCTGGTAATGCACGTAATGTTGCATTGTCTTATGCTTCAGGTGTTGGCGGTGGTCGTACGGGTATCATCGAAACTTCATTCCGTGAAGAAACTGAAACTGACCTATTCGGTGAGCAAGCAGTGCTTTGCGGTGGTGCAGTTGAATTGGTTAAAATGGGCTTCGAAACTTTGGTTGAAGCGGGTTATGCACCAGAAATGGCTTATTTCGAATGCTTGCACGAGTTGAAATTGATCGTTGACTTGATGTTCGAAGGCGGTATCGCTGACATGAACTATTCAGTATCTAACAATGCTGAATACGGCGAATACGTGACTGGCGTTGAAGTGATCAATGAACAATCTCGTGAAGCAATGCGTAATGCATTAAAACGTATCCAATCTGGTGAATATGCGAAGATGTTCATCCAAGAAGGTGCATTGAACTACCCATCTATGACTGCTCGTCGTCGTCAAAATGCGGCGCACGGTATCGAAGTGACTGGTTCTAAACTACGCTCAATGATGCCATGGATTCAAGCAAACAAAATCGTAGATAAAGAAAAGAACTAAGTTGCGAGCCTTGCACTTGTCCAAAGCAGTGCTTTGGATAAGCTCATGCCTTGGATTCAAGCGAACAAGATCGTAGACAAAGAAAAGAACTAAGGGTGCGTTACGTGCCTTAAAAAATGGGCAAGCATGGCTTTCCCTTTTTTTTCGTGCCTTGGATTCAAGCAAACAAAATCGTAGACAAAGAAAAGAACTAAGTTTTAGTTTACTCTTTCAAGAGCCCTTGTTTTTACAAGGGCTTTTTTAGCGCTGTGTGCGATAAAGCAATCAAATTGCCCTAAATTTGTAAACTGAAGTCTAAAAAGTCAGAAAAAATGATGACTGCGCTAGAGTAAGTCGAATTATCATGCTATAACGCAAAACAATAGTGGTTTTAAAATAAAAGTGTGAGCAATGCATCATGCATGCTGAATATAACGTCTGGCTGGTTTTATTATCGATTGCGGTGGCGATCGGGGTAAGCTTTGCTGCTTTTAGCGTTGAAAATTTATCATATTATAAAAAAAATACGCATCTCGCCTTGCCAATCAATATCGCCACAGGCATGATTTTTGGTTTGGCAGTTTGGTCGATGCACTTTATTGGTATGCTTGCCTGTCATCTACCTCATGGTTACCGATTCGACCTGCTGTATACAAGTCTGTCGTATTTGATTGCGGCGTTTGTGTCGATTTTTGCTTTATGGCTCAACACAAGGACAAGCTTGCCTGTCTCTCGAATTATTCTAAGCTCAGTATTTATGGGATTGGGTATTTCAGCGATGCATTATACGGGGATGGCTAGATTAATTTTTCCGCATCATGCGATGTTGTATCAACCGTTGATCGTACTTCTTTCGGTGGTGATCGCTATTCTTGGGTCGGGTGTGACTTTCTATTTGGCGTATCGGTTTCGGTCGGCTGAGTCTTATCATTATTCGCCACGTTTGTTTGTCGCAGTGATGATGGGTTTGAGTATTGCGGCAATGCATTACACAGGCATGGCAAGTGTGTATTTTGTTAGTGTCGATCAGGTGGAGCAGTATGAATTATTTCAATCCAATCATGCTTATTTCGTCTTGGGAATGCTATTTTTATTGGTTTTGGTGATTATTGTCGGTGCAAGCTTTTCATTGTTTGAAAAACAAATTGCGCTCAAGAAACAAGATGTAGATCGTCTGACTGTTGAGATTGTGAATTTAAATACCCACGATCAATTGACGCAATTGCCAAATCGATTGTTTGTTGAAGATTATATCGGTGAAATATTGCAGCAACATCGTGCTGATAATCAGCAACTTGCCTTTTTGTATATTGATCTCGATCGGTTTCGGATGATCAATGAATTCTATGGGCACAAAATGGCGGATCAGCTCTTTATCGAGGTGGTAAAACGGGTGAAGCAAACCTTGTGGCGTAATGTCAGGTTGGCACGCTTTGGTCGTGATGAGTTGGTGATGATGGTGTCCAATGCGACGGGTGAGGAAGCCAAAGCTTTAGCCAAACAGGTCAATGCTAAGATTAAGCGCAACTATCGGATTGGTGATCAAACCATTGCACTGTCTGCAAGTGTCGGGGTTGCGATGTTTCCTGAGCACGGCAATAGTTTTAAAGAACTGGTGATGAATTCCGATCTTGCGATGCTGCAAGCCAAGGCGCGGGGTGGTAATGGATTTTACTATTTTGATGAAAACTTGGAAGCACAGCGTGTACGCCAAGAATATAATCTCATCAATGATCTGACGACTGCAATCATACATGATCAATTGGTTTTACATTATCAGCCAAAATACAACGCCAATTTGCAATGCTGTGGCGTGGAAGCGTTAATCCGTTGGCAACATCCCAAGCTTGGATTACTGATACCATATCAGTTTATTGATCTTGCGGAGAAGTCGGGTCTGATTGTGTCCATTGGCCATTGGGTACTTGAGCAAGCTTGTAAGCAAATTCAACTTTGGCAGACATCAGACTTTCCGTTAGTACCGATTGCGATAAATTTTTCTGCATCGCAGTTTGAGCATGATGAGTTGTTCGAAGTATTGGATGAGTTATTAGAAAAATACCAAATCAATGCCAAGTATCTCATCATTGAAGTGACTGAAACCACCGCCATGCGCAATGTGAAGCTGTCCGTACAAAAATTTGAGCGACTCAGACAGATTGGTTTGCAGATTGCAATTGATGACTTTGGTACGGGTTATTCGAGCTTTTCATATCTCAAAGATTTGCCGATCGATGAGTTGAAAATTGATAAAGTCTTTGTCAGTCATCTTGATGGTGAAAATAAAAAAGACGAAATTATCCTTGCAAGTATTATCAATCTTGCTTCACAGCTCGGGTTGATCGTCACGGCTGAAGGTGTTGAAACGAAGGAGCAGGCTGAAATATTGATTCGACTGGGCTGTCATCAGTTGCAAGGTTACTATTTTGCCAAGCCAATGCCGATTGAAGACTTAGCGCATTCGAAGTTTGATTTGCAGAAAGTTTAATTAAACACTCAAATGCCATGAGATTTGAGTAATGAGATTACTTATTTGGTCATGGCATTTGTGCGAGAGTGATGATTACGCGTTGTCGTCAATTTTTAAGGGTTGTACATCCATCTTCGAGTATGGAATCAGCTTGGTTTTATATTTCCATTTATAGCCCAGCCAAATGACTAAGAATAACGGAATACTGATATAGGTCGAGAGTAAGCCGAGCCAATCGATATGCCCACCAATCACCGCCTGATAGTTCTGACCGAGAATAATCAAACTACATAGAATAAAAGCAAACCACGGTGCAAATGGGAAAAATTTGGCACGATAAACAAGGTCACTGAGTTGATAGCCTTGTTTGAGATAACCTTTGCGGAAACGATAATGCGATACCGCAATCCCTAGCCAAACGATAAAACCACACATACCCGAAGTGTTGAGTAACCAGTTAAACACGGCTTCTTCGCCAATAAATGTAGTGAGGAAGCATAGTGCTGCCACCACAGTCGTAGCATAAAGTGCTTTCATCGGTACGCCACGACGATCCAGTTTGGCAAAAACTTTCGGTGCACGTCCTTGCTTTGCCATGTCATACAGCATACGTGTTGATGAATACATGCCCGAGTTACCCGCAGAGAGAATCGCAGATAAGATCACCGCATTCATGACACTGGCTGCAAAGGCAAAACCTGCTTTCTCGTACAGTAAAGTGAATGGCGAGAGAGCAACATTTTCTGTTTTTGCGGCATGTAGGAGCATCGGATCGTTATACGCTACCAATGTGCCGATGATGAAAATACACAAGATATAGAACAGTAAAATCCGCCAGAAAATCTGTTTAATCGCTAGAGGAATGGTTTTATGCGGTTCTTTCGATTCACCTGCTGCCACACCGACCATTTCCGTGCCTTGGAAGGAAAATCCTGCGATCATGGCAATCCCGATCATGGCTTGCAAACCGCCGACAAAAGGCGCATCGCCTGTGACCCAATTCTGCGTGATGCTTTGCATGGGATCGAGCATAATTTTGCCAATGGTAAATAAACCGATCGCAATAAATACAATGATGGCGATTACTTTGATCATAGAGAACCAAAATTCACTCTCACCAAAGCCTTTGACCGTCAGTGCATTAATGCCGAAAATCACCGCTAAAAACAGCGCACTCCAGTAGAAGCCTTCGATTTCAGGAAACCAAAACTTCATGATGAACTGTACAGCGACTAACTCAAAAGCCACAGTGATCGCCCAGTTGTACCAGTAGTTCCAACCGAGGGCGAAACCAAAACCTTGATCAACATAACGACTACCGTAGGTAAAAAATGCGCCTGAGCTTGGATAATGTGTTGCAAGCTCTCCTAGACTGGTCATCAGGAAGTAAATCATCACCCCAATGAGTGCATAAGCGACTAATGCACCACCCGGTCCTGCGGTAGCAATCGTTGCACCAGAAGCAAGGAACAGTCCCGTACCGATCGAACCGCCGATGGCGATCATATTCAGATGGCGTGCACTGAGCTTACGCTTTAGGTGCGGTGTTGCAGTGTCTACTGCTTGGTCATTTTGCATATGAAGTCCATCTTACATGTGTGCTTTTTTACATGAAGCCTTTTTACATGAATGCTTTGCAGTCGCATACAAAGTTTAGCTTTGAGCATATAAAACTTTAAATCCTTGACTGTCGGCTTTTTGCACGCACTGTGCAAACTGAGCTTCGATCAAGGAAGGGTAATTCAAAAAACGATTGGCAACGATCCACAATTCACCTTGAGGACGAAGTCGTTGCTTGGCAAATTTACACAGATTTTCGCTGGCTTGATAATTGGTCTTGATGCCTTGATGAAAAGGTGGATTGCTGACCACCACATCGAATTGATCTGAAATGTCTTGAATGTCGGTAATCGCAAGCGTCGTGAGTTGCTCACTTAGCTGATTCTCTGCAAAAGTGAGCTCGGTTGAACACAGTGCAAAAGCATCAATATCGACAGCAGTCATTTTTCTCGACGAATCTTGTTTTGCTAAAACGGCTGAAATGATGCCTGCACCACAGCCGAAATCTAAGACTGAGCCTGATTTGACGTGTTTAAGATAAGGTAAAAGTTGTGCTGTACCGACATCAAGATGGTCTTGGCTAAACACCCCAGGTAGGGCGCAAATTTGCAAAGTTTCATCATTTATTGAAATTGGATAACGCTTAATCCAAGTTTCTAAATGACTTGCTTTTTCAGTTGGCAGTTTGTCAATCACCAGTTGCCATAATTGGCAGTGTCGTGCGCTATCGAGTTTGATGGTTTTGCCAAAGCTTTGTAGTTGTTTGGCGCTACGCTCAATCCCCGCTTTCTTCTCACCGACTAGATAAATTGATTTGCCTATGCCGAGTAAGCGAATGCATTGCGCCAAAATATAGTCGAGTAAAGCCTTAGCTTTGGGGATAAAAATAATGATTTGATCATAATCATCTGCTTTTGGCTGAACATCAAAAGTGCTTTCGAGATAATTATTATAAAAGTGATGATCTGCGAAATTCCACGTCCATACTGATATTTGCGTCGCACCGACATTTTGTAATGATTGAAAAAGCTGATCTTGTGGTGGATTGACCAATAAGATACGACCCTGCCAATGGTTGTGGCGTAGAATCACTTCACTTTTTGCATCCATTGGCGATACTCATTTGCAAATATTGGGTGGCGCTAATCAGTTCTTTGAAATGAACAATTAACAATTTTAAAAAAGGCGACTATTTTAATCGACTCGACCAATAAGGCAAATAAAAAAAGATAAAGGGCTATTTTGCAGAGGTGTTTGATCGCTGTTAATCAGACTGATTTGCCTGATAAATGGCTTAAAATTGGATAAAATCTGTCAGCTGATTGCAATAAAAAAACCAATCATTTTATGCAATGGAATAACTTGAATTGTATAAAATTTAAGAAGTGTTTTGATTTTTAAAAAGAAATAAATAAAAAAATCTTAGAGGATTTGTCGTCAAACTGTCACTACTCAATGTTAGGCTTTTGCTGTATAATTTGTCCTCAAATTTTTTAGTAGCATTTTTCCATGTCAGATATTAAAAATCTTCGCAACATCGCAATCATTGCGCACGTCGACCACGGTAAAACAACATTGGTTGATAAACTACTCCAACAATCAGGTGCTCTCGGTGATCGTGCAGGTGAGATTGAGCGTGTCATGGATTCAAATGCGCTAGAAAGCGAGCGTGGGATTACCATTCTTGCAAAGAATACAGCGATTTCATGGTTGGATAAACGTACTGATACCACATATCGTATCAACATCGTGGACACCCCAGGACACGCCGACTTCGGTGGTGAAGTGGAACGTGTCATGTCGATGGTAGACTGCGTATTACTTCTTGTTGATTCGCAAGAAGGTCCAATGCCACAAACACGTTTTGTGACGCAAAAAGCCTTTGCACGTGGTTTGAAGCCAATCGTAATTATCAACAAAGTAGATAAACCAAGTGCGCGTCCAGACTGGGTAATTGATCAAGTATTTGACTTGTTTGATAACTTGGGTGCGACAGATGAGCAATTGGACTTCCCAATCGTGTATGCTTCTGGTCTACGTGGTGTTGCAGGTCCTTCGCCTGAAGAACTTGCAGAAGACATGACGCCGCTATTTGAAACTATCGTTGATATCGTTGAACCGCCTGCGGTCGATGTTAATGGTCCATTCCAAATGCAGATTTCATCACTTGACTATAACAGCTTCGTGGGTGTTATCGGTGTTGGTCGTATCCAACGTGGTTCAGTGAAATTGAACACACCAGTGACTGTGATCGACAAAGAAGGCAAAACACGTAACGGTCGTATCTTAAAGATCATGGGTTATCACGGTCTTGAGCGTATTGATGTGGAAGAAGCATCTGCGGGTGACATTGTATGTATCACTGGTATTGATGAGCTCAACATCTCTGATACGATCTGTGATCCAAAAAATGTTGAAGCATTGCCACCATTGTCTGTAGATGAACCAACAGTTTCGATGACTTTCCAAGTGAACAATTCACCGTTTGCCGGTAAAGAAGGTAAGTTCGTGACTTCACGTAATATCCGTGAACGTCTTGACCGTGAATTGATCCACAACGTGGCACTTCGTGTAGAAGATACGGACAGCCCTGATCGTTTCAAAGTATCTGGTCGTGGTGAACTTCACCTTTCAGTATTGATTGAAAATATGCGCCGTGAAGGCTTTGAGATGGGTGTATCTCGTCCGCAAGTGATCATGAAAGAAGAAAATGGTGTTAAACAAGAGCCATATGAAAACGTGACTTTTGATGTCGAAGAGCAACATCAAGGTTCTGTCATGGAGCAAATGGGTCACCGTAAAGGCGAACTCACCAATATGGAAGTTGACGGTAAAGGTCGTATCCGTATCGAGGCAACTGTCCCATCTCGTGGTTTGATCGGTTTCCGTTCAGAGTTCTTAACCATGACTTCTGGTACAGGGATCATGACGTCAAGCTTCTCTCATTATGGTGATGCGAAGCAAGGTACTGTTGCAAAACGTCAAAATGGTGTGTTGATCTCAATGGTACAAGGTACTTGCTTGGGGTATGCACTATTTACGCTACAAGATCGTGGTCGTCTATTTGCTAAGCCACAGCTTGAAGTATATGAAGGCATGATCGTAGGGATCAACTCTCGCTCTGACGATATGGTTGTGAACCCAACGAAGGCAAAACAGCTGACTAACGTCCGTGCATCTGGTACAGATGATGCGTTGACTTTGACACCTGCGATTGAATACACGCTTGAGCAAGCACTAGAATTCATTGAAGATGATGAGCTAGTTGAAGTAACGCCAAAGTCGATCCGTATCCGTAAAAAATTCTTAACGGAAAATGATCGTAAACGTGCTTCACGTAGCTAATTGACGTTTTAAGTTTCTTGCTCTGCGGAGCGACAAAAACCGATTTCGAAAGAAGTCGGTTTTTTTATGCTATTTTATGAGTGATCAAATGTAGAGCATTCATATGAAGCAACCGAATCAACCTTATAGTAAATCTGGGCTATGGACGATTCGTGTGGTGCAAATCATTTTGGCAGTGACTGTGCTATTTGCCTTGCTGATGATTTGGGCGTTGCTTCGAGGCGATCAAGAACCGAGGATCTATCAAATAGATCAACATAGCCAATATGGTGGCACAAGTTTGCAGATGTGAAGTATGACATTTGGCAAAAAGGCACGCTGTGGCGAAATCAAAATCGAATCTAATATTTTGATGAGCTTGGTCAAGGACAGCTATTCAAAAGTGCAGTCTACCAAGTGATTGATGCACCAAGTGTGCAACGCCTACATGGAAGCGTGCGAGATGATGATATTCGCCGTATGATCTATGATGAAAAGCTCATTATTCCAAAAACTAAAGATCCGATTCAAGCCAAAGAAAAAGTACGATTCTGCTTTTCTTTTAGTGATTAGCTAAAGAGTTGTTGATAGTTTTCAGGCAATTGTTGCAGTGTTCTAAATACAAGACAATGTATGTTGATTTTGTAATATTAATAAAAATTAATTAATATATAATTATAGTTAGAGATAATTAATATTGGTGAATCCTATGCAAGCCTATCTCCATCGCAGTCAAGATCGTGGACATGTCCAAGCAGGTTGGTTGGACACTCGACATAGCTTTTCTTTTGGCAGTTGGCACGACCCCAAATATATGGGTGTCAGCGCACTGCGGGTTATTAACGATGACCATATCGCAGGAAATCAAGGCTTTGGCACCCATCCGCATGACAATATGGAAATCCTGACCTGTGTGCTTTCAGGTACAATTTCGCATAAAGACAGCATGGGCAATGAAGGTGATATCAAAGCAGGCGAATGGCAACTGATGAGCGCAGGCACTGGTGTGCGGCACAGTGAAATGAACCGTTATGATGAAGCGGTGCATTTGCTCCAGATTTGGGTCATTCCGAATGTACAAGATGCCGAGCCGACCTATCAACAAGTGGCGTGCGACCCGAATGATGCGCCAAACCAATGGCATTTGATTGCTGGAACAAACGATCAAGCGCTGATGCAAATCCGCCAAAATGCTGAAATTCGCAGTGCTATGTTACACGCAGGGCAAAGCCTAAATGTGGATGAGGTAAAACGAGTGAACTATGTGCATCTGATCAAAGGTGAAGTGAACATCGGTGAGCATACGGTGAAAGCGGGTGATGCCTTAGTCTTTGAGGAAAATGAGGTGATTCAAGCGAGTGAAGACAGTCAAATGATTTGGTTTAATTTGCCTTGAGTTTTAAATCAAGCGAATAATTTGAGAATTAAAAAAGCGAGCCATGGCTCGCTTTTTAGTGTGCACACTTCAGAAAGGATTATTCCTCTCTTGCCTTCGCATTCGACTTTTTGGCTTTCTTGGTCGATTTTTTGGCTTTGGCTTTTTTTTTCGACTTCGCTTTTGCGGCATCGCCATCTGATTTTTTTGCCTTTTTCTTCTTCGGCTTTTTATCAGTTGGTTGCTCAAAGATTTGTTCTAAATCTTTTTCTGCTTTGTCGGTTGTTTCCAGATTTGGCAAGACTTCTGACACAGGTTTTTTACGGCGTGTAGTACTTGGTCTAGCACTTGTCGGATTGCTACCGTTTGCATTACTAGGTGATTTTGAACGTGTCGGACGCTTACTATTTTGATTTTCGCCAGTTGAGTGATTACTTGCATTATTAGTATCAGCACGATTGCTTCGTGGCGCACGGCTACGCACCGCACGACCTTCACTGGTCAGTTGTTTGACCAAATCAAAATCAATTTTGCGTTCTTCCAAATTCACCTGAGCGACTTTGATTTTAATGGTGTCACCCAATGCAAAAGTACGTCCATGATGTTGACCGACTAAGCGTTGCAATGGCGCATCATAAACAAAATAATCATCGCCCAACTGACTGATATGGATCATGCCATCGACATACAAGTCTTTCAGCGTGATAAATAAACCAAAATCAGTCACAGTGGTGATCACGCCATCGAATTCTTCACCGATATGCTGTTGCATATAGTGGCATTTTAGCCAACTGGTCACATCACGAGAGGCTTCATCGGCACGGCGTTCGGTCTGTGAATAATGCTCGCCTGCGGCGTCCAGTGATGCGCCTTGTAGCGGATAAGGCTTACTTGCCAATTTGGCTTTAATCGCACGATGTAGAAGTAAATCAGGGTAACGACGAATAGGCGAGGTAAAGTGAGTGTATGCTTCATACGCCAAGCCGTAATGTCCTGCATTTTTCGGACTGTAATAGGCTTGCATCATCGAGCGCAGTAATACCGAATGAATACTGGTGGCATCAACACGATCTTTAGTCGCTTCGATGACACGCTGATAATCGGCTTGGGTTGGCTGTTCAGGGAAATTTAAACCGAGCAATTTGACAAAATCACGGACTTTCTGAATACGTGAAAACTCAGGTGGCTCATGCACACGGTACAGCACAGGTACATCTTGTTTTAAGGCAAAATCTGCGGCGGCAACATTGGCAAGGAGCATACATTCTTCGATCAGGCGATGTGCATCGTTACGTGTACGAGGCAGAATCTGCTGAATCGCACCTTTATCATCAAAAGTCATATAAGTTTCAACAGTTTCAAACTCCATCGCATGGCGCTCTTGGCGTAGATTCAGCAAGGTTTGATAAAGTTGGAACAGTGTATTGATTGATTTATGAATCGTCTTATCATCAGGAATGGCTTTGGTATGTCCTGATAAGTAGTCTGCGACTTCCGTATAGGTTAGACGAGCTTTGGAATGCATCACTGATGGGTAAAACTCATAACCCGTGACTCGACCAGTGCGGGAAAGGATCAAATCGCAGACCATACATAGGCGATCTACGTGTGGATTGAGTGAGCATAAACCATTGGAGAGGGCTTCAGGGAGCATCGGCAAGACATAATGCGGGAAATACACCGACGTACCACGTTGCTGTGCTTCTTCATCGAGCGGTTGATCGACTTTGACATAGTGGCTGACATCGGCAATCGCCACCACCACACGGTAGCCACCGCCTGCACGTTTTTCTGCAAAAACGGCATCATCGAAATCTCGAGCGTCTTCACCATCAATGGTGACTAAGGGTAAATCTCGCAGGTCAATGCGACCTTTGCGATCTTTTGCCGAAGGTTCTTTGTAGCTTTCGGCTTCTTTTACCACTTCATCAGGGAATTCATAGGGCAAGCCATATTCCAAAATGGTCGCAGGAATAATGATTTGCGTATCGGCGTGGTCCGCCATCGACTTGATCACATGCCCTGTGGCGAATTCTTCACGGGTTGGATAATCATCAATGGCAATACGCACCGCATCGCCAATTTTTAGGCTGGCATGTTCTACCAATTCTTTTTCTAAGGTAATTGGTTGATGCGTATTTGGCGTATTCGGTTGAATAAAAAACTCACCTTCATGCTCGCACAGCTCACCGATGATTTGTTGCACTTGATGTTTAATGACTTCGGTAATAAAGCCTTGTTGCTTACCACGACGATCAATACTGGTCGGACGTACACGGATACGATCACCATGAAACACGAGGCGAAGTTCACGCTCTGTCAGTACCAAATCATGATGATCTTTAATCACCGCAAAGCCTTGACCACGATGATTTATTTCCACGGTGGCATCAAACTCTTGATCATCATTGCATAGCTGATAAGTCTGACCGATACGTAGCAACTGCCCATCACGCACCATTGCGCCAAGACGACGGCGTAAGGCTTCGAGATTGTCATCACTATTTAAGGCGAATTTTTCTGCAAGATCGTCGTAGCTTAGACCTTGTTCTGCTTGCTCAATGTGTGAGGAGATCAGCGTTCGGCTTGGAATCGGGTTGTCATAACGCTGTGACTCGAGTAAGGCTTCGGGATCGTTCCATTTTTTTATCATGATATATACCCACGCATCTCATCAAAATCTGTATATCGAGCAAGAGTTTAGCATATTGTCGGTTGCGCTTTGTGTGAAATTTGATTGCAAGATCATGACCAAAATAATTTGATCGTTTGGCGATGATTAATTGCGCAAAAGGAGTGGCGAAGTTGCTTGAAACTTAAAAAAAAGCATTGCAGTACTTGATGCGGACGCATTTAGTTTGTATTATGGCGACCTCGTTACGGTGAGATGTCCGAGTGGCCGAAGGTGCTTCCCTGCTAAGGAAGTGTGGGTTTTATAGCTCACCGAGGGTTCGAATCCCTCTCTCACCGCCAACGAGATAATGTTTTTGACATGACCTGATGCGCTCATAGCTCAGCTGGATAGAGCACTTGGCTACGAACTAAGGGGTCGGGAGTTCGAATCTCTCTGAGCGCACCATCAATCATTGCATTGATCCAAGTCTGTCTACATTATTTTGAAATGCGCTCATAGCTCAGCTGGATAGAGCACTTGGCTACGAACTAAGGGGTCGGGAGTTCGAATCTCTCTGAGCGCACCATTCATTTGATGTTTAGATTTTTAAGTTAAGACTTTTAAGTTAAAATTGATCGAAGATGAAACTGATTAAACCGCAATCGCATGATGAGTGGTTTTTTTTGCGCTTAAATTTTTATGAATATTTGCATATGAATTAAGCACTTAAGTGGATAGCCCTTGAATAAAGCTATGCAAACTCTAAAAAATCCGTATAATGCCCACACTTAATGCGCTCATAGCTCAGCTGGATAGAGCACTTGGCTACGAACTAAGGGGTCGGGAGTTCGAATCTCTCTGAGCGCACCATTATTTTTTAATCCAATAAAATGCTGAAAATTAAACCGCAATCTTTTGAGATATGTGGTTTTTGTTGTGCTTAAAATTTACCAAATAAATTCACAAAATGGTTATAGTCCAAGTTTTGTTTCGGCTTTGGCACTGACCACGCTTGCCATTGAAGCGGATGGCAACACATCATGATAAGGCAGGCTACGCATTGCTCGGAGTAAGAATGGCGCATCATCGTCGATTTTACCTGCAGCAGTGATTTTCCAGACTGAGCCTGAGCCAAAGTCTTTGACCGACATGCGTGACTTCATAAACTTGACGTCACCGCCCACCGCATACATATCGACTTGATTCTCCGCAAGATCAACAAAACGAATCCGTGAGCTAAATGGAATATTAATCACACCCAATCCGACCCGAATATCATAGATCGCATCTTGTGATTTCAATTGATCTTGATTTTGAATTAGTTTGGCGCTTTTCACCTGATTACTAAACAAAGTTTTAAAGACATTGGGTGAAAGTAGTTGTTTTGATTTGTCACTTTTTGCAGAGAAATATTGATAGCTGGTGCTAAAGCGTAAGTCTTCATCGCCATGCTTATAAGCGATGGCGTAAGGGCGATGGACAAAGGTAATCGGTTGTTTGGTCTTTTTGCTGAGTTGAATGAGATGTTGATACTCTGCAAGCGTGGTTAGTTTTTCAGGCATTTTTCCTGCGCTGAGTTTTACCGCTTTGGCTTTGCCGTTAAATTTTTCATTCAAAGCCTCCAAAGCAAAGGTATTTGCACTATAGGGAATCCCTGTTTTGATCTCAGGCATGGCTTTGAGTAGGGTTGTGATGAGAAAGCCTTTGGTCACATCGAGATCATTCCAATGGGTGAGCGTGACTAAAGTTTTGTTTTTACCTAGTGCGAACCATTCAAACTTGCCCATACCATGCGGAAAAGGGGAGTCAATAATCAATGAACTCATGCTGTTTTTAGTTAAGTGGTGCTGTAAGGTCACATCTTCATTGAAATTCAAGACCTTGATTGGCGTTGGTACGCTAACACGGTATTCCACTTGGCTGATTTCTTCCTGAGCCAGAGTATCTGCTTTATTGCTTTCTAAGACTTTGGCTTTTTTTAATGTGGGAAAAAGTCCGACATAGCCTGAGTAATTTTTTAGAGTGTTATATACCTGTTCAGGTGTGGCATTGACTACGAGTGCAGCCGAGCTATATTGCGCACTTTTGTAGCTTCGAGTACCTGACTTATCGGTATATTTGATCGCTTGAGGCACATGGCTATAAATAAAAATATCATCATTGGCGACGTTTGCGACTTGTTTTGCGCTGTTATTAAATGGTGCAAGTGCGCTCGGTGTCGGGTCTTGCCAATCAACTAATTTGGCATAAGTGCACAGTGGTAACACTGCAATAGTGAAAATAAGATATTTGCGGATATATTTCGGCATATAACTGCTTTGCATATGAACTCCATGTTCGCATTTTTTGTTTTACTACTAGGGTCTGTTGACATTTCAACCATGCATTGCGTTATTGGCTAAAATAACATAAACGAGGCATGAAACGCAGGGAATGGTCACTCCCTTGCCAAGTTTTATAACGAAGTTTATGGCAATTTTAGCCATAACCCTTCGGGACAAGGATGCTTTTTGACGCTACGTCGTTATGAATGAATCATTTAGAATGGCTAAATTTCCTCATTCATGCCTAGTATCGTCTAAAAAGCGTCCGTTGTCGCAAGCATCTGTGAAACGTCAACAGACCCTAATCTTTAGTGCAAATCAACTTTCATAGATTTGGAAAGAAAGATGTGGGAAATGTAAGTAAGTATTAAATCACAATCAACGCAGCGATTAATGCATAAAATGTAGACGAATGCAGTGTTGTTGTTAAATTTGTTTTGGCTTTTGTATTGTCTAGACTTCCTTGCTAAAGTAAGGTGACATTTTTTAATGATTTGCAATCATGACTGAACAAGCGAGTTTTAGTTGC
This sequence comes from uncultured Acinetobacter sp., assembly GCF_947493735.1. Lineage (GTDB taxonomy): Bacteria > Pseudomonadota > Gammaproteobacteria > Pseudomonadales > Moraxellaceae > Acinetobacter. The sequence goes on along the minus strand of NZ_CANLSL010000015.1, from coordinate 34,737 downwards.
CGTTATCACCTGACTTTGGAAGAGTCCAAAGAGGGCTTTGCTTTGGCGACATTTGGCAAAAAGAAATTTACCCGTTATCTGACACCGCTACTGAGTGTGGGGATTATCATTTGGGGATTTTATCTCGGATGGCAAGGCATTGGTCAGGTGTATATTATTTTAGGTTTTTCTTTTTTATTGCTTCAATTGCTGATGCGATTTGTGATCTTACCGAAGCTATTTTCACGTCAGTACGAGCGTTATAAATATGGTCAAGTCGAGCAGGGTATCGACTTATATCAAGACTCGGCGGTATTGATCGCAGCGGATCGACAGCATCGTTTTGCCTATAGTGATGTGGTGCGACTGATCAAGGGTAAAATCAGCTATGTGATTGAGCTGAAAGATAAAACGGTGATCATATTGTCCAAGTCAGCGATTGACGCGACGGGTAAGCAGGATGTGTTTGAATCCGCTTTCCGAAAAGATTAATTCATCAGTTTTTAAATTTATGGCTTTTTAAATTTAAAGCGCTTCTATTAAAAACCTTAAGCCTAAGGACACGTCATGCAAAGCCCTTCAAAAATTATCTGTGTCGGTCGTAACTATGCCGATCACGCAAAAGAGCTCGGTAATGCTGTGCCTGATAGCCCTGTGCTATTCCTCAAGCCACCAAGTAGTCTGCGTACTTTGCAAGATGGTATTGTGTGGAATACCGATCTGGGTGAATGTCATTTTGAATGTGAGTTATGTTTGCAGATCGCCAAACCACTTTCACAGGTAACAGATAAAGTTGAAGCTTTATCGGCGATCGGTGCGGTGACTTTGGGCTTGGATTTGACCTTGCGTGATGTACAAAATACATTGAAAAATAAAGGTCAACCGTGGGAGCGGGCTAAAGCATTTGACGGTTCATGCGTACTTGCAGAGTGGGTGGATTATCATCCTGCGATTGATCTAGATCGTTTGACATTTCGCTTTGCGCAAAATGGCGTTGTGAAACAGCAGGGCAATACGCAAGATATGATTTTTGATATTGCGACTTTACTGGTCGATATTAACCAAGTATTTCGCTTAGAAGTTGGTGATGTAATCATGACTGGGACACCCGCTGGTGTTGGTGCGTTATCTGCCAAAGATCAGCTTGAGATGACGTTGAATTATGGTGATGTGCATCAGTGGACGACATTTTGTAGATAGTGTAGACAAAGCAAAAAAACATCCAAGTGTTCAGATATTTGGATGGTTTTTTTATATCAAAAATAGTGGCTAAAAATTTAAACCGTATCTTCCAAAGTGTTTTTGGAGTCGAAAATAGTCGCTAAAGGAATCGCTAACTTCTGTGCCAAATACGCATCAGACTCTGCCAAAGTTGAGCCCACGACTTGCATGACATGATCATTTGGCGTGCTGTCATTCAGCTCGCTACGATGTGGTAGTGCATACGGTAGATTCTTCACAAATTGCCAAAGATCGACTTGTTCAAGGTTGCGGATCAACACGTATTCGTTGCTATCTGTGCGTGTGATGAGGTTTTGTTTTTCCAATAATTCAATGAAATACGGCCACTTCCCAATCTCACCACGCCCAAGAATATTCATCGCCTCACGATCGGACACTGTGCCACCACGTTTTTGCTTTTGATGAAAAAGTTCTAAGACATCAAGAAGCATTAAGATTGGATGGCGCTTAGTCGTCTTGTCTGAATGAAAAGCCGTAATGGCATAGCTAATCTCTACACCAAGCAACACCACCAACCACGAGGTATAAATCCACAATAAGAAAATAGGTAATGCTGCAAATGCGCCATAGACCAACTGGTAGCTGGTAAAGTTACTCATGATAAAACCGAATAGATTTTTGAGTAGCTCAAACACCACACCACTAAAAATTCCTGCAATCACTGCAGACTTGATCGGCACACTACGATTAGGAATCGTCCAGTACAGCAAACTAAAACCTAAACAGGTCAAGGTAAATGAAATAAATAAAAGTACATAGGCAAAATCAAACTGATAGCCTGCAACCGTGTTACTGAGTAAATTCATCGATGCGACTGTAGATGACAGTACAAATGCTGTGCCCAAAATGATCGGACCGAGCGAGATGATTGTCCAATAGCGCATAAAGCCGACAATGCCGCCACGCGCCTGACGCACTCGCCAGATGCGATTAAACGCAAGCTCGATACTCGAAAGCATCATGACCGTAGTAAAGAATAAAAACAGAATACCGATAATGGTCAGGTTGCTTGAATTTTCGGTAAAGGCGTTGAGAGCTTTATCAAAGGCAATAGAGGTTTTTGGCAAGAAGTTGCTATAAATCCATGTCTGCATCTGCTGTCGTGCAGGCTCTAAAGCTTTAATCGAGGACACGATCACCAAGAACACGGTGAGCATCGGTACAATGGCAAAGAGGGTGGTATAGGTCAGTGAGCCTGCACTTTCTCGACAACGATCTGCTTCAAAACGATACAAGACAAAACGGATAAATTGTATCCATTTCTTCTCAAGTATTCCTGAAGCTTTGAGTTTATCTAGCATGCAGTTTGGTCCTCATAGCATGATATTGATCATGATTTTTTAAATGACGTCTTTTAAATCACATCTTTTAATTAAACACGATAATCTATTTAAAAACATCAATATTTACATCGTATTACATTCAGCTCTGCAAATCTGTAGAGAAATTGCGTATCATGCTTACACTTGATTTGATGCCCAATACAAGGAAGCACGTAGCGATGCAATCTTATGTTTTAGTTCTTTATTATAGTAAATATGGTAGTACACGTGAAATGGCGCACTTGATTGCGCAAGGTGTCGAGAATCAAGGACTGATTGCAAAAATCCGCACCGTTCCTGAGATATTTCCTGCGATCGCTACAGCTGAGCCTAGTATTCCTGAGCAGGGCGATGTGTACTGCACTTTAGATGATTTACAAAATTGTGCAGGCTTGGCATTGGGTAGCCCAACACGCTTTGGCAATATGGCAAGTCAGATGAAATATTTTTGGGATCAGACCACTAGTCTATGGCTCAGTGGTGCGTTGCATGACAAGCCTGCGTGTGTGTTTACAGCGACAGGCTCTATACATGGCGGGCAAGAAACCACCTTACTGAGTATGTATCTGCCACTTCTCCACCACGGTATGATGTTGCTTGGCTTAAAAAATAGCGAAGCAGCGTTGTCGAATACAAAATCAGGTGGCACGCCATACGGTGTAAGCCATGTTAGCGGCCCACGACATGATCAAGCGATTTCTCAAGATGAAAAACGCCTAGCGATCGTACAAGGTGAACGTTTAGCTGAGATTGTAAAAAAGCTCAACGCTTAAAAGCTCGATGCTAAAAAAATGGGTTGAAACACAGAATTTAACGAATACAATTCCGTCCATCCGCTTTTGCTTGATACAGGAGTTGATCCGCTAATTGCAAAGTTTGATCAATACTTTGATGGTGGGTTGGCCAATTTGCAATACCAATCGATACCGTCACCTGACCGATACCTTCGATCTTATCTTGTGTGCGATTTTGCAGGATTCTCGATGCGACTTTATGAGCCAATGAGTAAGATGCATTGGGTAGCAAAACAATAAACTCATCACCGCCAATCCGACAGCAAATGTCCTGATCTCGACACTGTTCTTGGATTTGCCGTGCGATGTGTTGTAAAACTCGATCGTCCTCAGCGTGTCCATAATGATCGTTAATCGTTTTAAAATGGTCGATATCGATTGCTAAGATGGCAAAATTAGTTTGTTGTTTTTCAAAACTTTCCAAATACATCTGCATGCCACGTCGATTATAGAAGCCTGTCAGGGGATCAGTTTTGACAATGACATTCAGTTCTTCAACCCTTTGCTCAAAATGATTGGCACTGGATAATAGTGCTTTTTTAAATTGCGCCACCTCGAAATACCACGGACGAATCTTGCGAATATTTTTCTTGGCATCGGGCTGATTGAGTTGACTTGCTGAGTCTGCCAAGTCTGAGAGTGGTTGTGCGATCAAATAGGAAAAGCGCCAAATCACAAAGAACACAAACGCATAAAAGAACAACATGGCTAAGATGACTTTGTAGAGCAGATTGGATGCTTGGTCGAGGAGTTGTTTGGTGGGTTGCTGTGAAACCACGACCCAGTTTGGCGCACTTATTTTTGAGAAACCTGCAAGGCTATCAATGCCTTTAGTATCGACCAAACGTAGATTGCCGTAAGGTTCATTCATTAAGGTGTTTAAACCCGTATTTCCGACTGCAGAATCCCCAATACGACTTGGGTCGGGGTGAAAAATAATCCGTTGCTGACTATCCAGCACATACATATAATTGTCTTGATAGCCGTATTGGCTCGATAAAAGTTGGGAAATAAAGTTTTGTTCTTTTGGATAAATAGTACCGCCGACGTAGCCAAGATATTGACCACATGCATCGATAACAGGTTCAGAAATATAAATCAAAAAATTGTTTAAAGCAGAGTTATAAGGTGGTGTGATCAGCGATTCTTTATATTTTTAAAGATAAGCGTGTGGCAGTGGTGTCCATAACTTGTCCCTTTTTGAAAGGGAGTGTAAGCGGGGCAAAGCCTGCCAAGTGACCATCTGCTTTAACAAAGCTAACACTATTAAAGTATTGAGATTGTTTAAGAATCCGTGTGAGTTCTTGGTCGATGATTTGATCATTATTTGGTGAAGTTGCCAGCACTGATGCGCTGTATTTAAGCTCAAGTTGAATACCGTGAAAATGCAAGTCGGTACTGGTGGCGATCTTGTGCGCATATTCCTCATTGACTGACAGTGCGTTACTTAATAGTTGATTGCGCTGAATAAAATAGTTCACAAACAAAGAAATGACGAATAAAGTCGCAATACTAAACAACACCAAAGAGATAATGAGTTTCTTTAGGTTGAGTCAAGTTAAGCGATGTAAAGGCCTTAATGTCATCGTTGATATGAAAAAAACTATTCAATTTGCATGACACTCAATTTGTGCAAAAAAGCGGAAAAAAATCTACAATTTTCAATCAATTTCAGTTAGATTACCTGCGCAATGAGAATACTTAATGTCATTCGTCGAAAAGTGACAAAAAATTGCCAGCTTCTGTCAATTTTGGTTGGTATATTTTCAATTTGATGTTAAATTGTTAAAATACGTAACCAGTACCATTTTATTAAATTAAATTCTATTTTTATTAGGTAAGGTCTTATGCCGGTTAGAGCGCCGATATCGTCGTACACACCAACTCCTGCTCCTGAAGGTCTTCAGGCGGAGCTTTCAGTTATTGTGTCTGAGCATATCGATGCAACTGTGGATTTTTTGTGCAAATTAAGCCGTTACAGCCACGCCATTTATTATTATCAATATAAAGACATGGTGGTGGCAAACTCTACCACTGAGTCCATTCCAAAAGAAACCGTACAAGAAATTTGCCAGCAGGTAGCGCATTGTGCCAAAGGCGAGCAGCTCGATAGCGAAAGCTCAATTTTTGAAACGATACAAGGTGTTTTTGAGGATTCACATGATTTTGCGCCAGAGTCGATTTATGTCGTCGGTAATGCGACTGCATCGACTGAGTCTACGTTAACCATTATTCTTTGTGCGGATAAAACTCAGTTAATTCCAGTGCACATGCAGACTTGTTTAGATGAGTACATTTTACAGCGTTACTCATCACTGCAAATGATCATAGATAGTAAGACAGCGTATCGTCAGTTGGCTGACTTAGAAGAAATCAATGCTAGTCGTAGCAAGTATTTTTCGATTATTGCACATGATCTTCGTGCGCCATTTCACGGCATTTTAAGCTGTGCGGATATCTTGATGCATGAGCGTGCCACGCTAGACGATGAGGCCTCACTGCGGTTGGTCGAGTATATTAATGATACTGCGCAGTCCACTTATAGTTTGTTAGAAAGCTTGTTGAATTGGGCGATGGCAGAGGGTGGTCGTTTTCATTTCAAACCTGTTCACTTCAATGTCAATGATGTGGTGCAATCCGTAGTCGATCTACTCAACTCATCTGCCTTTAAGAAAAAGATTAAACTGAAATGTGATGTTGCAGGTCAGCTCTATGCTTTTGGTGATGTGCGGATGATGACTTCAGTGATTCAGAATCTGACCTCGAATGCACTCAAGTTTACCAATGCTAATGCAGATAAAGAGATTTTAATCTGCGCACAGCAAGATCAAAATTGGGTCGAGATTCGTATTCAGGATCAGGGCGTAGGTATGACGGAAATGCAACGTGAAAAGTTGTTTCAACAAGACACTATTCCAAGTACACAAGGCACTTCAGGCGAAAAAGGCACAGGGCTAGGCTTGGTGCTGTGTAAGCGATTTGTCGAAAATAATGGCGGTACGATCGCTGTAGAATCTATCAAAAATCAAGGCACACGGTTTATTGTGCGTATCCCAGTGGGAAGTATTGATTTAGTCTAAATAGTTTTTACCTTGAAGATTTAAAATTGAAAGCTTGATGTGTATTGGACATCAAGCTTTTTAATTACGAATGTTTTTTTATATTTGACTATTAAAGAAAGCATTGCAAGCTTATCAAATCTACGTAATTATGCGGATATAAACTTTTTCCGTATTATTTTAAATATTCGTAGGACAGGTCGGTTTCGCAATGGATCAACAACAACTAGAAAGAACACAATTCAGTAGCCCATACGCCACGCAAGTGATGCAAAACTTAGATGGCATTTGGCAATTAGATTATGAAGTTGATCAATTTTCACAGCCGCTAACCCGACAGCAAATTGCCACATTTCTTGAAAATAATTTAGATGCGAATAGTGATGAAGCGACATGGATGCGTCAAATCCGTCAGATTCGTGCACGGCTGATGTTGCGCTGGATTTGGCAAGATTGTAATAATTTGACAGATGTGCGCACATTGACGCGTGAGCTTTCTGATTTTGCTGATCTAGCCGTAATTGTCGCAAAAGATTTTGCACGTCCTGCATTAATCGCCAAGTATGGTGAGCCGATCGGTGAAGATGATGGCAAGGTACAAGATTTAATCGTGATCGCCATGGGTAAGCATGGTGCGCAAGAGCTGAATCTCTCCAGTGATATCGACCTGATTTTTGCCTTTGATGAAAATGGTGAAACCAATGGGCGTAAGTGTATTGATGTACAGCAATTTTGTATTGCTTGGGGACAGAAGATTATTCAACTACTCGAACAAGTCACCGCTGATGGTTTTGTGTTTCGAGTGGATATGCGTCTGCGTCCTTGGGGCGATGGTAGTGCGCTGGCACTCAGCCATGCTGCACTGGAGAAATACCTCATTCAACATGGGCGAGAATGGGAGCGATATGCGTGGATCAAGGCACGTGCCATTACAGGCGGTGAAAAAGCCGAAAGCCTGATGCAAATGGCTCGACCTTTCGTCTTCCGCCGTTATGTCGACTACAGCGCATTCGCCGCATTACGTGAAATGAAAGCCATGATCGAAAAAGAGGTGATGCGACGCAATATCGAAGAAGATGTCAAACTCGGCGCAGGCGGGATTCGAGAGATCGAGTTCATCGTGCAAGTCTTCCAGTTGATCTATGGCGGTTCACGCTTCGAGTTACAAGACCGACAGTGTTTGGTGGCACTGAAACATTTATTAGATGATAATTTTATTGATCAGCAGGCGTTTGATGAACTCAAAGATGCGTATTTATTTCTACGTCGTGTCGAGCATGGCATTCAAGCCCTTGAGGATAAACAAACGCAAAGTCTGCCACAAGATGAGCAACTTCGAGCACGGTTAATTTTTGCCTTAAATTTTACGGATTGGGACAGCTTCCAAGCTGTGCTGAAGCATAAGCGCAGTCGTGTTAGCTACTATTTCGATGCGCTAATTCAAGAGCGTATTAATGTGATTGATACCCCCACCGTTTCGGGGGAATTACAAGAATTACAACCTTATCTTGATGAAAGCTCGTATCAGCGCATTGAGGCATTTTGGCAAAGTAATGCGGTGCAACGCTTGCCAAGTACCGCACTCAAACGCTTAAAAGATTTTTGGCCGTATTTGGTACAAGCGGTCATTGATACCGAGCACACTCAGACCGCTTTGATGCGTTTATTACCATTGATTGAATCGATTCTACGGCGTAGCGTCTATATCGTGATGCTGATGGAAAATCGGGGTGCATTGCAACGTCTTGTAAAAATGGCAAGTGTCAGTCCGTGGATTTGTGAAGAACTGAGTCGTTATCCTGTATTGCTCGATGAGTTTTTGTCGATGGATTTTGAGCTACCACAGCGCCAAGATTTGGAAAATGCCTTACGCCAACAACTACTGCGCATTGAGCTTGATCAAGTGGAAGACTTGATGCGGGTGCTTCGCCTCTTTAAAAAATCCAATGTGCTTTCAGTGGCAGCCAGTGATGTCTTGGCAGAAAGTCCGTTGATGCGAGTGTCTGATGTACTCACAGATATTGCAGAAATCACCGTAAATTCTGCTCTACAACTGGCTTATCAAATGGTGGCGAAGCGTCATGGTTATCCCCTGGATGTCAAGGATCAGCGTTGTGGTTTAGATCATCTCGGCTTTTCAGTGATTGGCTACGGCAAGCTTGGCGGGATTGAGCTCGGTTACGGCTCAGATTTGGATTTGGTCTTTGTGCATCATTATCAAGAACAAGCGGAAACAGATGGTACCAAACCCATTTCAGGACTTGAGTTTGCGATGCGTGTAGCGCAGAAATTCCTGTCTTTAATGACCACACAAACGCTTGATGGTCGAGTCTATGAAGTCGATAGTCGCTTACGCCCAAATGGTGATGCTGGATTATTAGTGACCAGTCTAAAAGCCTTTGACCATTATCAAAAACATAGTGCGTGGCTTTGGGAGCATCAAGCCCTAGTCCGTGCTCGAACCATTGCAGGTGATGATGATTTAAATCAACGCATCGAAACAATCCGCCTTCAGGTGCTGACCACTCCACGTGAAGAAGCACATGTGCGTGAAGAAGTGATCAAAATGCGTCAGAAGATGAAAGACCATCTTGGCTCAAGTAAAGATCAGCGAAAAGATGGCATTTTTCACTTAAAACAGGATGCAGGTGGTATCGTTGACATTGAATTTATGGCACAGTATGCAGTGCTCGCATGGAGTGGGTCGAATCCAGATCTCGCCCACTACTCAGATAATGTGCGCATTCTACAAGATGCCGCCAAAGCAGGGTGTATTTCCAGTGTCGATGCCGAAACATTGACACAAGCCTATCTCAGTGAACGAATGATGAGCCACCGTCTTGCGCTTGCGAACCAATCTTTGCAAGTCGATGCGACAACATGGCGTGATATCCGACTCGGCGTTTGCAAGTTATGGCAAAGATTAATTGATCCGAATACCGTGGTGGATTTGGACGTTATGTAATTTGACGTCACATTTTTAAATTTATAAAAATGAAAATTGGCGTTGTAAAGATGAATGATATTTGGAGTGTGCGCCATGAATTTGGCTGATCGTGATGGTTTTATTTGGCAAGATGGCAAACTTATCGACTGGCGTGAGGCAAAAACCCACGTTTTAACTCATACTTTGCACTACAGTATGGGTGTCTTTGAAGGTGTTCGTGCTTATGAAACGCCAAATGGAACAGCTATTTTCCGTTTAAAAGAACACACCAAGCGTTTGCTCAATTCTGCAAAAATTTATCAAATGAAAGTCCCTTACGATCAAGCGACTTTAGAGCAAGCGCAGATTGACGTGATGCGTGAGAATAAATTGGTTTCGGCATATTTACGCCCAATCATTTTTATTGGTTCAGAGCGTTTAGGTATCGCAGCAACAGATAACACCATTCATGCAGTGGTTGCTGCGTGGAGTTGGGGTGCATATCTTGGTGAAGAGGCGATGGCAAAAGGTATCCGCGTCAAAACTTCATCATTTACCCATCACCATCCAAATGCAACGATGTGTAAAGCAAAAGCATCAGGTAACTACACCTTGTCGATCCTTGCGCATCAAGAAGTCGTACATTCAGGTTATGACGAAGCGATGTTACTCGACCCACAAGGCTATGTCTGTCAAGGCGCTGGTGAGAATGTTTTCTTAATCCAAGATGGTGTATTACATACGCCTGATATCGCAGGTGGTGCGCTTGATGGGATTACGCGTCAAACAGTGATTACCATCGCCAAAGATTTGGGCTATGACGTGGTTGAGCGTCGTATCACCCGTGATGAATTCTATATTGCGGATGAAGCGTTCTTTACAGGGACTGCCGCAGAAGTGACACCAATCCGTGAATATGATGATCGTCAAATTGGCGAAGGCGTACGTGGTCCAATCACCACAGAAATCCAAAAGACTTTCTTCGATGCGGTACAAGGTCGCAGTGAAAAGTATGCGCATTGGTTGACTTATGTAAAATAAGTGCCGTGTGTCAAAATATAAAAATTATATAAAAAATCAGGCAAAGCGCCTGATTTTTTATGTGCAGCTTCTTTTTTCTTGTCAGAAAAATGAAAAGAAATTGTCAGAACAGTGAAAGCATAATGTAAAAAAACGATCATAAAATCATCATCGTCTCGAAATATTGTATTCCTAAAGTATCTCTCTAAAAGCAATGAAATTAGAGATAGAATGAAAATTACCGTCGTCGGAACAGGTTATGTAGGTTTATCCAATGCGCTATTATTTGCTAAACAACATCAAGTCACAGCGTTGGATGTTGATAAAAAGCGTGTAGAACAAATCAATCAGAAAATTTCACCAATCAGTGACTCCTGTATTCAAAACTATTTACTCGAAACAAATCTTGAAGCAACAACAAGCTCGAAGAAGGCATATCAACATGCCAAGCTTATCATCATCGCCACGCCAACCAACTATGATCCTGAAACCAATTATTTTGATACCTCAAGTATTGAAACGGTTTTAGAAGACATTATAAAAATTAATGCTGATGCGCTGATTGTTATTAAATCAACCGTACCTGTGGGTTATACGCAGTCGATTGCTAAAAAGCTCAAACTGAAAAATTTGATTTTTTCTCCAGAGTTTTTGCGAGAAGGGCAAGCTTTGCATGACAATTTATTTCCCTCACGCATTATCATGGGAGAAAAGTCTGAACGGGCTGAAAAAATTGCCAAATTGTATTTAAAGGCATCTGTAAAAAAAGATGCGGTGATTTTATGTGTCAATCCGACTGAAGCGGAAGCGATTAAACTGTTTTCCAATACATATCTTGCTATGCGTGTCGCTTTCTTTAATGAGCTTGATACCTATTGCATGAAAAATCATCTCAGCGCATTGGATATCATCAGTGGTGTAGGTTTAGATCAACGGATTGGTGAGCATTATAATAATCCATCATTTGGCTATGGTGGCTACTGTCTACCTAAAGATACCAAGCAACTGTTGGCGAACTATCAAGATATTCCTCAAGAGTTGATCTCGGCAATTATTCGCTCGAATGACACTCGAAAACGAGCAATCATTGATGATATTTTGGCAAAAAAAGTGAAAACTGTTGGTATTTATCGACTGACCATGAAGGCGGATTCGGACAATTTTCGAGAGTCTGCTGTGCATGATGTGATCCGTGGGTTAAAGGCAGAAGGTGTAGAAGTTATCATCTATGAACCGACCTTAAAAGTGACTGAATATATGGGTATCCGTGTTGAAGAAAGCCTGCAAAAATTCAAGCATCAGAATGACTTAATCGTGGTCAATCGTATGGCGCCGATGTTTAACGATGTGATGGAAAAAATCTATACACGTGATTTGTTTGGAGTAAATTAAAACTTTTCATGAATATGGATAAATACTTATAAATCACAGCACAATCAAAGGCATAAATCCGTACAAACAAATAAACAAGACATTTGCGTCTATGATAAGATAAGTCCCATAAATTACCTGAAAATGCTTTAGGGTATTGGCTTGCTCATTCAAGGCGGTGTTATGGATAATCAGCAACAATCTGATCAAACGCATGATTTACAACCAGATCTAGAACCAATAGACGCTCAAGAAAATATCGTCTTGTGTATGAAGTGGGGCACAAAATACGGTGCAGAATACGTTAATCGTCTGTATAACATGGTACAGCGCCATACCACTTTACCATTCAAAATGGTCTGTCTGACCGATCGGACTGAAGGCATTGATCCGAATGTACAATGTTTCCCGATTCCGCCTTTAGATTTACCTGATGGAAGTCCAGAGCGTGGTTGGAATAAGCTTTCGACTTTTGAGCCTGATTTATATGGACTCAAAGGCAATGCGCTGTTTTTAGATTTGGATGTGGTGATTGTTGATAATATTGATGCGTTTTTCCAAGAGAAAGGTGAGTTTCTGATTATTCACGATTGGAAGCGTCCATGGCGAGTGACAGGGAACAGCTCGGTGTATCGCTTTCAATTGGGTGCATTTCCTGAGATTTTGCCGTATTTCCGTGAAAACTTTGATGAGATTCGTCAGAAATTCCGTAATGAACAAGCCTACCTCTCGTGGTTTGTGCACCACAAAGAAGGCAAGCTGAGCTATTGGAATGATACGTGGTGTAAAAGCTATAAATACCATTGCTTACAGAAGATTCCACTGGCGTATTTCAAGCCACCAGTCAAACCTGAAGGCGTAAAAATTATCATTTTCCACGGCGAGATTAATCCACCAGATGCGGTGAATGGCGGTGGTGGAAAATGGTATCGTTATGTGTTGCCATCGGACTGGATTAAAGAGGCGTGGCAGTAAGTTTATTTGAGCTTGGATAAAATGAGTGAGGGTATGCGATGAGTCTTGCAAAATTACATGAAATAAGTGAGCAAGAATATCTTGCGGGTGAGTTACAGTCAGATATTAAACATGAATATATTGATGGGCAAATTTATGCCATGGCAGGGGCGCATCGTAATCATGTTCTAATTGCAGACAAAATACTCCGCAGATTCGGTAATCATTTTGAAAATCAGCCCTTCCGTTCTTATTCATCTGATTTAAAAATGAAAATTGGTAAAAATTACTTTTATCCCGATGTTATTGTTGATTCTACAGATTTTGATGGCTACTTTACGGAACAACCTACCATTGTTGTGGAAGTTCTATCAAAATCTACCCGACAATATGATAAAACATTTAAACGTGATCAATATTTTAGTATCCCAACATTACAAGAATATCTGTTAATTGAGCAAGATATTGCAGAAATTGAATATTGGCAACGTACTGAAAATAATATTTGGCAACAAAACGTTTATTATTTGGGTGATGATCTTTATTTACGCTCAATTGATTTGACGATAAGCGTTGAAGATATTTATCAGGGTGTCAAAAATGAAGATGTACAAACATGGTTAGAAACAAAATTACAGGAACAATCTGAACATGGTCAATAGTTTTGTGAGCTATAAAACTTGGAAACCTAGAAATCATTATTTTTCATGGCGAGATCAATCCACCCGATGCGGTGAATGGTGGCGGTGGAAAATGGTATCGTTAAGTATTGCCGTCGGACTGGATTAAAGAGGCGTGGCAGTAATTTCAACAAAGATGCTGATTATTGGGTCTGATTTATGAACGATAAAATACGCCCTATCGATGTCGTCATTGCATGGGTAGATGGGGATGATGTCGACTTAAGAAACAAACGTCAGCAATATTTAGGACATAAACAAGCCTCATCCGCGGTAGAAGAAACACGTTTCGCCAGTAATAATGAAATTTATTTCTGTATTGCTTCAATTTTGAAATATGTTCCTTACTGTGGGAAAATTTATGTGGTGACTGATCAACAATATCCTCAATGGATTGATCAATTTGAACAACAGAACCTCTGTGAAAAAGGAAAAATTAGAGTCGTTGACCATAAAGAGTTGTTTGAAGGACATACTTCTGTATTACCGACATTTAATTCCCTAACGATTGAAACAATGCTTTGGAATATTAAAGAGTTATCTAATTTTTTTATCTACCTAAATGATGACTTCTTTTTCAATTGTTCATCACAACGCCAAGACTTTTTAGAAGAAAACCGTGTGGTCATTTACGGTCACTGGCAGAGCAACTTCATTAAAAAAATTAAATATATGCTACGAAAATTTATTCAAAATAAGTTTGGAAAAATTGCAGAGCCTAAATATTCGATTGCCCAAATGCTAAGTGCGGACTGTATAGGTTTATCGCATTATTATGAAATACACCATCGGCCACATATTTTAAATCGATCGATGCTCAAAAATTTTTTTGATCATAATTCTCAGCTATTAAACAAACAAATAAGTTTCAAATTTAGAAATATTGATCAGTTATTACCTGTTGGACTATCTAATCATTTGGCAATTCAATCAAATCAAGCAGTTCTGAAAGCAGATGTTGAGATTGCTTATTTAAAAGATGATCGAAATCTGGAACAATTTATTAGCGATCTTGCAAATGATGAAATAAAATTTGGTTGTATTCAAAGTTTAGATCAATTAGAGAAAAATGCAGAACAAAAATTAAGTTTTGCATTGACCGAGAAATTTAAAGATGTTTTGCCAAGCCAAATTAAAGCAAATCATCAGGCACAGGATGTTATATGAAAGTCGTAACTTATCTCATCAATTTAGACGGCAGTGACCAACGCTTAGCAAGTGCTACGGCACAATTACAACAACAGAACTGGGATTTTATCCGTTTTCCTGCCTATGATGGGCGTGGAAAAGAATTATCTTCTTTTGAAAAATACGACGATTTAGCCGCTCAAAAAATCTTGGGACGCAGTTTGATTAATTCTGAGTTAGGCTGTTATTTGAGTCATTATGGCTGTGTTAAAAAATTTTTAGAAACTGATGCCGATTATTTAGTGGTCTTAGAGGATGATATTCAGGTTTTGCCTGAATTTAAACAAAATCTGGATGCATTATTAAACTATTTGGATGGGCATAAAGAACTCGATTGGTATGTTGTAAATATTGCAGCCAAGAAGAAAAAATTAGCGAAAGATATTATTCAACTGAATGATTATCAGCTTTGGCATGCTTACTATTTTCCGATTCGTGGCGTAGGTTTAGTGTGGTCAAGACAAGGCGCACAGGAGTTTGTACAAATGGGTGAAAACATACAGATGCCTGTAGATATTTTCTTCCAGCGTTGGTTAAGTAAAAATGGAAAAGGTTTAGGGGTGTGGTCGCCATTTGTTCAACCTGCAGGATTTGATAGTGATATCCTTGGTACTGTCGCTACGCAAGGTATTAAGCGTAAGGAATTAGAAGCGCGCAACTCATCACATGGCATCAAAAAACAAAAAAGAATGTGGCAAGATAAGTGGTATGCCCTAAAACACATGATGTCTAAATAGAATAATTGATGAAATCATTTTGGGTAATGAATTATACCTAATATTAATTGGTCTATGGCTGAGCGATACTGATGAAAATTTTTAAAAAAATATTCTATATTTTGAAATTTTATACAATGTTTTCGTATAAAAAAAGAGAAATGAATGACGCTATAGATAATTATGCCGATATACTGGTGTTAAATTCTAAAGATCAAGACACAATTATTCCTAAAATTATTTGGATGTATTGGGAAGGAGAGCTGCCATTATTTGTTGCAAAATGTGTGGAAAATATTAAAACTAAAAACCCTAATTATGAAGTAAATTTTCTCACGCCTCAAACCGTCAAAAATTTTTGTAATATAGATGATAGTCAGTTAAAAAATGCAACATCGCAGCAAAAAGCTGATCTCATTCGATTTGATTTGATTTATCAACATGGGGGAATCTGGTTAGATGCAAGCATCATTATTTATGAAAATTTAGATTGGATTCAAGCCTTAGTTTCAAAGAATAAAACCAATAGTTTTGCTTATTACAGAGCAAAAAATACGACTAATTCGAACTATCCAGTTTTGGAAAATTGGTTACTAGCCAGCACACCAAAAAATACTTTTTTTAAAGAATGGTTTGATGAATTATATCTAGCTATTAAATTAAGTCCTAAAGCTTATATTCAACAAGTCAAAGAAACGAATAAAAATTATCAGGACTATTTTCAAGAGATAGGTCGTTTAGAATATTTGGTTGCTTATGTTGCCTGCCAAAAAATTATGCGTACCACTTTACCGCGCATGACCTTGATTAACTGTGATCGGAATGCTTTTTTCTATCAAGTAAAAAATAAATGGATGAAAGAAAAAGTGTTGATTGATCTTGCCCTCAATTATCCGCCAGTTGAAAAGCCTAAGCTGATCAAACTGGCAGGAAAAGAAAGGGGGATATTAAGTCGTTATTACAGTAAAAAAATGTATTTTAACGACTCGTTTATTGATATCTAATCACTACTTTTTAGCAATAAAGTTTTCTAATACTTTAAATTTTGGTCGTGTTTCAAAGTATTGTTCAGATGCTAATGACCCAACAATTGAGATATGACGTCCATCAAATGAATACGGTGTGTTTTTGGTTGCCATATGATCTGATTTAAATAGATCTGCTTGGCTTAACAAGAGTGTATTCGGATGTTCTGAAACGATTTTATTAATCACACTCGTTGCATATTTTTGCTTTGTAGCGAGTGGATTGTTCATATACTCATTTAGATTAAAGTCTCGCTCTAACCATATTGCACGTTTGAAAATTGAGCTGATGTTTTGATCAAAAGTATATGGTTCAGACATTACAATCACTTTCTTATTATTCATTTGTGCAACTTTGAGTAGCTCACTAAATGAATTCTGCTGATTTTGACGAACAATATCAGTCCAACGACCAGCAAAAATAAGAACGTCATACTGAGCTATATGATTCTTCAGATAGTTTCGGTTGATTAAGCACTGCTGATAAGCGGTAGATGACTTGTCACCTGTAAATTCTTTATCAAGACTTGGATAGCACCAATTCGTACTGATCGTATGGATGTTCAAGTTTAGCTTTTTGCCTAGATGATCCCAAAATGGAATATTGTGACCTGCAAATGAATCTCCAAACAAAAGAGCTGATTTAGCATTTGTTGAGTTAGATGCTATATGACATTTTAATCCATTTTCTCCAACAGTCAGACTATGATCATCTTTAATGTTATAGAAACACCAACCATTCGAGACCATAGGCATCTGTATTTTCTCAATACGCTTTAGGTATTCTGCATCGGCTCGATTTTCTAACCCATCCTTACCTAGAAACTTATAAAATGGATAGAGAATCGCAATGCTTAAGATAAAAAGTAGATAAACATACTTTTTATTGATTTTATTCAGATGAATACGACAGGGTTCAATATGTTTGTAACTCAACCATCCTAAAATAAAAGATAATAAAAGAGCAAAACTGATATTGATAATATTTTTTTGAATTAGGAAATAGCTCAATAAAAATGAGATCGGCCAATGCCACAAATAAATAGAATATGAAGCACTGCCTAAACTCTGTATAAACTTGGGTTTCGTTAGTATAGAGTTTTGACGGTTGGCGATTAGAATTAAAACTGTACCCAAAACAGGAAGGGATGCAGCATAACCAGGCCAAGGCGTATCTTTGGTTAAAAAAATCAAGCTTAGCGCTAAAAGTCCAAAACCTGTATATTCAATAATTTTTTGCTTAATCGATGATAAAGAATATTGGTTAAAATAAAAGTACACCAGTCCACCTGCAATTAACTCCCATGCACGTGTTGAGAGTTTAAAGAAAGCATATATCGGATTTTTTGGTGTAAGTTTTACAGATAACAAAAATGAGCAAGAAAATAATATTAGAAGTAATATGCCTATATATTTAGTTTGTTTTGTAAGCTTTTTAAATGTGTGCAAAATGATGGGAAAAAGGATGTAGAACTGCCATTCAACAGCTAAAGACCAG
This sequence comes from uncultured Acinetobacter sp., assembly GCF_947493735.1. Lineage (GTDB taxonomy): Bacteria > Pseudomonadota > Gammaproteobacteria > Pseudomonadales > Moraxellaceae > Acinetobacter. The sequence goes on along the minus strand of NZ_CANLSL010000015.1, from coordinate 16,963 downwards.
GTATGCAGTAATGCTTTATCATGTGAACTAGTTGCAAAATAGTCTCCTGATTGTTCATAGAAGAGATTATTTGATAAGAAAGTGAGACTGTATCTCGCATCTTTAGCAAAGTTTTTTAGATCTTCTGGGATAAACACAAATAGCCCCACAGCCGTTAAAACTAAGACTAAGAATAATAGTGCGGGATAAATACGAATAATTCGAGATAAGTAAAAATCAACAAAAGAAAAATTATTGTGTTCAAGCTTTTCCACAATGATTTTTGTCATCAGATAGCCTGATATCACGAAGAAAACATCAACGCCCAAGTACCCAGCAGAGAAACCGAATACATTGAAATGGAAAAGAACAACAAAAACTACAGCATATGCTCGAAGTCCATTAATATCAGTTCTAAATTGATGATTATTCATATATTTGGGATGACTACAGAAAGACTTGAGCGTTCACATAAGGATGGAAGGAAATTACAGGTGAATTGTAAGTTCTACTCACCACTTTGTGTCAATAGAGTATTTTGTAATTGTTCAGGAGGTATTTTTTCAAAAGCTTTTACTGCACTGTTCTGAGATAAATTATAGACATTTATTTGCTGAGATTTTAGAAAGCGGGCAGCGGCATCGAATGCAGGCAATGTAACATCTAAATACTGATTCAACATAGTGGGTTGTTTATTTTCTTTATTTTCATAGAATCTGGGTTGGGAAAAATTATTCATATCCAAACCTGCAATATAAATGTATTTATATTTCAAATGATAAGTGATTTGGAGTGCAACATAAGCCACTGTAAAATAGTCAAAAACAGCATTAAAAATGTGACTAGAAAACCCTAAACGGTCATAGATATGAAAATAATTTGGAGTTTCAGTCACGCGTATCCGCTCACCTAAAAATCGCTCAATTTCACCTTCAGTTATAGGCTCAACAACTTTAATGTCGCAAAGAATATTTTCTAATTTTATTTTTCTTAAAATCAGGTCTAAACAACGTGGTGTTGTAAATAGTGTACAAAAGGAAGTTTTAAGTACATTTTCAATTAGATCAAAACGATTGTTGGTGAAATTGTGATCAATGATCACATAATATTTAAATTTGACACCACTTAAGGCAATTGCACCATTTACACCAATATAATCAATATCCGATCGCTGTAAATATGACGTTTCTAGTTGATGCACAGATGGACCTGTTGCAATTAGCATACATTTTCGATTGGGACTAAAATTTAATTGGGAATTATCGACAATAAGTTGTTTTTTAAAATAAATTTTTTGCAAATCACCATCGGGACTACGTTCTACTTGATAGTATGGCCAATAGCGACGATTGTGTTTATATGATTTTGGATGACTATACTTGTAAATAAATTTATACAGATTTCTAAGGATATAATTTGAAAAAAAACGTTGGGCTGAGATTATTGGTTGAGACATAAAGATCAAATTCTATGTAAGAAAATATGAAACAGGATACAACGTAGCCTGCTACCAATTTTAGTCATCTAAAGTAAAATTAGGTTTTTTACTAAACTTTGATTTTATGGCTTTGATGCTAGCTGTAAGCCAAGTTGTCCCTTTGACAGGGCGTGTAACTTTATTGCCTTGATAATTGATTTGAGTCGCTTTTTGAAATGGACCATAAGCTTTTACTAAATAGTCTTCAGGTTTATAACCATTATCCAATGCTTCTTGATAATATTGATCAAATAACTCAACTAAGTCTTGTCTTGGATGAGGCATGATTTTTCCATCAAACCAATGTTTTTGATTGTTTTTTTCTAGGCGCGGTAACGAGTATTTATGGCTAAACTGAGTACCCATGTCGGAGTAATGTAGAATTTTGATGTCTTCTATTTTTAAGCCTTCACCATCAATACAGTTATATGAATTATTGTAGTTTTGGACTAAATGAGGTTGGTCTTTGATTAGTTGCATTAACTTCTTGTGACCATCTGGATCCGATTGCAACGTTTTAAGTGAAGGTAAATATTGTTTAGCTTTTTTACAATCCCAAACACAAGTACATAAACGAGCTGAACTTTTGCCACCTTTGGCGATGACGATTGCATCATCTTTCATCGGATGCGACCATAACTCTGCGATATCACATAAAACGATGACATCAGCATCCATATAGATCGAACGCCCTTCAAAGTTGGATGATTCAGGAATTGCCCAACGGAAACCAGAAAATGGGGTTGCCCATTTCTCAGTATGCCATCCTTCATGCGTTTCTTGATTGCTATACCACGGACTAGTAGGATCATGGCTCAACTGCATCCATGTAATTTCAATTGGGTGCTGTGTATTTTTACGGATGCTATAATCAAGCACCATCATTTGTTCTAAATCACAGTTATTTGGATCACAGCCAACAAAAATTTTAATTGTTTCTTTGGGCATTCTGATTCTCGTCACGCAGAAGATAGCAAGCAGTTTGATAAGTATAATCTGAAAGCAAATAATACAAAACCCTTTGTTAAAATAAATTCAAATAATGTCTAGTTTAATTTTATAGAAAATTGTTATTATTGAATTTAAGAATAAATTTAGCCTTAGTTTATGAGAAATTTTGTTATTAGTTTGTCTAGCGCGACTCTTCGACGAGCGCATATAAGTTCGGAGTTTGCTAAAGAAAAGGTCGATTTCGAGTTTTTTGATGCCATTACTCCTGAGACCATGGCACAGGCAGTTGAGGATCTAGGTGTTGATATTTCGAAAACAGAGCTCAGAAAATGTGAGATAGCTTGCTTATTGAGCCATGCAGTTTTGTGGAAAAAAGCTGTGGATGAGAATTTACCATATATTGCAATTTTTGAAGATGATATTCACCTTGGTAGAAAATCTACCAGCTTTTTAACCAGTGATAAATGGATTCCAGCTGAATGTAAAATTGTAAAATTGGAAGCATTCTATCCAAAAATCATCGTGGCTTTAAATTACAAGCCTTTAATCAACTCTAAGCGCAAACTTGCACTGTTAAAAGCGAAACATATGGGATGTGGTGGTTACATTCTCTCAAATGAAAGTGCTAGAAACTTATTGGCTTTATTAAAGCAATATGAAGTCTTGATTCCTGTTGATCATATTGTTTTTAATGATTATTTACAGAGTAATCCACAAGATATCTTCCAGATGTTACCTGCAATTTGTATCCAAGATCATAGATTGACTAAAAGTCATGATAAGTTTCCTAGTTTTCTTGAACAGGAACGCAACTTACGCAAAGGTGAGGATAAAACCAAAGTTAAACTTAGCCTTTTAGATAAAGCTAAAAGAGAGTTTCTACGTTTGGGTACGCAAACTGTAAAAATTGTGAAAGAGTTAGCTGTTCTATTACAGGGTGAACGTGTGGTTCGTATACAGGGTGAACGTGTGGTTCGTATAAAATTTAAATAATTTCAATGAATAGTTTTGCTTTTATTTATTGTAGTGATTTCCTGCGATTTTATCGCCTCTAAATCTTTTATAACCCCACATATATTCAGCAGGGAAACGGTTAATCATTGTTTCAATGGCTTGATTTAAAGCGGTCGTTGCAATATGGATATCTGGACTATAAAGATTTGGGTCTTCTAGATCGTCACAATATACGTCGAATCCTTCTTCATCATCCGCACGGCGGAAACAACTTAGCCCAACGAGTTTACAGCCTGTTTTTTGCGCCATTTTACTGGCTAAGGTACTGGTTAAACAATTAATCCCAAAAAATGGCGCAATCACACCGCCAGAGGGCTGCGGTACATGATCAGGCAGAATCACGCTAAAACCGCCTTGCTTTAAGGTCTTGAAGAGTGCTTTTACACCATTCGCATCAGTCGGAACAAGCGTGCCATTCAGTCGTTGTCTTGCATCGAGTACAAACTGATTGAGTGTTGGATTCTTACTCGGTTTATACATGATGGTTGGTGTGCCATATTGGTGCAACCACGCATTCATCATTTCCCATGTGCCGAGATGTGGTGTGATAATTAACGCACCTTTGGGATTGGCTAAAGCCTCTGTGAGAATATTCAATTGATGTGCTTGTTTGATTTGATTAACACTCCACTCAGGAGGCATTGCCCAACATTTTGCGGATTCTGCATAAGATAAACACTGTTTTTGCACGCTCGATTTGCTCATGCGCTCGATTTGCTTTTCATCTAACTTTGAATAAGCCAAAGTCAGATTAATCTTGGTTTTCCAATACATTCCTTTACGATCATTTTGACAGAGAAACCACGCAACCATTTTTGCAAAGATGCGCAGTAGACTAAGTGGAATAAATTTTAAAAAACTTGGATTCGGCATTGCAATATCAGTCGTAAAATGGAAATGTGTATTGGTGGCAACGAGAAAATTTCGGACAGCGCATCACGAGCCTTGAATTTTCAGCAATTTGTGTATTTTATCTTGAAAGTGAGCACTTTGGGAATTGATTCAATATACGTGCTCGATATACACTAGCATGGTTTGAAAAATAAGTGATAATGTCTTTTTGAGTAAACAAATTTTGACAGGCAAACGGTGTTTGTCGTACATGTTGAAAATTTGCAAACTGAAAATCTAAAGTATTGGAGTGTTACATGAGTTCAGCACAGTTTGATCATGTGTCTGTGATTAAAAAATCAAATGTGTATTTTGATGGTAAATGCGTCAGCCATGTGGTTCAGTTTGAAGATGGCACACGAAAAACGCTTGGCGTGATTATGCCAACGGATCAACCGCTTACTTTTGAAACGCATGTCGCTGAACGGATGGAAATTATTTCTGGCGAATGCCGTGTTTTGATCGCAGATAGTGAAGAAAGTGAGTTGTTCCGTGCAGGGCAATCATTCTATATTGGCGCCAACAGCATGTTTAAGGTCGAAACCAGTGTGGTCGTAGATTATGTCTGCCACTTTGAGGGCTAAGCATAGCGCAACTGATCGGGTCGATTAGTATCACAATCCTGTAAGTCGCTTACAGGATTTTTCTTTTTCGGAAGAATTAAATTTCTCAATGATTTTTCAAAAATTAGTAAATATTAGGTGAAGAACATGGCAAAGGCAGAACATTATTATGGCGTGCATGCTGTTGAAAGCTTGTTGCAGCTAGAGCCTGAGCGTGTGCTGACGCTATTTACTTTAAAGGGGCGGGATGATCAACGTCTACAAAAAATTCTGACTTTAGCAGAGCCTTTTGGTATCAGTGTGCAAAAAGCCAGCCGTGATACTTTGGAAAAATTGGCAGGATTGCCATTTCATCAAGGCGTCGTGGCAGCTGTACGACCTCAGCCGACCTTGAATGAAGATGATTTAGAGCAACTCCTGGCGCAGAAAAGTGATGTTTTAATTTTGGCTTTAGATCAAGTCACTGATCCACATAATCTTGGTGCTTGTATTCGTACAGCTGCGGCGATGGGTGTGGATGCAGTGGTGGTTCCACGTGACCGTTCTGCAAGTCTAACCCCAACTGCACGTAAAGTCGCTGCAGGTGGTGCTGAGAAAGTGAAGTTCATTCAAGTGACAAATCTCGGAAAAACACTTGCGGCGATGAAGCTACAAGATGTCAAAGTCGTCGGGACTTTGCTAGATGAAACAGCAAAACCAATTCAATCGTCTGATTTAACAGGACGTTTAGTAATCGTCATGGGAGCGGAAGACACTGGTATTCGCCCGATCAACCAAGCACAGTGTGATGAAAAAGTTTATATCCCGATGGCAGGCGATCTACAAAGTTTGAATGTTAGTGTTGCGACAGGCATGGCATTGTATGAAGTGAGTCGGCAACGCTTGATGAAAGTGCAATAGTTTTTTTAATGATTTTGAGAGCAAATCGTTATCAGCGTTTTTGCTGTCAACTTTTCATAATCTCCTTAAAAGGATAGGTTGATGAATCGTGTGCAATTTCAGGGTTACCTATTTGTTTTGATCACCATGTGTATGTGGGGCGGTTTCACGATTCTGTCTAGACTCAGCGCCAAGTGGAATATTGGGGCATGGGATTTGACAGCATTACGGTTTGCTTTTGCATTTATCGTTTTGATGCCTATCATTCTATATCAGCGTAATTATCAGTTTTTATTGCAAAAACAGGCGATCATCTTGGCATTGGTTGGTGGGATAGGATATTGCGTCACGGTTTATAGTGGCTTTTATTTTTCTCCTGCGGCGCATGCAGCGATATTTTTAAATGGTTTTATTCCTGTCTGTACAGCTTTAGCTGCGTTTGTTATTTATCAGCAACCGTTTGATCGACATGTTTGGACAAGTATCATCATTATGTCGATATCGCTCATTTTGATGACGTATTTACTTTCCATGAATAGTCATCAACCTTTTGGTGTAGGCGATGTGTTATTTGTGCTTGGTGCAGTGTGTTGGGGGATATTTACCGTCTTACTTCGTGAGTCGAATATGACTGCCTGGCAAGCGATGAGTAGTGTAGCGATTTGGTCGGCTGTCATGTATATACCAGTATATTTACTCTTTCTGCCGAAACATCTTAACAAAGCTGAGCCTATACATATCGCAATCCAAACGCTATTTCATGGCGTGTTGGTGGTCATTGTCGCAACCATTACATATGTTGAAGCCATCAAACGACTTGGTGCATTTCAAGCAGGAAGCATCGTGACTTTGGCACCGTTTATTGCTGCAGTTATCGCTATTCCGCTCCTTAATGAGCCTGTATCGCCTGCGATTATTTGTGGGTTAATCGGTATTGGAATTGGTGCACTACAACCGTGGCGGTGGATTGCTCATATTAAAAGCACATCGCAAATTTGAAAGTTTTTGAAACTAGATTGATGTGGCGAGCTGAAGGTAATGCTCATGTAGTGGTTGTAGTTGTTGATACAAGTCTTCAAGCGTACCTGAATTATCCACAATGTCATGAGCACGTTTTTGCTTTTCTAAACGTGGCATTTGTACGGCGATAATACGTTCAATCTGTTCACGGCTTTGACCATCCCGTTGGCTAGCACGTACAAGTTGTAGTTCTACAGGCACATCAATGAGTAAACTTCTTTGACACAGTAAATGCTGATCAGTTTCAAAGAGGAGCGGCGAAGCTAATATTGCGTATGGACTTAAAGCTTGGTTGAGTTGTTGAATGATGGAGTTTCTAATCACGGGGTGGGTGATAGCTTCTAACTGCTGTCGAGCTTCAGGATGCTTGAAAATATAGTCACGAAGCGCACTTCGATTTAAACAACCTTGCTCATCCAGTACCCAATCGCCAAAGTGCTTTTGAATTTCGATCAGCGCAGGTTGTCCAACTTCAACGACTTCACGTGCAACAATATCTGCATCAACAACCAAAATCTCTTGTTGCTCAAACCATGCACTGGCAGCAGATTTTCCGCTACCAATACCACCTGTGAGTCCAACAATATAAGTCATTGATTCATGCCGTTGATCTTGATACTTAGCTTAAACTACCTAAGTATACTTTCATGATTTGTTCGCCATAAAGAAAAGCAATCCATCCTGCAATGGCTAAGTAAGGACCAAATGCAAATGGTTTGTTTTCTTTGGTGACTTTAAGCAAGATGATGCCAATAATCGCACCAACTAATGAGGAAAGCAGAATAATTAAAGGAAGATGCAATGGACCAAGCCATGCCCCTAAGGCTGCTAGAAGTTTGAAGTCACCATGCCCCATACCTACTTTGCCCGTGATCAGCTTGAAAATGATATATACCGACCACAATGATAAAAAACCGAGCAAACAGCCCCATATCGCCTGAGTTGGAGTAGCAAATAGGCTATAACTATTCACCGCTAAACCCAGTCCTATCAAAGGGTAAGTCAGTCGGTCAGGCAGAAGTTGCGTATCAAAATCAATACCGGTAAGGGCAATCAAAACCCAAGTAAAGATTAAGCCAAATAGTGTTTCAATGCTCACGCCGAATTTGAATGCAACAAGCACAGAGCAGAGCATAGTTGCAATTTCAACAAATGGATAGCGAAAAGAAATCGGCGTTTTACATTGACTGCATTTGCCACGGAGTAAAATCAACCAACTCACAACTGGAATATTTTCGTACCATTGGATGCGATGTTGGCAATGAGGACAAGTCGATGCAGGGTGACTGAGCGTCAACTTGTCTTGATCAGTTACGGGTTGTTCAGGGTGTAAGAAGAGCTGGCACTCTTGTCGCCATTCTCGCGCCATCATTTTAGGTAGGCGAAGAATGACAACATTTAGGAAGCTACCGATACATAAGCCAAGGACAGCAATACAAATATAAAACAGTATCAAGTTTTCTTGAAAAAGCTCAATCAAGTGCATTAGACGACGGAACCCATTTGGAAGATTGGGAGGTACATAGCGATTACTAATCCACCAACTAGGACACCAAGCACAGCCATAATCAGAGGTTCCATCATGCTAGTTAAGCCATCAACCGCATTATCGACTTCATTTTCAAAGTGTGTGGCGACTTTATCCAGCATTGAATCTAATGCGCCTGATTCTTCACCTATGGCAACCATTTGGACAGCCATGCTTGGGAAAAGTTGAGTTTGGCGCATCGAAAACTGCAGTTGCTGCCCAGTAGAAACATCATCACGGATGCGCATCACAGCATTCTCATAAACAACATTATTGGTCGCACCAGCAGTAGACTCAAGCGCATCAATCAATGGGACACCTGCGGCAAAAGTTGTTGCGAGCGTACGGCTAAAGCGAGCAATGATTGATTTGTAGACCAAATCCCCAAAGATCGGTAGTTTTAATGATAGTCTATCTAAAAAGTCACTGAATTTTTTACTGCGTTGTTTGGCTTCTAAAAAACCGAAGACTAATGCACCAAGCCCTAATATTAAGAAAAACCAATATTTTTGCATCCATTCAGACATGTTGACTACCATTTTTGTGAAGGCTGGCAGGTCAGCGCCGAACGATGTAAATAAGTCTTCAAACACAGGAACGACTTTTACCATCAAAATAATCGTCACAACAATTGCAACGACAACAACAGCTGCAGGATATTTCATCGCCTTTTTAATTTTTTGTTTGAGGAGCTCGCTTTTTTCTTTATAGATTGCCACACGGTCTAGCATGGTTTCTAAGGCGCCCGATTGCTCACCGGATTCAACTAAAGAGCAGAATAGGTTGTCAAAATATTTTGGATATTTGCGTAGAGCACCTGCAAACGTGTTACCACCTTCAACTTCACCTTTGATGCCAAGTACGACTTCACGCATTGCAGGATTTTCAAGTCCTTCAGCAACGATTTCAAAAGACTGTACGAGTGGGACACCTGCCTTCATCATGGTTGCAAGCTGACGCGTAAAAATAGTGATATCAAGCGTGGTCACTTTTTTCTTAAACATTTTATTTAAGAATTCAATTTCACGCTTTTGCACGATTTTACGGACAGTGATACCTTGTTTTCGCAAGGTGACTTTTGCCAATGCCATGTTGCGCGCAGTTAAGTCTCCTTTGATTTTTAACCCCTTGCGATCCACCCCTTCATAGGTAAATGTCGGCATCATTTGTGCTTTTTTTACTGCCATGACGATTCCTTATATAGCACTTCTCAAACTTTATTCACTAGTAACACGATTCACTTCTTGTAAAGTGGTAATCCCCTGCATGACTTTTAACAAGCCAGAACGACGTAAATTTTTAAATCCTGCTTTTGCTGAAGCATCGGCGATTTCGAGCGCATTGCCATCTTCCATGATGATTCTCGAAATATCTGCATTGATCTTCATGACTTCGTATATCCCTACACGACCTTTATAGCCTTCCCTGCATTCAGTGCAACCAACTGCTTCAAAGAGTTGGAATTCAGGATTTTCAAGATCAGCTTGGGTAAAGCCCATTTCCAATAAACTCGGCTTTGGAATATCTGCTGGTTTTTTACATTGACTGCATAATCGTCGAGCAAGACGCTGTGCAATGACTAGATTGACGGATGTGGCAATATTAAATGATGGCACACCCATATTACGTAAACGAGTTAGCGTTTCGGGTGCGCTATTGGTGTGTAATGTTGACATCACCATATGACCTGTCTGTGCAGCTTTAATGGCAATTTCGGCTGTTTCGAGATCTCGAATCTCACCCACCATAATAATGTCTGGATCTTGGCGTAAGAATGACTTCAATGCGGCAGAAAATGTGAGCCCAACTTTATTGTTGACGTTGACCTGATTAATGCCTTGTAAGTTAATCTCGACGGGATCTTCTGCGGTCGAAATATTCGAGTCTTCAGTATTTAGAATGTTTAGTCCAGTGTATAGTGAAACCGTTTTACCAGAACCCGTTGGGCCTGTGATCAATAGCATGCCTTGCGGCTTTTCTAAGGCTTCGATAAATAACGCTTTTTGATCAGGCTCATAACCAAGTGCGTCAATGCCGAGCATCGCACTTGATGGATCGAGAATACGGAGGACAATTTTCTCACCAAATAAAGTTGGTAGAGAGTTGACACGAAAATCAATGGCTTTGGTTTTTGATAATTTAAGTTTAATACGCCCATCTTGCGGTACACGTTTTTCAGAAATATCCATTTGAGACATCACTTTTAAGCGTGAGGCTAAGCGGGTGGCGAGTTGTATTGGCGGTCGAGCAATTTCACGCAACACCCCATCGACACGATAGCGCACCCGATACATTTTTTCGTAGGGTTCAAAGTGTAAATCTGAGGCGCCCATGCGGATCGCATCAACCAAAAGTTTATTAATATATTTAACAATAGGCGCTTCATCTTGGCTTGCATTTTCATCTTTGTCATCAAGTGAAGCATTGTCATCTGCAACTTCAAGTTCAAAATCATCATCACCAAAATCAAAATTTTCCTCTTCTTGATAGTGAGCGGCGATAAACTTGGTGAGTTTCTGTTGTTCTACAATAACGTTTTGTAGGTTGAGTTTACTGTTAAAGCGAATGGCTTCCAATGCTTCAATACGTGTTGGATCACTAGTTGCAACAACCAAAATTCCACTTCGTTGCATAAGTGGGATAACTTGATGTTGAGCGATTAGTTTTTCATTTACAACGTCTTTTGGTAAAGCTGAAGGGTCAAATACGTCCAAGTCAAAGATTGGCTCGGCAAATTCCTCTGAAATCGCTGTCGCTATTTTTAAACCAGAGACATTAAATTCATCAACCAAAACAAAGGTTAAAGGTTGTTTATTTCGCTTCGCTTGGTCTTGAGCCTTTTGCATAGACTCTGCACTGATCACCCCATCAGCGACTAAGCGTTTTATATAACCGGTAAAGGTTGTTGCTTGACTTGTTGCTAGCATAATTTCAATTCAACTCATCCATAGTTCATTATGTTTTGCAGTTTTTTCTAATTTAACAATATATCACAATTTTAAAACCGTCCAACAAAAAACGAAATTTATGACAGGAATTTCAAATGCTTTAAATTGAAATAATGACAAAATGATTATCCGACTTATCATTATGCTGAAAAACGTATAAAATTATGCGATTTTAAAATTTGAGTAGATTGACATGCGTCAGCAGTGGGTGATTGGAAACTGGAAATTAAATCCACGTTTTCTCGATGCCAAAACTTTATTCGAAACGATTCAAACGCAACTCGGCGAAAAAAAAACATTATGTCAGGTTGCGATTGCACCACCTGCACCATATTTAGGTATGTTTGTCGAACAGGTTGAGCAGTTGTCTATCGCTGCACAAAATTTATCGACTGTATCTGGTTTTGGTGCGTATACAGGAGAGATAAGTGCGGACTTGTTGCAAAATATGGGTGTGCGTTCGGTGATAATTGGGCACTCAGAACGTCGTGAATTGTTTGCTGATGATGCGCCGTCTTTAAAACAAAAAATTAAGCAAGCTCGCCAATCCGATCTGCAAGTGATTTATTGTGTTGGGGAGAGTCTAGCGCAACGTGAGGCTGGCCAAGCGGAATCAATCGTCGTCGGGCAACTGAACGACTTAAAAGATGTTTTGACAGCAGATGATTGGCAACACCTTATTATCGCTTATGAGCCGATTTGGGCGATTGGCACTGGTAAAACAGCATCCCCTGAAGATGCGCAGCAGATGCATGCAACTATTCGTCAGTATCTAAAAGAACATACAGCTTATGCTGAACAGTTGAGTTTGCTCTACGGTGGTAGTGTAAAACCTGAAAATGCTGTACAGTTAGCGGCCTGTCAAGATATTGATGGTGCATTGGTGGGCGGTGCTTCTTTAGAAGCGAACAGTTTTATGGCAATTGTTGATGCGTTTTCGCAACACAACGTTTAAGTCACGTTGATATAGTCATTTGTTGAATCAGTTTTAGGTAAAATTATGTATAGCTTCGTACTCGTCGTGCATATTCTATTGGCGATATTAATGATTGCGTTGATCTTGGTACAGCATGGTAAAGGTGCTGATGCAGGTGCTTCGTTTGGTGGCGGTGGTGCGGCCACGGTATTTGGTGCATCAGGTTCGGGGAACTTTATGACCCGATTAACTGCGATTTTGACAGCATTATTCTTTGTGACTAGTTTAACTTTGGCGGTTTATGCCAAAAAGCAAACTCAAGGCGTCAATGTCTTGCCAGGTACAGAGCAGGTTGAGCAAGCTCCTGCGCCGTTGTCGAATACAACACCTGCACCAGCTACCACTATGCAAACACCGACAACATCGCAAGCGCCTGGAACTTCATCAAACACACCTATAAATCCGTAATAAAGCGAAATTAGGCTTTTCTTTTGAGAAAGAAAGGTCTATTATGCACGCCTGCTTGCGGTGGTGGTGGAATTGGTAGACACGCTACCTTGAGGTGGTAGTGCTTTCGGGCGTGGGGGTTCAAGTCCCCCCTTCCGCACCAAAAAAGTGCTTTCATATTTGAAAGTCATACTTTTGGTGTAGGCAAGCAGAATGGTTGATGCGGGATGGAGCAGTCTGGTAGCTCGTCGCTCATAACCCGAACAGGGTGGTAGTTTTATTAAGCTTCAAATCGGTGTAAAATGGCTATAACCCATGTATATAAAGGCTTCCTAATCAGGAAGCTTTTTTATTTGTACGTCATTTTTAGCCATTTTAACCCAATTTATCTAAAAATTCTGGACTGAATTTTTCTACTGTTAAAATGACTTTCGGGCGTTTTATTTATTAAGTGATGTGTGCTGAATTAGCAGGAGACTTTCACTTGGGAGATTCTAGGCAGCTAACCGATAAAAGTCTTCTGCCATTTGATTTGGTGTCTTAAAATCCAAGCCTTTTTGAATTCTTCGCTGATTATAAAATAACTCTATATATTTTGTAATATCCACTTTGGCTTCTTCCCTTGTTTTGTAGTTGCGATGATGGACTAGTTCATTTTTGAGTATGCCCCAGAAACTCTCTATCGGTGCATTATCAAAGCAGTCGCCTTTTTTGCTCATTGAACCCTGAAAATCAAATTTCTCAAGTAAGTTTCGATATTCATTACTGCAATATTGGCTGCCTCTGTCTGAATATACAATGAGATCTTGAGCAGGTTTCTGATTGCGAATAGCCATATTCAATGCATCACAAACAAGCTTGGCTGTCATGCGCTCATTTAAGCTATAGCCAACAACCTGTTTCGTGTAAAGATCTTTGACAGCTGCCAAGTACAACCAGCCCTCAGCCGTCCAAATGTAGGTAATGTCACTCGACCACGCAAGATTAGGCTTCGTCATTGAAAACTGTTGCTTGAGTAAATTGTCATAAATAGAACGGTTGTGATCACTGTTCGTGGTTCTTTTGAAACGCTTATGGCGCTTACAATACAACTGATTTGATTTTTTTATTTGGCGCACAGCATAAATACTTATTTTGATACCTTGCGCTTGTAAATGCTTGGTTAATCGAACATAGCCATAGCTTTGTTTGGTTTCTTCATGGGCTATTTTGACCAAAATTGTCTGCTGATTTCGCTGAATTGATCTTTTACTCATGCCTCGCTTTAGCCAATCATAAAAGCGAGAAACGGATACACGAAGTAATCGAGCCATTAAAATAATCGGAAATAAGTGGCTTTGCGATTTCATATAGGCGTACCTCACTGACTTTCTTTGGCAAAGTACGCTGCTGCCTTTTTGAAAAATTCACGTTCCATTTCAGCTGTTTTGAGCTGTTGTTTAAGCTTCTTATTTTCTTCGAGTAAGGCGTTTAGATCGGGCGAATACTGTTTTGTGCCTGCTAAAGTTCCAGCCTTTGCTTTGTTATTCCAGTTCGAAAGGGTTTGCATTGAAATGCCAAGTTGTCTAGCGGATTCCGATACATTACCTTGGTTCTCTTCAATGGCTTTTATGGCTTCAGCTTTAAATTCTGCGGTGTAAGTCTTCTGTTTCTTGCTCATGGTAAACTCCTAATGAGTATGTATAGTTTACCAAGTTAAACCCTCCTGTTTTTTAAGCACACATCAATTCCGTAAACTAACCAAAACCAAAGGAGCTTTCCCCAATGAGGATAGTCTGATGAAATTACTGTATATTGGTATTCAACAGGCATCAGAAAAATGGACAATGCCTATTCAGGAATGGGGACAAACGATTACTCAATTATCCATTTACTTTGAAGGTCGATTAGATGATATAATTAAAATCTAGTCAAATTTACTGACACAGAATTTTGAACGCCCTCAAAATTTCCTCTCCCCAAATAAGATTATATAACTCATAATATGACTGTAAATTACAATATGTTTTTCTTATGACAATACAAATTATCACAGGGAATATCTGGAATAGCAAAGCGCAGACAATTGTGAATACAGTAAATTGTGAAGGCGTTATGGGTGCTGGTATTGCTTTAGAATGTCGTCTTCGATTTCCTGAGATGTTCAGTAAATATAAAGAGATTTGTGAAAAAGGATTATTAGAACCAGGATTACTTTTATTACATAAAAATGATCAACGTTGGATTTTGAACTTCCCAACGAAAACCTTATGGAAGTTACCGTCAAAAGAAGAATATTTACATACTGGATTAATCAAATTCAAAAATACATTTAAAGAAAAAGGCATTACTTCCATTGCATTTCCTTTATTGGGTGCATCTCATGGTGGCCTTACGCCAGAAAAATCTATTGAAATTATGAAAAATCATTTGGATGAGATAGATTTAGATATAGAAGTTTATAAGTATGATCCAAAAGCTAATGATGATTTATATGATGAGATTAAACAATTTTTATTAAATCATGAAGGTAAGATAGATCTTCTGGCTAAAGAAACTAAAATACAAAAACAATATTTAGAGACCTTACTAGAAGGTGTGAAATTTAATCCATCAATATGCCAAGTCAATCAACTTATAAATTTGAAAGGAATTGGCCCAGCAACATTGGAAAAACTTTTTGCTTTCAAACAGAAGGAAAAACAAAAAAAATATCAAAGCGGTTTTGATTTTTAAAAAAATAGTTCTGGCGAAATTCGAATATCAATATCCATACAATATTGAATTGCGAGATTTCTAATCTTAAAAGCTAGTTCAATATTCTGGCAATGCACTACTGTAATATAAGATTGTGATACATGATTTTTTACTAGACATTCAGCCATCATTTTCTGTTTTTGTACTAAGTTTTGTACACCATTGTTGCTCCAATTCTCACTAAAGATTATTGTCCAATCATATTCATTAAGATCTTTTTTGTATGGAGTAAAATTCGCTTCATATGTTGCTGCATTACGATCACAAAAAATAGTATAAGGTAAGTGATACAAGCTCTTATCCATTTCCAATATAACTACATTTTCTCCAACTCTTTTTTGTACCGCGTAAAGCATTGCATTTTTTACATTAAAGTAGAAAGGGACATAATCATGAATCTTGTTTTTATGAATATTTTCAACTTTATCTCGACGTGAATTTACATCAATATTACTCAAATCAATATAATCATGCTTGTTGGCATGACAAAATAAACCTTTTTCAAAAATTCCTTCTAAATTATCTATATGAGTCAAATGATAAAATGCATTAAATGAACCAAAGTTAAAATATTTTTCTTTAGTAAATGATTGAATTACTTTGGTTATCTTATTTATATTCCATACTGGAAATTGTGCACCATCATCTGCAATACTATATTTTCCAACTATCAACCCATTCTTGGTTAATTCATATTTTTTATTTTTATACTCTAAATAATTTAACTTTAATAAATAATCAAATAAATCAGGTTTAGCCTTAATTCCAAATACTCTACCTAGTTTCGAAGTAGAGAAAAATATATTGCTATCATCTGAATTCGTTTTTTTAGATTGATCGAATACTAAATTTGGCTCAATAGGAGTTTGTGATTCTACTATTTTTTTCTTTATTTCCTTAGGAAGGAGGGTTCGTTCATTATTTATAATATGTTTTCTTACATTAATTTCCTGATTCTTTAATGTATTTATCTCTTTTTGTTTCTTTTCAGCCTTCTTTCTTTCAAGAATAGACTCATCAATTCTTCTAAATTTTTCCTGTTTAACTTGCTCAGGAGTCATTTCACTTTTTGTATTCTTAGGAGCATTTTTTGCAATATTTTCTTCTTTTTTAAGTTGACTGGCTTCATTTATCTGCCGGACAACCTCTGTAATTCTATTTAGTTCAACTAATCGATCATGCTCTATTTTTCTCTTTAAAATTTCAGCTTCAACTAATTCATTTATATCAGATCTATCACTACAGAATTTACGAAAGGTAATTTCATTAAATATTGGATTTGAATTTTCATAATCTTTTAATTTACTTTCAAATAAAAGTTTTAATGATACTGTATTTGTGCGGTCCAAAGTATTCTCAATCACTTGTATAGACTTAGAAATACCTTTAGCTGCATTACTCATATCCTGTTTTTTGGTCTTAGATGTGAATAGCCAAAATACAAAGCCTATTCCAAGAATAATTAAAATTTCCATAATAAATATCTAACCACTAAACCAATTTGTTTTAAAACGAGGGGTTCACAATAGGCGAATTTAAACATGAGGTGCGACAGTTTGAAAAGTCTTATGATAATCAACAAGCTGAGCAAATTTCTCTAATGGTGTAAGCCAA
>NZ_CANLSL010000014.1 GCF_947493735.1 uncultured Acinetobacter sp. | reverse complement strand
TAATACGAGATCAAAGGGGTCAATTTTACTTCGCCATTTTTAAGGTAAAAGGGGTCAATTTTAAAATGCCGTTGACACGTCGTAAATTCCATAAGCTGCATGTAACGGGTAAAAATCAGATTGCCGAGCAGCCCTATCATTGATTCAACAACTCTACTGTTTAGTCCCATAATCTTATCCTTAGGACCTGTTGAGATTTCACAGATGCTTGCCACTATGGATATTTTTTAGGCGATACTCGGCAGAAATGAGGAAGTTTAGTCATCCTAAAGGACACATTCCTAACGACGTATGAGACGCATTGCGTCGCAAACAAGAACAGCCTCGTCCCCTGCTGTACCATGCGCTGCAAGCAAAGCGACTGCCTGTTTTTATACAAATGCTGCTGCTTGTAT
Source organism: uncultured Acinetobacter sp. (assembly GCF_947493735.1). Lineage (GTDB taxonomy): Bacteria > Pseudomonadota > Gammaproteobacteria > Pseudomonadales > Moraxellaceae > Acinetobacter. Next base: position 74,348 of record NZ_CANLSL010000014.1, on the reverse strand, counting down.
TTTAGGAGAAAAGGCTGCTTTTAATTTCTATGATTTTTAGAGGCGGATTACCATGAGGTATAGCAACAAAGTAGCGTCTGTTGAAAATGATGTGCTGACCCACGTGTCAATAAACCCAAGTCCGTCTGATTGGCTGAAACATCAATCCGATTAATTTGTTGTGGCAGGTTCATATTGCCTCACACTACTCATCGTTAAACAGTGCCTCAATATCTTCCCATTTCGGGAAATTGTGCTTTTTGGGTTCAACATTAAACTGCAATCCCACAACATCCACGACACGCTCAAAAATACCATGTGAGCCTGTAAAGTGACCATTTTCAATTTCAGAAATCGTTGTGCGATGCGTTCGTGCACGTTGTGCGAGTTCACTCTGATTTAATCCCATTTCGACCCTTGCCGATGCGATTTTCTTGCCAATCTCGATACGATTCGTCATTACTGATAACCTTTGGTAGCTATATAGCAACAAGTATAGTTTAACTTATAGTTTGTTGCTATATAGCAAACTAACATGTCTGCTTTTCTGGGTAAATGAATTGATCAATAAAGAGCATGCTCACAGAAAACGTATCATCACATCACAAAAAAGTACTAAGCGTGGCGTATTCAATTGGCTTGCTTTGAGTAAAGCATATGATGAGGCTTGAAAGTCGCTTAAATGCTAGGCTGAATAATACAAATATAACGCAATTAATATGTAGTATATACTTCAACTTATTTTAATATTGTACATTTGATATATTTATTTTCAACCAAAAAAATAACAAGCCACATTAAAAAAAATACCTTATCCACAGACAAATATGAATGACAACTTTTGTTCAAAGTCGATCGCAATATAGCCAAAACATACGATTTATTTTATAAATATCGCTGTATTGTATATTATTTGTTAAATTATCATTATTTTCAATATTCAGATATTGTTTTATTATATTAAAAAATATAAAAGTATGATCATTACTTCATCTTCCATTTGAGACGAACCATCAATAATCATGTAGATTTGAACTCAGTTTGCGGCAAGCCAAAAGCTAGCAAGACTAAACTCTGGCATAAGACAGACATTTTTGTTCATCCAGAATTTCTTGGAATTTATCAGTGTTATTTTGAGATATTTAAAGCGCTAAAAACGGATCTATCTCTGCTTCCTACTAGCTCAGACTTGATTGTATTTGAAGATCAACATAGCAATTGTTATTACATTACAAATTTATTTCATTGGTATTTATATTATAAAAACAAACCACCAAAATATATAAATCTCAGAATATATGATCACCCCAACAACAATCTGATTAATGAATTAAAGAAAATAACAAGTCATGAGTTTATTGAATTTATTTCAAGTAATAAGTTTAATATTGATCTTATTAATCCAAATCGTTTGCATAATTTAATAAACAAGCACATTTGCCCTGAATTGATTCTAAAGCTTAATAAACGTCATTCGTTCAAACCACACTCAAAAATGAGTATGGATTTACTCGCAAAAAAATCATCATTTAAACGATATAAACTCAATTACCGCAAACAAAAATTAAAGCAAGAAAGAAATAATGTGCTTATTGAACTCGAGCAAAGTAGTCCGCTTATTTATCAACTTCTTAATGATCCAAACTTTGAGTTAAATGCAGATCAACTTTGGAGCTTAAAATGAAATTTTCTTTTGATGATGAATTAGATAATCGAGAAGTATCATTAAAAAATACATTAGAAACCCTCTTTTCCGATGAGAAAAACCAACGTGATGAACATATTCAATATGTGGCAGATTTACTGAAACATATTCAAACCCAGGAGTATTTAAGTGGTCTGAATTTAGATGGCTTTGTTTTTGATCTTCCCAGCAATGATCGCATTGAAAACCCAGAAGCTTTGGTTGCATCAAGACAGCATAAAGTTTCGGCTGCCCCCATCACTTGGTACATCAACTCGATTGCCCAAATCACAGATCAGCACGTATTACAATGGAATGTGCTTGTGATTAAAGCAGCACTCTATTTAATCGCATTACCTGATATTAAACCTGAGCTATTTAAAGCCGAGCATACAGACCATCTAAATACCGTCTTACGATTATTTCAGCGTATGCGTGCAGCAAATCGGGCATTAAACAACAAAAAGCATTATCAAAATTCTGAGGCTTATCAGCGCTTCTGGCAGCAACATCTGAATCATCCCGAACTCAGCCTAAAAGAATTTGTAAATTACTTAAGTGATCTAGAACCGTCAGATGAATTTGAGCGCAATCTCATCAATAGTTTTCGTATTACCTTTAAATACGTTTTACAGAGTAAAGCAAAAATTGCACGAGCAAGCTCAAATACAAAGCTACTGCATGAGTATCTCGACGAAGATCAGTTGATCGAAGAAAGTTCGGAGATCATAAAAGGTGCAAAATCAACGGCGCTCAATGTTGAAAAACAGCTCGATGATCAGGATTGCCGTCAAATACTGGTTGATCCCTCGTCCGTCACACCACTTGCAACATATTCCGAATCCACCCAAGCCTATGTGCTGCCACTTGTTGCCAAACATATTCAACGCAAAGAACATCAGTTGCAATTTAGCAGCCTTTTCCCAAATCGTAGCAGTATAAGCACCCTACTCAACAGACTTTATCTCGATTTTACTCAGCCCAAAGGCATACATGCCAAGACTCCACTGATCCTGATGTTAGTTTTTATTACTGGCAATCCTGTCAAAGAGTGGCTACGCTTACAAAGTAAGCGCGTAAAAAAACTCAATGATCGGCAGCAACTCACTCAAGTCGATGGTCTGTATTTTCTGCGCACTCGGTTTTCTGTGTTTGAAAATAAAGACTTTGCATATCCAACAGGTCTACTGAATCAAAGTATTTACCTCGATATTCCCATTCCAAATGCATTTATCACGGCATTACGGAGCGCACATGTTGTTTCTGAAGATGGTCTATCTAAATACCTAAAACAGCTCAGAGCTGAATTACGGATTCCTGCGTTATCCGTCAGTAAAGTCAGCTCCCTATTGCATCAAACCATCTTGCAACAAACTGGAAATAAGCAGTTAGCAGACATACTGACAGGAATTGATGCAAATAAATCATCATCAATATCGTATTGCCACCACAACATTAATCATCTGCATCAAAAATATGTCGGCACGTTACAAGGTTTATGTGAGCGTCTTTCAAATGAATATGATGACATTTCATCTAATTCAGAGGACTGTTTTGGTAGCCGAAAAGCGCCGACCAAAATTGTAGTCAAAAAAATTTTTGCTATCCTCAAAGCAAAAATATTTATGCAAAATGTTGAGGATTGGATCAGCATCTTGAATCATTACAGTGTTTGGATGTGGCATTTTTTATTACTTTTTACTGCCGCCCGACCCGTCACCGATTTTCCTGGCTTTCTCTGTCATTTCAATTTTAAGCGGAAAATTCTGATCGTTGCAGACAAAGAGGTTGGTGGTCGGCAAAGTCACGGACGCTTAATTCCACTCAGTCAGTTTGTTGTCACCGAGGTCGAAAAATTTATTCAATTTCTCCGGTTTGTAGAATTACAAGTTGGCATGACAGAGTGTCACGTTATACAGCATGTACAACAAGTCTTAAATAATCAACGTCCATTGCTACATCTTTTTCATGATGAAAAATGGCAACCATTGAGTCCCACTTTGGTTAAAAATTTCAATTTTGAACTTGGTTTAGAGCATCCAAACTGGCATCGACATACTGCCCGTGCTTTTCTCAGTGAAAAGATTTCAGAGCCCGAAATCCTAGCATTATTCGGTCATGAGCCAATGCAACAAGAAGCTGCACACCCTTATTCAAGTCTGTCTCTGCATCAGTTCTACAGCATTGCAGATCGTCTCGAAAACATGAAAGACCATTTTGAAATCAGAGGGATTGAAGTCAATGTCCTCACGCAGTAGTCAAACCAAACCTGAAGCACTTTATGCAGCAAAACGTCGCGAAGCACGTCGCATTGAGCGTGAAGATGCACTACGGCAGGATGTGGAGCAACAATTAACACAATATTTTCAGGAAAACGCCTTTCTTCAGCAACATCCTGAATCATTCTATCCAGCAGTCTATGAAATCATCAAGCGCAAAGCTACTAATTTGGCATGGAAGAAATATGCTCATGAATTTTTCAGAGCTTATGTGAATAAGATCAACCAAACGCGTGATGAGCCACTGCCCTTGCCCATCCTAACCTTCGACATGGTAAGAGACCAGCCCGTTTTTACATTTTCATGGTTTGAGAATGGACATCACATTGATGAGATCATCGAGAAACTTTGGGACTATTGGATTTTAACCAAAGACAGTACAGCATTTACAGATAATGAAATTGTCGGAAATATTCTGATCTCTGCCATACTTTTTTCGGGCTTAAATCATAAAGCATCATTAACCGCTTTACTCGAGCATTTAATCGCACCGAAAGACATAAGAGCGATTGGCTCAATGAATATTATCTTTCTCGAACCACTTTCAAGCACTTATGGTGATCTTTACATCGATGAAAAAACCATTCGAAAATCACGTCACTTTGTCCCCGATCAGATCACGCGGCTGTGGCTTATTCATTTTTATACTCGTCAAATTCCGCATATTGATCTCAATATCGAAGATTATCTCAAGCTGATTTTTGATAAGTTACAGATATCCTTTACAAATCAAAGCTATAAATTTTTACGGGACAATGCGAATTTCAACTGGATGCAATTACCAAATGCGGATATTGATCCAGCACTTGGGCAATGTCTGATTGAAAATATTGAGACTTGCGGATTGTCTGAAACGGAATTTCAAAAATTTATACAACCGCAATTCAAAATCAAAGACGACCACCACAAAGATCATCACGATAATCAAAATATCGATCATCGCCCCCAAGGTACCAATTCAACACTGTCAAATCTTGGACAAGCAGTGAATGCTGTGATCAAAATTCATAAAGACATGCTCAACCTCATCCGCAAGTCAAAAACTTCCGTAAATATTCCCCAACTGATGATTGATTATTGCCTTGAACATGCAGATCAATTCAATGAATTCAGTAAGCGAATGGTGCTCTGGCTAATCAGCCTGTATCAACCACAAATGGAAAAAGTGAAACAACTTGCAGCATGTTTCAATTTTACAGCGGATCAATTCGAAAAATCTTTCAAGCATGATCAGCCGCTCAAAGAGAGTTCAATTTATACCTACTACACGCGTATTGCTGAGCCGTGGCTCAGTCATTCTTTGCAGTTTCTTGAAGCAGATGACGATATGAATACTATTGTGAATAATATTTATCGACATATCATCACAAATACTCGCCTTGCAGACGAAGCACAACAACCTGAGTTTAAATCCAAAGGGCAAACGCTGAGGATGCTGAAACGTTTTCACCGATTTCAGCAAAAAGTTTTTCAAGCTGACGCCTTCGAACTCGAATCGATATCCGTCCAAAATAGACCACGAGCACGAATTATCGCTCCCCAAACCTATCAGGCATGCCTACAAAAACTAGATATTCTCTATAAAGAACAATCAATCGAAGAATACCATTATCAAAATTTAAAGATGATTTATAGTCTCGCTTATCGAACAGGTATGCGAATCAATGAAATTCTCAGCCTACGTCTGAACGACATCGAAGGGCTACGTGATTTATCCATTTGGGTTCGTCCTTACGGCTCAAAAAAGCAAGGCAATCTGCACCAGCTGAAAACCGACAGTGCTGAACGCATCATCCCTGCATATTGCTTATTAAAAGCGGAGGAATATCAGTTATTTCATCGTTACGTGGTAGAACAACGGTTGTCTCGTCAGGTCAAGTCTTATTTATTTCACTCATGGAATGACGATAGCAAACTCAATAAACATAGCGTGACCACCCCCTTTAAAAAAATCATGAACGACTTATTCACGCAGCATGATTATTCTTTCCATTCATTTAGACATACTACAGCAAATCATCTGGCATTGCTCCTCAACTGTGAATACGAGCCTCTTGTACAACAATTAACAGATTATACAGAGGCTGAATATACCTTGATTCGTAAGGAACTACTCCGCTCGCCACACGGGCAAAATCATTGGTTTGTAATTGCACATTTACTCGGACATATCGATCCGAGTGAAACATTTAAAAGTTACATCCACTTGAGTTACCTAATTGCTGGACATAGGCTATTAAAATATCATCCCGATATTGAAAATCACTTGGCTAAAAAGTTGATGGGATACCACCGTGATTTTGCATTTTTAAAACAAGCGAAAGACACGAGAAAATTTAATTTCAATCGACACGCCACGCAGTTAAGCCAGTTATTGCTGCATGATCAAACTAGCTGGGCGCAAACAAATGCTTCTCAGATCATGAGAGATGGTCTAGTACAAACTGCTCCTCACGATTACAGAGATTATTTTGCTGGGACAACTGAATCCAAAATCACTGTGGACTATTTTTATAAATGCCTCACGCTACTCGATGCGTATCAAAACCCGCAACAGGTCGCCGATGAAATGTGTCTACCGCATGAACTGGTACAACAGTGGTACGACAATGCCAAGATATTAAGCGCAATTACTTCAAATAAGCACATTCCAAGATTAATTGATCGCAAAGCGAAGTATTCTCTCATTCCAACAAAAATAGATACCGCTGAAGATATTCAGGCATGTCGTTATTTCTTCGATAAGATTCAGTCAATTTTTATCAATAATCCTGACCAAATTCGGGCTGTACTTCAGACTTTTCTCAATCGAGCAACGCTTTCACACACAGGTATTCAATACGCAAGTAATAAAATTGATCAACTCGAATTGTTTTATGCACAAAGTCAGGGATTGTTTCCTCAGCAGTTTTGGCAAATCCGCGGTCAAGCGCTCGATAACGTTTTAGATGCCAGAAAACAGCCCTTACTGCATGCATTGGCTCGATCGAATCCGTCACCTCATGATTCAACATTGCAACATATTCGCTTACAGCTATTTTCAAATAAGAATAACAAGGCACTTGCTGCTTTTAAGTTCTGTTTGCATTTAGCCTGCATTGGTCGTCCCAAGGGATTAACGTTGCAAATCTAAGTTCTGAATGAATTTATGAGGAGTACCACATTGAATATCGTGCGCTAATGCAAAACCACAAACAGATCGGAGCTGATCGCTATTATCTGTTTTTATTGCTCATATTCTTTGTAGTATTGATGTGCTCGCTTAGAATTATGTTTCCAGCTTTTAGCAACTTTATAAACGTAAGTCGGAAAATCATCCCAAACATGCGCTAAGCCTGTACCACGTGCTACACGAATATTAAGCGAATAGCTTTTGTATTCAATGCGATGCAGAAAATAAAAACTATGCTCTTGGCTCTTGCTAAATTTCTTGAATATAGACCTCATGAGAATGCTATCCACTTCTTTATTTAAGGATTTTTATGAAGCACTTCATGATTAAAATTTTGCAGAAATTATTGGCTAATCACTCTCCAAAGCACTAAGTCCGTATTCCACTCAGCAATGCCGAGTATGACCAATTTATTCACCGTTGTAATGCACAACATATTTCACCTGCCCGATTAAAACAAGCGGCACAACTTCTGAATAAAGAGGGATTTTAAAATGGCGAATTCAAGCAGCAACTGCAGCTTTAATCCGTATCGGTTTTCATGTCGTTGTTAATTCTGCACTAACAAATAAAAAATCGAAGAATTTGGATTCTTCGATTTATTATGATATTTCAAATGATTTTGGCTAAGATCATAAATTGATGCCGAATAAAAAGGATTAGATCCTCAACGATATAGTTGTCTTTAAACTGATCAATCATTGCTTGAATCCAAATACGCAACACCTGATGATCATTCATAAAGCATGCACCTTCCAGTAAAAACGCGAGATTATTGACCGCTAAAATGTAAAATTCATCAATCAGCTCTCGTGCAATTTGATCGGCGAGACGGCTTACAACCACATCACTATAATATGATTTATCGAAAATAGTATGACTCATGATACGTTCTCCAGATGATCAATTTCATTGAGCATTGCCTCAAAAGCACTACCATCTTGTCGTGTCATATTGGGAACATATCGGCTATAAACTCGAAATAGCATCTCCGTGGTCGAGTGACCTAGTTGTCTAGCGATCCACTCTGGATTTTCTCCTGCCGACAGCCACAGCGTTGCTGCAGTATGCCGACTCTGATAGGCACGTCTAGGCTCAAGCCCCAAATACCTTAGCAAAGGATGCCAAACTCGTCGGTTTACTGCCCTATAATCCAATGCTTTGCCTTCTCGGTTGCAAAATACAAATTCTGAGTGTTTAAATGATCGTTGCTTTTGCTGAACGAACGCAAAATAAACTTGCGGACTCATTTGAATGGTTCGATTTGAGCCATCTGTTTTGGTTGGTCCAAGAATGCCATTTACTAAAGCCTCTTTGATGTAAATTTCCCGACGCTCAAAATTCACATTTTTCCATTTCAAACCATCCACTTCACTGGTACGCATACCCGTAAAGAAACGCACCGTGTAATAAGGTTTAAAGTCTTCACGAACGGTATTCAGAATGGCTTTGACCTCTGCAAGCGTAAATGGCATGACATCCGTTTTGGCTTCTTTCAGGTTCTTAATATTCTTAAACGGCGACTCAAAACCGTATCTTTCTGAGCCTTCATTGATTATCATACGAAGTACTGTCATGATTTGATTGATCCGTGATGGTAGAAGGCATTTTTGTTTTTTTCCGTGCTCAACTTTGGCGAGGGAGGCACGAAAAGCAAGAATGCTTTCTTTATTAATATTGAGTAAAGCGACATGACCAAAATTTGGTTTCAAATATTTGTTCATGACAATATTCACTTTCTCCTTATAACTCGGTCGCCATTCAATCTCCTTTTCTGCAAACCAAATTTGATAAAACGTTTCAAATGTCGGTGTCTTTGTTTCAACGACGAGCTGTTGATTTCTTATCGACTCAATGACTTTAAGCTGCTTACTTTTTGGAAAATATTTGGCGTAATCAAATATATCCAGCAAAATCTCAGCTTCAATACGTTCTAAGATCTTTGCCAATTTATTTCGGTTGGCTTGATTGTCCTTTAAGGACGTGACTTCTCGGCATCGTTTATTTAAATATCGAAAATCCACGTAAAGATGCCCGTATCGGCTTGTGATACTTCCCATGTGATTGCTCCTATTGCAGACACAAGCTGCTTAAATTTGCCAATAATGGTTTGGTCATGTCCTCCTCGATGCGCTCCCAAATGTATAAAATTTTACGTCCACCAAAAGGACGAATATAGTGAACACCTTCGATCAAAACCGAATCCTTCAACTGATTACGAATAGTTCGTTCGTTGTAATGGATTCGCTCCGATAGCTCTTTGGTTGTCAGATATGTTAGACTCATGATATTGCTTCCTTATAAAATTTATCACAATTAAGGTAAAAATTAACCTTAAAATGATATTAACACAATTTTATCTCAAAGCAAGTTATTTTTACCACAAAGGAGGTAATTTTGTGATTACTTGTAATTTACCTGTTCTGTTGGCTGAGCGAAGAATGAAAGTTTCTGATTTAGTTCGAGCTACGGGAATGAGTAAAACCACACTGCATAAACTCTATAATGGTCAATCAACGCGGATTGATTTTGAGACACTCGATAAAATTTGCGACTTATTAGAAGTCGAGGTCGGAGATATTTTGGTACATACAAATGATGCACATTCATCTGCAGAATAGTTGCTAAAAAAGACGTGGACACTTTCAGTCAATTTTTGGTCACTTTTAGCCACTTTTTTCGAAGTCAGGATACAGGGCTTGACTTTTGGTAAAACTTAAAATTGAGAAACCCCGAACAATCAGCCTTTCTAAGTGATTGAAAGCAGGCATAAAAAAAGCCCCAATCTTTTGATTGAGGCTTTTAGAATTTGGAGCGGGAAACGAGACTCGAACTCGCGACCCCAACCTTGGCAAGGTTGTGCTCTACCAACTGAGCTATTCCCGCTTTGTGGACGCTATTATAGTCATCATATTGTCACCGTCAATTACTTTTTTCACATTTCTCAATTAACTGGCGTTTTTTAGCACAGCAGTTTAATTTCTATCAAATACCGCCTTCGCACCTATAATCAGAGCAATTTAATTTTGCTACAAGGCAACCGAGCGATGACGTACATGTCGTACTTCAAGTGAGGTTAACGCAGTAGCGGAGTTAAAGTGCCTGATTATAGTTAATCAACACGACGCCAAGTCGTCCCCTGTCGACTATCTTCAAGCACGACACCTTGATCGAGTAAAGTCTGACGAATTGCATCTGCTTCAGCGAAATTTTTGGCTTTCTTGGCATCAGCACGCGCTTGAATCTGTGCTTCGACTTCATCATTGGATAAGCTATTTTCTGCACCAACGTCTGACTTTAAAAATTCGTCGGTATCATGCTGTGCAATATTGAGGATCTCACATAAAGCTTTCAGCGTTGCGTAAGCATTGGCTGCTTGTTGCCATTCTTCCGCTTTGATCGCCCGATTGGTTTCACGACTCAGTTCGAACAAGATGGATAATGCTTCGGGTGTATTGAAGTCATCTGACATGGCTTTGACAAAGCGTTGATATGCATCCGTACTTCGCACAGATTCGAGTTTAATCGAGGCTAAAATCTGCTGTACTTCGTCGATATTGTGTACTGCTTTATTGGTTTGGTAAAAGCGAGTTAAGGCATTTTTGGCTTCTTTAAGCGCACTGTCCGAGAAGTTAATTGGACTACGATAGTGCGATGACAGGATAAAATAACGAATCACTTCAGGGTGAAACTTTTCCATCACATCACGAATGGTAAAGAAATTGCCCAGTGATTTTGACATCTTTTCGCCATCGACATTTACGAAACCGACGTGCATCCAATAGTTGACATATTGCTCGCCCGTTGCGCCTTCACTTTGTGCAATTTCATTTTCATGATGCGGGAAAATCAAATCACCACCACCACCGTGAATATCAAAGTGATTACCTAGACAGCAGGTTGACATCGCGGAACATTCGATATGCCAACCTGGACGACCATTGCCCCACGGGGATTGCCAAGATGGTTCAGACGGTTTTGCCGATTTCCACAGGACAAAGTCAAATGGATGTTGCTTTTGCACTTCAACATCAACCCGCTCACTCGCCCCTGCTTGCATCTCTTCGAGCTTACGGCCTGATAGACGACCGTAGTTGGCGAATTTTTCTACCGCATAATAGACATCGCCATTCGGTGCAGGGTACGCCACATCATTGTCGATGAGCTTGTTAATCATGTCCTGCATCTGCGGAATATAATCCGTAGCTCGTGGCGATTGATCAGGGTCAAGACAGCCGAGCGCATGTGCATCTTCATTCATTGCCGTGATAAAACGATCGGTCAATTGATTGATCGTTTCACCATTTTCATTGGCACGTTTGATGATCTTGTCGTCAATATCGGTAATGTTACGAATATAGTTCACTTTCCAATTTTGACTGCGCAGGAAGCGTGTAATATAGTCAAATGCAACCATCACCCGAGCATGTCCAATATGACAGTAGTCATACACCGTCATCCCGCAGACATAAAGGTTAATTTCGCCTTCACGTAGCGGTTGGAATGGGGCTTTTTGACGTTGCTCAGAGTTATACAGGACAAATGGTTGCATCGTAATGTTATGGTCTAAAAAATTAATAGCGAATCATAACCTATTTTGTCTATCCTGAAAAAGACACACAAGGCATTTTTAGCCAGCAAGGAAAATAAAATGAATTCGATCGCTTACTTTGAAATCCAATCGTCTAACCCATCTCGTGATGCCGAATTTTATCAGCAAGTTTTCGGTTGGCGCGTTGAAAAAGTCGAGGGTTTGCCGATTGAATATTATCGCATCGAAAGCGATGGTATGCACGGCGGACTGCTACAACGCCCTTGCCAAGTCCCGCCTGTAGAGTACGGCACCAATGCTTATACGTGCTCGATTCAAATGGAAAACTTTGATGCAACAGCACAGAAAATTTTAGAATTAGGCGGACTCGAAGCCATGCCAAAATTTGCCATCGCAGGACGTTGTTGGCAAGGTTATTTTGTGGATTTTGACAATAATGTGTTTGGGATTTTTGAAGTGGATGAGTCGGCGCAATAAATTGACCGATTGAAAATGAATCAAAATCACACTCGGAGAATCTCGATCTATGCCATTTCCAATTGATGAAAAATACATCGCACAAACGGAACAACAGCTTGGGTTGGTTTTCCCGCCTTGTTTTAAAGCAAAAATGATCGAAATGAATGGTGGTGAAGTCGTTCCCGATAATGATCTTTGGCAACTGCTTCCATTTTTCGATCAATCTGATAAAAAGCGTATCAAGCGCACTTGTAACCACATCATTGTGGAGACCAAACAAGCCCAACAATGGCTTGGCTTTCCTGCTGATGCGATTGCCATCGCCAGCAACGGTTCAGGTGATCTACTGATTTTTAAGAAAATAGAGAATGTACAGCAACTTGAAGCCACAATATATCGTTGGTCACACGAAACCGCGGCGCTGAAAGTCGTCGCGCAACAATTCAACCAGTTAAAACAAGGCTAAGCACTGTTTCAAATTTGCCACTTCAAAATGACGAAAAATGATTGCGACTGAATATGTCGCACTTCACTGTGAAAAGCAGTTTTCAGCACGTGATTTATGTTAATTTAGCATCAACGTTTTTTATGGTTTGGACTGAGTAACTTCGATGACTGTACGTTTTTTTCATACTGCGGATTGGCATTTGGGTCAATTTTTTTATCAACATTCTCGTCAGTATGAACATGAGCAGTTTTTAGTATGGTTACTTGAGCAAATTCAGCAAAAACAACCACACGCCCTACTCATCGCAGGCGATATTTTTGATGTGATTAATCCTGCCTCATCTGCTCAGAAACAGCTTTATCAATTCTTAGCCGATGCACATGGCCTTGCACCGAATATGCAAACCTTAATGATCGCAGGCAATCATGATTCAGGCTATCGCATCGAGCAGATTGAGCCATTACTCGCCAAGTACAATGCCAAAGCCGTTGGCGTTATCCATAAAAATAACGACGGACAGATTGATTTAGAGCGTTTACTTGTGCCGATTTATGATGAAAATCAAGTCATTGTGGCATGGTGCTTGGCCTTGCCTTTCTTGCGTCCTGCGGAGATTACAGGATTTAATGAACAAACCAGTAATAGCCAAAATGCGATTGCATATTTGCATCAACAACTGATTGCCGAGGCGACGAAAAAGAAAACGCCTGAGCAAGCACTAATTCTGATGTCGCATGCGCATATGCAAGGCGGTGAAACGTCTGATTCTGAACGCCCAATTATTATTGGTCATGAGGAAGCACTGTCTACTACGCTGTTCGATGAAGTGATTGATTATGTCGCTTTGGGGCATTTGCACAAACCTCAAAGAGTCCAAGAACAGCATATTCGCTATAGTGGCTCACCCATTCCGCTGTCGTTTAGTGAGATTAACTATAAACATCAGATTCTTGAAGTGACCATTGATCCGCAAGCACACTCTTCTCAAAAAAACAGCACCGAAGAAAGTGATCATGCACGCCTACTTTTAGAACCGATTTTGATTCCTCGCAGTGTGCAATTACATAAAATAAAAGGTGAACTGACTGAGGTTTTCACACAACTCAGCGCCTTACCACAAGGTGAAATTGAACATATTGATCAACGTGAATATGTCGATATCGAATATCACACCAATGTGCCACCACAACCAAATTTACGCCAACAATTCGAAGATGCCTTGCCGAAAAATCGCTATCGCTTAGTGCGTATTGCTCGACAATATTTAGCCACAGAACATGATGGCGTAGTTGCGACGACGATTAATTTAGAACCACCGACACCTGAAAAACTCTTTCAACAAATTTGGCAAAAACATGGTTATGCCGAAGATGATTTGGTGCAACAAGATTTTTTAAGTTTGGTCGAAGAAGCACAGAAAACACTTGAAGATGATCAAAGCAGTTAAGGATTTGCCGTGAAAATTTTATCTATCCGACTTAAAAATTTGGCATCTCTTTCAGGTGAACATTTCATTGATTTTGAGTCTGAGCCTTTGGCATCAGCAGGTTTGGTAGCGATTATTGGGAAAACAGGCGCAGGAAAATCGACCATTTTAGATGCGATGTGCCTTGCCCTGTTTAATAAAATTCCACGTTTAAAAGACAGTGATGGCAAACTCACCGATGTGGATGGCACGGAGCTTTTGACCAATTCACCACTGACGGTATTACGGCGTGGCACAGCGCATGGCTTTGCAGAATTGTGTTTCGTGGCGCAAGATCAGAAGCATTATCTTGCCCGCTGGGAGTTGAAGCGTTCCCGTGAAAAAGCCGACGGCAAACTGCAAAATGTACAACGCTATCTCAAATGCTTAACCGATGATGTGGTGATCGCCGACAAAGCCAAATCGGTCGATGCAAATATTTTAAAAATCACCCAACTGAGCTTTGAACAATTCACCCGAGCGGTATTGCTCGCACAGTCCGAAGTCACTGCATTCTTAAAGGCACGTGACAATGAACGTGGTGAACTACTTGAATATTTAACCAATTCTTCTATTTTTGCCAAGATTGGACAATTGGCTTTTACCAAGACCAAAGAGGTTGCCACTGCACGGAAAGAATTGGAAAATTTGCTTGGGCATATCGAGATTTTATCTGATGACGACTTTGCTGAATCTACCCACCAATTTCAGTTGATAGATGCTGAATATAAAAAAATGGAATTGGAAAAATCACAATTTCACCAACAACAGCAATGGTTTGAACGTAAAAAGAAATTGGATAGCGACATCATCCTCAAACAACAAACTGTCGATATTCAGCGCAAAGCACAGCAAGACTTAGCACCTGAAAAAGTGCAATTGCAACGATTAGAAATATTTTCAGACATTCGTCCAAATGTATTTCAACAACAGCATTTGCTAAAAGCCGAGCAAGAACTTCGCCCGCAGATTGCGCAAAAGCAAAGCCAATTTGATGATTTAGCAAAGCAATTTAAAATAAAAAAAACGCAATATCAGCAGACCGAATCTGCTTTAAATCAGCTCCAAGACTTTGAACATAAAAATCAAAATGCATTGAATGAT
The DNA here is from genome assembly GCF_947493735.1 of uncultured Acinetobacter sp. Taxonomy (GTDB): domain Bacteria; phylum Pseudomonadota; class Gammaproteobacteria; order Pseudomonadales; family Moraxellaceae; genus Acinetobacter. Next base: position 59,206 of record NZ_CANLSL010000014.1, on the reverse strand, counting down.
GTCCGTAAATGCGTGCAAGAACGTGACTTTATCGGTGCGGAATTTAAAAAATTACAGCTTAAATCGCAAGATTTAGCGCAATCACAACAGCCTTTACTTGCACAAAAGCAACAGATTGAGCTACAGCTTTCAGAGTTTAAACAACAACAAAGCGAGTTGAAGCAACAGCTTGAATCAAGTGAACACTTTCATAGTCTAGATCAAGGGTTGATTGCACATCTGCATCAATTGGATCAATTTATCATTCAATATCAAGAAATTGAAAATCAATGCAGGGATTTAAATCAGCTTGAACAGCAACTGGCTGAACAAAAACAAGCGTTACAAAACAATATCTCTCAATATGGCGACGCTGAGCAAATAGAAGCACAGCTTGAGCAAGTGCGACAACAAAGAGAAAGCCGTATAAATCAATTGAATCAATTCGATTTTATGCAACAGAAAATCGCACAATGGTTTGCGTTAAAAGATGAGTCTGCGCAAATCTATGTCAAATTACACAATGCAACTAAACATACGCAACAAATCGAAAAAGTGACCGAACAAGCGGAGCAAGACTATCAATCTGCGCAAAATGAACGTCAGCAAATCCAAACCATCTTGCAACAGCAACGCTTGCTCCATGCGGAAAATATTGAACATTTGCGTGCAGAACTGCAAGATGGCGAAGCCTGTCTAGTCTGTGGCAGTAGAACGCATCCGTTTAAAACCGATGATATGCTGCCCTCCAAAGCATTGTTTGAATTGCAACAACAGCAAGAGCAACAAGCCATTACCAAAGAACATGAGTATTTTAAAACGTGGCAAATCGCTCAGCAAAATTTGACCAAATCGCAAAGTGAAGTTGATCAATTCAAAACGTCACATTTATCACTGAACAGTAAAGTAGAAACAGCGCAAATTGAACTAACACAACAACTGAATAACGCCAATATTCAACTGGATTTAGCGCAACCACAGGCTGATATTCAGGGCAATTTCAATCAGTCTAGCCAACAACTTAAAGCGGATATTGAACAGCTTGCAACACAGCTGAACAACATCACTCAAGCTAATAAACAACAGCAAAAACTTGAGCAAAGCATTCAACAGCTTGCGCATGTTTTATCAACAGCAAAGAACTTACAACAACACGTACAGCATATTATTCAATGCGTATCTAGCGTTGAACAACAGCATTGGCTACAACAGCCTGTGAACAGCGCACAACGGATTTACGCCACATTAAAGCAACGTCTTGAACAGCTTAATCAGCTAGAAAAATGTGCAAAGCAACTTGAATACACTACACAGCAAGGACTTTCTGTACAGCTCAATTTAGAGCATCTCGACAAACAGATGGCTGACGCACAGCACAGTCTGAAAGAGATCAAACAAAAAGGGCAAGAAAACACCGAACTGGCGCAACAATTGATTCAGACGATGACAGGGTTAACTGAGGTCAAACCCAATGAATGGCTGGCTGAACATGATTCAACTCGGCAACAACTCCAAAGCCAATATCAACAGCACAAGCTCAGCTATGATCAGTTACGCCTACAGTTTGATCAGCACAAAGGACACCTCGAACAGCTCCAAGCACAGCAACAACAATGTCAGAACAACTTAAACCAAGTGAATGCTGAAATCCAAACTTGGCTTCAACAGCATTCCGAGTTTCAGCCGCATGATTTAGAGGCTTTATCGCAGATTCGTACTGCTGAGGAACAACAAATTCGTCAGCAAATACAAAATGCTGAACAACGACTCAATGATGCCCTATCTGTGCTCAACACCATTCAAACACAATTGACGGAACACTTGGCGCATCAACCTGAGATGGATTCGGTTCAATTACAACAATTAATGCAAGAAAATAGCGATGCATTGAAAACACAGTTTGAAAGTCGTGATCAACTCAAACTCAAGCTCGAAGTCCATCAACGCAATCTTGCCAAACAAAAGCAATTCGCAGAGCAAATTCAGCAAATCCAACAGGAAGAACATCGCTGGAATAAAATCTCTAGCCTGATTGGTGATGCCAAAGGCAAAGAATTCCGAGATTTAGCACAGCAATATAACCTCGATATTTTATTGGAATATGCCAATCAACAACTGACACTTTTATCCAATCGTTACACCTTAAAACGCTTGGACAATTCACTGAGTCTGGCGATTATTGATCATGATATGGATGGCGAAACACGCTCGGTTGCGTCACTTTCTGGTGGGGAGTCTTTTTTAACATCACTCGCCTTATCCTTAGCGATTGCCAATATAGCTTCGGGTTCAATGAAAATCGAGTCCTTATTTATCGATGAAGGTTTTGGCACCTTAGATGCATCTTCGCTCCACATGGTGATGAATGCGTTGGATCAATTGCAAAATCAAGGGCGTAAAGTCGTCCTCATTTCACATATTCAAGAGATGCACGAGCGCATTCCAGTACAAATACAGGTGCGACCTCTCGGCTCAGGTGCAAGTGATATTCACGTGGTGAGTTAATTGGGCGATTCATCATGTTTGAAAAAATACACTCCCTAAGCATTCAATTATCAAGCTATCAACCCTTAGACAAAACATTCAGCTTGCAACTGGAAAGTTTACGTGGACTCAGTGCGATTGTGGTGCTGTTTAGTCATGCCTTTCAAGCCTTCGTCGCACCGCAAGACGTGACTTTTTATTCAGTTGTTCGCTTATTTGGTCAATCTGCGGTCATGATGTTCTTTGTACTCAGTGGCTTTTTAATTGGACATTCGATTCAGAAAAACTTTCAACAGAATCATACCTTCTCGATCAAAAAATACGCCAAACAGCGCTTTCGCCGTATTTTACCACCGTTTATTTTTGCGCTGTTTTGGATGCTTTTGCTGTATGGTCTTGCGCCCTATTTCTTTGCCACGAAAAGTCATTCATTTGAAGTTATTCCTGCGTTAATGGTTCGCACCGCTTACAATTTTTCTTGGGTAGAATTGGTTGGCTCGGTATTTTTTGTCAATGACTTTCTCACGCCAACTTTATCTGCTAATGCACCACTTTGGAGTTTGAGCTACGAAGTGTGGTTTTACGTCTTAGCTGGACTAATAGCATTTTGGCAGTCCACATTTGCAAGGGTTGGCTTTGTGATCACCCTACTTATTTTGTCTTTGTTGAATTTGCAATTCTTAGTCTATTTTGGCGTGTGGTTATTGGCATTTACTTTTTCATTTGATCAAGTGTCCAGCCGTGTAGATGTCTATTCTTTAAAAATAGTTCAATGGATTTTTGCTATTTTTGCACTATGTATTGCGATGTATGATGCCTACCAGTTCTTCATCATTGATCAAGTCAAAACCTATCAGGCGAATTTATTTACTATGTTCAACGCCTGTATTGGCGTGGCTTTTGCAATTTTTCTGCTACAGCTTTATCAAAAACAACGCTCTTTTAAACCTGTTTGGGTAAGCTCAGCACGTTTTTCTTATACCTTATATATTACTCATTTTCCAATTTTGCTATTTATTATGGGCGTGTTTCCGCAGAGTTATCTGCGCAGTATTTGGACGTCAATGCTTGCAGTAATTTTAAGCATGTTGATTTGTATTGCATTTGCATGGTTGATGGCGAGATGCTTAGAACCGAAACAACCTCTTCGTCCGAAATAGCTGGCTTAATTGCTTTGAAATATCATTGATTAGAATAATCTCTTGCACCAAACAACGCAGTACCCACTCGCACCATAGTTGAACCTGCCTGAATCGCATCCGCCATATCTGCCGACATGCCCATACTCAAAGTGTCCCAATACTCAGCTTGTGGATGATATTGTTTTACCTCTTCAAAAAGTTGCCTTGTTACTGCAAAAGCTTCTACATGCTTAGGCTTGGGAATCACCATCAACCCTCGTAAACGAAGATTCGGCAATCGACTGATTTGTTTGACTAATTCTGCAACTTCATCAGACCGACAACCATCTTTAGACTCTTGATCATCAATATTGACTTGCAGGCAAATATTTAAGGGTTGTATGTTTTCAGGACGTTGATTAGAAAGTCTTTCGGCGATGATCAAGCGATCTACACCATGCACCCAAGCAAATTTCTCTGCCAAATGTTTGGTTTTATTACGTTGAACATGCCCAATGAAATGCCATTCGATCTCTAAATCTTTTAATTGTTCGATTTTTTCTAAAGCTTCTTGTAGGTAGTTTTCCCCAAATGCTTTTTGTCCCAGTTGATACAATTCAGCAATGGACTGTGCAGGGTGAGTTTTCGACACAGCGAGCAATTGAATATCTTGAACATTTCGCTTCGCTTGCAGGCTTGCTTGTTCGATTTGCATTTGGACTTGTATAAGATTCGTGGCTAAATCTAAGCTCGTCATTTCCTTTCTATTCCTTGCTTTCTGCTGAAATTTGAAACTGTATTGAATTTGTATCGTATTTCTTCACAAAATCACTTGGTTTCAAGAAGTGAACACCGTATTATTCTAAACATAAAGAAGCCGTTTGAACATAAAGGGAAAAAATGGATATTACAGAGCTTTTAGCGTTTTCGGTGAAAAACGGGGCATCAGACTTGCATCTTTCGTCAGGTCTACCACCAATGATTCGTGTGGATGGGGAAGTCAAGCGTATTAACTTACCAGCGATGGAACACAAAGATGTGCATCGCCTGATCTATGACATCATGAACGATAAACAGCGTCGTGATTATGAAGAACAATTAGAAACAGACTTTTCATTTGAAGTACCTGGCGTGGCACGTTTTCGTGTCAACGCATTCAACCAAAACCGTGGTGCAGGTGCGGTATTTCGTACCATTCCATCTAAAGTATTGACGATGGAGCAACTTGGTCTCGGTCAAACGTTTAAGAATATTGCCGAGTATCCACGTGGGCTCGTCTTGGTTACAGGTCCGACGGGTTCTGGTAAATCAACCACGCTTGCTGCGATACTAGACTATATCAATGACAATCGTTATGACCACATCTTGACCGTCGAAGACCCGATCGAATTTGTACACACTTCGAAAAAATGTCTGATTAACCAGCGTGAAGTCCATCGTGATACGCACGGCTTTAACGAAGCACTACGTTCTGCACTACGTGAAGACCCTGACATTATCTTGGTCGGTGAGATGCGTGACTTGGAAACTATTCGTCTTGCACTCACTGCTGCGGAAACAGGTCACTTAGTCTTTGGTACACTGCACACCACGTCAGCGGCAAAAACTATAGACCGTGTCATCGATGTGTTCCCTGCCGAAGAAAAAGATATGGTACGTGCCATGCTTTCAGAATCACTTCAAGCCGTGATTTCACAGACCTTACTTAAGAAAAATGGTGGTGGACGTGTGGCTGCGCATGAAATCATGATCGGTACACCTGCGATCCGTAACTTGATCCGTGAAAATAAAATCGCACAAATGTATTCTGCAATCCAAACTGGTGCGGCTCAAGGCATGACCACACTTGATCAAACCTTAAAGCAATTGGTTGCAAAAGGTCAGATCACCGCTGCTGCTGCACGTCATGTGGCGAAATCACCAGAAGCATTTATGTAAGGATTTAAAATATGGACTTTAATGACTTACTCAAGCTCATGATCGAGAAAAACGCTTCGGATTTGTTTATTTCAGCCGACGTCGAACCGTCAATGAAAGTACACGGACAAATTTTACCAGTCACCAAAAGCAAACTCAGTCCTGAAATTATCTCTCAGTTGATGCATGCCATCATGAATGAGAAGCAACGTGAAGAATTTGCAGCAACACGTGAATGTAACTTTGCGATCACCGATCGTGAAAAAACTGCACGTTTTCGTGTCAGCGCATTTCAGCAACGTGACATGCCTGGCATGGTACTGCGTAAGATTGAAACCAAGATTCCAACTCCTGAGTCTTTAAAATTACCACCAATTCTAAAAGAACTCGCCATGACAAAACGTGGCATTATTCTCTTTGTCGGTGCTACAGGTACGGGTAAATCAACTTCGTTGGCATCATTGGTTGGACATCGTAACCAAAACTCTCGTGGACATATCATCACGATCGAGGATCCAATCGAGTTTGTCCATCAACACGCAGGTTGTATCATCACACAACGTGAAGTCGGCATTGATACCGATTCATTTGAAGTCGCTTTAAAAAACACCTTACGTCAAGCACCCGATGTGATTTTAATTGGTGAAATTCGTTCTCGTGAAGTTATGGATTATGCCGTTGCCTTTGCAGAAACAGGTCACTTAGTATTTGCAACGCTTCACGCCAACAACGCCAACCAAGCCTTAGACCGTATTATTCACTTCTTTGATGCAGACCGTCATAGCCAACTCTATATGGACTTGTCATTGAATTTGAAATCAATCATTGCGCAACAACTTGTTCCAACCAAAGATGGTAAGAGCCGTCGTGCTGCGATTGAAATTTTGATCAACTCACCACTCATGCAGGACTATATCCGTAAGGGTGAAATCCATGAGCTCAAAGACTTGATGAAACGCTCACGTGAGCTCGGTATGCAGACCTTTGACCAAGCCTTATTTGATCTCTATAAAGCTGGTGAAGTCACTTATGAAGATGCACTTAAGCACTCTGACTCGCCAAACGACTTACGTTTGCAAATCAAACTGGCTGAGAGTGATCCAAAATCATTATTAAATAACAGTGGTAAAGGTTTATTTATTCAACAAGATTGATCGAATGCCTCTCAATAAAAAAGGGGCATTGATTGCACCTTTTTTACTACTCATTTTTTGAAGATTTAAACTTACTTCTTCCTTAAAGCTTCTTGGCATTCAGGGCTATCGCAATAGCCATAAAGATTCAATGCATGACCCGTCAAATTGAAATTGAATTTTTCAGCAATACTGTGTTGTTCACGCTCAATTAAATCATTGGTAAATTCAACGACTTTATTACAGTTTTGGCAAACAAGATGATCATGATGATCTTCCTGCATGATTTCAAATACCGAATGATTGTTGTCAAAGTGATGACGCTGAATAATTCCCGCCGCTTCAAATTGCGTCAACACACGATATACCGTTGCTAAACCAACATCTTCGCCATGCTCAAGTAAAGTCTTATAAATATCTTCAGCACTCAAATGATGTTGTTTTGAATTTTCTAATAATTCTAAAATTTTAATACGAGGTAAAGTGACTTTGAGTCCCGCTTTGCGCAAATCCTGATTTGTAATCGGCATTGTATATAAACTCTCAACAAAATTAAGTGGTCATGGGTTAGCATACTTTGCTAAAGTATGCGCTAAACTTTATCTTAGTGCATTAAATAATTGTGGGATAGTGTAGCAAAATGCAAAAATTTCTGTTGTCAATTTTTATGGCCACCATCATTTCTGGCTGTTCTGTGCTCGGCGTTTACAAAGTAGACATTCCACAGGGCGCACCATTGACTCAAGCAAAAGCTTCTCAAGTCAAAGTCGGTATGACACCGCAACAAGTCCGTTTCCTACTTGGGACACCTACAGTCAGTGATCCTTTGAATCCATTGCGTTGGGACTACATTTACAACTATATCCCAGGAACATATGCCAAAAAAGCAGATATTCCTGCTGCCAAAGGTCAGCACTTACGTATTCACTTTAACGAATCTGGCGTCGTTTCGCAAATCGAAGGCTTGGACACCATTCCCGAATCTCAGCCGGGCTTACCGGGTTCGAAAGAAGCGATCTTGACTGCACCAAAGCTATAACTAGCTTATCGCTTCTTAAGCAAGCGTCTTTAACGCAAAAAAAAGCATAGATGATCTCTATGCTTTTTTATTCATCTTAGATTAGCATTTTGAGCGCCAAATCTTTATACAAGCTTTATAAAAGATGATTTGGAATTGATCTTACGCTCTGCTTTTAACGGTTTTATGAATGACTCTGTTGATTGCCCTGTCGTTTTTTCTGTTGATTACCTTGTTGATAGCGCCCAACTGGGTGCTTCTCTGCACGGCGACGACGCACGTCTTTGGGATTCATGGTCAATGGTCGATACACTTCCAAGCGATCCCCTGCTTGCAAAATATGTGTCACAGGATCTTTGATTCGCAGTCCAAAAACACCTAATGCCAACGGCTCAGGTAATGTGACCTGTTTAGCCAAGTCACTCGCCTCTAATGCTTGTAACGCTGTCATGCCCTGCTGATAAGGAATATGTATTGAATATTGCTGATCCACTGCACAATACACAATCCAAATCTGAGAAGATTGGTCTATGCTGATACTCGAATCATTTTCAGTAAAATCATTCATATTAGATGACTTGTAAAAATTAGGCAGTTAGCAATATTTGAAACCACGCAATCATCGCAACGACGATCGACACAGGGACAACGATGCGAATCAAAATTCGCCACAGGTTGTAGCTCATTTCATTTTTAAAATTCAGTGATTTACGCAAATGGCTAATCTTCATCAACCACCCTGCAAAGATTGCATACGCAAGACAAAGCACTAATCCCAGTGCAATCAAAATTGGATATAAAACATTACTGATTGGTAAAGCCCAAATCAATATTGGAATAAGCAAAATCAGTGCTTGAATTGGTAAGGCAATTTGACGTTGAATCAACTGCGCTCGTATTAATTGCAACAGATAAGCTGACAAGCTCAATGCACCAACGAGCAATACAATACTTTGTGTCATTGTTGCGCTTTGATTAGCCCAAAGCATTGCCAATAAACCAATAGCTTGCGCAACCCAAATCGCTAATACTACTGGCGTAATTGATGCCTTCTCAGCATTATTCGCTTGAATATTCTGAGTCGCAGACTGCCAATACACACCCAAGCCCAAGCCACCTGTAACTAAAGTCAATGTTACGACTTTTGCCCACTCTGCAAAGCTCACACCTGTCCATTGCCAAGTGCCCTGCTGTGCAAGCATACCCAACACAATAAACGCAATGACAGCGAGTGACGAAACTGCGAGTAAAATCAATCGAGGTAACATCGACAATGCAACAGCAACAATCGCCAAGACTAAAATCGCAATACTTGGGTTCAGTCCCATTGTATTTGACTGTAGCGTAAGCTGTGACATCACTGCACTATTGGCATAATGTATCATCGCTCCTGCAAACAACGGTACAATTACCACAGCCAACCAACTCACTGTCCGCCATTTCGTCGAAACATCCGCATCACGTGTTAGTTGCATCAATCCTTGCAACGGTGCAGACTTGGCTCGCTTCGCCAATCCGACTTCCATATACAGTGCAGGCAATGCCAAAACCAGCATAGTCACGAGCCACAATACTAAAAAATCATACTGCTGATATGCGATTAGACCCAAAGTTGGTGCCAAAGTCACACTAAATAGAAAGGATAGACAAAATGCCAAAACTGGCGTGATCCCTGTCGGTTGCTGTTGCATCATATCGTATTTAAAAGCTATAAAAATCTTGCCTGTATTTTGCCTTTCTCAGACTTCAAAAGCAAAACTAAAACGATCAAACTCGTAACAATTCCAAATCATTCTTCTCACTTTCATCATTTATAGAAACATAAAAAAAGATCGCCGAAGCGACCTTTTCTTTAGATAAGATGAGCGATGTTTTTTACATCATACCGCCCATGCCACCCATACCGCCCATGTCTGGTGCAGCAGGCTTATCTTCTGGAATATCAGTAATCATTGCTTCTGTAGTGAGCATCAAGCCCGCAACAGATGCCGCATGCTCAAGTGCAGAACGAGTCACTTTTGCAGGATCAAGGATACCCATCTCAAGCATATCGCCATATTCACCAGTCGCAGCGTTATAACCGAAGTTACCTTCACCTTGTTTAACTGCATTGATCACCACAGACGGCTCTTCACCTGCATTGGCAACGATCTGACGAAGTGGTGCTTCGATCGCACGACGTAAGATATTGATACCAACGGTTTGGTCATCATTCGCACCAGTTACACCGTCAAGTGATTTGATTGCACGTATTAGCGCAACACCACCACCTGCAACCACACCTTCTTCAACCGCAGCACGTGTTGCATGAAGCGCATCGTCTACACGATCTTTTTTCTCTTTCATTTCAACTTCAGTCGCAGCGCCGATCTTGATCACAGCTACACCACCTGCAAGTTTCGCAACACGCTCTTGCAGTTTTTCTTTGTCGTATTCAGAAGTTGATTCTTCAACTTGAGCACGGATTTGTTGTACACGCTCAGCGATTTGTGCTGCATTACCTGCACCGTCCACAATCACTGTGTTTTCTTTAGATACTGTGACTTTATGCGCAGTACCTAAATCTTCTAGTGTTGCTTTTTCCAAAGACATACCAACTTCTTCAGAAATCACATTTGCACCAGTCAAGATCGCAATATCTTGAAGCATTGCTTTACGACGATCACCAAAACCAGGCGCTTTAACCGCACAGACTTTAATAATGCCACGCATGTTATTAACTACAAGAGTTGCAAGCGCTTCCCCTTCAACATCTTCAGCGATGATTAACAATGGCTTACCAGTTTTAGCAACTGCTTCAAGTGTAGTGATCAATTCACGGATGTTGCTGATTTTTTTATCAACAAGCAAGATAAACGGATTTTCAAGTTCAGCAGTCAACGTGTCTTGTTTGTTGGCGAAGTACGGGCTGATATAACCACGATCAAACTGCATACCTTCTACAACGTCCAAAGCATCTTCAAAGCCTGAACCCTCTTCAACAGTAATCACGCCTTCTTTGCCGACTTTTTCCATCGCTTGAGCGATCAACTTACCCACTGTACCGTCAGAGTTTGCAGAAATCGAACCAACTTGTTCAATCGCCTTAAAGTCGTCAGCAGCTTTTGCTGTAGATTTAATGTTTTCAACCACCGTGCGTACAGCGATGTCGATACCACGTTTCAAATCTGTAGGGTTCATGCCCGCAGTGACAGACTTGATGCCTTCAGCCAATATCGCTTGAGCAAGTACAGTCGCAGTCGTTGTACCGTCACCCGCCACATCATTAGTCTTAGAAGACACTTCACGAACCAGCTGAGCGCCCATGTTTTCGAATTTGTCTTTTAAAGTGATTTCTTTCGCAACAGTCACACCATCTTTAGTGATATGCGGTGCACCGAAAGAACGGTCGATCACAACATTACGACCTTTAGGACCTAAAGTGACTTTCACTGCATCGGCAAGGACATTTACGCCGTCGATCATTTTTGTACGTGCTGAAGCACCGAATTTTACTTCTTTAGCTGACATGAATTTTTCTCCGAATAATCTTTAATCTGATTTTTAAGACATTAATTTAAAAACTAAATCAATCTGAGTTTTAGCCTTCAAGAATCGCTAAAATGTCAGATTCTTTCATGATTAAAAGCTCTTCGCCGTCGACTTTGACTGCTGTGCCCGCATAAGTACCAAACAATACTTTATCACCAACTTTAACGTCGAGTGCACGCACGCCATTGTCAGTGATCTGACCATTACCTACAGCGATGATTTCACCTTGAGCAGGTTTTTCAGCAGCCGAACCCGGTAGCAAAATACCGCCAGCAGTTTTAGTTTCTTCTTCGACACGACGAACCACAACACGATCATGTAGGGGACGAATATTACTCATGTTTTACTCCATTCATCTGAACTTTTCAGGTAAATTTTAGCTTTGATGTATACACCGCCTGAATTCATAAATCTTTTCGGCGATGCAATATTGAATTTGTTTTTGAAATGGGGTTGACCTGTAGAGTTTCAAGGGCAAAAAATAATTTTTTAAACTTTTTGTGCTTTTTCTCATCGAACAATTTAAGTCATGTCATTCTTCGGAAAAATGCGTTTCCATTTTTGAAAACTTTTTGATGATTCATCATATAAATAAGCATCAATTTCACCTTGCGCAGTGATCACATTAAAGCCATTTTCCTCACCGTGATGAGTACGATTCGAGAAGGTCGTACCTGCATGAATATCGAGCACCGACTGTGCTACATTGAGATGGTAAAATTGATTGAGATGATAGACCGCCGACTGATGCAAATGTCCATGTAACAAACCATTCAGCCCTGCATCTGCCCAGTGCCTGAGTGCAATTTCCCCCGATACAGGGCAATCTTCTACATGTTTATCGAACGGTTCACAGTAAAATGGCTGATGTACCGCAACCAACTTATATAAATGCTCAGGTGCATTTTTCAATTTGGCTTCGACCTCCGCGATTTGTTTAGTCGAAACATAACCTTTGGTATGATATTTCGGGCGGATACTATTCACACCGATCACATAAAAATGCTCAGAGATAATCTCCTTTTCCGTTGCGCCAAAGAACAATTGATAACGACCAAACGGATTAAAGAAACGTCGCCAAACATGGTATAACGGAATATCATGATTACCTGGTACAACAAGATACGGAATATTTAAACTTTCTAAAAATTGACGACAGGCATAGAACTGCTGAAAGCGAGCACGTTGGGTCAAATCGCCACTGACAATCACCAACTCAGGTTGATGCTGCTCGCAGAAATTTTTCACCGCTTGGACACGTTCGGGAAGCTCCGTACCAAAATGTAAATCGGATAAATGTAATAGCATGCTTACATCTCTCCCAATGTAGAGCGGGGTACACGGACATTAATCGCATCATGCGTAACTTTAAACTTGAGTGGTGTACGCAGTCGCATAATTTCACCATCCAGCGCAACTTTCATATCAGGCTTTTGCGTTGAGATTTCGACATTTTCTGCGCAAAAACTATAGACATCTTTGGCATCTTCCAATTCGCCTTGTAGCAATTTGACCATGAGTTGAAATAACTGAAATCGAGTCACATAACCCACTGCCACAGCTGCCAATTTGCCTTGTGCAGCGCAATCAGCCAACCGTAATTTTAAATCTTGCAGTTGGAGTTGATTATTGCCAAAGAAAACCATCGGCGATGCGATCGGATGCTTCTGCCCATCAATTTTGATTTTCAAGCGATAATATTTTTGTGGTTGCGCAAGCACCGCCAAGCCTGACAGATAAGCCACTAACGGAAAACGACCAAACTTTTTATTATAATATTCTCGGTTTTCGATCATCACAGGATATAAGCCAATACTGGCATTATTCAGATAAATTTTATCATTCACTTGTCCAACATGAATCGGCTTCGCCACGCCATCAATCAGATTCTGTACTGCCTCAGGCAAAGTCACAGGAATATGTAGCGCTCGAGCCACATAATTAAACGTCCCTAAAGGTAAGATTCCCAGTTCGATATCGGTATACATCAATGCCTGCGCAACAGCATTAATCGTACCATCACCACCTGCTGCGACGATGACGCCACGCTTGCCTTTTGCATATTGCTTATGCTTTGCCACTGCGCTACTAACACATTGATTCAGTGGAAACTTCTCTTCTGTCAAAAATAATTCGACATCAAAATCTGATTTTTGCAGGCTTTGTGAAATCAAGCGCATTTCCATCTCATGCCCTTCGCCATGATGCCCTGATCGCACATTCATAATAATAGAGAGTGGTACTGTCATATGATGTTTTATCTCACATTCTGCAAGTTACAGATCATTCTTCAATTTTTCTTTATACTTTGAATTTCAATAAATACCAGCGTATTGAGATCAAAGTATGTCAAATCACAATCTATAACGATGTGATTATTTCGGTAGTTATTGCAAATATACAACAGATGGTAGTGTACAACTGTAAAATTAGTTTATGATTGATTTATAAAGATTTTATTTAATATTTAGAATATAAATACCAAGCATAAATTTTAAATTATATCACAGTGTTTTTAATATAATTATTTTAATTCAATATCTTACATGAACATTATCAACCTATAGCTTCTCTTGAGAGTGAAGCTTGGATACCTATTCCAACAAAAATATGTTTTAATATGTTCACCCATTTTTAACGACGATATAACGTATATATCTTAGTCATTATCGTGCAGTTGTATCCCGACTGTGCGTTGTACGGATAGTACATTTTTAAAGAAAAGTAGGCCTCATCATGACCCAAGTGAACGCACCAGAATTCGTTCGTCATCCTAAGCTTGTTGCTTGGGTTGAAGAAATTGCTAAATTAACTAAACCTGCAAAAATCGAATGGTGTGACGGCAGTGAAGAAGAGTATCAACGTCTTGTTGACTTGATGATCGCTAACGGCACCATGCAAAAATTGAATCAAGAAAAGCACCCAGGTTCATATCTAGCAAACTCTGATCCGTCTGATGTGGCACGTGTCGAAGATCGTACATTTATCTGTACTGAAAACGAAGAAGACGCAGGCGCAACCAATAACTGGGAAGCTCCTGCAGTAATGCGTGAAAAACTCAATGGCTTATTTGAAGGCGCTATGGAAGGTCGTACGATGTACGTTGTCCCTTTCTCTATGGGTCCTTTGGGTAGCCACATTGCACACATCGGTATCGAGTTGACTGACTCTCCATATGTTGTGATCAGCATGAGTAAAATGGCTCGTATGGGCAAAGCAGTTTACGACGTACTTGGTACAGACGGTGAGTATGTACCATGTGTACACACTGTTGGCGCGCCACTCGTTGCAGGTGCAAAAGATGTTGCTTGGCCATGTAACAGTGAAAAGTATATCGTTCATTACCCACAAACTCGTGAAATCTGGTCTTATGGTTCAGGTTATGGCGGTAATGCGTTGCTTGGTAAAAAATGCTTGGCACTTCGTATCGCATCTGCGATGGGTCGTGAGCAAGGTTGGTTAGCTGAACACATGTTGATTCTTGGCGTAACTAACCCTCAAGGTGAAAAGCACTACATCGCTGCGGCATTCCCATCTGCATGTGGTAAAACCAACTTTGCAATGTTGATTCCACCTGCAGGTTATGAAGGTTGGAAAATCGAAACTGTCGGTGATGATATTGCATGGATTAAACCGGGTGAAGATGGTCGTCTATATGCGATTAACCCTGAAGCAGGTTTCTTCGGTGTTGCACCAGGTACGAATACCAAAACCAATCCAAACTGTATGGCAACATTGAACAAAGACGTGATCTATACCAACGTCGCTGTCACAGCTGATGGTGAAATTTGGTGGGAAGGCTTAACGAAAGAAGCACCTGCGAATTTGACCAACTGGAAAGGTCAAGCTCACACAGGCGCAGAAAAAGCTGCTCATCCAAATGCACGCTTTACAGTTTCTGCAGGTCAATGCCCTTCTATTGATGCAGACTGGGAAAATCCAGCAGGTGTGCCGATCTCTGCATTCATCTTCGGTGGTCGTCGTGCTGACACTGTACCGTTGGTATCAGAAGCATTTGACTGGATTGATGGGGTATATAAAGCTGCGACAATGGGTTCTGAAACCACTGCTGCAGCTGTTGGTCAACAAGGTATTGTTCGTCGTGACCCATTTGCGATGTTGCCATTTGCTGGCTACAACATGGCGGATTACTTCTCTCACTGGTTAGAGCTTGGTCAACAAGTTGGTGCAAAAGCTGAGGCTGCTGGTAACAAATTGCCAAAAATCTTCAATGTGAACTGGTTCCGTCGTGATGCAGAAGGCAACTTCGTATGGCCTGGTTTCGGTCAAAACATGCGTGTGCTTGAGTGGATCATTGATCGCTGTGAAGATCGTGCAGATGCAGTAAATACTCCAATTGGTTTAGTGCCGACTTATGAGCAATTGAACTGGTCTGGTTTAGAGTTTACGAAAGATCAATTTGAAACTGTGACTAAGCAAGATAAAGATCAATGGATCAAAGAGCTTGAAAGCCACACTGAACTATTTACTAAGCTAGGTGCTCGTCTTCCACAAGCATTGAAAGATCGCCAATCTGCATTATTAGAGGCGGTAAAATCTGCTTAATAGCAAATTTAAAAGACTTAAAATAAATGAGACGCTTCGGCGTCTTTTTTATGCACAATACAAACGATGTGTTACAAATATCTTGAATTTTTTGATAATATTAACAGTAATGATGAGGTTTTTCATTTGTATAAACTGGTAATTTTATGTCACCTCGAATTCCTTTTCCACGTTCTTCGTTAAACATTGCTATTTCAGCAGTTTCTGTATTTACTGCTCTTCTCTCTCCCCATACATTTGCGGAAGAAACAGTACAACAGCTTCCTGTGATTCAAGTCACTGCTACGGCTGATGAAAGTTCAGAACAAAGCAAATCTTATATTGTCGAATATAGTGGCAGTGCAACCAAACTTAATATTTCAACTAAAGAAACACCACAAACGATTAATGTCGTTACACCCCAGCAGATTGAAGATTTCGGACTGACTAGCTCAAGAGATATTTTAAACAATACACCAGGTGTAACCGTAAATGCCGTCGAAACGTAGCGTGCAGTATATACAGCACGCAGATTTGAAATCTCAAACATCTTAGTCAATGGTGTCGGCTTCCCGTCAATTGAATGGAACGATAACGATACCAACCCTGATAGCTATCTCTACGATCGTATCGAAATCGTTAAAGGAGCAGATGCTCTCACCAATGCTTTTGGTGATCCAAGTGCAACGATTAATTATATTCGTATGCGCCCTACTGCCGATACACATGCTAATACCAGTGTAAGCTAGGGCTCGTGGAATAATCAGCGCTATGAGGCAGATGTTCAGGCACTATCGCTGGGAATGTTCGTGGGCGTATCTTAGGTTATCAACAAACTGGTGAATCGAATCTAGACCGTTACGAAATAGAGAAAAATGGATTTGCAGGTGTGATTGAAGCAGATCTCTCTGACAGTACACGCTTAACGTTTGATGCAAGCTAAAGCAATAACAATCCAAAAGCAAACAACTGGGGTGCTTCGCCACTCACGGACTCTTCAGGCAAGCAAATTAGTTATGAGCGTGACTACAATCCAAATCCAAACTGGGCATATTGGGACAATACGTCAACAAATGCTTTTGTCGAGGTAAAACAAGAGTTTTTAGACACATGGTCAGCCAATTTCAGCTATAACTTTAATAAAAAAGAACGTGAAAGCAAATTGCTATATTACCACGGCTATCCAAATGCTGATGGTTCGAGCGTATCTCTCACAGCTTGGGGTGGTCAAGAAAATAATGAGCTAGACACCACAGATTTTAATCAACAAGGTACATTCGACTTATGGGGTCGTGAGCATGAAGCAATTCTAGGCTACACTCATGCAAAAAGTGAGCAGTTCGACCGCCAACAAAGTGGCTCCATCGACGACAGCAATATCAATAATGCTACAACTGTATACGATGGCGTAACATACATCACACAATATACAACGGATTGGGCGAATTGGACACCTACCGATGTAACATGGTTGGCATATTCAGATGCGGCGGATTATACACAAACCAATCGTTCTATTTACGCTGCAACGCGTTTGCATTTGACTGATGCAGTCAGAGTTATTTTAGGTGGAAATTATGTCAAAGCCGATAGTGAAAGTGTTAGTTATAGCTCGCCTATGAATTATAGTGAAAGTAAATTTTCACCTTATGCAGGTATTACCTACAACTTTACACCTAAATATACAGGCTATATGAGCTACACCTCAATTTTCCGCCCACAACCGTCCGTCGATGAAAGCACTGGTCAAGTTGCCGATCCAATTGATGGGAAAAGCTTTGACATTACACCGAACCTTACGACTCAAGCCAATGGTGACAACATTACCGATGAAAAGTATCTCAATAGCTTTAACGATGGACAAGCTTTCTATGGTGAACCTGCCAAGCACACGGTTGCTCTAAAGTTTAAACGCCAATTCATGTAGATATTTAGCCCAAAAGAAAAGGAGCAATGAATTGCTCCTTTTTTGATTTGCTCACTTTCTAATTTTAATCCGACTATCTATTTACAACCTATTCAAATGCTATACTGAGCATAAATCCATAAATTAAATGACTTTATGAAAATCCGCATCTTAACCATTGGTCAAAAAATGCCAAGTTGGGTCTACACTGCTTTTGAAGATTATTTCAAACGCATTCAACCTTTTGTCACCACCCAATTGATCGAGTTACCCATGGCAAAGCGTGGTAAAAATGACTCCGATGCAGATATTTTGAAATATTGTCAGATCGAGGGTGAGGCAATCTTATCTAACATCAAACAAGGTGAAGTGCTAGTCGCTCTTGAAGTGGGTGGTCGAGAGCTTTCCACAGAGAAGCTTGCGCAGACTATGCAACAATGGACGCTTGATGGTGCTGATATTGTTCTTGCGATTGGTGGTCCTGATGGACTATCTGACGCGGTGCGTAAGGCAGCAGCGTGGCATTGGTCTCTTTCCAAACTCACTTTACCGCATCCGATGGTACGTATTATTTTGATTGAGCAACTGTATCGAGCGATGAGCATTAATCATAATCATCCCTATCACAGAGCATAAGCCATAACATTTAAACCAAATCATTCATATTGTGAATTCTGCTTTGTTATGTTGTGTGGCAAGCTCTTGGTTTATGATCAATTTTGGCGCACAATAGTGCGCTTTAAATGGTTTGACTCATATCCTTGTCGGATTGCGTATTCGTTCTTAAATTGAACGCCGTTTACTGAATCCACTGTTAAAAAGGGTGTATAGAATGACTGATGCCTTAGTCTTACAAGATTTGCATAAAACTTATAAAAATGGCTTTCAAGCACTCAAAGGAATTGACCTCACCGTTCCAGAAGGCGAATTCTATGCGCTACTTGGTCCAAATGGTGCAGGTAAATCGACCACCATCGGCATCATTAGCTCACTGACGAAAAAGACCTCAGGTAGCGTCAATATTTTTGGTTATGACCTTGATCAGTTTTCTTCTAAAGCCAAACAACATCTTGGCGTCGTCCCGCAAGAGTTTAACTTCGGTCAGTTTGAAAAGACATTTGACATCTTAGTCACACAGGCAGGCTACTACGGCATTGAGAAAAAACTTGCTGAGCAACGTGCTGAACATTATCTCGAAAAGCTCGGACTTTGGGAAAAGCGTAATACCCAATCTCGCCTGCTCTCAGGCGGTATGAAACGTCGCTTGATGATCGCTCGTGCCATGATGCACGAACCAAAGCTGATGATTTTGGATGAACCGACTGCAGGTGTTGATATTGAACTACGTCGTTCGATGTGGGATTTTTTGACTGAGCTCAATCAAAATGGCACCTCAATAATTCTCACCACACATTATCTTGAAGAAGCAGAAATGCTCTGTCGTCGCATCGCCATCATTGATCGTGGCGAGATCAAAGAAGATACCAGCATGAAAAGCTTTTTAAATCAGCTGTCTGTGGAAACATTTATCTTTGATTTGGCAGCACCAATCGAACACTTTGATTTAAATATTATTGGTTTCCAATTCGATTTAATTGATTCGAGCACCTTGCAAGTGACGATGAACAAAGCTCACTCCATTAACGACCTATTTTCTATTTTTGAAGCCAATGGCATCGTGATCAGCAGTATGCGAAATAAGGCAAATCGACTCGAAGAGCTCTTTGTCAACATGGTTGAAAAAAATCTGACAGGAGCCAACGCATGAACCGTCAACAACTCAGCGTCGCATTCCTAACTATCGTCCGTAAAGAAATCCGTCGCTTTATGCGAATTTGGCCACAAACACTTCTGCCGCCTGCGATCACCATGAGCTTATATTTTGTGATTTTTGGCAATCTCGTCGGCTCTCGTATCGGTGAGATGGGTGGCTTTAGCTACATCCAATTCATCGTGCCAGGTTTGATCATGATGTCGGTGATCACCAACAGTTATTCTAATGTTACGTCGAGTTTTTTTAGTGCGAAATTTCAACGTAGTGTGGAAGAGCTGATTACTAGTCCTGTGCCAAATCATGTGATTTTGCTTGGTTTCATGGTCGGCGGTGTGGCTCGTGGCATTTGCGTTGGTTTTATCGTCACTTTAGTCAGTTTGCTGTTTACCCAGCTCAGTATTTTTAATATTTTCGTGACCATATATACCGTCATTATCACTTCAATGTTGTTCTCATTAGGTGGTTTTATTAATGCAGTCTACGCCAAATCATTCGATGATATTTCTATTATTCCGACCTTTATCTTAACACCACTGACCTATCTCGGTGGTGTATTCTATGCGATTAGTAATCTGAGCCCATTTTGGCAGAATGTGTCTTTGCTGAATCCGATCGTCTATATGGTCAATGCCTTCCGTTATGGCATCTTAGGACATAGTGATGTTAATGTGTGGATTTCTCTTATGGTGATTAGTGCGGGCTGTTTTATGATGTATGCCATCGCTTATCATTTATTAAGTCGTGGTACAGGAATGCGTGAATAATGTCTGTTGATGCGTCACTTTTGGGTCAAGACACCCAATATCCAACAATATATGCGCCTGAAGTATTATTTCCAATCGCACGTAGCGATGCACGCCTAGCATATAAAGATATCGCAGGCATTACACAAGGCATTGATTGGTGGCATGTCTTTGAAATTTCTTGGTTAGACTTGGACGGTATTCCACAAGTTGCGATTGGACGATTACATATTCCTGCAACATCAAGTCACCTGATCGAATCAAAATCGTTAAAACTGTACTTTAATAGTTTTAATTTTGAACGTTATTCACGACAGGATTTTATTGCTACGGTTGAAGCTGATTTATCCAAAGCTGCCCATGCAGAGATCCGACTCGAACTCTTCGATGTTGATGCGCTCACCTTAGATCGACCATATGGAATTTGCCTTGATCAATGCAAGCCAAATACCATGGTATATCATCCCGATGCGTCATTGCTGACTTTAGACAGTGAAGTACAATCCAATAATGAAATCATCGAGCAAAGTTATTACTCACACCTACTACGCAGTAACTGCCCTGTCACCAATCAGCCTGATTGGGGCACTGTATTGATCCGTTATCGTGGAAAAAAGCTTTCTGAAGCCAATTTATTCGCCTATATTATCTCTTATCGTGAACACAATGGTTTTCATGAGCAATGTGTTGAACAAATATTTGCGGATATTTGGACACAATTGCAACCTGAAAAACTCATGGTGTACGCCGCGTATACACGTCGAGGTGGGTTGGATATCAATCCATGTCGTGTATCAGATCTGTCATGGATGCCAAGTCCGCTTAGATTAGCGCGACAATAAGCACAACAATAGAATTGGAAATTGATCGAGGAAGAACAATGCCAAGTTTTTTTGGATTTATCCCATCCCCTTCACTACTGAGTGATATTCAACAAGCTCAGCGCAGTCGTAATGCATCTGAACCGATGTATCCACTCCGAGATAAAATCGCATTGGCACTCAACGATGAGTTGTTAGATCGTGTCTTGAGCGATGGTCTAAAAGAGTTTCCACCAAGTGATCGTAAAGATACTGCTGAGAAATTGGTCGGTTATGTCAAAAGTACTGTCCGCGCATTGTTGGGGCAACTACTCAGCAAAACTCCGAATGAAAAAATTGTCGCTTCGCTTGATTTTATCGAAGGTAGTATTTATCACGATGAGAGTGGGCAATTACGTGTTGGTGCACCCTTAGGTAGTGCATTGGTCGGACAAATGCAAAGCAACTTTGCAGCAATTCTCGCAGGTGAAGATCAAAGCAAAATCAAACCTGCATTGACTGAGCAATATAAAAAGTTCGCTGACATGATGGTGAAACATTTCATGGTCGATTTTAATAAAACGCTTGATCTCGGCATGATCAAACGTAAGGCTGCTGATGTTGGCGCAGGTGTCGTGACTAAAGCTGTGCACATCGCCATCAACAAGCTGATTCCTAATTTGACAGACGAAGAGCTAAAAATTCTCGCCAAGCATCATAGTCAATTGATTCATCAAACAAACTAATTTTATAGCTATATTGATAAAAATATACTGATATAAATCAAGTCACCAAAGCCTAAGTGATCTATTGTTTGCTTAGGCTTTTCATTTTTTTGTTCAATTTTAGCTTTCTTAGTTTCAATATCTATTCTTTCTAAGCTTCTAAATTTAAATTCCTAAACATAATATTTTACTTTTCTCTATGAGACTTCTTAATCAATTTTTTTAGCTGTGTTAGCATATAAGACTTGTTTTGTCTCAAAACAATACTTCATTTTTTGCATTCCTTTTCCGCTATCAATTATCTCGAACGCCATGTCTTATCGAATTCACCACAATCGCTTCTTACGTCATGCACCTCGAGATGGTACGAGTTCACGCTACCCCCTCTCTTTATGGGAGCGCATTCACCTCGATCCGTGGTTGCTTGGGTTGTTGGCATTCAATGCAGTACTGGGTTTGACTGTACTGTATAGTGCTTCTGCTGAAAATAGTGCATTGGTGATCCGACAAGCTGTCAGCTTTGGCATTGGCTTTTTCGTCATGCTATTTATGGCACAAATCCCACCGAAGATGTATCAAAGTTTTTCACCTTATGTATATTGCATTGGGGTACTGTCACTGATTGCTGTAATTCTGTTTGGTGAAGTGCGGATGGGCGCACAGCGTTGGATTGATATTCCAGGTTTTGGTAGCGTACAACCCAGTGAATTTTTAAAAATCGGTATGCCGATGATGGTGGCGTGGTATTTATCCAAATATCCGTTACCACCAAATTTCAAACGTGTATTCATTAGCCTCATTATTATTGGTGTACCTTTTTTACTCATTGCTGAGCAACCTGATTTAGGGACGTCGTTACTGGTGCTCGCAAGCGGTATGTTTGTACTGTTTTTAAGTGGCTTGTCTTGGCGTTTGATCTTGGCTGCTGTCGCTGCGGTTGCGGTGATTATTCCGATTGCTTGGCAGTTTCTATTACATGACTATCAGCGCCGCCGAGTGTTGACCTTATTAGACCCTGAAGCAGATGCGCTCGGTTCTGGGTGGAATATTATCCAGTCGAAGACAGCGATTGGCTCGGGCGGTTTCTCAGGTAAAGGCTATTTAGAAGGCACGCAAGCACATTTGCACTTCTTACCCGAAGGTCATACCGACTTTATTATTGCCGCATTTTCTGAAGAATTTGGCTATATCGGATTGCTGATATTATTGGCGATCTACTTTGCGATGATCATTCGTATCTTTCAAATCAGTTTACATAGCTTTCACAATTATGGACGCCTTGTTGCAGGTGCGTTAGGATTATCGTTTTTTGTCTATGTATTTGTGAATGCTGGGATGGTTAGTGGTATCTTACCCGTAGTTGGTGTGCCCTTACCTTTTATGAGCTATGGCGGTACGGCAATTATTACCTTGATGGCTTCTTTTGGCGTGATCATGTCGATCCATACGCATCGCTAGTCTATTTTAAAGTACATCGGTTTTAAGGTGCATCTTCTTTCAGATACAGGGCTTTTACGATTTATCAGTTTTAAAATAGATCTGCGAATGTTTAGCTCAACATATTGATAAGCATCTATATCGAAATTTTATATCAGATTTACGGAGAATAAAGTTAATGACCCATTTTTATAAAAAAGCAATGCTTGCGCTTGGCTTAAGCGCATTTTCGATCACAGCAAGCTTTGCAAACGACTTTATTACCCATCCAAACTATCTCTCATTCAAAGCCAAAGCAATGCAACAACATGGCTTAACTTCTGCGCAAATTGATAATGCCATGTCAGGCGCACAAAATATTGATCGCATCTTAAGCATTATGGCAAAACCTGGCGAAAGTAAGCCGTGGTATGAGTATCGTGAAAACTTCTTGGTTGAAGGCACGATTCAACGTGGTGTGCGTTTTAAAAATCAATATGCCAGTGCGCTACGTCGTGCAGAACAAACTTATGGTGTCCCTCAGTCAATCATTCTAGGCATTTTAGGTGTAGAAACAGGCTACGGTGCCAATAAAGGTTCATTCATCACACGTGATGCGCTAGCGACCCTCGCCTTTGGTTATCCACGTCGTGCCGATTATTTCCAAGATGAGCTGGCTGCGCTGATCGCATGGACCTATCAAGATGGGCGAGTCACATCAAGCGTGAAAGGCTCTTATGCAGGTGCAATCGGCTTTCCGCAGTTTATGCCAACGAACATCACCAAACTTGGCGTAGACTTTGATGGCAATGGTCATATTGATCTCGAAAACTCTGCTGGGGATGCGATTGGTTCGATTGCCAACTTTATCTCTAAACATGGCTGGCAAACAGGTCAACCTGTCGCAATCCGAGCAATCTATACAGGGACAGATGACACCCAAGTCATTGCACCCGACCTTCGCACGGCAAAACCATATCTTGCGGGTGAGTTGAGTAAACTTGGTGTCCGTCCGATCAACCCATCAGTCAAGCTCGACTCTATGGATATGGTACACGTGATCCGCCTCGACGAAGTTTCAGGGCCACAATACTGGCTCACTTTCCCAAACTTCAACAGCATCATCGGCTACAACCCAAGTCGTATGTATGCATCCGCTGTTTGGCAACTTGGTGAAGAAGTCGCAAATCGTTAAGTTTGGCGGATCAACAAAAAGTGTCAGAAGCTCTAAATTTTTGACACTTTTCAAAAAGTCAAATGATATTTTGAGACGTAGTTTTAGTTTTAGGCTATTTTAAATATTATGTTACAATTTTGATTATTTTTTAATCACAAATTGCGAGAAAAAGTTACTTTTTGCAAATTTATACAGTTTAAACATAGACAAATACAAAAGCGAACCATTACTATCCACTCAATTCTGAAGATCGCATCATGCATATTAATTATGCGATCAATGCACTGGATGCATACTTAAATAGAAGATTTGGTTTTTATTTAAGCAATTTCAGTCACATATTGGTCGTATATAGGAGTCGTCGCGTGCAAAAGTCTTTAAGTACTATTTTATTGATTATTGCAGCTGGTTTTACATCTCAAAGCCAAGCTGAATTATTACCAACCACCAATTTTGTCAATGCTACAGACAAAACCAATTTGGCATCTAAAGTCCTCGATAAAGATTTCCAAGCTTTAAGTGATAGCTTATTTAAAGGAAATGGTGATGCTCTAACTGGTTTAAGCATTACTGAATCTGCAAACAACCGTGTTGTAAACAAACAAGTGGTTGCAGCAAAAATCGAAGTTCCTGAAGAGCCAAGTATCATTGAAAAATTGAATACTGTTGCCTCAAACACTGTGAAAAAATTCACGCAAAGTGGTGTGGCATCTTGGTATGGTCGCCAGTTTCATGGCCGTAAAACTGCAAGCGGTGAGCGTTTCGACATGAACGCTTTGACTGCAGCACACCGTACCCTACCTTTAAACTGCTATATCCGTGTAACAAATAAGAGCAATGGTAAGAGCGTAATTGTTAAAGTCAATGATCGTGGTCCATTCCATGGCAATCGTGTTGTTGACTTATCTTACGGCGCTGCCAAAGCAATTGGTATTACTGGTGCAGGTCTAGGTAAAGTATCTATCGAACGTGTTGAAGGTCCGAATTCTTAATTCTGATTTTTAAAATGTTCCAAAAGCCACTATTTACTAGTGGCATTTTTTATATCGAAAATCTGATATATAAAATGCTACTCAAAGTAGTATTTGAGCTGTTTTGATATTGCAGTTTCTTACGCAGGGCGATACATTAAAGACAGAGTTGACTGCAATGCGAGGGAGCGTGATGAAAACAATTCAAGATTGGCTATCTGAATATAACGAGAGCCACCAGAATGCGACAAATAAGGTAATTCACTGGGTTTGTGTTCCTGCGATACTTTTTACCATTATCGGGATTTTGATGCACTTTAGCGCCCTGCTTACCGCTTTATTATTGGTTTTAAGCCTCGTGTTTTATGCTCGATTGGATTTGGTACTGGCAATCGCAATGGCGGCCTTGCTTGCGATGATGACGACATTGGTAATCATTCTGCCTGTCGGTAAGAGTTTTTACTTTGCGATGTTTGTGATTGCTTGGATTGGCCAATTTTATGGACACAAAGTAGAAGGTAAAAAGCCATCTTTCTTTAAAGATTTGCAATTCCTCCTCGTTGGTCCTGTGTGGTGTATGGATGCGTTTTTGGGCAAAGCCCTACCTAAATGGCGTTTTCGCAATCCTGCACTAAATTAAACACGCTATAAAAAATCAGCCAATTTGGCTGATTTTTTATTACATTCAAAGTAACGATCAATATCAATAAGCATCCGCACGCGTCTTTCTCACCAAACTCGGATCATGCTTTTCACGTTCCAAACGCTCAACCAGTGTTATTGCTTGCAACTCAATTTTGCCATCTTTAAATACAATCATCTCACCGGGCTGATAAGCCTGCCACAGTTCGTTATCTGTTAATGGCTCTGTGGTAATCACAGCGACACGATCTTCTGGTGTCGTCACTGTGCTAAAGTCGATATCGACATCTAAGTCGATGAGCTTTGCATGTTGAAATGGATATTCACGAATCAGCCAATGTAGCTTAGTGGTAGCATAGCTAAATAAAGCTTGCCCATTGGATAAAAAGAAATTGAAAGTACCGTGCTCAGCAACCTTAGGACAAATCTGTTGTAAATATTCAAAAATATCTTCAAGGCTTGGATGTTCATTGCCGAATCTTAGTGCCAACTGGTCTAGCACATAACAAAATGCCAATTCACTATCAGTATCACCAACGGGTTGGAATCGACCTGTGAGCTCGGGATTAAAATTTAAAAGGTCACCATTATGCGCAAAAATCCAATGTCTGCCCCATAGCTCACGTACGAATGGGTGTGAATTTTCAAGGTTAATCTGACCTTGTGTAGCCTTTCGAATGTGCGCAATTACATTGCGTGATTTGATCGGATAATTACGAATCAGATTTGCAATTGGTGACTGTAAAGCAGAATGATTGTCAACAAACAATCGACAGGCTTTTTCTTCAAAAAAAGCAATACCAAAACCATCAGAGTGATCCGATGTTGCACCCGCACGCTGCGAAAATCCTCGAAACGAAAAATCGATGTCGGTAGGTGTGGCGCAATTCATTCCGAGCAATTGACACATAAATTTTCACTATTTTGGTAGGTTGGTCTTACAGAAGCTTAAAATAAATACTTCAAGCTTTGCTGTCTTTCATCCAATATATGAAATATTGTTGTGTCTGCTCAAGTTTTTTTTGAATAAAGATATCCAGAGTTGTTATAAAACTGATACCGTCTTAACGCTGAATCATTTTGTTCATGACAAAGCTTTTTGCTGCTTCATTCATTTCAAGGTAGACGAAATAATCTAAGCAGTTGAAATCTTCATCATAAAAAGCTTGCTTAGAAAGTTTCGCTTGCATATTCAAATACACATCGAATAGCTTCGGCATACGCTCCTCATGTGGCAAGCTAAAACTTGGCACTTGTGGTGTGAATGCATTTATCGCTTGAATATCGATACTTTGCTCAGGACTCAATTGTTGAAGTAATTGATGCGTATGATAAGCACGTGCCAAATTATCTTCCAAACGAATACTGACACAGCCGATAAAATGCTTTGCACGCATGCTCCATAATACTTTTGGTGCAAGATTCAGCCAAAGCATCGACAATGCTTTACCCGAACGGAATCGTGGATGGACGCAAGTACGACCGACTTCAACAATGTTAGAACAGTTTGCAAGATGTGGAATGACGTTGAACTCTTGGGCGCTATAACTATGCCCAACTTCATGCCCTTGGAATAATTTTAACCGTGTATAAGCAACGATTTCACCTGACCATTTTTCACGAAGCACCGCATGTTCACAGCCAAAATCATAAATATCTTGATCAATTTCTTGCTCGAAAGAGATGCCAAATTGATCAGAAAATTGTGCTGCACGGAATTGTTGGACTTCACGTAGTTGCTTTAAATCATCAACCCATTCAAATCGAAAATGGGTTTGTTGGCTTTTATTTTTATTCAGTGGCAGTTTATTGGCTAATGGAAAATTCGATAAAGGGTTGCCTTTAGGCAGGGGAAGATTTTTGGCAAAAGGGAATTGTTTTGGTGATGGTAGCATTGGGCGAAATTGATTGAGTTTTTCTAACATATTGTTCACTCCTCGTTTTGCTTACGATAGAAGCGACAGATGACAAATAGATGACTAAATCATGAGCGATTAATGACAATTCAAAAAACAGTCAAATAAAAGTCTTCAACTCAAAAAACAGAAAAAGCCGCACTAAGCGACCTTTTCAAAACACTTAAAATCAGCTTGAAATTAATTCTTATTTAACCGATTTGAAATCAGCGTACCTACACCATGATCAGTGAAAATTTCTAACAAACTGGCATGTGGCACACGACCATCAACGATATGCGCACTCACCACGCCACCTTTGACCGCATCTAACGCACAAGTCACTTTCGGAATCATTCCCCCATAGATCACACCCGTAGCGATCAGCTCATCGACATCATGGGTATTTAGACCAGTGAGCAATTCTTTGTTAGCACCCAACACACCTGTAATATTGGTCAGTAAAATCAATTTCTCAGCACTTAATGCTTCTGCAACTTTTCCTGCAACGAGATCGGCGTTGATATTGTAGGTATTGCCCTCTTCATCGACACCAAGCGGTGCGATCACAGGAATAAAGTCACTGTGCAAGAACATGTCGATGACATCAGTTTTCACGCCTGCAACTTCACCAACTAAGCCAAGATCAATCTGTTCAGTACCCTTGTCAGTGACTTTATCAATCATCAGTTTTTTGGCACGAAGTAAATTACCATCTTTACCTGTCAGACCGATAGCACGTCCACCATGTTTATTGATCAGATTAACGATTGATTTATTGACGCTACCGCCAAGCACCATTTCTACGACTTCCATAGTTGGTGCATCAGTCACTCGCATGCCGTCGATACGATCCGATTCACGACCGAGTTGTTTGAGTAGGTTATCCACTTGCGGACCACCGCCATGCACAACCACAGGATTGATACCGACGGTTTTTAACAGCACAATATCTCTTGCAAATGAGCTTTCCAGTTCAGGATCAGTCATGGCATTGCCACCATATTTCACCACAACGGTTTTCCCTGAAAAGCGTTGGATATAAGGTAAGGCTTCGATTAAAACTTTCGCTTTATCAATACCCTGCTGACTCGCAGACATGGATAACTCCTAAAACACATATAAAAAAACAAATATTAGCAACAACTGCTAGAAACAAATACACAAAATGACATAAAAGCTAAGCTGCAATCTCTTGCAAAGCTTGGGCAAAATGCGGTGAGATAGTATGCACCATCTCTACAAAAAATGCTCTAATCTTCGCTAAATGCAAGGCATCATCGGCTTCAAAACGCACGGTAAAATATTCACCTGTATTGGACGCACGGATAATGCCAAAACCATATGGGAAATCCAATCGAATACCATCAACACAACTTAAAGTCATCGACTCCGCATCGACCCGACTTAAATTATTGTGAATATAATCCTGAATATGTGCAAAAAGTTGCTCACGATCTATACCGTTCGCATCAATATAGATATCAGGACTTGAGGTACGTTCAGGGAATTCTGCTAACAATGTACTTAGACTTTGCTGTGTCGATTCAAGATATTCCAGTAAACGCAGTGCCGCATACAATCCATCATCGTAGCCTAGACCACGACCATCATTGAACACATAATGCCCTGCATACTCACCGCCAAATACCGCAGACTGCGCAGCAATATAATGCCTTAGAAAACTACTGCCTGTACGAAGCATATGGCTACGACCATGATAACGAGCCACAGTTTGTGCAATCATCGTCGAACACTTCACATCAAAGACGATCTCAGCAGACGGCTTTACTTTTTGATCCGTTAAACAAATTTTGGCAAAAGCACACATCAACCGATCCGGACTAATCCATTGACCGAGTTCATCAATCACGACGACTCGATCACCATCACCATCTAAGGCGATACCCATCACCGACTTTGAATCAAGCACGGCTTTTTGTAATGCTTCTAAGCGTTTGAAATCGCTTGGGTCAGGTGCACCATCTGGAAAGTTGCCATCTGCATAGCAATTTAAAGCGGTCACTTTACAGCCAAAATTTTCTAAGGCAGTTTGAGCAATTTCACCTGCTGAACCGTGCAAACCATCAATACAAATACGTTGATTACTTTTTAATTTTATATCTTGCTTTAAGTATGAAAAATAGTCTGCTTTTGCATCAATAGTGGTGACTTTGCCACGATGAGAGAAGCTTTGAAAATTTCGTGATTCAATCAAATCAGCCACGTCTTGAATCTGCTCATCGGTTGGCGGAAGATGCTGACACAACCATTTAAAGCCATTATCTGTCGCAGGGTTATGGCTTGCGGTGATCATGATGCCATTGCCACCAAAACGCTTGGCAGTGAAATAGAGTAATGGCGAACTGACACAACCGATTTGAACAACATCCATTCCTGATGCAGTCAATTGTTCTGTAATAATTTCTGAAAATTCGTAACTGCTAAACCGTGCATCATAACCAATGACGACTTGTTGTTGATGCGCACGGATAAACTGTGTGGCAAGTGCTTTGCCAATTTGAGCGACCAACCCATCTGACAACTGCGTAACTTTTCCCCGAATGTCATACGCTCGGAAAATTTGTCGAGACACAGATGCCACCGTCGTAGATTGGAATTGCTCACTCATCGCTTAGCGTCTAATTCATTCAAAATCAGGATATTTTATCTTGTTCCAGTATGACCAAAGCCACCTGCACCACGTCCGGATTGTTCAAATTCTTCAACAATATCAAACTGCACTTGTTGCACTGGGACAACCACATATTGTGCCAAACGCTCGCCCGGTTCAAGGACAAAATCCGCCTGCCCACGATTCCACACCGATACCATCAGCTCGCCCTGATAGTCTGAATCAATCAAACCAACCAAGTTACCAAGTACAATTCCGTGCTTATGTCCAAGCCCTGAACGTGGCAAAATCAAACCTGCAAAATGCGGATCTTCGATATAGATCGACAAACCTGTTTTCACCAACACTGTCTGACCAACCGCAATAATGATCGCTTCATCCAAACAGGCACGCAGATCAAGCCCTGCCGAACCGACAGTTGCGTAGTTTGGCATTTCCCATTGTGTGCCGAGGCGCTCGTCTAATACTTTGACTTGGACTTTCATATTGTTTCCTTTTAATTTCTGACTAAATTTGATCAATGATAGCGTTTTTAATGACTAAAATTATCTTTTCATCAAAGCTTTCAAATTTTCAATGGCACGGCGAGCTTGCTCTTTTGGATCGACATCTGTCGCACCCGCAGGCTTCTTCCGCCCTAACCATTCTATGTCATTCTGTGGCAATTCATCTAAAAAACGGCTCGGTGACATTTGCTTCATTTGTCCCCCATTTTTGCGCTGCTCAGCCAACGTCATGGTTAATCCTTGCTTGGCGCGAGTAATGCCCACATACATTAGACGACGTTCTTCTTCGATAGTTTCACTGGCGATCGAGTTGCGATGCGGTAGTAATTCTTCCTCCAAGCCCATCATATAGACATAAGGAAATTCTAAGCCTTTCGCCGCATGTAACGTCAATAGATTGACTTTATCTTGATCTTGCTCTTCTTGTTGTTGTTCGAGCATATCGATCAACACCAGTTTGCGGATCGCACTTTCAATATTGCGATCATCGACATCTTCAGCTTTATTGATCAGATTTTGAATACTGCTATATAGGCTTTCGATATTGTCGAATTTAGACTTTTCTTGCGCAGGTGTGGCTGCATTTTCACGAATATAATCGACATAACCCGCTTCATTAATGAACTGGCGCACCAACGGTACAGGATCATCATGATCATGTAATTCTTCGGTAAAGCGTTGAATAAACTCGGCAAACTCATGCAACTGGCTCATGGCTTTTTTCGGCAAGACCATGGCAAGGCGTTGATCCGCAGATGCACCAAGCAAAGACAAATGATTTTCCTGCGCAAATAAGCCGAGCTTTTCTAAGGTCACAGGACCAATCGCACGTTTTGGCGTGTTGATAATGCGTAGAAATGCACTGTCATCTTCAGGATTAATGATCAAGCGCAGATAGCTCATGATGTCTTTGATCTCTGCACGAGCAAAGAACGACTGACCGCCTGAAAGTTTGTAAGGAATTTGCATCTGACGAAGCTGTGTTTCGATCACTCGTGATTGGAAATTACCACGATACAGCACCGCATAATCTTTCCAATTTTTACCATTCATCAGCTTGTGGGTAATCAAGTCTTTGACCACACGTTCCGCTTCATCATCATCATTGCGACAGGTAATCACCCGAATCGCTTCACCACGCCCTTTATCACTCCACAAGGCTTTTTCAAAAATATGCGGATTGTTGCCAATCACCGCATTGGCAGCATTCAAAATGACATTGGTCGAACGATAATTTTGCTCCAATTTCACCACTTTTAAGCGTGGGAAATCATCTTTGAGCAGTGCCATATTTTCAGGCTTTGCACCACGCCATGCGTAGATCGACTGGTCATCATCACCTACGGCGGTAAATTGCCCCATCACACCGACCAGTAATTTCACCATCATATATTGTGCGGTATTGGTGTCTTGATACTCATCGACGAGTAGATAACGCACCCGATTTTGCCATTTATCCCGCACTTCCGCATTGTCTTGTAGCAGTCGTGTTGGGAGCACGATCAAGTCATCAAAATCCACCGCATTATAAGCACGCAGATTGCGCTCATAGAGTTGATAAAGATGCGCCAATTGTACATCTTCTTCAGTTTCACAGGTGACATGCGCTTGCTCAGGCAAGATCAGATCATTTTTCCAATCCGAGATTTTCTTCATGGCTTTGGCGATGAGCTCTTTGCTGTCGGCATTTGCCAGATTGTCCCGATGCATCAAATCCATCAGAATCCGTTTGCAATCGTCCGCATCTAGAATAGAAAAATTATTTTTCAGAGGCGTGTGTTTTAGCTCGATTCGCAGTAGGTTGAGTCCAAAAGTATGGAAAGTCGATACGCTTAACCCTTTGGATTGTTCTTTGGACAGATGCCGAGTGACACGCTCTTTCATCTCACGAGCGGCTTTATTGGTAAATGTCACTGCGGTAATGCGATGCGCAGGGATACGGCACTCTTGCACCAAATAGGCAATTTTCTGCGTGATTACCGAGGTTTTGCCCGAGCCTGCGCCCGCCAAAACCAATAGCGGTCCTTGCGTATAGCGCATGGCTTCTTGTTGTTTCTCGTTCAGCAGGCTACCCACAGACATTCAGACACCTAAAAATTAAATTGACAACAACACGTGCTATCACATTCTCAATCAATACTATCAAAAACTTTGCAGTTCGATTTTTAAAAAGCAAATTATAGAGCCTTGCGTTTTAGTTGCAATGACTAATCGGAAAATGCCAAACACATGGCGTCAAATTGTGCCGTGCTCAATCCGTCATTTTCAAATGCTGATGATTCTAAGATTTTAAATATCAATGCTTACAGATTTGTAAATCATCATGTTCAGCTTGTAATTGATGCGTTTTTGCTAACAAAACTTTTTGCAATTGGTCGATTTGGTTCTGCGCAGCGACTTCCCCAGCTTGTATGGTTTGCATACGTGAACCGACCGAAAATACATGGGCTTTTTCACGAATATCAGGACGGATCACGATGTCCGCTTGCTTGACTTCGTAGTCGGCGAGGCGATTTTGCATGATGTTAATATTTTGGTTAAACAAGCCCCACACATTCGATGTTTCGGTATGTTCTGGACGTGCCAAAATATCCACAGCAATGATCATATCTGCGCCAAGTTGCTTGGCGATAGATACAGGCACTGGGTGTACTAGCCCACCGTCAACATATTCTTGCTCGCCGATTTTGGTCGGCACAAACATACTCGGAATACTGGTCGACGCCATTACCGCCTTGCCTGTATCACCTTGTCTAAAGATCACATCTTGTCCAGACTTTAATTCTGTTGCGACCACATAGAATGGGATCTTCATATTTTCAAGCAAGGTATTTTCGACTTGCGCATTGACATAATCGGCAATTTTTTTCCCATCAAAAAAGCCTTGCTTACTCAAGGTAAAATCCCGTACATCGTCAGTCTTGAGATCCATGGCAATGTTTTTCATCTGTTCAGGTGTTTTACCACTGGCGTAGATTGCACCAACGATGCTACCTGCACTGGTGCCAACGATCATGTCTGGACGAATGCCATTTTCCTCAAGTACATCAATCACGCCAATATGCGCATAGCCACGTGCCCCGCCACTGCCAAGGACTAAGGCAATTTTGGGTTTTAGCTTTTGGTGTTCTGTGCTGACCACTTTCCACTGACACGGCAATGTCTGTGCACTCGGACTTTGTGCACTTTCTTTTTGTGCACTCGCTTTTTGTGCATGTGCAGAATGCAAATACAGACTGGGAATCAATAGAAGTAGGCTGAATTTAGAAATAGCTTTAAACATGATTGAAGTGATCGTGAAAAACAGTGGTCATAGCAATAACGTCGAAAATATACAGAACGCATGCTACTGGATTTACTGCGAATCTTCGATAGAAGAATTGCTGAAAAATGTTATTTTCAACACATTTTTCTTAGGGTCTGTACGTGAGCTTATGAAAACTTTTTTTGTCTTTGCGTGATTATTGATATCTGTCTAAGGCAATTTTGCGCTAAGATAGCAAGCGTTTTTATAACATGTGTTTTATCTGAACTTATCATTCAATTTTCATCCCTAAACATAGAAGGAATGCTGCCGTGGACGTACGTCTATCAGATCGTGTGAATGCCATCAAACCATCCCCTACACTAGCTGTCACCAACAAAGCCGCTGAACTCAAAGCTGCTGGTAAGAACGTGATTGGCTTGGGTGCAGGTGAACCTGATTTTGATACCCCTCAACACATCAAAGAGGCAGCAATAAAAGCCATTAACGACGGATTTACCAAGTACACTGCTGTAGATGGTACGCCTACTCTGAAGAAAGCCATTATTGCGAAATTCAAACGTGACAATAACCTTGACTATCAAGCCAACCAAATTTTGGTGTCTTGTGGTGGGAAACAATCCTTTTTCAACCTTGCTTTAGCATTACTTAACAAGGGCGATGAGGTGATCATTCCTGCACCATTTTGGGTAAGCTACCCAGATATGGTGATCATCGCAGAAGGTACGCCTGTCATCGTGAAATGTGGCGAAGATCAACGCTTTAAAATCACGCCTGAACAATTGGAAGCGGCGATCACACCAAATACGCGTCTATTGGTGTTAAACAGCCCATCAAACCCAACAGGCATGATTTATACCAAAGAAGAGCTTGAAGCTTTGGCAGAAGTCTTGCGTAAGCACCCACAGGTCTATATCGCATCTGACGACATGTACGAGCCGATTCGTTGGTCTGGTGACTTCTACAATATCGCAACGGTTGCACCTGATTTGTACGATCGCACTTTTGTACTCAATGGTGTGTCGAAAGCCTATGCCATGACTGGTTGGCGTATCGGCTATGCAGCAGGTCCTGCAAAGATCATTGGTGCAATGAAAAACATTCAATCTCAGTCTACGTCAAATCCAACTTCGATCTCTCAAGTGGCTGCGGAAGCTGCTTTGAATGGTCCACAAGATGTATTGCAACCGATGGTTGAAGCTTTCAAACGCCGTCATGATTTGGTGGTAAATGGACTCAATGCGATCAAAGGTATTTCTTGTTTGCCTGCTGATGGTGCATTCTATGCCTATGCCAACATACGTCCATTGATCCGTGCTAAAGGTCTAAAATCCTGCACAGAATTCTCTGAATGGTTGCTTGAAGAAACTGGCGTTGCAGTCGTTCCTGGCGATGCGTTTGGTCTAGGAGGCTTTATGCGTATTTCATATGCAACAGCAGATGAAGTACTTGTCGATGCACTCTCTCGTATCAAAGCCGCTGCCGATTCGATCGACGGTTTAGATGAGGCGATTGCATCTATCGAAGCTGAGAAAAATTCATAATCAGCGACGTTTAATGTGAATTAAAATATTCATGAAATTTATAAGCTGTACTTAAGCCCTGACCTCGTTTCAGGGTTTTTTTGTTGAACAATGCTCTATGAAAATTACATGGCGACACACTTCTTGATCGAACCCTTACACCTGTTCATCTGATTCACCATTAAACTTGGCATTAAAACTGCTTAATATAAAAGTGCAATCCATTACATGAACAAAGCGTTCGAAGGAGTTCGACATGAAAATTCAAGAAAACCTACACTGCTTAACCAACCTCAAACATATCAAACAACTGCATGATGCAGGTATTGATGTGGATGTCATTGCGCATTTTTTCCAATCGGAAAATATTCCACTCAGTGCAGATCAGATTGCGCATATTTTGCACTCGATTGATGCACTGAATAAAAAACAGATTCCATCAAGCAAACTCACTGCGTTAATGAGCGCAAAAGCTGATATTGCCGAATCAGAACAGATTCCTTGTCCTGTTTAAGTACATTCACCCCTCTCCTTCGCAAGGAGAGATTGGTTGAGATTTCATTTGAAAACACTAGATTGACATTAGGTGTATTTGAGGTTGACTCACCTATTCGTTGAGTTGCTTTACCTGATTGTTGAATGAATTGATGAAAAATTAACTCACTGAGATCCAATTCAGCGCAAATAGACTTGACCATTGATAAAATCTGTCTATAATCGCTTGCACATTCTCCCATAGCTCAGTCGGTAGAGCGACGGACTGTTAATCCGCAGGTCCCTGGTTCGAGCCCAGGTGGGAGAGCCAAAATACGAAAAAGCCTAGATCATTGATCTAGGCTTTTTTATTTTAAATATATTCATTTCACTATTTTAAGCATCATCTTTCCCACATTAGCAAAATAACTTTATTCAAAGAAAAACTTCAAGTTTTCCGCTCTCCTCTATTTTTAGGTATACTCCAAGGCTGTTTTGCATTTTTTAGCTGCTTCGCTTAGTGAAGCAGCTAAACCGTTTTTATTTTGGAGTCCATATGTCGAAGACCAGTTCAAATTCAGTCGCCCCATCTACTCACCCTGCATTTGATTTGGTACGTCAACAATTCATCCCTGCGCTTTCCACCACCGTGTTTGAATATCGCCATAAAAAAACCAATGCAGTACATTATCACTTGGGTAATCAGAACCCTGAAAAAGTTTTTTTAGTCGCCTTTCGAACTCAGCCGATGGACTCCAAAGGCACAGCACATATTTTGGAACACACTGCGCTGTGTGGCTCGCAGAAATACCCTGTACGTGATCCATTCTTTTCGATGATCCGCCGTTCGCTAAATACCTTTATGAATGCCTTTACCGCTGCGGATTGGACAGCGTATCCGTTTGCGACTCAAAATGATAAAGATTTTAATAACTTACTTTCGGTGTATTTGGATGCAGCCTTTCATGCCAATTTGAATCCGTTGGACTTTGCTCAAGAAGGCATTCGTATTGAATTGGAAAATGATCGCCCTGTTTATAAAGGTATCGTGTTTAATGAAATGAAAGGCGCAATGAGCGCGGCCACCGATCAGCTTTATCACAAACTCGCACATCATCTGTATCCAAAAACCACTTATCACTACAACTCTGGTGGTGATCCAAAAGATATTCCCGACTTGAGTTATGAGCAACTTAAAGCCTTTTATCAAAGCCATTATCATCCTTCGAATGCGGTGTTGATGAGCTTTGGCGATTTGGATGTGACGGAATTTCATACGCAAGTAGAATCACAAGCCTTACAAGATTTTGAGCAAGGCAACACCATTCATTCTGTACCTGAACAACGTCTAAGCCAACCGATCCAAGTGGTCGAGTCCTATGCGGTCGATGAGGAAGATTTACGCGAAAAAACCTATCATGTGATGGCGTGGTTATTGCCTGAAATGACCAATATCAAACTGCGTCTTGCTATGCGTTTGGTAGAAGGGATTTTGTTGGAAAATTCTGCGTCACCACTACGTCAATATTTGGAAACCAGCGGACTCGGTCAGTCTACTGGTCCGATGCTTGGCGTGGATGATAGCAATTTTGAGATGACTTTTTACTGCGGTATTCAAGGTTCAGAAGCAGATCGTGCTGAGCAGTTTGAGCAAGGTACGCTTGAGATTCTGAAAAATGTCGCATCGAAACCAATTGACCCAAATCAAATCGAAGCGATTTTACATCAGATCGAACTGCATCAACGTGAAGTCGGCGGTGATGGTACGCCGTATGGTTTGAGTTTGATTTTAAGTGGTTTAGGCGCTGCGATTCATCACGGTGATCCTATGGCAGTCTGGGATGTTGATCAAGCCCTTTCACAAATTCGTGAAGATTTGCAAGATCCAATGTGGCTACCTAACTTGATTCAGACTTATCTCATTGACAATCCGCATCGTGTGCGTATGACGCTCATTCCCGATCAAAATATTTCTGCGCAAGAGCAAGCGGCGGAGCAAACTCGACTTGATCAAATCAATGAAAATTTGACCGATGCAGATCGCACGCAATTAATCGAACAAGCCGAAGCACTAAAAGCCCGTCAATCTACTGAAGATGATTTGTCGTTATTGCCAAAAGTCGGTTTGGAAGATATTCCTGCCGATCTCAAACACATCGAGCCGATCGACACTACGATTCAACTGGCAAACCAGCTGGAAAATCATGAAACTCCTTTCAAACTGTATCATGCAGGTACTAACGGTCTGTATTATCAACAAGTATTGATTGAGCTGCCTGATGATGTGGTGCAATCGCCATATTTGGGCATTCTCGCTTTGCTGATGGGTGAAGTCGGCGCAGGCGATGATGATTATCTGACCTTGCAACAGCGTCAGACAGAAATCAGTGGCGGTGTCGGCATGGGTGTGAGCTTGCGTAGTCAGGTCGATGATGCTGATCAAATCAGTGCCTTATTGACACTAACCACCAAAGCCTTAAATCGCAACCCTGATGCAATGCAACTGCTTCAACATGCTTTTTGCAATATTCGCTTGGATGAGAAGAGCCGTATCCTCGAACTTCTGCAACAGCGCAAAGCCCGTTGGCAAGCTCGCCTCAGCAATGCAGGACATGGTTATGCCATGCAAACAGCGGCACGCAACATGAGTGCTTATGCCAAACGTGACTATCATGTGACTGGTTTGCCTGCCCTGCAATGGCTATCGAAGCTGATTGATGATATCCGTGAAAATGACGTGAATTACACTCAATTTATTACGCAGATTCAGTCTTTACAGCAACGCATTCTCAATCAACCTAAACAATTCTTATTGGTTTGTGAAAAAGAATTTAGCGATGAACTTCTGCACAAACTTGCCGAGGTTTGGTCTAAAAATGCTGTAGATACTGAAACTGCACCATTAACCATTCCATCTTTTGAAACCAATACACAAGATCAAGCGTGGCTGATTCAATCCAATGTCCAGTTCTGCGCCAGTGTCTACCCTGCTGTAGCGATTGCCCATCCTGATGCTGCCGTACTGACCATTTTGGGTGCTTATCTACGAGATGGTTTCTTACACCAAGCAATTCGTGAGCAAGGCGGTGCCTATGGTGGCGGTGCGGGTTATGATGCCAATGCTTGTGCATTCCGTTTCTTTAGCTACCGTGATCCAAGATTAGGTGAAACCTTTGCTGATTTTAAGCGCTCGATTGATTGGCTTATGAATCACGATGCCAAACCACATCAGATCGAAGAAGCCATTCTTGGGGTGATTTCGAGTATGGATAAACCTGGCTCACCTGCGGGTGAAGCGATCACCAGTTGCTATGCCAATTTCCACAAACGTGGGCGTGCTTTCCGTCAGGCGCTTCGTCAGCGACTTTTGGATGTCACGATTGAGGATTTACGCCGTGTGACACAGCAGTATTTAGTTGCTCAAACACCAGCTCGATCTGTGGTTGCCCCGATCGCCCGTCAAAATGACTTGGAAGGGCTTGGTTTTGAGATCAAACGTATATAGAATTTTAAACAGTTGATTAATTTGCTTTAAGCGCTTTTCTGGAGTCCATATGTCTACCTCACAGCTTAAATTGCGTTACCCGTTACATGCGACCAGTTCCGTCAAATTATTAAAAATGGCGACCTTAAGTGCATGTCTTAGCTCAACATTTGCCTTTGCAGAAGATACGCTACCTGTGGTTGGCGCAGACTCCAGTGATCCAAAGCCAGCATCGGCAACAGCTTGCGTCAGTCTCACCTCGGCAACCGAACGCTTGGCGTGTTATGACTTGGTGTTCAAAGCCAGTGCCGAAGCCAGTACGGACGCTGCACCAGAAAATAAAAGCGATAATGTTTTAACCGAAGCCAAGCCTGAGCCGACTACTGTGCCTGCGCAGATTAAACAAAAAGCAGAAGATTTGAATTTGATCGGCAAAGCGCCTGAATTCAATCCGAATACTTCTTTGCTGGATCAGCGCTGGGAGTTGAGCCCTGAAGCGAAGCTCGGCACATGGCAAATCCGTTCTTATCAACCTGTGTACTTGTTGCCTGCGTATTGGACTTCAGATACCAACACCATGCCACACAGCCCAAATCCGCTCAACACCGTTACCACAGAGCAGGATCTAAAAAATACCGAAGCCAAGTTTCAACTATCATTTAAAACCAAAGCACTGGAAAATATCATCGGTGACAATGGCGATGTTTGGATTGGTTATACCCAGTCCTCTCGCTGGCAGGTCTATAATGAAGATGAATCTCGTCCATTTCGTGAGACCAATTATGAGCCTGAGGCAAGTCTGATTTTCCGTACCAATTATAACTTGCTCGGCTTACACGGACGCTTGCTCGGTGTGACTTTTAAC
The DNA here is from genome assembly GCF_947493735.1 of uncultured Acinetobacter sp. Taxonomy (GTDB): domain Bacteria; phylum Pseudomonadota; class Gammaproteobacteria; order Pseudomonadales; family Moraxellaceae; genus Acinetobacter. Next base: position 18,677 of record NZ_CANLSL010000014.1, on the reverse strand, counting down.
CATCAATCCAATGGCAGTTCTGACCCACTCTCTCGAAGCTGGAACCGTGTCATGCTCAACGTTGGCTTAGAACGTGACAATTTCGCATTGATGATTCGTCCGTGGTATCGCCTTGAAGAAGATGAGATTGATGACAATAATCCTGACATCACAGACTATCTTGGGCATGGTGATATTACTGCCAACTACAAATGGAAAGATCACAACTTCTCACTGATGGCACGTCATAGCTTAAAAGGTGGTGACGATAGTCATGGTGCACTACAGTTTGATTGGGCATTCCCACTGTCAGGTCCGCTTCGTGGGCACTTGCAAGTCTTTGATGGATATGGTGAAAGTTTGATTGATTATAACCATAAAGCCACTTATGTCGGTTTAGGTGTATCACTGGTGAATTGGTTCTAAATTCAATTCCAATAAGTTTTTTGAAATCCGTTATTCAGTTTGAATAGCGTATTTTTTATGTCTTCAAAATTGAATGACTTTGCGGATGTGACCCCGAATCACCTTTGCGACCTTTTTGTTTGAAACATTAGAATTTCATCGTGGTATGACGGACAAATCAGGCAAGGCGAAAGGCGGTATTATCCGTTTCCCATTGATCCAAGTAACAGGGACATTGATCATGCACCGTGATAAGTTTCCTGCGGGAATGGGACCGATCACACGTGAAATTATTTCTAAGCAATTGCAACCTGCTTTTGATTTTGTTGATAAATTAGAAAACCGCATTCCAAAGAAATATTGGGTAGAACTGCATGAAGATGATAAGCCAAGCTATCTCAAACTGATGCGAGAATCTCGTATCTCGATGACCAAACAAGGTTATTACAACAAAGATATGATGAATATTCTGAAACGTATTCGTTGCTCACACAATCCATCGAGCTTTGAATGTGCATTAAAAGATGAGTAAAAAAAAGAGTAAAAATTTGCACCTCTCCTCCCTTTGTTAAAGGGAGGCTGGGAGGGATTTTTGGCTTAATGGACTATAAAAATCAATTTATACATCAAAATGACGGATACGCCATGCACGGTGGATTTTTTGATTGCGTTTAAAGTCTGGGCCAATTGTCCAATGCGTGATTTCTTCCACATCAAACATCGCTTCAATCTCCTCATCCATCTCAAAACCACGATAGTTATTGGAGAAATATAAAACGCCCTCATTACTTAGGCGGTTCATGGCACGTTTGATCAATGACAAATGATCACGTTGCACGTCAAAGGTGCCGTAGAATTTTTTCGAATTGGAGAATGTCGGCGGATCAATAAAGATCAAGTCGTATTGATCATGCCCTTCTTTGAGCCATTCAAAACAATCGCTGACAAAGAATTGATGTTGCTCATCAGGGTGATCAACCGTCAAGCCATTCAGTACGAAATTCTCTTTTGCCCAGTTCAGATAAGTATTCGACAGATCAACACTGGTGGTACTCGCCGCACCTGCTAAGGCTGCATGCACACTTGCTGTTGAAGTGTAGCTATACAAATTCAAAAAATGTTTATTTCTTGCTTCTTTGGCAATCTGCAAACGAATCTGACGATGATCTAAGAACAAACCTGTGTCTAAATAATCGGTCATATTGATCAGCAGTTTGGCATCACCTTCACGCACGATAAAGCGTTTTGAGGCTTGGCTTTGCTTTTCATATTGCGCTTTACCTGACTGACGAGCACGGGTTTTTATAAAGACTTTTTCACGTGGAATACCTGTCACCGCACGGATCGCCGCCAATGCGAGATTGAAGCGTTTTTTGGCTTTTTCAGGATCAATTGTTTTCGGTGGCGCATATTCTTGCACATGCAACAGCTCACCATACAAATCTACCGCCAAATTAAAATCAGGCAAATCCGCATCATACAAACGTAAGCAATGGACTTGTTCTTTCACAGCCCATTTTTTCAGGCTTTGCATATTTTTTTGTAGACGATTGGCAAAGTCTTGTGCTTCTTCGATTTCTACTTTTTCAGCTTGCCAATTTTGTAAAAAAGGTTGGGGATCAGTCGCTGCTTTAACCTGTCCCATACGCACGTAAATCGGCAAATTACCATTCATCAAACGCAAAGTTTCAGGCTCAGCCAAAGCCAACACATCGGCTTGCTCGATATGTGCAGCGATTACCGCCGCATATTGCCCGCTAAATTGTTCCTGTAGCAACATCGACAAGCCTTGATACAAGGCACGATTCGAGGCTTTATCACCCAGACGTTCGCCGTATGGTGGGTTAGTCACCACAAATGCTGTTTGACCAGCTTCTAGACCAAAATTACACCAATCACCGAGTACTCGTTCTTCGATCTGAATCTGCTCGAGTACCGATTCAAACCCTGCAGCGATAATATTTTTGCGAGTGGCCTGTACCGCATCCCAATCCGCATCAAACGCATAAAACTTCGGCAATGGTCGCTCCATCGCTGCATGATGACGTTCAACCGCTTCACGCTTGATGCTTTGCCACAGTTCATGATCATGCCCATGCCAACCATTAAAACCAAAACGACGTACCATACCTGGTGCACGCTCAGTTAAGATCATCAAGGCTTCAATAATAAATGTCCCCGAACCACACATCGGATCAAGAATCATGTCAGGCTTGCGCTGAGTCAGTTGTGCTTTTTGCAAAATCGCTGCGGCAAGATTTTCTTTGATCGGCGCATCGGTCATATAACGACGATAGCCACGACGGTGCAAGCTGTCGCCTGATAGATCAAGGCAGAAATGATGCGCTGTTTTTCCTGCTAAGACATAAAGCGTAATTTCAGGTTGCTTGGTATCAATGCTTGGACGGCGACCTTGGCTTTCCATAAAGCTATCGACCACACCATCTTTGACACGTAAAGTCGCAAACTGTGTATTGACCTTGATTTCACGTTCGGTATGCAAGCGAATGGCAAAGGTACTTTGCGGTGCAAAGATCAATGACCAATCAAAATTAACCGCCGCTTCAAACAGCTCTTCTGCGACATCACGATCATCATAATTTTGTTCAATCTCTTGCGAGAAAATCGGCAACAACACTCGTGAGGCAAGGCGTGACCACATGCAAATACGATATGCGGTTTCAAGCTGACCTTGAATAATCAATCGCCCTGCTTTGCGATCGACCACCTCAGCACCTAATGCAGTGATTTCTTCCTGCAATAGGTTTTCCAAACCATCGGCACAGGTAACCCAATATCGACTCGACGCTTGCTGTTTACTCATCAAAATTCTGCACAATCAAAATGTATAGTTAAAACCTGGCATAGTGTAGCTCATTTTGTCCTGCAACATGTGCAAGACTGTCATGACGATGACAGATTTTTTAGACAAACTGTTGTAGCCTACAATGGAATCATTTCGATGCTGTATTGCATGACTCTAATGGCATGATTTTTATTGCATGGTTTTTTATTGCATCATTCTAATTACATGGTTTTTATTACATAATTTTCACTATATGGTTTTAACCGCTTGCTTTAAACCGCTTGTAAAGCAACTAAATTACGCTACACTCAAAATCAATCGCTTAGAATATTCAAGGATGAATAATAATGGACTCCGCATTAGTCACTGTATTTTTACCGATTGCACTCGGTATTGTCATGGCAGGTCTAGGCTTAGAGCTCACGCCACAAGATTTTAGCCGTGTTCGAAAACATCCCAAAGCGGTATTCGTGGCACTGTTTTGCCAATTGGTCTTGTTGGTCGGCATCGCTTTTGCACTGTGTAAAATCTTTTCGCTTCAACCACTACTTGCTGTCGGCTTAATGCTACTCGCAGCCTCACCAGGTGGTGCAACTGCCAATTTGCTGAGCTATCTATTTAAAGGTGATATTGCGTTAAATATTACCTTGACGGCGATCAATTCGATCTTGGCTGCCGTCACTTTGCCGATCGTAGTGAACTTTGCTATCAATCACTTTATGCAAGGCGATCAGCAGATTGGGCTACAGTTTGCCAAAGTCGTGCAAGTGTTTGTGATCATTATCGTCCCTGTATTGATTGGTATGTTGATTCGCCACTATTCTCCAAGTCTTGCAGACAAATTAAATCAGCCTACTCGTATTTTTGCTGTGGTTTTCCTCGTGATTATCATTCTTGGTGCGATCATGAGTGAGCGTGAAAACCTCGTGAACTACATTAGTGAAGTCGGTGTCGCAACCGCTTTATTCTGCGCAATAAGCCTAAGTATTGGCTATTTCGTTCCAAGAATGTTTGGTATCAGCGCACGCCAAGCACGTGCTTCGGCGTTTGAGATCGGTATTCATAATGGCACTCTGGCGATTACCATTGCCATTACCATCATGGCAAGTACCACCATTGCCATGCCTGCGGCGGTGTATTCGATCTTTATGTATTTTTTTGCGGTGGCATTTGGTTTTCTACTCAATCGCATTGCGCCACTACCTGAAGATGCAACAGCTGAGAGTCTCAATCATTAATTCTCGCTAAAAATTCAACCAATCAAAGCGCATTAACAGCCACTGTTGATGCGCTTTACTTTATTAAGACCCTTATTTTTTTGTGGGAATTTTCACAGTGCCCAATCTTTTATTGTGCTTATCGGCTACAATACATCGCAACAATAGAATTTTTTGGTGACATCTTTTGAACTGGTTGCAAATCCATATCACAGTACAACAATCTCAAGTCGAAATCTGCGAATCACTACTATTATCTTTAGGTGCAGTGAGCGTGACTTTAGACGATGCGGAAGATCAAGCTTTGCTTGAACCGCTGCCGGGTGAAACACCGCTTTGGGATAAGGTGATTGTGACTGGTATTTTTCAGCAAGATGAAGAGCAACCTTTAGATGCTGATGCGTTATCACAATTTATTTCTGCGCAGATCGAGCACACTGCGATCCGCTCGGAAGTCATCGAAGATCAAGCATGGGAACGTGCTTGGATGGATTATTATGAGCCGATCCAAGTCGCAGACAATCTTTGGATCGTCCCTGAATGGCTTGAAGCGCCGAATCCTGAAGTGACCAATATCAAACTTGATCCAGGGCTTGCTTTTGGTACAGGTAACCATGCTAGTACCTTCCTCTGCCTACAATGGCTTGCAAGCATTGACCTCAAAGATAAAGTGGTGATCGACTACGGCTGTGGCTCAGGGATTTTGGGTGTGGCTGCACTATTACTTGGTGCGAAGTATGTTTATGCAACTGATATTGACCCGCAAGCTGTTCTAGCAACCAAGCAAAATGCAGAATTGAATGGTGTGGCAAATCGACTTTGGGTCGGATTACCTGAAGAGTTTGAAGCACATTATCAAGACAAAACAGAAATCTTGGTCGCAAACATCTTAGCAAAACCACTGATGATGCTTGTTGAAACCTTCTACAATCTCACTGTACCGAATGCACAGATTGCACTTGCAGGATTGATCGAAGAACAGATCGAAGATGTGAAAACAGCTTACGCACCGTATTTTGAAATCACTGGGCAACAGATGCGTGAAGAAAACTGGTGTCGCCTTTCAGGACATCGAAAGGCTTAAACTGGAATATTAAACAAACACTGGATTGAGAATCAATGCGCTACTATAGCCAATGTCCAAACTGCCAAAGCACTTATGAACTGACCTTAATGCAACTTAACATAGCTCAGGGCAAAGTGCGCTGTGCAGAATGTCATGCAACATTTGATGCTTTTGCGCATTTTATTCTCGATCCTGATTATCTACCCAACACCAATCCGCAAAACTTTATCCACTACTCTCTACAACACGACACCAAAGATATCCAAACAAACCCATTTGATTTGACGGCACATGCCTCAAAAAATGCAAGTATCATTGATCACGTGATGGATATCATGAATAGTAGTGTGGAGGGCTCACGGTTAAATCTATATACCTATCTCAACCACCTCGACACCATGAGCCCCAATCAGATCGGCGTGTCGAAATTTACCACGACTTTAACACCAAAAATCGACGCACAAACAAGTCAAGTTCGTTATGCACGCAAAACAAGAATAACTGATACAGAACGTAGCTATTATGTGACTTGGGGTGTAATCAATTTTTTGCTGGTACTTTTACTGATTTTTCAAATTTTCTTCTTTTACTACATCTAATCAGTCATATCTGTCGATCTTTTGTCTAAAAATGCAAATTTAATTTGGTTTGATTTACAAAAAGTCGCTTTGCATATTTTTTAAACAATTCAGGAAAAACAAAAAGTTGAGGAATATACGCTGAAACTTTCCAAATATACAGCAAAATAATTACGAAAAAATGAACTTTATTTGCTCACTTTGGGCGAGAAAATGCTATGATATGTGCAATTGAAGTTTTAACTTGTCTCCTTTGCTGGTTCTAGCAGTTTGAAAACTATTCCCTTTTGATTGCCAATGTTGGTTGGTGTAGGGTTTTGTTTTTCGTTGTTTTTGACATGTGTATTTTTCATACAGTCAAACACGCTTGAGTTGCACCGCAAAATGAATTGTTTGTGCTTCATTTCGGATGAAGCTGTGACTGCTTAAACGATCATTATTTTTTTGATGGTCTTAAATGGGTCACTAAATGCTTAACATATTAACCCACCGCTAAGATAATGTTGATGAACTACATTAATTATCTAGTGGTCAAAATTTTCGGATTTATCGCATGAATAGTAAGTCTCCTATTTTTACTGCACAATCTGACGTTGCGCTACGTATTCACGTAGACCGTGCAGTTCGCCATTACTTCGCTCAATTGCAAGGTGAACAGCCTGCGCAAGTTTACGATATGGTTTTGGCTGAAATGGAGAAACCATTATTATCAGTCGTTCTTGAATATACTCGTGGCAACCAAACACGTGCTGCCGAGATTCTAGGACTCAACCGTGGCACTTTGCGTAAAAAGTTAAAAGCGCACGGTTTAATGGCTGAATAGTTGAATAAATGATAAGATGCCTGCCAACGAGCGGGCATTTTTATGCCTAATTTTTAGATGTTTCCCCTTTCACTTTTGATTTTAAACATACCGCTATGACTGTTTCTCGTGCTTTAATTTCCGTTTCTGATAAGACTGGTATCGTTGAGTTTGCGCAATCGCTTGCAAGCTTGAACATTGAAATTCTTTCGACTGGTGGCACTTATAAGCTGCTTAAAGACAACCAAATTCCTGTGATCGAAGTGTCAGAGCACACTGGCTTTCCAGAAATGATGGATGGTCGTGTCAAAACCCTACATCCAAAGATTCATGGCGGGATTTTGGCACGTCGTGGGCTAGATGAAGCTGTCATGGCGGAGCACAATATTGATGCGATCGACTTGGTCATTGTCAATCTTTATCCATTTGCTGAAACGGTTGCTAAGCCAAACTGCTCACTTGCAGATGCGATAGAAAACATCGACATCGGTGGTCCAACGATGGTACGTGCGGCGGCGAAAAACCACGCATCAGTCGGCATCATCGTCAATGCGTCAGACTACGATACTGTAGTTGCTGAGTTAAAAGCAGATGGTACGCTTTCACATGCGACGCGTTTTGATTTGGCAGTAAAAGCCTTTGAACATACAGCACAATATGACGGCATGATTGCGCAATATCTCGGCGCACGTGTTGGCAAAGCAGAAGGTGAAGCGGATCAGTTTGCCCGTACTTTCAACGTGCAAATGACCAAATCACAAGATTTGCGTTATGGGGAAAACCCACATCAATCCGCAGCATTCTATGTTGAAAGCACAGCGACTGAGGCGTCTGTATCTACGGCAACACAATTGCAGGGTAAAGAACTTTCTTATAACAATATTGCCGATACTGATGCTGCCCTTGAATGTGTCAAAACCTTTGCCAAGCCTGCGTGTGTGATTGTGAAACACGCCAATCCGTGCGGTGTAGCAGTATCATTAGACGGCATTCAAACTGCGTATGATCTTGCTTATGCAACCGACCCTGAATCTGCATTTGGTGGCATTATCGCCTTTAACCGTGAGTTAGACGTGGCGACTGCGCAAGCGATCGTTGATCGTCAGTTTGTAGAAGTGATCATTGCGCCAAGTATTGCAGACGGCGTCCTTGAAGTGACTGGTGCGAAGAAAAATGTACGTGTTTTGATTTGTGGCGAACTCCCTGCAATTGATGCACGTGCACCACAGTTTGACTTCAAACGTGTCAATGGCGGACTTTTGGTACAAGATCAAGACTTGGGTATGATCAAAGCCTCTGACCTCAAAGTCGTAACTGACCGTGCACCAAATGAACAAGAAATTGATGATTTGATCTTCGCTTGGAAAGTGGCGAAGTATGTCAAATCAAATGCGATTGTCTATGCAAAAAACCGTCAAACCATCGGTGTTGGCGCAGGTCAAATGAGCCGTGTCAACTCCGCTCGTATCGCAGCGATCAAAGCAGAACATGCAGGACTCGTGGTTGAAGGTGCGGTAATGGCTTCAGATGCGTTCTTCCCATTCCGTGATGGTATTGATAATGCGGCTAAAGCTGGCATCAAATGTATTATCCAGCCGGGTGGTTCAATGCGTGATGAAGAAACCATCGCTGCAGCCAATGAACACGGCATTGCCATGGTATTTACAGGCATGCGCCACTTCCGTCACTGATTTTTAAAATCCCTTTGTACAGTTCAACACCTCATTTTGGGCTAGTACATCGGGATTTTTTCATTCATAATTTTTGATGAAATTTTTTGCATCACAGCATTTTGATAAATTCGATTTCATTGCGAGATGAAAAGGGAAAATAATTGATGAATATTTTAGTTTTGGGTAGTGGTGGTCGTGAGCATGCCTTGTCTTGGAAAATTGCCCAAGATGCCAAAGTCAGCACGGTATTTGTTGCACCGGGTAATGCAGGCACCGCCAATGAAGACAAATGTCAAAATGTACAGCTCGACATCTTGGACAATGTTGCCATCATCGAATTTGCGAAAAATAACCAAATCGACCTCATCATCGTTGGACCAGAAGCACCACTCGTCAATGGCGTAGTCGATGCTGCCCGTCTTGCAGGTCTAAAAATTTGGGGGCCAACCCAATACGCTGCACAGCTCGAAGGTTCAAAAGCATTCGCCAAAGACTTTTTGAAAAAGCACAACATTCCAACGGCTTTTTATGAAGTGTTTACTGAGGTTGCACCTGCTAAAGCCTATGTCGAACAACATGGTGCACCGATCGTGATCAAAGCCGATGGACTTGCTGCGGGTAAAGGTGTGATCGTTGCCATGAGCAATAACGAAGCCTTTGCTGCCATTGACGACATGCTTGCGGGCAATAAGTTTGGTGATGCAGGTAGCCGTGTGGTGATTGAGCAATTCTTAGAGGGTGAAGAAGCCTCTTTTATCTGCATGATCGACGGCAATAACATCTTACCAATGGCGACCTCGCAAGATCACAAACGTATTTTTGAAGGTGATCAAGGTCCGAACACGGGTGGTATGGGCGCTTACTCCCCTGCGCCTGTGGTGACTGATGAAGTGTTCCAACGCGCTATGGATCAAGTCATGCGTCCAACCGTAGATGGCATGAAAAAAGACGGTCATGACTATACTGGCTTCCTCTATGCGGGCTTAATGATTGATGCGGAAGGTCAACCTCGTGTGATCGAATTTAACTGTCGTTTTGGCGATCCTGAAACGCAACCGATCATGATGCGCTTACAATCTTCACTGGTCGATTTGGTTGAAGCAGGTATTGCAGGTAATCTGCCTAGTGAAGCGCAGTGGGATGAGCGTAAGTCAATCGGTGTGGTTTTAGCTGCCGATGGCTATCCTGAAAGTGTACGTAAAGGCGATGTCATCTCTGGTCTGGGGCAATCTCCAGAAGACACCAAAATCTTCCATGCAGGTACAGCACTCTCTGAAGATGGTCACGTAATTACGGCGGGTGGTCGTGTGCTCTGTGTGACTGCGCTTGGTGAGAGTGTTCTTGAAGCACAGATCAATGCTTTAGAAGTGTGCGGTCAAGTGACTTTTACAGGGATGCAATATCGTAGCGATATTGGCTACCGTGCGATTGCACGTGAGAAAGGCAATTCTTAATCTTTTTGCACTTCATTTCAGAGTCTATAAGTCCTTATAAAACAAATCCCTGCGCTATGCAGGGATTTTTTATGTATTACTTTTCTAATCTACAAATCTATTTTATGAATTAATTTGATTTATTCGCCTCGGCATTAAACAACATCGATAAATCGCCAAGCGTGGTTTGCCGAAAGCGCTCAAATAATATCCGTTGTGCTTCAACCACCGCATCATCCAAGACTTGATTGACCGCTTTTTCGACCAAGAAGTCTGGATGACTACTTTGATTAACCATCGCAAAAATATTCGGCTCACCCACCGCTTGATAAATATCCATCAATGTCAGCTGTTCAAAGTGTTCGACCAAACTCCATCCACCATTTCGTCCTTTTTCCGATGTGACAAAACCTTCATCGCGTAGCCCAGACATAGTTCGGCGCACCACCACAGGATTAGTCGAGAGCATCTGTGCAAGCTGTTCAGAAGTATAAGATTTTTCGATCATTTGCCATGTGCAAAAGCACCTGCAACATGCGAGAAAGTTTACTGTCGATTCTCAAGGGATTTCTACAAAATGTATGATGATTTGAATTAATGTAATATTAAAAGTTTCAATTATCAAAATTTATTGGTAACGTAACTTCATATATTACTTATTAAGAAATTTCTCACGCAATATGATGTGGCAAACATTGGTGGACGTTATGCAGGTTTGTCCGCAGTTTTGCCTTTAGCACCTGCTCTGCGCAGGGTGGTCGTGATTGATCACGGTCAACGGCGCAAACGTTTTGCGTCGCATTCTCATGGCTTTTTAACCCAAGATGGTACATTAGCGAGCGAGATTGCTGAGATTGCTCGTGAACAAATTGCGCTTTATCCAACGGTAAAGTTTGAAACTGGTCAGGTGCTTGATTTTGCCAAATCAGATGACCTATTCCATGTTTGCATTGATAAAACCCATGCCATAACGGCGAAGCGAATTATTATTGCCACAGGTGTAACGGATCAATTGCCTGAGATTCAAGGGTTGCGTGAACGCTGGGGACAGTCTATTTTTCATTGTCCATATTGTCATGGTTATGAGTTGAATCAAGGTCAGATTGCAGTGATCAATAGTTCTGAGTTTTCCATTCATCAAGCGATGATGCTACCCGACTGGGGACAAGTCACTTTTGTGAGCAATGGGCAAACCCTGACAGATGAAGATCGTAAGCAACTAGCATCAAAAAATATTCCGATCATTGATGATCAAATCGTAGAGATTACTGAGCATGCGACGATTAATTTGCAAAGTAGCGCTTCAAAACAATTCGCTGGCATTTTTGTCAGTAGTGCCACGCAGATTTCACAGGCGTGGATCAAGGCACTTGGTGTAGAGATCGAAAGTAATGGCATTGGCGAGTGGATTAAAACCGATACCTTGAAACAGACGTCGATGGATGGCGTGTTTGCCTGTGGTGATGTGATTCGATTTGGTGGTTCAGTACCACTCTCTGTGGCAGATGGCAATCTTGCAGGAGTTTCGGCACATCGTTCTTTGATTTTTTAAATATCCTTTCCAAAACAAGATATAAAAAATGCCCACAAATGTGGGCATTTTCAATCATTGAATATGATATTTCAGTCGATCAATCAACGCCCCAAGACATCTCGTGCCACGATCTCTTTCATGATCTCATTGGTACCGCCATAGATACGCTGAATACGTGCATCCACAAAGAAGCGTGAAATTGGATATTCAGTCATATAGCCGTAACCACCAAACAGTTGTAGCAAATTATCCGCCACTTTCATCTGCATATCTGTGGAGAATGCTTTGATCGCCGCCGCAGTTTGTACCGTCATGATGCCTTCCATGTATTCTTCCACACAGCGCTCATAGAACGCAGCCACAGCTTGCTCATCGATCTTGGCTTGTGCAATGACAAAACGTGTATTCTGGAACTTGGCAATCGACTGACCAAACGCCTGACGTTCTTGGACATATTTCACCGTCACATCAATTGCACCTCGAATCGCACCCAACGCAGTCGCTGCAATCGCTGTACGTTCACGAGGAAGCTCTTGCATGAGATAAGCAAAACCATGCCCTGCCTGACCGAGTAATTGGTTTTTCGGCACTTTGACATTATCAAAGAATAGCTCTGAAGTATCTTGCGAATGTAAGCCGATTTTGTCTAAGTTGGTGCCTTTCTTAAAGCCATCTAAATGCGTATCCACCAGCATCAGTGAAACACCTTTTGCCTTGGCAGCAGGGTCGGTTTTCACTGCAAGGACAACTAAATCTGCATGTTGACCATTAGAAATAAACGTCTTTGAACCATTTAATAAATAGTGATCATCTTGCAAAATCGCATTTGAACGAATCGCTTGCAAGTCCGAACCTGCTCCAGGCTCAGTCATCCCAATAGCACCAACAACTTCACCTGACACCATTTTTGGTAGCCATTGTTGCTTTTGCTCTTCATTGGCAATGTGCAAAATATACGGCGCCGCAATCTCCGAGTGACACGAGATCGCAGTCGATAACGCACCATAGCCTGCACGAGATGCTTCCTCTACAAGCATGAGTGAATAATACGTCGGCACACCATAGCCACCATATTCTTCAGGTAGATCGACACAGAGATAACCATTTTCACCCAAGAGATTCCAGACTTGGCGAGGCATCAAGCCTTCTTTTTCCCAAGTTTCATAATATGGTGCGATATGCTCCTGCATAAAACGGCGAAAATTGTCACGGAAGAGTTCTAAATCGGCATCGTGCTTTAACATCTGATTTCCCTACGGTATCTAATTGCAGACTTTTAGTCTTTGGTTAAGTCGCTTCATATCACGTTTTAAATATGACGCATTCAAATATGAAGTATTAAATTTCAGCCATCATGCCATTTTCACGCTTTTATTTCGACCAATTTTACGGATAAAGTGTGAACTGATCAGCCAGTTTTAGATTTTTTTCAATACAACATAAAAAGTGAAATTGATTCATGTCAATTTTTTAAAATTTTCAAGAACTTTTGATAAGTGAATTTTATTTAATTTTCAATTGGTTGAATATCAAATATCAGAAGTTTTGATTGAATTGCTTGAGCGCTAATCTGCCATCTCAGTGCAATATGATGTAAGATATCGCCATTTTTAAAATTCAAGAATGGAAGTTTTATGCGCGAGTACGCAGTATTTACATCAGAATCGGTAAGTGAAGGTCATCCAGACAAAATGGCTGATCAGATCAGCGATGCGATTCTTGATGCAATTTTAGAACAAGATATTTATGCACGTGTCGCATGCGAAACCTTAGTTAAAACTGGTGCGGTGGTACTTGCAGGGGAAATCACCACGACGGCGAATATTGATTTTGAAAATATTGTCCGTAACACAGTGAATGGTATCGGCTATCATCATTCAGACCTCGGTTTTGATGGCTCGACCTGTGCTGTGATCAATATGATCGGTAAACAATCCCCAGAGATTGCTCAAGGTGTTGATCGCCAAAAGCCTGAAGATCAAGGTGCAGGCGATCAAGGCTTGATGTTTGGTTATGCGAGCCGTGAAACAGATGTGCTCATGCCTGCACCAATCTCATATGCGCACCGCTTGATGGAGCGTCAAGCTGAGCTACGTCGTAGCAATAATGGCTTGCCATGGCTACGCCCTGATGCGAAAAGCCAAGTCACTTTTGCTTATGAAAATGGCAAACCAGTTCGCCTTGATGCTGTTGTACTTTCTACGCAACACGATCCTGAAATCTCACAAGCTGATTTGAAAGAAGCGATCATTGAAGAAATCATTAAACCTGTGATTCCTTCGGAAATGTTCCATGCAGGTACCAAATTCCACATCAATCCTACAGGGATTTTTGTGATCGGTGGTCCAGTCGGCGACTGCGGTTTGACTGGTCGTAAAATTATTGTTGATACCTATGGTGGTATGGCACGTCACGGTGGTGGTGCATTCTCTGGTAAAGATCCTTCAAAAGTTGACCGTTCGGCAGCGTATGCAGGTCGTTATGTAGCGAAAAATATCGTGGCTGCAGGACTTGCGGATAAATGCGAAATCCAAGTGAGCTACGCCATCGGTGTGGCTGAGCCGACGTCGATCTCGATCAATACGTTTGGTACAGCAAAAATCGCTGAAGAAACCATTATCGAATTGGTTCGTGAGCATTTTGACCTACGTCCATTTGGCATCACACGTATGTTGAACTTGTTACAACCGATGTATAAACAAACGGCAACTTATGGTCACTTCGGTCGTGAAGGAAGTAGTACTGCATTTACATGGGAACAAACTGATAAAGCAGAATTACTGAAAGATGCTGCAGGGCTTTAAGCTGTGCTCTGATATAAACATGATCTGATGTAAAACTTGATCTAAAACAAAATAAAGCCTGCGCAATGCAGGCTTTATTTTTAACATTAGAACTTTTAGAAGATTTTAACTGACGAGTAAATAAGATTTACGCACTTTCTGACAATGTTTTTAAAATGTCAAACTGTCAGATCAGGTTTGAGCTAGTACATGTAATGGCATTTATTTTATCTGCTGTTTCAGTTGGTAGAGCATATCTAAAGCTTGACGTGGCGTAAGATCATCCAATTGTAAATTTGATAATTGCTTTTCAATCTCTTGATATTTCTCCAACAACGCTTGATCGACTATAAAACTTTCTGGATCATTAAATTGATTTTCTGCGAATTGAGGTTCTGCGAAAAGATCGTTTTGCACTTGAGGCGATATTGGCTGTGCTTGATGAATCTCAAGTTCAGAGAGTTTTTTCTGTGCAGATTTGACGACATTTTGCGGAATGCCTGCGAGCTTTGCCACTTGCAAACCATGACTTTTACTGGCTGGGCCATGTTGGACTTTGTGCAATAAAATCAATTGCCCTTTGATCTCTTTTGCCACCACATGATAGTTATCAATGGCTGACTCCGCACCAAGCTCGGTCAATTCAAAATAATGCGTGGCAAACATACATAAGCATTTGATACGCTTGGCTAAATCAAGCACACACGCCCACGCCAAAGACAAGCCATCGTATGTACTTGTGCCGCGCCCGACCTCATCCATCAGCACCAAAGACTGACTGGTGGCATGATGCAGGATTTGCGCTGTTTCGGTCATCTCCACCATGAAAGTTGACTTGCCTGAGGACAAATCATCAGCCGAGCCAATCCGAGTAAAGATGCGGTCAATACTGCTCATTTTCGCCATTTCCGCAGGGACAAAGCTCCCACAATGCGCAAGTAGCACAATCAATGCCGTCTGGCGCATATAGGTCGATTTTCCGCCCATATTCGGCCCAGTGATGATCGCTAAACGATGCTGTGCATCAAGATGGGTATCGTTGGCGGTATATGGCGTTTTGATCAAGGCTTCCACCACAGGATGACGACCGCCTTGAATATGAATGCCTGTTTCAAGCTGAAAATCAGGACGTTGCCAATGGTGCATGCGAGCTTGCGTCGCCCAGTTGGCATAAACATCCAAATCAGCAATGGCTCGACTCATGGTTTGTAGTGGCACAATTTCGTTACGAAGCTCTTGGAGTAACAACTCATAGAGTTGCTTTTCACGATTCAGCGCACGTGCCTCACTCGAGAGCACTTTATCTTCAAAAGATTTGAGCTCTGGCGTGATGTAACGCTCCGCATTTTTTAAAGTCTGACGACGGATAAAATGTGCAGGTGCTTGAGCAGCTTGCGCACGAGAGAGTTCGATATAATAGCCACTGACTCGGTTATAGCCAATTTTTAAGTTGGCAATGCCTGAGGCTTTACGTTCTTTGACTTCTAGATCAATGAGGAATTGCCCTGCATGATCACGAATCTGACGTAGTTCATCCAGTTCATCATCAAAACCTTCAGCGATTACGCCACCTTCACGAAGTAAAACAGGTGGAAGTTCAACAATCGCTTGGTTGAGCCTATCATATATATGTTGAAATTGACCAAGTTCGGTTGCAATTCGAGTCAGTGCAACATCACCATTTTGCAAAGTCGCTTTTAACGCATGCTGTAAAAATGGTAACTGACCACACGCCTGACGCAATTGCACAATATCCCGAGGTCGAGCCGTGCCTAAACCGATTCGAGAAAGCACCCGTTCAATATCGCCAATCTCTCGCAATACCAAACGCAGTGGTTCTTCATGAAAGCCATCTTTGATGGTTTGTACCGCATTGAGTCGTTCATTTAAAACCGCACTATCACGAATCGGCTGTGTGAGATGTCGAGCAAGCAGTCGTGAACCCATTGCCGTTTTACATTGATTCACGAGATCAAATAGCGATGTGCCATGCTCAAACAGTGGCTCGATAATTTCGAGATTGCGCCGTGTGATCGGATCAAGCGCAATAAATTGATCGGATTGCTCTACTTTGATACTGGTAATGTGCGGTAACGCTGTTTTCTGTGTTTCACGTGCATAATGGATCAAAGCTGCTGCTGCTGCTTGAGCAAGCTCCAACTGATCTAAGGTAAAGCCTGCTAAAGATTTAACACCGAATTGATCGCATAAGGTTTGATAAGCATTTTTAATATTAAAATCGACATTCGGGCGCAGTGTAGTTGGACAGTTTAACTGTTGTTCAATCTGCGAAAATAATTCCCGATCTACCATCGACTCATCGACAATCACTTCATTTGGCGCAATACGTGCCATTTCTAAGATCATTTGATCAGGGTGTAAAGCTTGCTGTTGTACTCGAAATAGGCCAGCGCTTAAGTCTAAAACCGCAATACCAATTTGACCTTGTTTAATCGCAATCGAAACAAGATGATTATTTTTAGCGCTTGAAAGTAAAGCATCATCGGTCAGAGTTCCTGGCGTGAGAACCCGAACGACTTGGCGTTCCACAGGTCCTTTGCCTGTAACCTCACCGACCTGCTCACATATCGCAACGGTTTCCCCAGTTTTGATCAAGCGAGCAAGATAGCCTTCTGCAGCATGATATGGCACGCCTGCCATCGGGATTGGCTCACCATTTGACTTACCACGATGGGTTAACGTGATGCCAAGAATTTTAACTGCACGCTGTGCATCATCGAAGAACAATTCATAAAAATCGCCCATACGATAGAACAATAACGCCTTGGGATATTGTGCTTTGACTTGCAGAAATTGTTGCATCATCGGCGTATGGGATTCGATATTTTGTAGTGCTTCTTGTATATCCATCAATACGCCCTTGCTCATTTTCATCAAAAAAATTTAACGGCTCATTATAGCGAAGCCCATACAAAAAACCACGCTCCGCAATATGTAAAATCGCCATTAAATATTGCGCTTTGTGCATAGATTCTAGTTTTTTTAAACATTCACATTGACTTCACAACGAGCAATATATTTTATATTCATTGATCGAATTATTTATTTTAATTAGACACTGAGGTCATCATGAAAGCTTTTATTACGTCTGCACTAGGTATTGTTGCACTGCTGAGCTTTAGTGGATGCAATAGCACGGCGAGCTACACACAAAGTTATAGCCAAGCAAAATCCCAAATTACAGGAGTCAACCTAGACCAACAAAAAGCCAATGCGGTCGGCGAACGCTTTGTTGCAAGTTTTAATACACTTGGGACAGTGGCATTCGTTGAAAAAGCATCAGCCATGTACGCCGATCAACTGTATATCAATGATACGCTGTCGCAATTTTCCAACAAAAATGATTTGATCGAACACTTCAAAGGCATGAACAACCGTGTCAGCAATGTCGATGTAAAATTACTCAGTTCAACCTATCAAGGCGACACGGCTTATGTGCATTGGTTTATGGGCTATGATTTCAAAATGTTTGGACGCACCAAGACCATGTCGTCTTATGGCATCAGCGAAATTAAAATCAATCAAAATAATCAAATCATTTTCCAACAAGATTATTGGGATCCAGCCAACGGTTTATATCGTAAAATTCCTTTAGTTGGAGGATTATATCAATGGGTATTGCCATTCAAAAATCCATAATTCTACTCATTGCCAACAGTATTTTCGTTGCTGCCCATTCAGCGCATGCAAGTACATTTAAAGAATGCGCTGAAGCACCACTTACTGTTAGCAAAAAAAACGTTGGCAAAGTGCAATACGCCGCAGAACAGTGCGAAAAAAGTTGGCAAAACCAAAGCATTGAACTTGAGTTTAGCTACACTGAAAATATCCCTGCCTGGGCATTTCGCCGTGCAGCCAATCATTTTTTGAAGAAAAATATTGCTTCAAAGAATGAGCTTAATAAATTGATGCCGATTAATCGTCATTACACTCAAGTGAAAAATGGCGATACTTATCGATTGCACTATGACCATACAAGTACGTCTTTGCGTTTGTTTTTAAATGGTCAGCAGATCGCACACATTAAAAATCAATACGCAAATCAGTATTTTAAAATATGGTTTGGTTCTGCGCCTTTTAGTGATACATTAAAACGACAATTACTCAATCCTTAAATTAGGGTCTGTTGATATTTCAACAGACCCTAAAACACTGAAAGAACAGCTATGACGCAACACTTTATTTTGCTCGTCGAGGATCATATAGAGCTGGCATTAACGCTAAGTGAGTATTTAGAACAACACCAATTCGTGGTCGATTATGTTCGCAATATTGAGACAGCAAAAAGTCTGATTGAAAAAAATAGGGGCTGTAGTAGATAAGGTCAAATACCCGTCCAATCCAACAGTATTTCGAGCTGTTGTTTTGGACTCCCATAGT
>NZ_CANLSL010000013.1 GCF_947493735.1 uncultured Acinetobacter sp. | reverse complement strand
GGTATTTTTATCTAATTTACAACGATTTATCTTCATTTTTATAGAGTAGCACTTCTGCTAATCTACTACAGCCCCTTTATTTTTATCCCGCTCGAAGGCTTCTTTGCAAAAAATCCTGATCAAAAGATTCTACGTGTGGGCTGGGTGACAGACATGAAATATTTCATGGTCAGTCATATTGGGATTCAGCTATTTACTTTTTTAACGGTGATGCCGATTCAATACTGGATTACTCATATTCCGAATAATCCGATCGTGCCGTATGTACAGGCACAGCCGATTTGGTTGCAGTTTATTGAGCTTTTGATCGTCGTCGATTTTGTGGTGTATTGGCTACATCGTGCGATGCACGAGGTGAATTTCTTGTGGCGATTCCATGCTATTCACCATTCGACAGAACACATGGATTGGCTCGCATCTTCACGTTTGCATGTTGTGGAAGTGTTGATGACTCGCTTTCTTGCGACATTGCCGATTTTTCTCTTGGGCTTTCATACGTCGGCGGTATTTGCTTATCTGATTTTTATTTCGATTCATGCGATTTTTATCCATTCTAATGTGCGATTTCGCTTTCCATATTTGCGTTGGATCATTGCGACACCTGAGTTTCACCATTGGCATCACTCTTCTGAAAAGCCAGCGATTGATAAAAACTACGCCGCATTTATTCCTGTTTACGACCTGATTTTTAAAAGTGTGTATATGCCAAATCATTTGGCGAGTGTGTACGGCACAGTGGGCTATAAAATTCCGAATAGTTTTGTCAAACAGTTTACGTGGCCGTTCAAACGCTATACGAAACTACTAAAAGGATTTTTCCAAAAGCAGGAAAAGGAGTAAAATAACTGCTTTGATCTTGAAGTTGTTATGATTCTTTTGAATCTCTAGGAAAAATTGTTGTCAAATCCGCAAGCTATAGAAAATCAAACTGCGCAAAATACTGCGAAGCAAAAAACATCACTAAACCCTGAAAACTTGCAAGTGATGGCAAAAGATCGCCATCGTTTGTCACGTCTAAAAAAAGATTTACACAAAGCCCAAAAGCAAAAACTTATTGATCAAAAATCAACAGATTCAAAAGCTACAGATCCAAAAGCTACAGATCAAATCAACACAGCAGAAGCAAAGTACCAACAGCTGTTGCAAAGTTCGCATGAAAAAGTCATCGAACGTCAAAATCGCTTACCTGAAATTTCTCTTAATCAAGATCTGCCTGTCAGTCAATATGCGGACAAATTGATAGATGCGATTCAAAAGCATCAAGTGATCATCGTCGCATGATGCCCGACGAGATAATTTGCGCAAAATTTCGAGATAATTAACTCGTCGTAGCATTTCATATGATGCAATTCTATTTCAATTTACACTGAATTTAAAACTCTAATAAACCCATTTGCACCATCGCCACCTATCTCATAGTTCTCAGTTGCTGGTTCAACTAACTCACCATCTTCATCATATGTGTTTAAAGAGCGCTCACCAATTCCGCCTTTGCCAACATAAATGATTGCGTATTGAGTCGTGGATGTATTGTTTGTATAAACCAGTGAAAGACGTGCACCTTCTCCAGCACCACCACCAAAGCCTGTTTCAACAACACTATACCCATCTGCACCATCACCGCCTGCACCACGTCCACTTGAATCTGTTGATGCGCCTGTATGGTTTGCGCCTGTTGCATTGCCACTTGCACCGTTTGCACGAGTTGGCGATGTATGCTCACCCTCTATATCCCATAGTCCACCACCGCCTGCAATGCCAGCAATAGACTGATCATTAACAAGATCGTGAATCCCGCCAATACCACCTTGTCCACCGCCTGCTGTAAAGATGGTCGATGTGCCTTGAATTTTGACATAGCTATCTTGTCCAGCAGTGCCGAGTAAGGCTTCAGGATCATTTGTTGCGAGCAAATCAACATAGCGAGACGATCCACCGCCACCGCCAGCACCGATGATTAAGAATGCTTTACTTTCTCCCGCTAAGATCGGTACCGCAATTTCTCTGCCTGAGTAGTTATAGTCGCCGTTACCTGAAGTGGTGCTAATGCCTTCAGTCTCATAGACGACATAGCCGATGTTACGGCTGTTTAATTCACCCGATTTGCTGTCATCGACATTGAGAAAGACTTCAAACGAGTCCTGACTGCGCTTTAAGTAAAAGCCGTTATTGTAGCGGGCTTCGACTTGCAAGATGATCGCATAGCGTAGGTCGAGAAAGTTGATATTGCTTCCATCAGGCTTAGTCACGGTATGAGTGGTGGTTTCTTGACTGCTGGTCAGTACACCCGCCATGCGTGTTTTGGGGTATGTATTGGCAATATTCGACGCCAAATTTGAGATTTGCTGTTGTAGCGTTTCGACTACTTCAGAAATCTGTTGTTGTAGGTTGGCATCTCCATCCTGCCGATCCTGACCAGCTTGGGTAAGCTGTTCTGCCATCGCTTCCGCTAAAGCCTGCACATCATCGAATGTCGCCAGCAATTCATATAACTGCTGACGATTTGCGCTATCTAAAGCAATGCCGTGCTTCTCTAGTAAATTCGCCAACTCTTCTTGCAATGTATTGAGAAAATCAGGCGTCAAATAGGTCGCATCCTGTCCGCTTAAATCAGCATTATCATGAAAGCCTGCTTTGCCTGTACCGTTCACATCAGGACGTGCATTGGCGCTATTAATTCGTTGCATTATTCAATCTCCACATCAATGCGTAAAAACGCAGGCAAATAGTTATCAATGATGCACTGCACATCCGCAGTGACAGGGCTTTGTAGTTTGAGCGTGACTTTATAGCGCAACTGCTCGGTATTGACTGGATCAGTGCAAGACGCTGTACATTGCATTGGTGTGTAAGTCACTAATTCATTAATAGTGATGCCGAAAAGTGCAAACACGCCATATAAATAGTCGACATTAAAAACATTGGTTTGATTGATCACCCAGCTTAGAATTTCGAGTCGCTCCGCTGTGGAAAGTGCAGTATTGACGGTACACGGCAGTGGCAAGCCGTAATCTGTTTCATATTCACCGAGCAGCTCAGTCGGCACGCCTGAAATCGCTTGTAGCAGACGTTTTGCATCCATATCTGCTTTTGCAAATGCCTTCGCATGCGCTTGAATATCTTTTGCAAGCAAGGTTTTTGGAGAACGATCATAGCCACCGATCGGTAGCAATTGACGCAGTACCGTGGCATACAATTCAGTGCTTTGCGTTAATGTCATCATGCTTGGCTCACGGTTAATGTGCCAAGACGGAACCAACCAGTTTGTTGCCAGTTCAGCGTTGGGCTTTGGTTCGTGCTTGGGCTAAGTTGTACGTCTGATACATTGTCGACTTGTAGAATGCGTGAGGTCAGCACAGCAGCCTGATACACATCCGCAGGCGCAAAGGCATTGATATAGTCACGGATCACTTCCCGCACTTCTTCTAAATCCGCATCACCTGTGATCACAGCCGTGATATTGAGGTTTTGCACAGTCGGCGCATAGGCATAGCAATCAGCCCAAAATCCCGCATATTCATCCAATGCCTCTTGCACATCGTTGAGTAAATCTTGGCTTGGCAAGGTTGCAGGGTCGCCATCAGCGGTGATCGCCACATCAACTGAACCGAGTCCACGGCGCTTCGGGTAGACATAGACATCACGTACACCTGCTACAGTTTGCACCGCCGAGATTAAGTCTGCCTCTCGATCACGAGATAAGCCAAGCTGTTGACGTTCAAGCAAACGTGCACGCCAATCCTCTAAGTCTTCCTCGTCCGAACCGCCTGTGATTGAGATAACTGTTGCGGTTGATTGAAGCCCAGCTTCAGGGGCGACCCATAACAACGATGCACCGCTAAAATTCCAAGCCGAACCCACTTCGTCAGCAAGAATTTGCACATCGATCGCTTGATTTGCAACAAAGTTTACACTCGCAGTAACCGACCAATAATGACCTTTGCCATCAGTCAATTTTGCAGTATTTGTCAGGGTCAGATCAGCGTTAGATGTGGCATTGACTGTACCATTTGCTCGTGTACCACCGAGTCGTGGCAAGCCCAAACGCTCGGCATGCACGTATAAATATGGCTCATCAGCAGTCGCAACAAAGAGCTGCTTTTCGATATACTTTTGATGTTGATACAAACCTTCGACGACTGCTGCTTCACCATCTGCACGAATCGCTGCATCACTATCGTCAGGCGCAGTAATGCCCGTGAGATTGCGCACTTCTTGCAAGATCAGGTTGCGGATTTGGTTAAATGTTGGAATTGAATATGCCATGTTGATTTACCTTAATGTTCGTTTTTCCGCTTAACCGCCGACAGGGACAAAATATTGAATAGTTTGCTTTTCACCAGTTAAGCGAACCGCATCAATTTGAATATCAATACGACTTTTCACGGTTTGGCTTGCCACAGTTGTGATCGATGACAAGCGACTCGGTACAAGTCCCGCCAATGCTTCATCTGCGATCTGCTTCACCAATGCGATCATACGAGGCACGTCTTTAGATCGACGCAATGTATAAAAGCGACTACCGAGATTGGGATCACGCCAATACTTGCCACGATGAATGTTTAAACGAGCTAGAATCGACTGCACCGCATCCACGGTAAACGCATCATCCAGTGACGTCAGCACATAATCCCGAGTATCTAAAGTAATAGCTGCCATTGAAAAATCTCCTACATCTGTGGGCTTGGTGGCGGTGTATTGCCATTGGTGTGACTGTTATAAATATCCCGCATGGCTTGCATCGTGCTTTTCTGATCTGCCACATCACCTGTCGCCGTGATATTGCCGTCCACAGCTAAATCACAATTGAGCGTTGCACCGTTTGCACCCAAACGGAATTCATTCCCGAACTGATCAAAAATACAGGTTTCACCCTCCGACACCTCGACCATGACTTTGGCACCCGTTGAGCCAACCACCACAGCACGGCTTGTTTTACCATCAAGCGGAATAATCACCACTTGAGCGCCTTCAGGAATCCATGAAGCAAAGCCAACTTGTTGGATAACTTTAATGTCTTGCAACACCTCATCATCCAAACCTTTAAGCTGTAATGTTTTGGCGCTACTTCGAGCAACTAAGCCGAGAAAGGCTTGACGGATTTGATTGCCTGCTTTACCAATTTGCTGACGTACTGTTTTAATCATTATTTTCTATCCTTGAGTACCAGTGGATTTGCCCAATCGCCTTGACGCTTGAGTTTTAGCCGTGTGGTTTTGCCGTTGCTACGTGATAGAGTTAATGTGCGTCCCATCACCACCCATTTGGCATTGGCACGAGGCAACACATCACTTTGAAAGTTGACCGTCCAACCTGTTTGCCACACTTTTCCGTCGATGAGCCAACCCGCCACATCACAGTTCAACGTGTATGCTTCAAGGTCATTGTCTTTGATGACTTTATTCAGTAAGGCTTGGGCTTCGGCTTGGTTTTCGACATCGCCAGTGGTGACCAGTTTTAATCGTTTATATGCGTATGGCGTGCTCGATGAGCCTTGCGCCAAAATCTTGTTGGCATCGCCGTCTTGGCTGAGGATTTGAATATCAGTAAAGACTTGCGACACATCTTCGTCATATTCAGCATTGATGACGTTGTTGTCAGTGCCTGTCCGCATCAGCACTAAAGGGCTTTTGACTTGGTACGAATCAGCGAACGGATCGCCGACTTTCAGCGTGCCATCGGCTTCGAGCCAAATGTGTTGACCTGTGACTTGAGCCGCTTTTGCCAGTGCATCCCAAATCGACTCCGACGGCTCAACGGACACACGATTTTTAAGCCACGACTGGTTTTGAATCTCAACATTTTGAAAGAGCGTTGCAAGATTGCCTGCTTTAACAAAGCGATTGACCAGTTCTTGTAAAGTCAGTTGTTTACCGTTAAAAATCGGTACAGAGCAATCAATCAACTGACCAGCCAAGTCACGACCGCTAATATTGACGATCCGACCATTGCGACCCACCACAGTTTTAAGATTGTCCAAAACACCTGTCAAAACCAACTCTGAACCGTAATAAAGCTGAATTGTCGCACCTGCTTTAACTCGTGCATCTAAGTCCACTGACGCAGGATTCCACAGCGTCAAACTCCAACCATCAGCAGGTGTATCAACCGCACTATCAAGACTGGCTTCATCCCACGTCGAGCATTCGATACCGCCAACCACTAGGCGGATTGATTTATTTAAGTTATCGAGCATAAACCACCAATTCCTGACCTGTACGCAGTAGCGCAGGATTCTCCAAATTAGGATTTAGCCGCAGGATTTCACTGCTACGAGTAAAATCACCATACAAGCTATGAGCAAGTAAATGCGTAGTGGATGGATAACTAACAACAGTCGTGGTGAGGGGTGGTCGGGTTTCGATAAGGTCTTGGATTTGGGCATGGATTTGATCCGCTGTGTGTTTGTAAATATTGATCTGTGCAACCGATGGCAAGCTTGAATCTGTAACAGCACGTTCATCACGAATGGCTTGCTGTAGGTCCTGGCGAACAGTTTGACGAATTACCGCAAGCTCAGGTGGTGTCAGGCTTGATTCGTTAATGTTTGTGGTACTTGTATTGCTGTTGGCTTTTGCCATTTCTGCACGAGTCAGATTGACGACTTGTTGTGCCACAGCGACTTGAGAAGTGACCACCGTTGCACGCCATGCTTGACGTAGCGCAGGGCTTTGACTTTCATCGTCTGAACTAAAAATATCGCCGATTTTTTGCACTTTTTTTGACAAGCTACGCCACTTGGAAATGGCTGAAATATCGGTCACATCAAAGCTTGCAAGACGACTGACATCATTGACTAAGCCGTACATCCAATCTTGTGGTGATGCGATGTCATCAACAGTATTTTTTACGCCATTAATGAGCTTATATGCAGACTGCAAACCGTTGCGGATTTTTGAAACCGTATTAAAAAATGCGTTTGGATCGTCACGTTCTAATGCTTTAAGTTCTGTTTCTAAGGCTTTGGCAGGGCTTGCCAACATCGTTTTGGTGTCGATGCTTTGCGCAGTAGCAGAAGGGATGAAAAGCGACAATTTGTCAGATTTGGCTTTGACGAACTCCATCGAGATCGCACAGTAGTCTACATTTTCGACATCGTGCTGTATTTGCCACGACATGACTTGTACTTCGAGGATGCCATAGATTGGATGGATCAGTTCACCTGAGCCAGTTTGTGCAAGTGCTGCTTCTAGGGCGTTAGTCCACGTTAGGTAGTCTTCGCCTGTGTACATCGCTGTAATAGAGATTTGACGAGGGTCGATGCCCATGTCTTCGATCTCAGCATCGTTGCTATATGGCGCTTGGTGGATGGCGAGGGCTTTTTTATAAGCATCAGTGGTCGCAGTGCATTCAAACTGCACACCACGAAATGATGCATCTTGTAAATCTGTTGCCCAGCCCATAAAAAATACCTTCTATTGATAGAAGGTATTTTGGTCATTTTGTCCGTTTTGGGTCAGGTGGAAGGGCTTCCAAGTATTTTGAGATATTTGTTATTCTGCATTATCTTCTGCTAAAGCTTCTGAATATGGCAACTCAACTCGATGTTTACACTTGGCGACTGATTTTTCATAATCTTCTTTTTCTTGTCGCATTATTTGGCGCAAATTAGCTGTATCCTCACGCAACAACATTTCCATCGTTCCAGCATAGATATTTAAATCGCTATATGCCGTATCACATACGCTATACGGATACATCACCTCACTACTTGGATAATAAACAAATCCACCTTTTGATAAGGCACGAGGCGCATATTGATGCGGTGTATTTGCATAAGCTGCCCAATCCGTTATTGTATATTTAGACAAGGTGTCATATTCCTTGAGTTCAAAAGCATCCTCCAAGAGCTGTTGATCTTTTACTATTTTTTTATACAACTGCTCAGCAAAGGCTTTGGCTTCCTTAGGAGTGATATCAGCATTTGCATTACTTGTAGATTCGCTTTTTATTTCTTCTGTTACTGTAGGTTGTACGACATCCTCTTTTGTTTCTTCCTGCTTAGAACACCCAACTACCAAGCCTAGCACCAAAGTTGCTACAATTAATTTTTTCATCATATTCCCCATTTTTAAAATTAGTTTCTGAATATTAACGGACTATACGGCACAGTGCCATGTCTGTTTGATTCTTTTTGGCTTGCGCCACTTACCGCATCCAACATTGATACGCCATTAATATTTACAGGTCGGTTTGCCAGCCCAAGGATATTTTGATTTAAAGATTGTAGCAATTGAATCTGTGAGGCTGCATGCTTACTCTGCGCCTCTTGCTGTGCAATCATTTCATCATATTTTGCTTGAGCTTCGACGGCTTGTTGTGCGGTTTCATTACCGAAAAATGCGAGCGTTTTAGCAATATTCTCACCCATCCAGTCATCAAAGTTTCGACCAGTTTCAGTCTGCATATACAGGTTACGAACTTGTGTTCCCACTTCATAGCCTACAGCTCCAGCAACAAGCACTTGACCGCCTGTTTTGGCAAGGCTTGCAACCTTACCACTTGTAGCTCCGAAACCACCTTTACCACCTGATTTACCTAAACCACCACCAGTCGCTAATCCTCCTAGCGAAGCTCCTCCAGCGGCTACAGCCAGTGCCGAGATTGCAACTGTTGCCACGCCAACTGCTTTCGTTAATTCAGGATATTGATCTGCATATTTAGACAAGTTACTGCCTAAGTCACCAAGCTTACTATTAAAGCCTTCTAGTGCTTCAAATTCGGTATTTTTCTTGGTCACAGAGAACTGATTCGCACCATAGCTTGCCGTATCTCGCATGGTGGCAGAATCTTCTGTCATCGACCGCAAGCCTTTGTCCTGATTGGCTTGACTAATACGCTGTAACTCGTCCCATTGCGTGACCATCGCCACACCTGCGGATAATGCCTGCATATCAGGCAAGATATTGGAGAGTGCAGATTGTTGTAGGATACCTTGCTGACTTTCCAAGATCATTTGTCGCTCGCCTGAGTTGCTTGTCTTGCTGAGATCGGCAATCAATTGGTTATAGCGATCGTCCTTTTTCATCGCTCGGCTTAGCGCTTCACCAAAAACCTCAAAGCGTGTTTTGCCATCCTCTGCACCTTTTAAATATTCAGCCTCAAGGTCAATGCCATAGTCCTTTTTAAAGGTTTTTTTAGTGCCTTCCGCATTCATTTTGGATAATAAATTCACCACATTATTACCAGCATCGTCCGCACTGCCAGCAGTGGTCATTGCTACTTGGTTTAGCGCCATCAGTTGAGATGCTTGACGATTTTGATTAGCAGGATCGGATGCCAGCATCCCAAACTGTTTAGGTAGGAATTTTGCCAAATCCCGAGTTTCAAAGTTACCTTCTTTACCAGCCTGCACGGCATAGCTCATATACTCTCGTTCATTTAAACCTTTGCCTTTAGCTGAAATGGACATTTGAGTAAAGTCGAGAATATCACCTCCCGATGCCTGTGCTGCCTCTCCCGATGCAGACAGTGCCGTTCGCAACATTGCCTCAGTTTCAGCATTGTTTGCGCCTTTATATTTCCCACTAGCAACAAGACTACTTAATCCTGTCAGCACGTCATCTGTAGTCTGTCCGTATTGTTTTGCTGTACTGGTAATAATGCTACGCAGTCGATCTTGTCCAGCCTTGCGATCATTTGGATCATCATAGGCAGTGATTGAAAGCTGTGCTAAATCCTTTTCATACTGCATTGCATCTCGTACTGGACGTTGCAACGCATACCCAGCACCAACCACAGCACCTGCCACCATTGCACCTTTTTGCAATCGGCTCACACCACCTGTGCTATGACTTTGCTGTATTGATTTTTCGATCTGCGTGGTCTTACCTAGTTCACGATTGAGCTGAGCAACTTTTTGCGTCATCGCTCCATAAGCACGTTGCATGTCATTTGCCGACACTACACCTTGCCGTTGCAGTATTGCCAACTTCTGATATTGGCTATGCGTCTTACGGATTTCATTATTGATCGACTGCTCAGTGCGCAAGCCCAACCGACGAGTTAGCTCATTGGCTTGGAGCAGTTGGCGTTGCTTCTGAAAAGTGGAAACTTGCTTTTGTAGTTCACCGACCAAGCGACGATTTTGATTGACTTGATCAGCAGTGAGCGGTTTCAAACGCTGTGCAGCCGTGATCTGTTCTGTATTGA
The DNA here is from genome assembly GCF_947493735.1 of uncultured Acinetobacter sp. Classification (GTDB taxonomy): domain Bacteria; phylum Pseudomonadota; class Gammaproteobacteria; order Pseudomonadales; family Moraxellaceae; genus Acinetobacter. The sequence continues at coordinate 66,975 of NZ_CANLSL010000013.1, read as the reverse complement.
TCTTGCGTAGCTTTAGCGCCGCATCACCAACCACTTCTAATCTTAGCTGAACTGTACTGGTACTCATGAACACACTCGCTTGGTCGAATTGTAAGTATTGGTCGATGTAGTGGCTCGACCTTTCGGTTGAACTGGTTGTTGTGGCGTATAAGTATTGTGTTGCCGCTCATACACAGGTTTAGGTGTGCCGATCTGCATCAACGCTTGACGCTCTGACAAAAATGCCAATGCATAGTGCATTGGCATTTTTTCGGCAGTCGCAAAGTCAATGCCTGCATGCATCAGCATTGCAATCAGTCCGACTGGCTCTCTAAACTCTCGGCGTTGAGCTTTGCTTGTAGCTCTGCATCAAGTTCTTCAAGTTTGCGATAGTTGCTTGCCGACGTGTCATGTAGCATCTGATAGGTGACTTGATGCTCAACACCTTTACCATCAATCAGCGTTGCTCGTGATGCCAGCTCATTGATCACCACATATTCACCCGCTTTAGCATTGGCACGAGCTTCAAACATTTGTCCAGTGCTAATATCTTCAAGTCTAATAGTTTTACATTTGACAGCTTTGTCACTGACCACAACAGTCATTGGCACGACCAAAGTGCCTTCTACAGATAGACGCATTAAATCGACTCCTCAATCATGTCTAGTGCATATAAAGTTAAATCACGACGAGTTTCACCATTCACATCATAGCTTGTACCAATCGTTGTGATACCGCAGTCCACATACGTTTCACGGTGGTTTCCAGTGAGTGATTCAATCGAGATACGGACATTTTTAACTTCAGTCCAGTTCACATTGTCTTTGCGGTCAGGAATAACCACAGATGCACTTAGCTCATAAGTACGCACACCTGAAGCGACAAATTTTTGTCGTTGTGTACGATTCATGGTCGGGATAGGTTTGTTGTTTACACTTTGTGTGACATTCAGTGATGCAACATCATAATCGTTGCCATCCACACTCATCACAATCGTGCCGACTGCTTCTTCAGCCATTTTTGCAATCTCATTTTAAAAAGGTTGGCTTATTATTTTGGTTTTCTTATCTTTAGATCAGGTGGAAGGGCTTCCAAAATAAATACCCCTCCTTTGTAGGAGGGGTTGGGGGAGGTTTTTAATTACGCTAGAGTTAATACACATTCAACGTCGTTGCAACGACATGCATGCCACGAACCCAATGCGCAGGGATTTCAGCATTTGCCCGAGTCTTATCATTCTCGTCTTGCTCAACAGTCAGCTGATCGGCTGTCGCGGTGACGTTTTCCAAGATTTCAGCATTCTCCAACTTCTTAGCTTCGGTTAAGAAGATCGAACGCAAGTTACGACGTTCCGCAGAAGTGTTCTTACGGCGACGCTTCATACCCGCAGCGGTTCGCATCACTTTGCGGACATAGTCGATGGTCAACGCACCGTTGATGTCTAGCATAATATCGTCATCCGCACCTGTTTCTGCATTCTTACGGTAGGTTGAGATCGCTCGCACAATCTCAGGCACACCGTCCGCACCTGTTTGAATCATGCAGACGCCTTTATTCATGGCTTGCTCCATGCGCTCAAAAGTTAGCACAGACTCATCACCGACAGCGGTGATTCCGCCAAGATTGACACCGTTAAACGGTAGTGCAGGATCGTTAGAATCCGCCAACGCCGCTGCCAGTGCACCTGCGAGTTCAGGCTCTTGACCGACTGCACCGTGGTAGCACACTGCAATGACACGGTAGCTTGTGATGACTTGCGCTTGTTCAGCAAAAGCCTCTGCCGCTTCCACATCAGAGAATGGTACGACAAGGATTGCGCCACGTTGCTCAATCGAGCCTGATACGAAGTTCAAATGCTCAATCCATGCCTGTGTTTCAGTCACATCAGGCGGCGCAGAAAGTGCGATGATGGTATGCCCGAGTGGGGCGATGGTTGTTTGAATACTCATAAAATTACTCCATTACGTTCATTGATCGTGTTAGGTATTGAGGATGTTTCCTGCCAATAAAAAAACCATCTGAGTAGGTTGCTGGCGGTGTATTGCTTGATTTTTAAAGCATTCCTACACGCCAACTTCAGTATCTAAGTTATAGCAGTGTACGACTGTGGGTGGAGATTCAAATAAGTTAGCGAGGTTAAGTTCTGTTTCCGCCGCCGTCCCTACCGCATCTGGGTCGTTGCGTCTATCTATCAAAGCCCCATCCTGCCATTGTGAAAAAGTCCACGGTGACTCCGTAAAATTCCCCACCACTGGGTCAGCTGGATCACCTATATACATACCCAAGTATCGAATTTGAACCGCATTTGGATTATTTGGTGACACTCTTGACTCAACTTCTACGGGCGCACCCCAACCGAGACCTGCGATAAAGTTATCAATAAACAAATGAATATTGTTTGAAGATAAATCAATCGTATTGTTCCAGAAAGCATTGCCCCCAAACCGTATATTGATGTATCCGTAAGAATTTGGAAGATAAACATCCTCCCAAACAATATCGTTTGACCATTCTGATGGCATCAAGACACATGCACCCATCACACCTACTTTCCCACGCTTTGCACACTCACCATACGATTCGTTTTGATTGCAGCAGTCATCATTCGACCTGCGATTGAGTTTTCACCGAATGCAACATCTGCACCTGCTTTGTCATAGATGTTCTTCGGCATCACAGATTCATCCACAGCAGTATCTTCAGTGACGAACAGCACTTTATGCACATTGGATGGCAAACCTGTACGCTGTGCGTTGAGATTCACGTCGGTATAAACACCAGGAGTTTTTAGATTACTTGGAATTGTCATGCGCTTGCTCCTTAGTATTGACCATATTCGCCAATCGTTAATGTCGCTTCAAAAGTAGATGTCATAGTAGGCATCATGATCCCAACAGCAAACTGAGAGCGCACCCAAGTCGGCGACTCACTAGGGTAATAACTCGCAACAATTCCAGCGGCATCGTTATACACTTTGAGTTCTGGACGACTTGTAGGTTCAATAGATAATTTCACCAAGCCTGTTAATGTTGCTAATTCGACTTCTTGTTGCTGTACTTGACCGTCATAGATTCGGATATAGCCATCAGCAACCACGATGCTTAGCGAATTATCCAGATTGCCTGTACCATCATTTAAACTCAGCGTGATTTGGTCTGCGGTCAAATTCTGCGGGTCAAATGCCAAAAGAGGCATTAAATCTTCATAAGCATATTCTGCTGTCAGCCCAGCTTGACCATTACTGAGCGTACCGCCTGTATATGTCAGCGTGTTGTTCACTAGCGTGGCATTAGTCAGTGTCCAGCCATGAGTATCCACCGCTGGCGGATACTCGATCACACCACCCAAACCCTCAACCGCTGCAAACAGTGCATTGAGCTTGGCAATGTCTTCACCAGTCATCTGATCCCGACCTGTGATTTGAATACTCATATCTAAATCCGCCTGTGTTGAAAAATTCATTTTTAAAATCCTAGTGTTGATCCAACTGCACAAGATCGGACGCATCTTTGATGTCGTCTTGTGGCTGGAAGTAATAATCGAGATTGATGCTGTGCATATCAGGTGTGTCTTCACTCTCTCGCTCACGATCCCGATCTGATGCAATCACCGTGTATGACGTGTGAAACTCTTGAGCAAGCACACTTAAAGACTGTGTGCGTACTTTGTGATTAAAAATCGTTTTAACACGACCTAGCTCAAGTGGTGCAAGCCCTGATATGCCTTGACTACTCAAGTCATTCTCTGCAAGCAGGCGCTGTACATTGTCCAGCATTTGATATGTGCCAATGTCACGTCCTGCACCATGTCGCTGTGCTTCTTCGTTACGCACCGAACGAGCGCCGACCATCACCACGAAAGTGATAGGTAAGCGAGTTTTGTTATAGCTGAGCTTCTCAGGGCTTTTACTGCCATCGAAGGTGATCCATATCGCAGGGAACATCTTGACTACAGCCTCTAAATCATCATCTAACTCACCACCATAGGTCTTGATCTCACGTATCCATGCCCATTTTTTGGACTGGATTTGCGCTGCCATCTCGGCTTTGATCGCTTGTTCAATAATGGATAGATTCAGCATGATGTTTACCAGCCTCCGTTGCCAAAATCACGACGACCCACACCAAACACCACATTATTTGACGATGTTTGAGTAGGCTTGGACTCGCCCGCAGGAGAGCCACCGAGATTTAGTATGCCTTTGGCAATGTTTGTCAGGATTTTGATCGCATTGTCATAGCGCAACTTGGCACGCTCATTCAGCACTGTATCGCCAAGGCACGCATGGTAATAAGCAAGGTCACAGCCCACCGCTTTGAGGAACGGTGGCACAACCGCAAGTGGCAAGGTGTATCGACCTGAGATATAACCGTCGATTTCACTATTTGCCGACTCAATCGCTGCTTCAAGTTTTTGTTGATTGATCGTATCGGTATACGGTTGCTCGTTATCCGTCAGATCAACCAACTCACGTTCACCAAATTTTTCAATCATCGCTTGCACTGTGACATAGCTCATATCATGCGTCCTTATGCTGTACCTGTAGAGCCAACAGCCATCTGCCACAAGCCATAGCCTGCTGCACCACGAGCTTCCGCACCAAACTTAAACTTCTTACGCATAAATACTGCTTCGCTAGACGTATCGGTTTGTTTGACAAACACAGGCTTTTTACGAGGCTGAAAGACAATCGGTTTAATCGACTTGCGAGCATCCAATAAGTGCCACTCGGTATCGGTTTTCAACCAACCAACCACCAACACTTTTGCTGTGCCTTTGTATGGATTGACTTTGCCATCTTCCAAACGATCAGTTGTCATCAGTGCATTGGCTGTGTCTTCTAATGCAGGCGGTACGACCAACAGGTTCGGCGTAAGATTTAAAGGTCGTCCTTCTTCATCTTTGACGCTACGAATCATGGTACGAGCTACACCGTAGCTGGCTTTTGCATCTGCCAAAGTGTCGATTTTCAAAGGTGCATTTAGACGATTTGAAACCAGCTTTTTGGATTTACCTTCACCAACCGCATGATTGTCTGCATAGAAGGTGTTGCCGTCATAGCATTTTTCAGTAAAGCCATTGGTCAGTGTGGTATAGACCAATTCATCTGCCCATTGTTTTGAGGATTCGCCAGCCATTTCAGCCTGTGGCTTATAGATACCGACTTCATCATCTTCAATGTCGTTGCGATCAACCTCTACAGTTGCTTCAAAGTCATCATTGACGATGGTGTAAGCATGAGCTGACAATTGTTTAACAACTTTGTCACCCACCCATTTACGCATTTTCGGAAACTTGTCGATCCAAGCATAGGTATTGGATTTACCGTTGCTCGGGACTTCCATCGCCACTTGATTCCAGCTACTTTCAGCAGCTTCAAAAGCAGCATCAAAAATCTTTTTAAGACTCGTTGTTAAAGCGTTAATTGCACGTTGTGCGGTTTGTTCATTCCAAATCATTGTTTAAATCTCCACCCATACACAGTCTTCAAACTGTGCATCAAAGCCCATAAAACGACCCGCCAATGACAGCGCCGCTGAGTTGTCTGTTTTGGCAATGGTCTGGTTATCTTCGACATAGACCTGCACCCCAAGATCAGCTTGTGTCACTGGATCAGTGCTTGAGTTGCGTACCAAGAACTGTTTATTGCGACGTACCAAACCATGTACTTCACCGTTTGCTCCTGTGTTTTCAGCACTGTTGTCCCAAATACCGAGGCAGATTTGACTCGCACCACCGACATCAGATGAGGCAATGGCATGACCTGTGTCATTAATGACTGCAAATGTTCCCTGTAGCACCAATGCACCAGCAAGCAGTGGCACTGGCATCAATTCGCCATCACGCATTTCCGTGATGATTGCAACGTCTGTTTTCGCCATGAGTTCGCTCCTTATACGCCAAGCTGTGTAGCAATCGACATTTCAATGTCGTCAGGCTGTGGTTCTTGTTTCCCACCAAGATCAACACCTTGCGTCTGACGTTGAGTCAGTGCGGCGATCTTTGGCAGGCTGTTGATATGATCTTTCGCAAAGGCAGGATTAATTTTTGCTTGATCCTTGATCCAGTCAATCGTTGCTTGACCTGTGATGCGCCCATCACTACATGCCGCCGTGATCAGGTCATCAAGCTCTTTTGCTTGCGCTTGCGTTGTAGCATGACCAGCTTTCACAACAGCTTCTTGATAGACAGCCATTGGCACATACTTCGTTGGATCAGGTGTGGCTTGGCTATTTGCAGCCGTTTTGAGTTGCTCGATAGCATTGATCGCATCAAATAGATGTTGACTATTTGCTGCAACAGCAACGCCAGTTTTGTCTGAGATTTGCGTTTGGAGTTTGCCAAGTTCTGCATGAATTTCTTCAGTAGTTGCCGAGATCGGCAAGTTCAGCATCCAACGCAATTGTTCAAGTAATTCATCCATTGTGGGTGATTCCTGTGATTGAGTTAGAGGAGTAGTAAGTGATTGAGTTTCAGTTGAGTTTTGAGGTAGAAAATCCTGTGCCGCAGCTGCAAGCAGTGCAGGCGGTAGCGTGTCGATGTTTGGTGTATTGGTGAGTGCGACGTTGATCAGTCCTTGTACATCGCCTGATTCGTCGTAGATGATGAAGGGTGAGAGGTATTTGTACTCTTCATCTTCGATATAGGTTTTGGCTTTTTTTGTCCATGACCAGTTACTTGAACACAGTCCGATACCGTCTACATATTCAAACCCTCCAGCTTTTAGCCATCCTGATGCGGGTACTTCTTTGCCTTCGCTTTTGGCAGTAAGAATGGCATGTTCATAATCAATCAGCATGTCTATGCTTCTTGCATTTAACACAGCTACCATCGCTCGACCTTTTTCAGGGGTCAAACGCCAGTGTGGTGCATCAAATGGACGACCATCAATGCCACGAAAAATGCCTTCAGGAATCAAGACAAGTTTGTCTGTCGCCTGAGCATTTAGGGCAAAATTACAAGAAGCAGAGCGAAGTACCATCACAAACATCTTTTCTATAAAAGAGAATGTCAGAATAAGAAAGTGTGATGATTTAGATCAGGTGGAAGGGCTTCCAATAATTTTTATTTTTTGGTTTTTAGTTGTTTTAAGGGCGGGTTGATTAATCAAAAATGCGTTGCCAGTAATAATCCACGTCACGAAAGACTTCACGCTCAGCTTCGGGTTGTAGGTTTTCGTTTTCATCCATCGGTAGAAATGGACGTGGCTCTATATCTCCCCACGGAATCGGTGTATTGCGACGAGTCTTGCCGAATTGACCTTGTTTTGCACCAAAGTGCATGGTTGGTGCATAGGGCACATTCGTCCCGATGGCCGCTTCAGTACGAGTAAACTGCGTCACGATCTGACTGCGTAGATGACCAGTAGCTTGCAACACGCCACCATAGCGCATGCCTCGTCGCTTATAGCTTGCAATGGTTGTTGGTTTGCGTCCTGCCCATTTTGGACGACCACCTGATTCAAAGTTGTCATCAGTGACTGACGCAAAGCTACTGGCAATTGCCGAAGTCAGCGGTGTGGTATCAGTCATTGCCTTCGCCGCTTGTCCAAGTCGATCAATCAAGGCTTGATTGTTGATTTTAATTGCGCTCATAATTTATACTATACCTCTGAGATGGTAGTTTCCAAATAGAAAGGTTACAGGCGAAAGCTATGTATTATGCTGTGCAAGTCAGCCGCCACCTTATCTAATTTTCTCGTATTGGTTTGTCTTCAGTCCCGCATCAATATCTAATTGTTTTACTTTAAAAATACTTACAATCTCCATCACACCATGCGCCCTGATTGATAACTTGACCACTTCGTTGTCATGATTCTTATCCAGCGCAGGCAAGATATACAGCATGCTATCGTTCTTGACATCCCATACCACTTGCTCGGCTTGAGCAATGAGCCGTGGCAATTCAAGCCACTCTCGATCAGTCGGCGCAATACCAGCCTCACCATGTCGCTGTGCTTTTTTACCCACCAGCAAATGGTCGCTGATGGTCATGATTGGACTTTCAAGCGCTTTTCCTTTTTCACTTAAAAACAAAATCTCTTGCAAAGCCAACACACCCACCGTGTTGGTTTTATTTTGTGGCTTAGCAAAGCTCAGCGCATTATTGACAAAGGCTTCGTGTGCCTTGATGCGTATTGGATTGAGTAGCATCTGCTGGACTTGTTGCAAGCCTTGCTCCGCACCCATCAGCTCAGCAGCTCGCTTGGTTAGCTCGCCATCCATGAGATAGCTCGCCGCTGGATGGCTGTTAAATCCAGCCGCTGGACGGAAGTATTCAATTGATCCGTCAGGTTGTCGCATCTTGATCTGTGGGCGTTTGCCGATCACTGGCTGACCAGTAAAGCTACTGATGCCAATATTTTCATCGACCAATTCAATGTCACTTGGTTCGGTTTCACGTAGGCGCAAGTTCATCTCGCCAACATCCTCGGCTCGCCGAGCGATTACTTTGCATTTACACCCCCACTCAACAGGTGGGTAAGCATAACTCCAAAATGGATCATCATAGCGACGCACTTCACCATTGCGAGCAAGGTGTGACTTGCGTGGATTGGAGATGCTGATATGTCGCCATTCCCAATATGGGCGTGTTTCAACACTTGCCATCATCGCTTTATAGCGACCAGCCGCCAATGCTTTATGCACATTGGTATTGAATATGGTTTTCAGGCGACGTGGACTGCCAAGCTGTACAGTTTGCTCAATACCAGCAGGGTTTTTAATAGTTTGCTTTCCCCACCAACCTTTATCTTGCAGGATTGGAGTGATATTGGCTTTCCACTGTTCAAGACTTTGACCTTCTTCAAGTGCGGTGATCAAGGATTTGCGAATATCCGAAAGCAAATCAATCCGAGCCACCTTTGCTACGGTAAAGGCTCGACTATGCGCCTCATCTAAGGTTTCATGCCAATCCCAACCAATCTTAAAACCCTTTGCCTTCAGGTAGTCAATCGCATCTTGTGGCGGTAGATTAAACAGCGCATTGAGTTCTGCACGCTGTGGAATCGGTGGCTTGATTGAATCAACCATTTTCCGCCTCAACACTAATCCGCCCAAACACTTCCGCCGCAAATATCAGCTTGGTGAGTTTTCCCTGCAACACAGGCTCATCATCATTTGGGAAAGCATCTTGCAACAGTGTCAAAATTTCATCTTCACTTTGACCCGCTTGAAGTTTGGCGAGCAAGTCTTGCGTCCATGATTCACTGGTCGCTTGTGCCGCCTTCGCTTGCTCATTGAGTAGCAGTTGTATGGCTTGTACATCAATCGGGATTTGTGCCGAATTTGTCGCCAGCAAATGATTCAGCAAATGCGGTTGTAAGCTATTTACAGCAAGGAGTGGCGCTTGCGCAACTGGCTGTGTTTGCACTGTCTGCAACACTTCTTCATCATCCGTCGGCTCAGGAATGCCAAGTTTTTCATGCGCCCAAGTGCGAGGGATTTTAAAACCAATGTTGACGAGATTCGGCAAGGCTTCACTATAGGCTTGAATATCCTCGGTATCCGACGTATCAAAATAAAATACAGGATAGCGATCAGGTGTGACACTCGGAAAATTCAAGCGCATTAGATAAGACACAAGGCTATCGTTGATCGAACGAGCCAACTGCAATGCATCGGACTTCATGATTTTTTCAAACTGAAGCTCATGGGTTTGACTTTGTGCATTGGTACTTGTCTTACCATCCGCTTGCGAGAGCAATGTCCCACCAACGATGGCTTTGGACTGCGACTGCTCACACCACTTGATCATCGCCATATGATTATCGGTATCGCCATTGGCAGCAGTTTCAAAGTCGATCGACATACCAATAGGCATGATGCCTGCTGCATTACGCCCAATCGACATGACTGCTTGGCGGAGCGTCATTTTCTCCGTATCAGTTGCACCGCTTGGATATTTGCCGACACGAATTGGCAAGCCATAAATCTCCAAGAACTCCATCACATCACGGACGCTATAGTTTTTAAATAAAAACGCCCAAGACAACACCCGATGCAGACCCGAACGGCTAATATAGCCTGACTTGGCTTTATGCCGATGCACAAACCACCCGAAATCCCAAAACTCCGCACCCTCCATCGAACCATCGTTAAGTCGCAGTTCATTCGGCTGTTGGTACGGTGTTAGGAAGTTGCGTGCAAGCACATGATTAAACGACTTCGGTAGCCAAATATTGCCGAGCTGATGCCACTCGATTTCTTGGCACGAATAGCCGTGACCCACCGCATCCATCGCATCAAACAAGAACATTTCAAAGTCTTGAATATCATCAATCCATTCCGTGACTTGTTCGGCGATCTTGCGCTCAGCTTCACTGGCATTTTTTGGGGGATTCACACCCCAGTCCAAACCATTGACGCCTTTTTTACGCTTGTCCATTTCCGAGAAGATATGCGCATCTCGCTCTTCCATGTCACTAAACAAATCCGCTTGGGCTTGTAGATTGCCTTGCTCAGCATCAGTCAGTAGACGATGCAATGCCAATGGCGTGAGTCCAACCACAGGATGCTCTTGCCATTGACTGGATAGCCACGCCACATCCGCAGTCTGTGTCGATTCGAGTGCAGTGCGATCTTGCTTTTTACTTGAGTTACTTGAGGATTTGGATTTCGATTTTTTAGCCATGATGCAAACAAGGGGATGATGATTTTGCACTAGCTTAAAAAAAGCATTTGGGATTGATCAGTTGGAAGCGCTTCCAAAAAGATGAATGTCAGCGCCAAAAAGAGGTTTTGCTGTGAATTTTAAATATCGCCGTATTTTGCGATTTAAGCCACTTTTCCATTCGCTATACATCATTGATGCAAAACTGCGGAAAAATGGCTAAAAATGCGTTTATAAAGATTTATAAATGAACAATCACTGAGGATCAATAATTGCGAATGATCAGCTCTTGCTTTTTCGCCTGACTTCGCTTTGCACCACCGACCAAATATTGAATATTTGCCGTAACAATATTTAACCCATCAAAGGTCGCTCGCATCTCCTCATGGTCGTTGATCGACAGCATGATTTTACTTTGACTGCTTTTCATCAGCTGTGCCAGCCTTTCATATTGCTCTAGTCCAAAGTCCATACCATAGCCAGCCATCTTCCAATACGGTGGATCAGCATACATAAAGCTATGTGGTCGATCATACTTTTGCAAGCATTGATCCCACGGCAGATGCTCCACCGTCACACCTGCAAGGCGCAGATGCGCTTGACTCAGTTGTTCTTCGATACGAAGCAAATTGACAGGTCGAGCCGTGGTTGCTGTACCAAAGTTCTGCCCAGCGACTTTTGCCCCAAAGGCATTGTGCTGTAGATAATAAAATCGTGCTGCACGCTGAATGTCCGTCATCAGTTCAATATTGGCATCCTTGAGCCAGTTAAACATCTGCCGACTGACCAACGCCCATTTAAACTGCTTAACAAACTCCTCAAGATGATGCTGCACCACACGATAGAGATTGACTAGCTCACCATTAATATCATTGATCACTTCGACTTTTGAAGGCTCATCACGCATAAAGAACAGTGCAGCACCGCCTGCAAACAATTCGACATAGCATTGATGATCGGGGATTTTTTGTACAAGTTGCGACACCAACCGACGCTTACCACCCATATACGGAATAAAAGGGCTGCTTTTCATCATTTCACCTACTGCAATAGCATTTCAAATTTGATAGCCTGCAATTACTGTGTGCACAGTAGCGAGGCTTTGCCTGCGGTAGCATGTTTACCAAAGGAGGCGATTCTGAATTAGCCGTGAAGAATCGTCGCCTCGTTTTTTAGTATCAACAATTTAACAATTCAAATAAGTTGGAAGGTGTTCCGTGGAGAATATTAAAAGTCGCATAAATAAAATTTGTGTTTACGTTTTTACCGCTATCTACTTGCTATTGGCATATTTTTTTATTTTTGATCACAATGTGTTTGCTGCTTTAGAGTTGAATGAGAAAGGTGACGCATTAGCGGGGATATTTGCACCACTTGCTTTTCTATGGCTGGTCTTTGGGTACTTACAACAAGGACAAGAATTAAAACAAAATACGAAAGCCTTAAAGTTACAAGCGGAGGAGTTAAAAAATAGTGTTGAGCAACAAAAACAACTTGTTGAAGTGACACAGGCAGAGCTACAGCTCATAAAAAAGAAAGATGAACGTCAAATCAAATCAGAAACGATTAATGCCCAACCATTTTTTCATTTTACTAATTTGTCACTTAGCAATTATAATTCACAGTCTCGACGTGGTGTTCAATTAAATTTTAGACTTAAAAATAGCCGTAGCACATGTAGGCTATTAAATGTATATGTCGATCCAATAAAAATAGAGGGAAGCAATGACTATACCTCTAGCATCGTAACAGAGTTGGAGTTGATTAAAACAACTGAAAATTATGAATACGACTGTTATGTTGTATTGCATCCACAGCATGTTTTTAAAGACAATAGTTTATTTATAGATGTCAATTTTAGATACAATGATGCTTTTGATGATAGGCATATGCAGAAGTTTACATTTATTTTGTATCAATCTTTTGGTGAACTTAGTCCATTTGTAATAAATAGTCATCACATTCAACGTAATTTTGAATCATATAAACATACTCAAGAATTTTAAACCTATCACCAACACCCAACCTCACCAAACCAATCATCCTCATCCTGCTGTGCCATTTCATGCTTAGATGGCACAGCCATAAACTCGATTTTCATATCACCACCACTCGCAGCATTCACTCCCAAAAATGCCGCCCACGTTCTGTCTGCATGTCCAGCACTATCACTATCCGCAACGAAGCGTGGCGCACCAGTATCACTGGTGACTTTCTTCAACTTATGTAGATCAGCACGCAACGCATCATTACCCATCGGTATACGCAGTTTACGATCCTGAAAAGCCTCCTTGCCATGTATTGCCAAAGTCTGCTTATTACTCAGTGTAAATAGCACACCCTCAACACGATATTCGCCATGAGTTCGCTTTGCATCTTCCACAGGCTTTTCCCCCATACCTGTCTGATCCATACAGCAGCGCACCACACGATAGTGTGTAAACACATAAGCCAATAGGCTATCTTGCTCAGCAAAGCTAATCCGTTTACGTTCGATGATCTCCCGACACCACAGCACATCACCAACTTTTTCCCAGACCCAAATCACAAACAAGTCGTTCCGACTGGCAATATCCACACCAACATAGCAGTCTCCACCTTGATATAAAGATGGATCACCAGCCAACTCATGCTCACAACCAGTAATTAACTCAAAGTCTAGCCAGCTTGATGCCTCATCCAGCCATTGCAGTTCAAATTCTTGCGCCCACAAATCTTCATCTGCTGCGCCTGTACGCAGTTCTTCGATATTGCGAGGCAGACCATCCTTGACCGCTTGATAGATATCAGTCTGATGACGTGACCAGTTATCATTTTTACCAGTCATCAACTCATAAAACTTATTGCCTTTGCCATTTGGTGTGCTGATGACACGTAACTTTAAATCATTTTTTGACACGACTGGAAACAGTGCTTTCCAGATTGCCCGACTATCTTGATGGAAAGCAAACTCATCCAGCAAAACATTGGCTGAGAAACCACGAGCTGTATCAGGATTTGCAGGCAATGCGGTGATTTTAGAACCATTAGGCAGCTCAACTTCAAGGGCTTTAATACCAGCTTCCCACTCATAGTCATACGCTTGAAATCCTGCCTGCATCGCAGCCAAGTGGATTTTAACACCTTCATTCATTGCTTCTCGTGCTTGACGCTCACCACGACTGAGAATAACCCAGCGTTTTCGCTTGCCAGCCACATCCGCCTTTGCGCAATCTAACGCAAGCTCTAATGTTGATGTAAAGGTCTTACCGCATTGCCGAGCAAACATCGCAATCTTAAAGCGAGCGTCATCCTGTACCCAGTTTTTTTGGTACTTATACAGCTCTAATGCTGGCTCATTCGGTAAGATTAATTGACTCATTTATGTGTCCAGTCCATACGCCGCTTTGATCACTTTATTTAAAATCACTTGATCAACTTCACCTGATTTACCCAACTCATCTAGCTTCGCTTTTTGCTCACGGATCAACTCCTCTCGTGCCTGACGACGAATCTCATCCCGATTTTCCATCGCCTTAGACTTGGTCATGATGGCAGCACGAGCGGCACGAGCCAAAGCACCGACAGCATCAATATCCATCTGTGGCTTAGTTTCGTCAGTACCATCATTGGTCAGCTCATCTAAGGCACGCTTAGTCACCACAGCCTGTACCGCTTGCGCAAGCAACATACCGCCCTTGTCGTCAGGGTCTTCACCAAATTCCTTCACCAACACTTCAGATGCAGCGGCGATTTGTCGAAACTCTTTAGCCTCAGCCACATAATTCTGCTTTTCACGCCCCAGTGCAGAACGGCTTGGAATACAGTCCACAGGGAACTCAGCCCGAATCTCATCCATCATTTCATTGAGCGTCAGGCGATTTTCCTCAAGCATCTTGAAGATGAATTGGCGTTGTGCATCAGTGAGTTTGCGCATAAAAGACTTAGACATAAGGACTCCTAAGCCGAAGGACGCTTGATGCCGTGGATACGTTGCCGACCTTCGACCACATCTTGCCCACGCTCAGTCAGTTTCACCACGATGACTTCAGGTTGATCTAATTCAATCGTTACACAGCCTTGATCTTTCAACCAATGTAGCTCTGTCTTGACTTGATCACGGCTAAAGCTCAAGCCCCAAATATTTAAACCACTATGCAAAGTTGAGCTGTTGCCACGATATGAAGGAAGCTCATTCAATAGACGAAGCATGACAAGGCGCATTTCTTCTTTTAGATGATTTTCAAAGCTCATACGACCTCACTTTTTACTTTCAAGGAAGTAGTTTTCAATGCGAGTAACGCCTCGCTGTACCACTTCGATTTGTTGATTCACCGAATGAATATCACCTTGCAGTTTGACAATATCCACTTTCGAGGGCATATCTCGGACAGCATGCTCAAGCTCCACAACTCGCACATGTAGCTCAAGTAATTCTTTGGCAGATGCGCTGTGCTTATTGATCACCCATGCATAGATACCCAATGCAGTGAGCACGATCCATTGCACCTCAGCAAAGCCCAACTTCAAAAAGTCAAACATCATCCACCTCATTCTCTACCAAACTTGGTGCTGGCTTAGCCTTAGACTGATTAATAAATCGAGCAAGAATCCCGATCACCCCAAGCCCAATAGTGACTTGTTGTCGTATATCAGGTGGTAATGCATCAAGCATTTCAGGTGAAACTGGCACGGTATTGATCGCTACGATTGCAGTCAACGCCAAGTTACTAAACCACTTCCAACCATTGCGCCAATTCGCCACCCAAAAACCTGAATCATTTGTTGATTCGAGGGTTGGCGAGTATCGAAGGGATGGTCCTTCAGTAATTTCGGGCGGACGTGAGCGTTGAATTTGCCTCTGTCCCATTTGATCAAGTGCGCTAGTATATTGTGCTGTCAGCTGAGCTAACCCTTGTTCTAGCTCATCAATGCGCTGTTCTTTTTTCTCAAAAATCCCAAGATGCACCCGATGTTGTTTTTCCAGCGCTTGCTGAACAGCCTCATCAATCTTGCGCTGTGTTTTGACAGACTGCGGGACGTTGCGATTGATTTTATTCATGCCACGTCCTCCTACAGCTCAAAGTGAGGCGAATCATATTCACCACGTTCACGACGGTTACCGTCACTATCCCAGTCTGCACCCCAGCGGATTGAAACACCTTCTAAATCTGCCGCCACAAGCATTGCATCAGCCATCGCATCGAATTTTTTTAAATCATTCCAGTCCACTGGATACGGCACAAGGTCAACCGCATGACCCGTGACATGACGACTTGAGAATGGATTGTTTAACCATGTGACCTTGGCTAGTTTCGGCTTGGCATATTTGGCAGGGATGCCTTTGGCTTGGCACTGCGCCACTGTACGACCTTTGCCGTAGTTGATCATACATTGCTCACGGCTACGCACACCCTCAATAACCATAAAGTCTTGCTTGGTCAGGGTGATAGCACGCTTGACCACTCGAACTAGATCAGGATGGACACCCTCAAGATTGCTTAAACTACGCTTGGATAAAATATATTTTGCTTGAGACACAATAAAAAACCTCATCATTTGATGAGGTCAGAATAGTTTTTCTTATTTATTCAGGTCAGGTGGAAGCGCTTCCAGTTAATTTATTGCGCCACAAAACATACGACAGGATAACCATCCTGCCAACGACTTGCATCCAAACCAATAGTATACCCATATCGAGTATGTATTGTTTGTGCTGCTGAATTTTCATTTTCATATTTTACCAGACGATCGGCAAGCTCATCGATCAATGGTGGCACTCGATCATCGATATTTGACCAGATTACCTTACAAGCATCAAATGTAAATTTCTTACTCTCCTCATAAGAATTTTGATAATAAATCTCAACCATTAATGAGCGCCAGTCTTTTTGATTATCTCTTGGGATAACTTTAATGCTAAACCAATTTTGATTCTGTTGAAATTGCTCACCAACATCTGTTGCTAGAAACTGAATAATACCTTTAGCGTCAGGATTCTTAACCTTAAAGTCGGGATAAGTAGCTCCAGCAACAGCAGCTAGTTGTATAAAACTTAACTGCGCACTAAGGTCAGATTCGCTATAAGATTTTTTTTCATATGGTTGTAGTGTTTGACTTTCTTCCTGTGCCGAAAGCATAGTCGCTCGATCACGATCAATTTTATTTATTGGTGTGCAGTAGTTTTCAAGAGAGATTCTTTTATAACGATCTAAAGCCTCTTGGTCAGTCAAATTATTAGCCATGCTTATTGCATTTGAGATGATGGCACACTTGTTTAAATCATTATTCTTAACTGCAAACGCAACTTTTTCATCATTCTCTTTTATCGTTTGATAGTGTACCCACCAACTTATCCCTTTAGATAAGATAAAAAATAAAACGACAGCAACAGCAACGTAGCTAATTATATTTTTCATCCCCAACCCTCAAACCCAAAACCACTTTTAATAAAAATTCTTACTCGAATTCACTACTTAAATCACATAACTAATCATTTTTTTTAACACCGTATTCCAGGCAGATAAATGGTAAAAAAGCAATGAGAAATAAAAACATGCCAACGCCAAATATGATCAAGCACAACATTGTTGCCCAGAAGTCATGCTTAGCAAAAATAAGACCAGTTATAGAAAACAACATAATCACGCCTGAGCCAATCATCACCCAGTCACACAAATTTTGCACATGTGCAGAAGATAGGCTGTAATTGTTAATAGTATGGGCAGCTTGACAATTATCACCTTCTGCCCGAATTTTAATTTTCCCCATATAGACACCGTTTATTTATCATGATTAGAAATATTGAATGCTGCCTGTGAACGTTTACCTTTAGCTTTAATTTTCACATCACCTTGAATATTTTGACCAACAGGTGATCTATTATCAAAATTCTGTGTTGATGCCACTTTATCTTCTTCTATCGAAACATCAGACTCCATCTTCTTCACCCCATCACAAAATACAGCAAAGTCCGCATCATTCATATCCAAAACATACCTAACCATAATCAATTTTTGATAATTCGCACATTGATCAATAGCTTGTTTAAGCGCAACTTTACGTTCAGTCATTAATTGAAGCATTGACATATCCATTGCATTCACAACCTCAAGAGGCTGCTCCATTTCCTTAAGATTAGTCCTTTTGCCCGTCAAAATATAACCAATTTCAGCACCAACCGCACCAAATGCCTTTAGTACACGACCACCAAACTCACTTTCACCTCGCTCATAACGCCCCCACTGCACACGAGTGACCTCACACAGAGATGCTGCTTCTGCTTGAGTAAGCGATAAACGCTTTCTTTCTATTTTTATTCTTGCTGAAACAGAATCATATGTATCTTTTTTCATAAAAACACCTTGACTAAATGACACATATGTATCATTATCAATTTATACCAAGTTACAACATTACTTGGTAAGTCTAACACACAAAAGGAAAAACCAAATGACCACATCTATCGACCGTGATGAAGTACATGACGCATTAATCAAGCAGGGTTACATGACCCTTAAATCATGGGTAGAGGAAAAAGGACTGGACTACAACTACACCACCCAAGTCGTGAGTGGGCGATTCAAAGGGAGTCGTGGCAAGAGTCGCATCATCTTGCAACACCTACAAAACCTTGTCGCCGAATCAGCCTAACCCGTGCAAATACTCGTCGAAATTAAAGGAAAGAGCCATGAATAAAGACACCATCCTCGGAATTGCAGTTATTTTCTTGATCGCCTTGAGTTTCTTGGGTTGGTACACAGCCGAGATGGACAACCAAATCCTACGCAAACAGGTTGAACAATACACAGGCGAGGCAGTCCGCTTATGAGCACTATTAAATCCGCAGGCAAAGTCGTCAAGGTGCTTAAGGCACTACGAGGACACAGCTTAAAAGGCGTAAGCGTTACCGAGCTTGCCAAACAGTTGGGTGAATCACCAAGCCAAGTACACCGTGCATTACAGACGCTAGTCGATGAAGGCTTAGCACTACAGCTTGAAGACGAGAGTTATGCCCTAGGCAACGTCATCGTACAGATCGCCCACGCACATGTCGAAGAACTCAACCGAGCGCAAGGTCATATCAATGAACATATTCAACGTGTCTGGGCTGGCGCAAGACAAATACAAGGAGCTTAAGCCATGAAAAATCAAGAAGCAGTCGCACTACAAGGCTCCATCATCATCAATACAGCAATGGAAGGTAGCCTAATCAACCAACTGTACACACGACATGGTGCACAAGGCACAAAGCACATGCTAGCTGAAGGCATTACAGATGATGATTCAGCAACGATTGCAACGCAAACCGCAAACGAACTTGAGCGATTAATACGCACAGGATTAAGTCTGGCAGAAGTCATTCACCAAATGCGCAAAGACGGCTGGGCGGATAGTATTTGTGACGGCATGCAACATCGGGAGCTTTAACAATGACAAATCAACTTGATCAAAATCAAATAGCACAACTTCAAGAAAGTATGTCTGCTGAGCAGTACGAAGTTGCCCACATGCTTGGACAGGCACAGTTTGCCGAATTCGTAGAAAAAGTGTCGGCAATCGGCAGAATTAAACTATGGGCTCACCTTAAAGAAACTAAAAAATACAAAGGGTTAATGCTAATTGACGTAAATGGAAATCGCCGACATGTCGGCACTTGGGAGGAGTTTTGCCAAAGTCAAGGTAAGTCAAGAAGCGCTATTGATGAAGACATTCAGAATCTAAATATTTTTGGTGAGGAATTTTTAGAGCAATCCAAAAAAATTGGTTTAACTTCTCGTGATTTACGACAACTTCGCAAACTTCCGCAGGAAGATCAAACCGTATTGATTAATGGTGAGGAGGTTAAAAATGCTGACCGTGAAAGCCTATTAGAAATATTAGACGACATGTCAGCCAAACACGCCAAAGAAAAAGCTGAACGAGATGCACGCATTCAAGAGCTTGAAGATAACGACAAAGCCAAAGACAAACTCCTCCAGTCCAAAGACGAGAAGATCAACAAGCTCGATACCGAACTCACCAAAGCCAACAGCCCAACAGCCATCGCCAAACGTGAAGAAACCGAGCAACAGCAACTTTGTGCATCCGCACTAGAGAGCGTCAATATCGCATGCCTGACTATGCACAACGATGTAGTTCGCTTCACCAACAGCGTCAACAGCATTCAAGACGCAATCGAGGAGCACGGCTTATACAACATACAAGAACAGCTTGAAGCCAACGTCGTCGCACTCTTTCAACAGATCGCACAGACCACAGTTGACCTCGGCATACAGATCGACTTCAACGAGATGGTTAACCCATCTTGGATGACACAAGCGACGACTGAGATTAGCGAAGAGGCATAACCCATGACGACCAACTTAGCTGTACAAGACTATTTGCGTGACGTGACGAGCAAGCTCAGCACAGCTAAGCACGGCACAAAAGATCAGATCATCAAGACCGCTTGCGAGCATCTCAATATCAGCAAGCCACAGCTCTATCGTGAGCTAGAAAAAGTCGGTTTTAAATCTGAACGCAAACAACGTAGCGATAAAGGCAAATCCATCATTTCTACCGAAGTCGCCGAACAGATCGGCGGTATGGTGCATGTTGCCACTCGTGCCAATGGCAAGAAGACTTTACCTGTCACCACCGCATTGGATATTTTGATTGCCGACGGCAAAGCACCAAAAGTATCCGCCGCTACGGTTGCTCGTGTGATGAAACAAAACTTGTGTCATCCAAAGCAACTCGCAACACCATCAGCGCACCATCAACAAAAGTCCCTACATCCAAACCATGTATGGCAAGTCGATGCCTCGGTCTGCGTATTGTTTTATCTGCCTCGTGGTGGCATGCAAGTCATGGACGAGAAGAAATTCTACAAGAACAAACCCGCAAACTTGAAGAAGATCGAAAATGACCGAGTGATCCGCTATGTCATCACCGACCATTTCTCAGGGTCGATCTATGTCAAATACGTGTATGGCAGTGAAAGCACTGAAAATCTTACCGAGATTTTCCTCGACTGCGTACAGAAAAGATCAGCACAAGAGCCACTGCATGGCGTGCCATTTATTCTTTACACAGACAAAGGCTGTGCCAACACATCAGGCTTATTTCGCAACCTACTCGAACGATTGAGTGTGACATTTATTGCACATGGCACAGGTAACTCACAAGCCAAAGGTCAGGTGGAAAACGCCCAAAACCTTGTTGAAACCCAATTTGAAGGACGCTTGCGCTTTATCCAAGTAGACAACCTTGATCAGCTCAATGCAACCGCTGAGAAATGGCGCATGATGTGGAATGAATCCAAGATTCATAGTCGCACCAAACGCACACGCAATGCAGTATGGCAAACCATCAGCCCACAACAGCTTCGCCTTGCACCGCCGTTAGCACTGTGCCAAGAGCTACTCAGCACCTCACCAGTTGAGCGTGTAGTTTCAGGTAATCTCACTGTGAGCTATGCCATCAAAGGCTACGGCTCGAATGACTACGATGTCCGCCATATCGACGGTGTATATCCAAAAGCCAAACTCAAAGTTGTGGTCAACCCATACCGAGCGCCATGCATCGATGTCATCACCACCAACCAACATGGTGAAGAGATTGCCATCACTTGTGAGCCATTACAGACCGATTGGGTCGGCTTTAGCGAAACCGCCACCGTAATTGGTGAAACACCAAACGCCATGCCTCAAAGCGGTATTGATGCAAAACGCAAAGACATTCTGAAAAAAGCCTACAACGCCGACACACTTGCCCAAGCCGATCAAGCCATCGCCAAAAAAGCAGTCGCTTACAAAGGACTGAATGCGATGGCGGATGTTGAGCAAACCGAAGTACCAACTTACATCAACCGTGCAGGCGAACAACTCAGCACACCGACCCAACGTCGTCAGACTGCGCCTGTATCTATATTTGAAGCGGCAAGTGAGCTACGAGGCTTGCTTGGTGCGCTTTACAACACCGAGCTGTACCAAGAGTTAAAACAACGCTATCCCGACGGACTTGTCCCAAGTGATGACATCCGAGTGATTGCCGAAGCAGTCAAAACCCAAAGTACCCAAGATCAACCTCAGCGTCCTGCGCTCAAAGTCGTCGGAGGATAACCATGTCACCACAAGTCAAAACTTTAAAAACACTCATTGAAGACTCGGGACACAGTCAAGCCGAAGTCGCCAAAGCAATCGGTATGGCAAGTCCCACATTCAACCTACTGGTCAACAAAGGACTGTTCCCAAAACGCAGACCTGATGCACAGCAATGCATCACCGATCTATTAATCGAAAAAGGTATTAGCCCAAGCGAGATTGCATCGGCTTTTGCCTTACTTCACACCACATCAACAGCAACAACTACCGCCGAAAATCCCCCTCTTGTTAAAGGGGGGTTAGGGGGGATTCACACAGAGGAAGAAGTCATGTTACTGGCAAAACAATCACTCAGCCCACAAGCCAAAAAGACTTTTGGCATTCTCAACAACCCATTCACATCAGAAGTCCAGTCGCATGATCAGCTCTATGTCAATGATGACATCAACTATGTCCGCCAAGCACTGTATCAGACTGCAAAAACAGGTGGCTTCATTGCTGTATCAGGTGAGTCAGGTAGTGGCAAAAGCACACTACGCCTTGATCTTGAAGACCGCATTCAACGTGAACGCTTGCCCATCATCATGATTGAGCCATACATCATCGGCACAGAAGACAATGACATCAAAGGCAAAACACTCAAGTCGGGTCACATTGCCGAAGCGATCATTGACACCATTTCCAAAGGTCAAGACCGTCCGCTACGTTCTGCAGAAGCACGCTTTCGTCAAGTGCATAACTTACTCAAAGAGTCGGCGCTGGCAGGCAATAGCCACGTCATCTTGATTGAAGAAGCACACAGTCTGCCGATCCCAACATTGAAGCATCTTAAGCGCTTTTTTGAGCTAAAAAGTGGCTTCAAAAATTTGGTCTCCATCATCTTGATTGGACAAAACGAACTTGCCAACAAGCTCTCTGAGCGCAACCCGAACGTCCGTGAAGTGGTACAACGCTGTGAAAATATCACCCTTGAGCCACTTACCCAAACAGGGCTTGAGCAGTACCTACAACATCGAATCAAACCGACTGGCAAGAAGCTCTCTGACTTCATCACCGAAGACGGTGTCTATGCCATTGCAGAACGCCTTACCCAAGCCAATGGCAGTGGCAAAACCGTCCGCTCCATGCTCTATCCACTGGCGGTAGGCAACTTGATCACAGGTGCAATGAATGCTTGCGGTGTCGTAGGTGCACCGATCATTGACCGTGGCGTGATCATGGGAGTTTAAGACATGGATCAAGAAGACTACTTTTTACTTGGTGTGCTGATGATTCTTGTGGGTTTACCGACCATCTGCGCAACTATTTATGGTGTCGCTTCACTATTCACAGGAGCTTGCCATGCCTGATGCAGTAGACATTGCTCAAGAAACCATTGAGCAGAACTTGAGTCACACCTTGCAGAACGCTCAGCGCTTCGACACGCCGAGCAACTTTGAGTGCGAGTGTGGCAATCAAATCCCCGAACAACGCCGAAAACTGGGTGCAGTCAAGCTCTGCATTGAGTGTCAGACAGCATTAGAAACCAAGCAAAAACATTTGAGGTAATAAGCATGAATCAGCAAATTGACATGAAGTTTTGTACAGACCTCATTGAAAAATGTGGCGGATTAAAAACAGCTAAAGAGCTGTTGGCAAACTGCCCACCTAACTGTTGGACGGTCAAGATTAGCGACTGCACGGACGATGTAATCAACTTTTCAACCAGCGGTGAAATTGATATTGCAACACTAGAAATTGCCGTCCGAGAAGTTACTAAACGTAAGCGTCGAGATTTTGCAAAAGATTTAGACAAGCTCATCGATGGCGACTATGTCCTTGTTCCGAAAAATCCAACTAAAGAAATGGAAAGAGCTGCAATGGAAGCTGGAGCTGGATTTTTATTTGAAGGAATTTGGGCTGCCGCACTTAATGCATCACAGGAGCAAGTATGAATACGCTATTTGAATACTTCGCCATCTCTATGTTTATCGGCATGGGCTTCACCTTTGGCGCAATCACTGTAATTGCAGTCTTTGCTGTGCTTACCCGCTAGGAGCAAAAGCAATGAACGTGAATTGCCCAACCTGCGGTAGCACATACAGCCTTGACGCTTTGCTGGCATTTAGCGAGGCATCAAAAGCCTTTGCAACTGCGATTGAACTCAACAGCAAACTGGGAAAATCATTGATCAACTATCTTGGTCTGTGGCGCTCAGCGCACCGCACACTCAAGTTTGAAAAAGTCGTCAAGATTTTGAGTGAAATCACACCTGACATCGAGGCTCGGCAAATCAAATTTGACCGCAAAACCTATCCTGCACCTGAGTCAGCATGGGTGTGGGCGATCGGGATCATGATCGAACGCCGTGACCGTGGCGACCTCACCACGCCGATCAATTCCCACAACTACTTATACAAAGTGATCAGCTCCTACAAACCTGAAAACGCACCAGGTATAAATTCCCCTCTTTCTCAAAGAGGGGTTGGGGGAGATTTAGCTTTAGTCAACGAAAAATCACCCCTCGAACGTGCCGAGGAACGCAAACAGCACGAGCGTCAAAAGCATGAAAAACCAGCTATGTCGATGGCGGACTTTGTCGCTCACGCAGGTACGCAAAAGCAAGAGGTCAAATCATTGAACAACGTACCACCAAACCATTTATTCGCTTACCTTGCCCAAAACCGACGAGATGGCGAATCAACTGACGACACCTATCGACGCTTAAAAGCGTTAGAAACAACAACCTCACCCTAACCCTCACTTGCGAAGCAGTGCTTCTCAGGAGAGGGAATTAACACAAGGAAAAACATCATGACTGCACCGATCACCCACTGGACAAATGCCCAAGGCTATCTTGTCCCGATCGACAAAATTAAACCGATCGATAAAGAGCGCAATGACCTTGTGCTATCGATTGTTGAAAAAGCACGTGAAGAACAACAGGCGCTACGTCAACTGAAAAAGCAAATGTTTGAAGACATTATCGCTTTTATCCAACTTTCAGCCGAGCAATACCAAGTCCAAATTGGTGGCAAGAAAGGCAATGTCACCCTGTTTTCGTTTGACGGGAAATACAAAGTCCTACGTCAAATCCAAGACAGCATCAAATTTGATGAACGTCTGCAAGCCGCCAAAGCCTTGATCGACCAGTGCATTCATAACTGGACGGAAGGCTCGAATGACAATATTCGTGTGTTGATTAACGATGCATTTAATGTCGATAAGGAGGGGAAAATTTCAACCAGTAAAGTGTTGGGCTTGCGTCGCTTAGATATCAAAGACCAAGACTGGCAAAACGCTATGGACGCTATATCTGACAGCATTATTGTTGTCGATAGCAAAGCCTATGTTCGTATCTATGAGCGAGACGACAACGGCAAATATCAACCGATCTCGCTCGACTTTTCTAATCTTTAACACAGGTAAAACACCATGAACAAACCAGAACTTATCAATGCCATTGCCGCCAAAACTGGCATCAAGAAAACCACCATCGGTGAGGTCATCGATGCACTGACCAACACAGTCACGGAAGAACTTGCAAACGGCGGTGAAGTTGCACTGATCGGCTTTGGCACATTTAGCGTCAAAGACCGTGCAGAACGCACAGGTCGCAACCCGAAAACTGGTGAGCCGTTGCATCTACCTGCAAGCAAAGCGCCAGTGTTCAAGGCAGGCAAAGGGCTTAAAGAGGCGGTGAACTAATGGAAAGTCAACATCAAAAAATCAAAGGCTATCGTGATCTTTCTCAAGAAGAAATTGATCTGATGAATGAAATCAAAGCCAAAGGTGTGGAACTTGGTTCTTTAGTGGACAAGCTATTTGATCATGCTCGCTCACAAATTGAAAAGGCAGGCGCACATGGTGATTCGACTGGTGATTATTCTGAATCTGAAAGAATCTTAGCGGCTGAACCCGCACACTGGGTTGCAACAGGTGCAACTCAATTACAGCAAGGTCTTATGGCTTTAACTCGTGCTGTAGCCCAACCAACAACTTTCTAAGCGAAACACGGCATTCGTGCCGTGTCTGCCAGTCGTCGTGACTTGGTACTGATGAGCAACGAGGAGAATCAAAATGCAATCTAGCGCAGAGCTGTTACATGAACAAAGTCGTGAGCCTGATATGGAAAGAATACGCACAGCGCAAGTCAAGCTAAGTCGAAAATGTATGAAGCAATATTTTCTAAAAAGACCAACAGCTCTACAAAATCGCATTTACATCCATGCGTTTCTTGCAGGCATGAATGCAGGTGCAGAGCTGCTCGCTCGACTTCGGGATAAGCGCCAATCTGCACGTTTTGATGAGCTGACCAGTGCAACCGTTGAAACACTTAACGAAATGCGAGAGGAGATGAAGACATGAGCAAATCATTTGAACTCAAAGGCTCAGCGCAAGACGTTGCAGGGCAAATCTTTGAGCGTGTCATTGCTCCAGTACATCGAGGAATGAATGCCTACAATGCCGATCAAGCTGATGATTTTGCATTCTGTATTGCGGGTATGACGGTTGCGGGCTATTTGTCTGCATGCAGTGACTTGGATGCCGATAAAGCCAAGATGTTGAAATACATTGAAGCAATGTATGAAGACATTAAAAATGAAGCCACCTTAGCTCAAAAAGAGAAACAACAATTATGCTAATACTCGCATTTTTTACCGTGTTCGCTGTTGGCGTGTGTGCTTGCTTTTGCCAAGCATACAAAGCCTTTGCTCAATTCCATATTTTTACTGCAATTCTCAACATTCTCATTGCTGTTGCAGGTATTGGCGGACTATTCCAAGCAACCATATCAGCAGGTGTCCTATGAAATTCGACAAAAAGAAAAAACTCATCCAGCTCATCCACATCGCCAAATCACAATTGAGGATGGAAGACGAGCTATATCGTGACGTGCTGGAATCAACCACTGGCAAAACCAGCACAAAACAAATGACCCTGCAACAACTTGAAGCCGTCATCGACCGCTTCAAGACGCTTGGTTTTACTGTTGAATCTAAAAACAAACCTGGTGTCAAAAACCTCGCCTCAGATGACCAAAGCCGACTGATCCGCCACCTATGGCTACTGCTTCATGGCGCAGGCGAAGTTCGCAACCCTAGCGAACTTGCCTTAGCTTCATTTGTCGAACGTCAAACAGGCATCAGCGCACTACAGTTTTTAAGTACAGAGCAAGCCAGCGCTGTTATCGAACGCCTTAAAAAATGGTGTCAGCGCAAAGACATCGAAATCACACCACCTCAGCAAACCGAGAACACATAAGGAGAACGCTATGGTTTACCAGTCACACATTACTGATGCTCAAGAAATTCTCAGCGATGAAGAAATCATAGCCCTTATGCCTAAAAATTTCACATTCATCGCAGAGCTGATCGGTGTATCATTTGCATTGCAATTGATTGAAGCATACGCAGGCACTTCAATCTTTATTCCTTCAAAGTTTACTCTAAACCTTCAGAATGACATCTCAGGCGTGATCGGGCTTAAGAACCTACGCCTGCTTGCAGAGCACATGGGCGGTGAAAAAATCGAAGTCCCAATGGGTACAGCCATTACCACACACATGCGCAATCGACTCATTCAAAACGCACTAGACAAAGGTGACTCACAACCGAAGATCGCCCGAAAGTTTGGCGTAACACCACGCACAGTTCGCACCGCTCGTAATTCAAAGATTAAACCCACCGAACCTGACCAAAACCTCGACCTATTTAAATAAAAAAAGCAGGCTCATCACCTGCTAAATTTTATTGCACCATCTGCAACAACATTCTAAAATCTATCCCACCACATCCCATTCATTCCCACTTTATCCCACAATTATCTCAACATTCTTTATTAGTTATATTATTAGGTATCAGTCGCAGGGGAAACAGGTTCGGGGAAAACTACACAGCTACCGCAGATTGCGATGTTGGCAGGGCGTGGATTGACTGGATTGATTGGACATACTCAACCACGTCGTCTTGCAGCTCGAAGCGTGTCACAACGGATCGCCGAAGAACTCAAAGAGCCACTCGGCAAAAGTATCAGTTTTAAAGTTCGTTTTAATGAACAGGGTAATCAAGATTCTTTCGTGCGTCTGATGACCGACGGGATTTTGCTTGCAGAGCTTGCGCATGATCGTTATCTGACCAAGTACGATACGATTATTATTGATGAAGCGCATGAGCGTTCGCTGAATATTGACTTTATTTTGGGTTATGTGAAAAACATTTTACCGAAACGCCCAGATTTAAAAATCATTGTTACGTCGGCGACGCTCGATGTGAATCGTTTTAGCCAGTATTTTCACGATGCGCCAATCTTTGAAGTGGAAGGGCGTAGCTTTCCTGTGGAAGTGCGTTACCGTCCAATTTCAGAAATGACGATTGGTGGAAGTGATGATGATGAATTTGATGATTTTGAAGAAAATCTGCCACGTGCGGTGGTGCAAGCAGTTGAAGAGTGTTTTGCTGATGCCGAGGCCAAAGGTCATCCCGAATATGCCGATATTCTGATCTTCTCCAGTACCGAGCAAGAGATTCGAGAGCTTCAAGAAACCTTAGAAAAATATGGTCCACGACATACCGAAGTGTTGCCACTCTATGCACGTTTAGCATTATCCGAACAGCAAAAAATCTTTAGCCCAAGTGGTAAAGGGCGACGCATTATTATTGCCACCAACGTCGCAGAAACTGCTTTGACGGTGCCAAATATTCGCTATGTGATAGATAGTGGTTTTGCAAGAATCTCACGCTATAGCTATCGTTCGAGGGTGCAACGCTTACCGATCGAGGCGATTTCCCAAGCGGCAGCTAATCAGCGTAAAGGACGTTGTGGTCGTATTGCAGCAGGTGTCTGTATTCGTCTGTATAGCGAGGAAGATTTTCAATCTCGCCCTGAGTTTACTGAACCTGAAATTAAACGCACCAATCTTGCTTCAGTGATTTTGCAGATGCAAAGTCTGGGTTTGGGCAATTTGGAACAATTTGATTTTATTGAGCCACCTGATCATCGCTTAGTCAATGATGGACGGAAATTGTTGATTGAATTGGGTGCGTTGAATCCTCCTCGATCTACATTGGAAGAAGAGGGAAATTTTTCAAATCCCCCTCAATCCCCCTTTAGCAAAGGGGGAAGTTCCCCTCTTTCAAAAAGAGGGGCTAGGGGAGATTCACACAAAGGTGGAGAACTCACCAAAGTCGGTCAAACTATGGCAAAAATGCCGATTGATCCACGCCTAGCTCGGATGTTGGTGGGTGGTGCGCATTTTGGTGTCTTAGCGGAAACTTTAGTTATCGTTAGTGCCTTAGCGGTGCAAGATCCTCGTGAACGTCCTGCCGATAAACAAACGCAAGCCGATCAAAAGCATGCTTTATTTAAAGAAGCCGATTCTGATTTTCTGTTTTATCTTAAGCTCTGGAATACACTCGATAATCTGAAAAAAGAACATCAGCTTAGTGAAAATAAGCGTCGTCAATTTGCTCGACAGCATTTTCTGAGTTGGTTGCGTCTGCGTGAGTGGCGACAGACCTATCAGCAGTTGCGTGAGATGACCGAGCAGCTTGGCATGTCGATGAATGATGTGTCCAAAGGTAATGCTCAGACAAGAGCCGAAAAAAAATCTGAAAAAAGTACCGAGCAAAGCACTGGTCAAACTGCAAACTATGAAAATCTGCATCGTGCGCTTTTAACAGGTTTATTGTCATTTATTGCGCAAAAGACCGATGAACGCAATGTCTATCAAGCAGTGCGTCAGCAAAAAGCACGGATTTTCCCTGCCAGTAGTCTGCATAAGGCGCAAGTGCCGTGGGTGATGGCGTTTGAAATGGTGGAAACCTCGCAAGTCTTTATCCGAACCCTTGCCAAGATTGAGCCTGAATGGATTCTCCTTGCAGCACGAGATTTGTTGAAATATCACTATTTTGAGCCACATTGGTCAAAGAAAAATGGAGTGGTCAATGCTTATGCACAGATTTCATTATTTGGTCTAATTATCCAAGCCAAGCAATTGGTCAATTTTGAAAAAATCGATGTCGACGCCTCGCATGAGATTTTCTTACGAGATGCTTTGGTGGCGAATCAGCTTGGGCAAAATCCACCATTCCTAGCGCATAATGTACAGAAATTACAAGAAGTTGAACGAGTTGAAGATAAGCTGCGTCGTCGAGATTTGATCGTTGATGAGGAAGCCTTGTATCAATTTTATGCCGAGCGCATTCCTAAAGACGTTGCTTCACGGCGTAGCTTCGATGAGTGGCGTGCTTCGGTTGAGCCAAAACAGCCCAAGATTTTATTTTTTGATGAAAATGCGCTGTGGCAAAGTGATCGACCAACGACAAACCAATTTCCAGACTTTATTCATAATGGACAATTGCGCTTTGCGGTGAATTACCGTTTTGATCCAAGCCATGATGAAGATGGTGCGGTGGTGACGATTCCTGTGCAAGCCTTGTCGCAGATCGATCAAGCCCGATGGTCGTGGGGCATTGCAGGTTGGCGATTAGAATTGATCGAAGCCTTATTAAAAAGTCTGCCTAAAGATAAACGCCGTCAATTGGTACCGATTCCTGATACGGCGAAGAAAATTCATCAGAATTTGAGCGAGCAAGATCTGCAAAAGCATATCTTTGATGTGCTTGCATTTAAATTGCGTGCAGAGCAAATCCAAGCAAAGGATTTTAGTTTGGAGTCGTTGCCCAATTATCTCTTACCACTGATTAAAGTCATTGATGAGCGTAAAAAAGTCATTGCTCAAGGGCGAGATTTGGACGAGTTGCAAGCACGTTGTCAGGTGCAAACTCAGCGTCCAGCGACCGAGTCCAAAGGCACATTTATTGAGTTTCCACAAGATTTTGTGTTTGAATCTGCAACCAAAGTGTCTGGTGTGGTGGTACAGCGTTATCAAGCACTTGCACCAAAAGTCGCATTCCAAGATGTGGATTTAAATGATAAAACAGTTGGTGTGGTAGTTCAGCATTTTCATGATGTTGAGCAAGCCATGCAAGTGCATCGTGAAGGCTTAATTCATCTGATCCATTTGCAATTGGGTGATTTAGAACGTCAGTTGAAAAAGCAAATCAGTAAGCCATTTGCTTTGGCATTTGCACCACTTGGCAATAAGCAAAAGCTGGAACAGATTCTGATTTATGCTACTTTGCAACGCTGTCTGGACGAACATGCTTTGGTGCTTGATCGTGAGCAATCTAATACGGTCAATCATGCTGATGCGACAGATGCGCAAAGTTTTGATGAATTGCTTAAATTTTGCAAACAGCAATTTTTAAGTATTGGTCAGACGGTGCTACAGATGCTTTCTGAAATTTATATGACGTGGCAGTCGATCAGGCAGATGCTTTTAACTATTGATTTAAATGTATTTGCACGCAGTGTCGATGATATTGAAGATCAATTGGATTTGATGCAGTTAGAGAATTTTGTTTATCAGCAAAAAAATGCGATTTGGCTAGAATATCCACGTTATTTAGCAGCTTTGCAATTGCGTTTAGAGCGATTAGCGCATAATCTTAACAAAGATCAAGATGCTATAGAAATCATTGATCCATGGATGGATAAGCTTTTCAACACACCTCGTAAACATACGCAAGACTTTTACCCATTGGTTGAGGAGCTGCGTATTTCACTGTTTGCACAGCCGATGAAAACCAAATTCGCCGTATCTCCAAAGCGGTTGCAAAAGGCTTGGGATCAGCTAGGCATTA
Organism: uncultured Acinetobacter sp.; assembly: GCF_947493735.1. Classification (GTDB taxonomy): domain Bacteria; phylum Pseudomonadota; class Gammaproteobacteria; order Pseudomonadales; family Moraxellaceae; genus Acinetobacter. The sequence continues at coordinate 35,633 of NZ_CANLSL010000013.1, read as the reverse complement.
AGTCTTAAATTGAATTATTTATCGAATTTAAGATTGAGAAATAAGTCGTTCACGAATTGAGTTGTGAACACAGTTATAAGGAGTATTACATGAGCATTCGTATCACTGGAACAGGGTTGTACACGCCACCTGAGTCCATTAGCAACGAAGAATTGGTTGCGAGCTTAAATGCTTATGTGGAACAGTACAATGCAAAAAATGCCGATGCGATTGCACGTGGAGAGCTTGAAGAGCTGCGCGGTTCAACTCCAGAGTTCATTGAAAAAGCTTCAGGGATTAAATCTCGTCATGTGGTAGAAAAGTCAGGTGTTCTAGACATTAATCGACTACGTCCAAAGTTACGTGAGCGGAGTAATGATGAAATCTCAATCCAAGCAGAGATTGGTGTCAAAGCCGCAAAAATGGCGATGGAAGCAGCAGGTGTCACTGCAGCTGATGTCGATGCGGTGATTTTATCCTGCTCAAATATGCAACGTGCTTATCCTGCGGTGGCGATCGAAATCCAAGATGCACTCGGTATCGAAGGCTATGCTTATGATATGAATGTGGCTTGCTCGGCAGCGACATTTGGCTTAAAGCAAGCGCATGATGCGATCAAGTGTGGTGCAAAATGTGTCTTGGTGGTCAATGCAGAAATCACTTCGGCACATAATGATTTTGGTGCACGTGATGGTCACTTCATTTTTGGTGATGTGGCGACTGCAACGATCGTTGAACAAACAGACACCAAAGCAGGTTTTGAGATACTTGATTGTCAATTAGTCACCAAATTTTCAAATAATATTCGTAATAACTTTGGCTTCCTGAACTCAAGTGAAGAGGCGACCAAAGGTCTACTATTTAAACAAGATGGACGTAAAGTCTTTAAAGAAGTTTCGCCATTAGTTGCATCGACCATTACTGCACAACTTGGTCGGTTAAATATTGATGTCAACGCACCAAAACGCTTTTGGCTACATCAAGCCAATGCCAATATGAATGCTTTGATTCTAAAGCTTCTTTTGGGTAAAGATATTGAAAAAGAACGTGCGCCAATCGTCCTTGATGAATATGCCAATACTTCATCGGCGGGTGTGATCATCGCCATGCACAAGACTGGACATGAAGTCGAAATCGGTGAATATGGCGTACTGTGTTCATTTGGTGCAGGCTATTCGCTTGGCTCCATCGTGGTGAAAAAAGTTGCGGCAAGCTAAATCATTTTTAAGAGTTTATAAAGTTGCTGTAAAAAAGCAGATCATGGGATCTGCTTTTTTTATGCTGAAAATTCAGTGTGTTACATAAAGCAAGATTATGGCTTATACAGCCCAAGCTCTTGCAAATGCAAACGCAAGATACGACGTACTTCGAGCACTGCCTCAGGCTCAATATGAATCGAGTGTCCGCCTTTGATGATTTTTTCAGACACCGCACCATCAATATGTGCACTGTGATAAGGCACTACGCCATCAGTGATCATGTCTTTATCCTCTGAATCGGTATCATTCCCCATGATCAGATGATATTTCACTTTCGCATTGATTTTGGTTTCGCCTGTGATTTTTGAGAAAGCTGATTTTTTACTCAAATCACTTGGTCCATTTTGTAGAAAATCTTTAGAAATATGTTCCAGAATCTGTTGTGCTTCTTCATCGCCTAGTCCTGCTTTAGCGGCAGTTAGAGTAACTTTTAAGAAGTTCTGCGGGAGGCGAATGATTTTACGTGCAGCAAGGGTAAACCAGCGATCTGCAAAGTCTGTCCCTCGAAATGGAGAAGCAAGAAAAATTGCACGATCAATCGGTGGTGTTAGTGCATTCATTCTAAACCGTAGCTGTGCAGCCGTTAGATTTTTGATTTTTTTATAATCTCTAAAGTCATTTTGTTTTAAATGCTCCATGACTTTCGTGCTGTAGTCTGCATCACTGACCAACAAACGCCCGATCACACCACCCATACTATGACCGAGTAGTACGGCATCTTTTGGTGGTTGAGTTGGGTATTGATTTTTTACCCCATCAAAGGCTTGTTTAAGCAAAGCGTAGATTTGATAACGGCTTTCCATGATCGGCATATTGGTCGAGTAGAACACTTGCCAAACCTGAAAATGCTCACGCAGGACATTATCGCCCATGATGTCGTTGGTCAGTGCAATCCATGTTTCAGGGCTACTAGCCAAACCGTGAATCATCACAATGACTTTTTTCTTTGGATTGTATGGTTCAAGCATAAACAAGTGCGGCATGATCAGATCTTGCTCACGATCAAGTAGCGTCAAATAGCCCGCCGCACCGAGTTTATTATTGGCAAGCCAGAGCCCGTAAGGCGCAGAGAAATTTGCCGCCAAAGGGTAAGTGTGTTCATCAACTTTGATGTCTTGATATTTGTTGGGATCAACTGCGTTGATGATCAACTCTTTGCTTTTGAGTACTGCATCTACAGATTCTCGTTGCTTAGGTACAACCACAATGGTTGCTGGTAGGTTTTGTGCTTGATGAATATTGGGGTGATCATAAATATTTTGCAGATTTAAAAATGGATCGATTTTAAATTCGCTAAATGGTTTTTTATCCGATTTTTTCAGTTCAATGGCAAATTCAGAGCCAAAACCATCACGACGACTCACCGAGCGTAGACCAGAGAAGCTCAAATTGTAGGTGCTAATCAGGCGCTCAACATCATCTTTTTTCAGGCTTGGGTATTGCTCTAAGTTGATCAAATAGGTGCTATCACCAATGGTCATTTGCCCTTGGCTATATGATTTTTCTTGAATTTTTTGCTCGTTAAATTTATTCACCAAATTGGCGATGGCTTGATTATAAAAATCTCGCACTTGCACTTGTCGGTTGTCAAACAAACGCTGAGTCGGTGGGCGCTTTGTATCAAACAAATAGGCATAACTATAACGGATGGCGTGATTTAAGGACTCGAGTTGTTGCGTGGTACATTGAATATACTGTTTGCCGAGCGTATCGTACTTGGCTTTTTGTTCAACATTGAGCTGATCTTGCTCTTTTTTGGCGTGGGTTTTGGCAAAGTCACAGTTTGAGGATTTGCTTAATTGAATCGCATGCGCAAGATAAATCTCACTGGCAGCGGACAGATATTGTTCATCAATGATTTCAGGAATCTGTGCTAAATCCTGCATACATTGATTGGGATCATTGATACATTTTTTGGTTTCTTGTCCAGACATGGACAAGACATTGAGACTGGCTTCACTGAGCTCGTCACGTGTCAGAATGCTGTCACGTTGATTACTGAGTGTTGTGCCGACTTTTTGTTCTTTAACACTCACCACCTGACAACCTGTCAAACCGAGCATACTAATACTTAGCGCAACAAGGAGAGATTGTTGAAACATGAAATACCCCATCAAAATTTATTCAATTTTAAGGGCAGATTATGACACTTTTATTCCATGAGATGAATATAAAAAAGCCAGTTCGTAAACTGGCTTTGTAAGTATGATTTTGATCTTCAAAACAGACTTAACTCCCACGCTGCCACACGTTATAGCGACCTCCTGATTCAATCTCTGTCACAAGACGGTCAACGATCGCAGATTCAGTAGGGTATTTCACTTTGTAATTCTTCAAAGTGGTCACAGCATTTTTCTTTTGTTCCATACTCAAGTAGTTGTTTGCCATCGAAAGATGCGCTTCTTGAATATCTCCTTCCATTGCAGTCTTCAGATAAGGAGTTGCTTCTTTGAATGCACCACCTTCAGATAAACCAAAACCTAACCAAAAACTGGTTTCAGGATCATTTGGCTTCATCTTCAGCAAACGAGTCGCGTAGCTAAGTGCTTTAGGTCCATAAGTTTCACCCATATCAAGGTTACGTGCCATATGGCTGGCTTTTGCAGCACGAAGCAAGATGTCATAAGAAGCATTCGGCTGAACTGCATAACGGTCAAGTGTACTGATAATTGATTTCAACTTATCTGTCATGCCTGTTTTTTCACGTTTGACATCAAAGCGTGTAGGGTAATGACGTGCCTTACCTTCTAAAATCGTTAAAAAGTCATCAATATCAGTGACATCTAATTCGTTATCTTGTGCCAGTGCTGCAAACTTCAATGCTTTGTCATTACTATTATTGATCGGAATAATAAAACGATTTTTATCTAAAATGATTTCTTCTGAGTTTGGATTATTAGGATCAGTTTTTACACGAAGTTTGGTGAGTGGTGCATTGATTGATTTTTGTAGATTAACTTCGAACTCTGGCGGCGCAGTATAGTCTGCAGGATTCAGAGCATAATAAGGCGCAGAAACTTGCGGTTCGGTGTAGACGATTGGTTCAGGTTCAACGGTTTTTTTTGGCTCAACTGGTGCAGGTGGCGTCACTGTACATGCACTGACAAAAAGACTCAAAGCAGTGAAACTAAAAATTGGTTTTATTTGCATCATTTTTTCTCATCAAAGAATTTTAAAAGATCGAGTTTAAGGAATATTTTTTTTTGCTTCAATCATAGTTGCGTAAATCAAGTAACTGATTGTATAAAAAAACAGTCATATGATTAGGGTCTGTTGACATTTCAACCATGCATTGCGTTATCAGCTAAAACTACAGAAACAAGGCATGAAACGCAGGGAATGGTCACTCCCTTGCCAAGTTTCATAACGAAGTTTATGGCAGTTTTAGCGATAATCCTTCGGAACTAGGATGCTTTTTGACGCTACGTCGTTATGAACGAGTCATTTAGAATGACTAAACTTCCTCATTCATGCCTAGTACCGTCTAAAAAGCATCCGTAGTCGCAAGCATCTGTGAAATGTCAACAGACCCTAGGCATCAATCTAATGATTCATTTGCTGTGAAATTTATTACATGTAAATCCGTTTAATGTTTAGTTTTCATATTTAACGCTAAGATCATACTCACGCTGTACTTCTTCAAGCACTTGTTTGTCTTGTTTAGACAATGGCGCAAGGCGAGGGCGTTTAAATTCAGGATCAAGCTTACTCAGTTGTTCGCACATTTTTTTCAAATGCGCTTCGTTCTTTTGTAATCGATCTGACAAAATACTTAGACTTTCCAGTACCGTATCAGGTTCACCTTGAGTCGCAGCGTAGGCTTGAAAATCGGCACATTCGTTATCTTGTGAAGACCTTTCGATGATTGGTTCTTCTTGTTTCATAATAAATCGTGCAGGATTGCCAACGGCAGTGGTATTTGCAGGAACGGCTTTGGTCACGACGGCATTCGAGCCAACTTTGGCATTTTTCCCAACAGTAAAAGGTCCAAGAATTTTCGCTCCTGCACCAACGATCACACCATCTTCAAGGGTTGGGTGGCGTTTGCCTTTATCCCATGTGGTCCCGCCCAACGTCACACCATGATACAGCGTGACATCATCGCCGATCTCTGCTGTTTCGCCGATCACCACACCCATACCATGATCGATAAAAAAGCCTTGTCCAATCTTTGCTGCAGGGTGAATCTCAATACCTGTGGCAAAGCGAGATAGTGCAGAGATTGCTCGTGCTGTACCTTTTAACTCTTTTTGCCACAGTCCATGAGCCACACGGTGCAAAACAATAGCGTGAAAACCAGGATAAGTGGTGACGACTTCGAGAACATTACGTGCTGCAGGATCACGATCAAACACCGCTTTGATATCTTGTTTAAGCTGTTTAAACATCTGTTTGATCTCCATGAGTGTTCTGCTTTTCATCGTTTGGAGTTGTGGCAGTTTTGCTAGCTTGTGGTTGCCATGTGCCTTTACGTAGGGCTTGGACCCGACTAAACACACCACGCAGCAAATGATACTCGATCCGATCTAATTGTATCCGACCAAATAATCGACGTAAACGCAGTGGTAATAAGCGTGGATTTTCAGGATCGAAAAACTCAATATCGGCTAAGGTTTGCTCGAAATGCGGATAGAACTGTTGCATCTGATCTTGAGTCACTAAGGGTTCATCCCATTGCATGGATTGACCTTGTACCAATTGCATGGCTTCGACTTTTTCTGCGGTTACCACAGCATCATTTTTTTCGAGTGAATTGTTTAGACTTTCGTTTTCGGCACGTTGCAGACACGCCATTCTCAGCTCATAGCACACCACTTGAATGGCTTGTGCCACATTAAGTACGCCATATTCAGGATTGACAGGAATGGTTAGGTGAAAATTGGCAAGCGCAAGCTCCTCATTGGTCAAACCACGATCTTCACGCCCAAACAGAATTGCCACTTGTTGGTTCTTCTGCGTCGCATTGGCGATTTCAAGGCTAGCAGGGCGAACGTCCAAAATCGGCCATGGAATAGTGCGACTTCGAGCACTGGTGCCAAACACCACATGACAATCCGCCAAGGCATCTTCAATACGCTCAACCACTCGAATATCTTCGATCAAATCACTAGCACCTGCGGACAGCGCATCAATATCAGGGTGTGGATAATGCTTTGGCGCAACCAAAACCAAATGCTTTAATCCCATGGTTTTCATGGCACGTAAGGCTGCACCGATATTGGCAGGGAGAGTGGTATTGACCATCACGATACGGATATGATCAAGTAAATCAGTCGCTTGAGTAGACATATTTCCTTCAAATTTCAGAATATTTGATAAGTGAGGTTTGTGCGCATTTTATCGCATTAGGAATAGCGCATTTCTTCGCTATACTCAAACGAGTCATCACTACGCAACATACCATCGAGTTCGCTATCATCAATTTGGCGATTTTGCTGTGATGGCGGTGGTGGTTCATCGATCACTTGATATTTGGGTTTCACCACTTGCGCAGCTTTTGATTTGACCTGATATTCCACCCGAATATGTTCTTTGCCCAAATGATCACGTAATTTCAACATCAGATCATCGGTTGGTGTGACTTGCCAAGCCTCACCAAGTTGCAATTCATAGGTTGCAAAGTGATTTTCCAACTGTAATTTGATCGGAATATGTACCGCATTCGCAACCTGACAAAATGGCTCAATCGCAGTGAGTAAATCATTGGCAAAATCAGCACTTAACTCATCTTCATGGAAACGTAAATGAATGGCTTGGGCACGTTTTTCACGGATTTGATTGAGATTAAAGGCTTTGCTGAGTCTTCCAAGCGGGCGATCAAAACCCTCTCGCTCATAGATTTCACCTTCGATCACCACCACAGTTTCATTTTGGAAAAACTCTTTGTAGCGTTCAAAGCGTTCCCGATTGGTGGAAATTTCAAAACGCGCCGTACCATCGTCCAAAGTGATCATGGTGCGATTCGGGAAATGCGCCACATCTATAATCAGCCCTGCGATGACGGTGGTTTGCCCACGTCGTGTGGTACTGAGATTATTGAGTGTATTTGGAATAAAGCGTTTCAATTCATCTTTATAGACATCAATTGGATGACCAGTCAGATACAAGCCAAGTGTATCTTTTTCCCCTTTCAGACGAACTTCGTCGCTCCACGGTTTGATCGGTTTCAGTGGTTTACGTTGTACTTGCTCGACTTCACCAAACAAATCCATGATGCCAGATTCACGGTTATTACGTGCTTGCTCCGCCGCTTGCACTGCTTCAGGTAAATTTTCCATCAAGATGGCACGCTCTTCACCCAAGCAATCGAGTGCACCTGCACGAATCAAGGCTTCTAAAGTCCGTTTGTTGATTTTCTTGAGATCAATACGATGACAAAAATCGAATAAATCTTGATATTCGCCTTGCGCCACTCGGGAATCAATCACCGACTGCATCGCTTGCTCACCAACACCTTTGATCGCACCGAGTCCATAGACAATGGTTTTCGGATCACTGGCTTTAAAGCGGTAGTCCGACATGTTGATTGACGGTGGTAAAACCGTCAAATCATTGCTTCGGCAGTCATCAATCAAAAACACCACATTATCAGTATTTTGCATTTCAGAAGACATCACCGCCGCCATAAACTCCGCTGGATAATGCGCTTTTAGCCATGCGGTATGATAAGCGACGAGGGCATAAGCCGCAGCGTGCGATTTGTTAAAACCATAGCCTGCGAACTTTTCCATATAATCGAAAATTTCATTGGCTTTGACGTCATCAATGTCTTTGGTGGCTGCACCTTTGAGGAAGATTTGGCGCTGTTTAACCATTTCCTCAGGTTTCTTTTTCCCCATGGCACGACGAAGCAAATCCGCACCACCGAGGGTATAACCTGCACAGACCTGCGCTGCCTGCATCACCTGCTCTTGATAGACCATGATGCCGTAAGTTGGTTTCAAAATATCTTCGAGCAGTGGATGCAGATATTCAAAACTGCCACCATGCATACGATGAATAAAGTCGGGAATCAGATCCATTGGACCGGGACGGTACAGCGACACGAATGCGATAATTTCTTCAAACTGACTTGGGCGTGCTTCTTTGAGCATGCGTTTCATACCGACGGATTCAAACTGGAATACCGCTGTGGTATTGCCATCGGCAAAAACCTCATAGGCTGCTTTATCATCTAAAGCGATCTGTTCGAGGATAATTCGTTCGGACTCAGGCAGGCGTGCATTGATATGCGTCATTGCATCTTCGATTACGGTAAGATTTCGCAGTCCCAAAAAGTCGAACTTGACCAAGCCGACCGCTTCAACGTCATCTTTATCAAACTGACTGACTCGACCTGTGCCATCCGCTTCACAGCTAATCGCAGAGAAATCGGTGATTTTCCCAGGTGAGATCAGTACGCCACCTGCGTGTTTGCCTGTATTTCGGGTAATGCCTTCGAGCTTGAGCGCCATCTCCCAAATTTCCGAGGCATCTTCATATTCAGGATTGGCAGGGTTGGTGACCATGTCTTTGAGCTCTGGTTCCATCTCCAAAGCGGTTTTTAGATCAACACCGAGTGGCTTCGTCGGGACAAGTTTTGAAATCCGATCTGCTAAGCCATAAGATTTACCGAGTACACGTGCTACATCGCGAATCGCCCCCTTAGCAGCCATCGTACCAAAGGTGGCAATCTGCGATACCGCTTCACGTCCATAGTGGCGTGACACATATTCAATCACACGGTCACGTCCTGCAATACAGAAGTCAATATCGAAATCGGGCATCGATACACGTTCAGGATTCAGGAATCGTTCGAAAAGCAGTTCATAGCGTAGTGGGTCAAGATCGGTAATTTTTAAACTATAAGCAACTAATGAGCCTGCACCCGAACCACGACCCGGTCCAACAGGCACACCGTTATTTTTCGCCCAGCCAATAAAGTCCATGACGATGAGGAAGTAGCCTGGAAAACCCATTTTGAGAATAATATCAATCTCATAGGTCAGGCGATCGTGATATTTTTTATCAATCTCAGCCCATGATTCATCACGCTTAGCTTCAGGATAAAGTAGCACAAGACGCTCGACTAAGCCTTGCTCTGAGACATGACGGAAAAATGAATCAATAGTGTGCTCAGGCGGAATCGGATAATCAGGCAGATAGTTTTTACCCAACGTCAGATTCACCGTACAGCGCTGTGCGATTAGATAGCTGTTGGCTAAGGCATTGGGTAAATCGGCAAACAATGCCTGCATTTCAGCATTGGATTTGAAATATTGCTGATCGGTATAGTTTTGCGGACGGCGATCATCACCGAGTACATAGCCTTCAGCGATACAGACCCGAGCTTCATGCGCTTCAAAATCACTTTGTTTCACAAAACGTAAATCATTGTGCGCAACCACACCGATTTGATATTTTTGTGCGAGTTGTAAGGCTTGTTGGATAAACAATTCTTCATTCGGTAAACCGACTCGGCTAATCGCCAAATACACCCGATCAGCAAAGGCATTTTTCCATGCGTCAATCAGTGGCTCGGCTTTATCAGGATTGGACGAGCAAAGTGCTTGACCGACATCGCTATGGATTCCCAAGAGGGCAATCAGTCCATCAGATTGCTGACAAATCCATTCAGACTGAACCGTAGGAATGTCGAGTTTCAGTCCATGGGTAAAACCTTTGGATACCAATTCGGTGAGATTGAGCCAGCCCGCTTGGTTCATCGCAAGCAGTTGCACTCGTTGATGCTCTTCACCAAGACGTAGATCACTTCCAAAAATTGGCTTAATGCCATGCTTAAGACAGGCGTTATAAAACTTCACCGCAGCGTGCATATTCGACAGGTCGGTCAGTGCCAAAGCAGGCATCTTGTCGTCGGCGGCAGCTTTGACCAAATCAGGGATTCTGATAATCGAATCCGTAATCGAATATTCGCTGTGAATGCCTAAATGGACAAATTGCATCATTGAAACCGTCTAACCTAATTATGAAAATTGGAAAACCAATATGAACATCAAATCTTAGCACGAGTGTTTAGCTTTGACTGATCTGATTTGAAGAAAATAAAAAACCAAATACGAGATTTGGTTTTTTATATAAGAAAATGAATCGGTTTTTACACCAATCTATTAGTTTTCGGTGCTTGAATCTGTACTTGGCTCGGTCGTCGGTTGCGTTGAATTCGCTTGCGCGTCAGCATCTTTTAAGCTTGGATCTTTGATATCCACATACGCTTCTGCACGGACTTCACGTAACCAACCATCAAGCTCTGCATCAAACTGACGCTCACTCAACAGTTGTTTTGCCATACGCCGTTGATATTCTTCAGTCATATCTTTCTGACGTTGATCTTCAACGGTCAAGATGTGCCAACCGTATTGTGTTTGAAATGGTTTGCTGACTTGACCAACTGAGGTAGAAGTCATCACTTTTTCAAACTCAGGCACCATCACACCAGGAGAAACCCAGTCCAAACTACCACCATTACGTGCTGATCCAGTATCGCTAGAGTAGGTCGCTGCCATTTCTTGAAAATCTGCGCCTTGTTGTAGACGGCTATAGATTTGATCAATTTGCTGTTTTGCATCAGCAGGGCTAACGACTTCTGAAGGTTGAATCAAAATATGACGTGTAAAATATTGTGGCACTAACGCTTTTTTGGCATCCGCACTACGCTCAAGTAACTTTAAAACATGAATACCATCTTTGGCATTGATCAATTCCGTGGTTTGACCGACTTCAATACCGCTGATTCGAGCGGCAAGATCGGCAGGGATGTCAGATAAAGCACGTGTGCCCATATCTGCACCTTGCACCACGACTTGATCATTACTGTTTTGCTCGGCAATCGCTTTGATGTCATCACTACTTGCTAAGGCATTGCGTACAGTATTGGCAGTTTCTGTAACTGCACCAACTTTAGTCGCTTCTGACTTTGGCGAAATACGTAGATGAAGCACATGAACTTGGCTACCCAGCGCTGCTTGACCTTGAGGTGAATTGAGGAAGTTATCAATATCTCGCTCAGATACTTTGATACGTGACATGACTTGTTGTTGACGTAGGCGATTGACACTTAAATCTTCTGACACCTGCTTGCGAAGTAGCTCATAGCTACCTGCACGTTGGCTGTCAAGACCACGTTGGAATTCTTCTAAGCTCTCCGCACCTTGTTGCTTTGCAATAGACAATACAGCTTGATTGAGTTCAGTTTCGCTCGGTTTCACACCTAGACGACGCACTTGTTCAATTTGAGCTTGACGTAAGATGAGTTGTTCTAATACTTGTTTACGCAGAATAGATGCAGGGGGAACTTGTTGTCCCTTGCTTTGCATTTGCTCTTGAATAACGGCACTCGCTTGATCTAGATCACTTTGCAAAATTGCGCTTTCACCAACGACTGCAACCACTTGATCAATATTCGCTGCATAAATTGACGCTGATGCAGATAACGCAACCACTAGCGCAGTAGTGCGGGCAATTTTCATCATGTTTTGACGTAATTTAGATGTAAGTACAGGTGTGAGTACAGTAGGGTTATTCATTAACGTTGAGTCCAAGTTTGGTTAACATGATCAAATCCAATGACACGATCTTCTAATAATGAGGCTAATTTGCCTGATAATCCGCCTAAACCTTTAAGGCTAAACTCTGCCATGATGGCTTTCTTCGCTGAAATGTTTTCATCAGTCGGGTCGTCGAGATCATTATAGTATCGACGTGCATAGACTGAAACACCCCAACAGCAAGATTCATAATTTAAACCGAGTAGAATTTCACGTGTCAAGTCATTATCAATGTCGTATTGTACGTGACCCATGAGTCGCCAATTGTTGTGAATCGGTTGCACAAATGAGCCAACCACTTGTTGATAAGCTTGCTGACGCAGTTCGGCAAGGTCGTTACGATAGACATAGCCAAGATGGTAAAGCTGTCCAACATCATCGGCATAATTCAACGATAGATTGCTAAACGTATTCTCACCGTCTGCATCAAACGCTGTGTTCGATGTCACATGAATATTATTGCTAAGCTGACTAGAGAAGGTCATTACAGGACCTGAGTAGTCATCTGTTGCGATCGGATCATTCTCCGCATCAAGACGGACTTTGCGATCAGCAAAATAAAAGCTCTGTCCGATACTTGCACGTAAGCGCTCTAAGCCAATGGTGTCGTATAAGCGATAGGTTAAACCAAGCGATGCAAAATGATTGTCTTCTAAGCGATCATGTCCATAAAAACGATATGGACTAAATAAACGGTCGTAACTGACAGAGGCTTGGGTACTGTCAAAGTTTGGATAGCCGTCTTGCGCCTGATAAGGTGAATAAGCATAAAATAGGCGAGGGCTTAAGCTTTGCAAAAACTTGCCTTGCTTTTCAAAAACTAAGCCTGTATCTAAAGTGAACTGTGGTACAGCAACAGATTTTTCAACCGATTCATTTTCATCAAAACCGAGATCAACTTTACTGTCCCGATCAAAGAAAGTGTTGATGCTACGCACTGAAATTTCAGGAATGACAAAGGCACTTGGTGTTCTAAAGTTGTAGCGGCTATACAGCTGATTATAAATTCGTGTACCGCTACTTTCTAATGCAGAGCCGTCGTCGATAGACTTTTTAAAGTATGCCGTATCGTTATAAAAGCCATACTCTAAACCATCATATTCTCCACCCGCATAGTGAAAAATAAACTGTGGCAAGCGTGCATAAGGGCGATCTACATCGGCGATGGATTCATCTAAAGTTTGAAAGTCTTGAACTTTAAGCTGCGCAGTAATGCCTGGAATACCGTTGGCATAATTCAAGACCCAAGTACGTTCTTGATGAACTAAATCCTCACTATCAGGAGAGCTTCCGAGGTCTGTAAAATAGTCTTTGTCGGATACGTAGTTATAATCAATGGCGCTGTTCCATTGATCATTAATTTTCCAAAAATGCTCCCAGTGCAAATCTTTACGATCTTGATCATCATAGCCCCGATCTTGAGGCAGATAACCACCCCAAATTTTACCAAAACCATAATCTTCGGTGAGATAATTGAAATCACCTTCTGCCATAATGCCACGACCATTGAGGTAGCGTGGAGTTACCGTCATATCATAGTTTGGCGCAAGATTCAGGTAATACGGTACGCTCAGTTGTAAGCCACCATCATTGGTATAACCAAAGCTAGGTACTAAGAAGCCTGTGGTGCGTCGATCATCAATCGGAAAATTAAAATACGGCACAGGAAGCACAGGGGTATTTTTGATATAAAGCCGTGCATCTTTAGTCACACCACGTCCAGTCGTCTGATTCAGTTCGATTGATTTGGCTTGGATGTGCCATGCAGGGCTTGTACTTGGTGCGCAGGTCGAATAGCTTGCTTGATTGAGTACGACAACATCAGGTGCAGTGCGACGAATCTCTGAGGCATAGCCATGCGCTTGCTGTGCTTCGCTAATAAAATAGCTATCGTTTAGATCGCCTTGCTGCGTTTTCAGATTGTAATTAATTTCATCGCTTTGTGAAAATAATCCACCTTGAGCGAGTTGCACTTTGCCTTGTGCTTTGGCATAGGTTTGCGTTTCATCAAGCTCTAACCGCTCAGCACGAATGCTTCGCCCTTGTTGGTCGATTTGAACATCACCTTCGAGTACAGAGGTGCCATTAGGGTTGTAGTAAGCACTTTCTGCACTAATCGTTGCAGTCGCTTGAGTTGGATCGCTCGGAGCTTGCTCATCGGTGCCAATCGGTGTCACCCACATTCCCGAACAGAGTTGATCTTTGTATGTATCTTTTGGGTTTGATTCGGCGATTTCTGATGGCGTTAAATAATATTGTTGATAGAAGTCTTGCGCTTCTTCACTATTGGCAGGTGTTAAACCACCATTTTTACTTTGGGTTTTATCTAAATGAATCTCTTTGCTGAAGACTTTTGAGTCTGCTGTTGTGGCTTGTGATGATTCTACGCTGTCAACATTTGCGTTGCTGTTTTCCGCATAAGCGATTTGAATCGAACTAAGACTCATCAGTCCGATGACGGCTTTGAATAAGGTGTTTTTTTTAAATTGATGGGTCATCATATAGGTTCAAGATCAGTCATCAGAATTTGGGAATAAATCAAAGTGCAAAGAAATATTTTCATTGCATGATAGAGAAAAAAAGCGGAAACGACTACACTTAGTTCGCTAAATAATGCACGCTTTTTGCAATTAGGGATTCGCTTCACATGCAACGAGAACAGTTAATTGATACTTGGTTAAACCAAGTTTTGCCACAACAAGATTTCAAAATCAAATACTTAGCTGGAGATGCAAGTTTTCGGCGCTATGCAAGGATTGCGCTTTCATCACAGCGTTATATGCTGATGGATGCACCACCAGAAAAAGAAGATTGTGCACCATTTGTACAAATCGCAAGCTATTTATCAAGCTACGGGGCACGTGTGCCACAGATCGTCGCACAAGATTTAACACAAGGGTTTTTATTACTTGAAGACTTTGGCGATCAGCTTCTATCTACCGAGTTAAATCAAAGCACAGTCGATCAATATTATTTACAAGCTTTTGGGCAAATTATCCAACTGCAAAGTATTGCTGTCGATGCACAGATTTTCCCACAATATAGTGCGGAAAAATTGACCGATGAAATGCGGTTGTTTGATCACTGGATGTTGCCTGCGCTTGATATTACATTGAGCGAAGCGCAACAAAGCATGTTGAACAACAGTTATGCGTGGATTTTGGACAATCTGAAAAATCAACCGCAAGTCATCGTGCATCGTGATTATCACAGCCGTAACTTGATGGTTTTAGAGGGAGAGTCTGTACTTGGCGTGATCGACTTCCAAGATGCGGTGGTTGGTCCTGATACTTATGATTTGATCTCGATCGTGCGTGATGCTTATGTGCAATGGTTACCTGAGCAAGTTGCAAAATGGGTTGATCAATTCTATGGACTGTTGCCTGAGTCTGCAAAAGTAGGGCGCAGTTTGGAACAATTTCGCCTTGATGCAGAAGTTATGTCGATTCAACGTCATTTGAAAATTTTAGGCATTTTTGTGCGTTTATTCGTGCGTGATGGTAAGTCGGGTTATTTGAAAGATTTACCGCGTGTGATGTGGTATTTGCGTCAGGAATTGAAAAATTGTCCTGAATTAGCTGAATTGCAATCATTTGTCGAAAATGACGTGATGCCTAAATTTGAACAAAAATATGGCACTTATCAAGAATTGACGATTGAAATGTTAAAAGAAGAGGTAAGCCAATGAAAGCGATGATCTTAGCGGCAGGCTTGGGGAATCGTATGCGACCGCTGACTTTATATAAGCCAAAGCCATTGTTAGAAGTAGGCGGTAAGCCACTGATCTTTTGGCATATCGAAGCACTGGCTAAAATTGGCGTGACAGAAATTATCATCAATGCCGCATGGCTTAAAGATCAGTTGGTCAATACATTGTGTGATGGCTCGCAGTTTGGTGTAAAAATTATTTGGTCATTAGAAGATGAAGGTTTAGAAACCGCAGGCGGTTTGATCAAAGCCTTGTTTCATTTTGAAGATCAACCTTTTCTCGTGGTGAATGGTGATGTGTGGACACGCTATGACTTTTCAGCATTAAAAAATGTTGAGCTTGGCGATCGCTTGGCACATTTGGTCTTGGTGGATAACCCACCGCAACATCCAAATGGTGATTTTACTTTAAGTGATGATTTATCGAATGGCACTGCAAATCATGGTGTGGTCAGCACATTTGAGCAAGAGAAAGCGGGTGAGGCGCTAACCTTTTCAGGGATTAGTATTTTATCTCCAAAGCTGTTTGCAGATTTACCAAAAGGCAAACGCCCACTTGCACCATTACTCAAAGATGCGATGCAACAAGGCTTAGTCAGTGGTGAAAAAATGTCAACGGCGTGGGTCGATGTGGGTACACCTGAGCGATTAATGCAATTGGATGAACAGATTCGCAATCAAGAGATTTAATTCTCTACAATTAAACGTGTCAAATCGGGTGATTTCAGTGAAACCAGTTTGCGTTTTACAAGATGTTCCACGCATAATAGGTGCGTTTCGAATTATGCTTTAAGCACCAAGTCGAAGTCATTTATTTTTCGATGGCTAACATATTTGTTTGAGGATTTATGCACCCTTACTATCAAGCTTTGACCGATGGTGTGTCTGCACTGGATTTGGACTTGTCCGACCAGGTGCTGAACAACTTGCTGAAATATCAAGATGCCTTAGTGCTTTGGAATAAAGCTTACAACCTCACTGCGATCCGTGAACCAAAGGAAATGTTGATCAAGCATCTACTAGATAGTTTGAGTATTTTGAATCATTTTCCAAAAGGTCGAATGCTCGATGTAGGTACAGGCGGTGGCATGCCAGGCATGATTGTGGCATTGTGTCAGCCTGAGCGTGAGTGCGTATTGCTTGATTCAAATGGTAAAAAGATTCGTTTTTTGAAGCAATTTATTGCAGATATGAAGCTCACCAATGTCAAAGCGGTGCAGACTCGGGTAGAAGATCCGCAGAGTATCAACGATCTTGGTCATTTCGATGTCATTACTAGTCGTGCTTTTGCCTCACTGCTTGATTTTGTTGATGCAGCAAAGCCCTATATGCATGAGCAGTCAGTCATTGCTGCGATGAAAGGTGTTGTGCCACATGATGAGCTATCAAGCTTATCGAATTGGTCACAGCAGATCATTGCACTCAAAGTACCGAAACTTGATGAGCAACGGCACTTAATTGTTTTAAGTCAATCATCGTGACTTTGTATTGCAAAACAAGTGATGTATAACCCATAGGATTAAAAAAGACTTTGTTAGAATGGATCGCCATTATCGTGGTGCATGATGCTTCTGATTGAAGCATTGAACCAAGTAATGTTGAAATAAGTATCGAACAAGTATTGAACGAATAGACGAAGATAGCTTTATGGCAAAGATAATTGCAATTGCAAATCAAAAAGGTGGTGTCGCAAAAACCACCACCGCAGTCAATCTTGCTGCATCTTTAGCAGTGCTGAAAAAGCGTGTTTTGCTTGTGGATTTAGATGCGCAAGGCAATGCTACGATGGGCTCTGGTGTACATAAAAATGAATTGAACTATAGCATTGCTGATGTGATGTTGGGTGATGCACCGATCGAAGCTGCCATCAACAAAGTCGAGTCGAACTATAAAGTGCTTGGCTCAAATCGAGAGCTTGCAGGTGCTGAGCTCGTGATCGCTGAGCAGGAACAGCGTGAGTTTATTCTCCGTGATGCCTTGAAGCAGATCGAAAGCAACTTTGATTTTATTTTGATTGATTGTGCGCCAAGTCTGAATTTGATTACGGTGAATGCCTTTTGTGCAGCGGATAGTGTATTGATCCCAATGCAGTGTGAATATTATGCCTTAGAGGGTTTAGCTGATTTGTGTCAAACCATTGAGCGCATCAATCAAACATTGAACCCTAACTTAGAAATTCTAGGCGTCTTGCGCACCATGTATGATGGACGTAGTGCGTTGACCAAAGATGTTTCCGAAGAGTTGGCACAATATTTTGGCGATAAATTATTCCAGACGGTGATTCCACGCAATGTACGTTTAGCGGAAGCGCCTGCACATGGCGTACCTGTGATGTATTTTGAGAAAAGCTCAAAAGGTGCAGTGTCGTATCTCACCTTCGCAGCGGAACTCGTCAAAAAAATGAAAAAGGCTGAACAAAAACAGACTGAACAAAAGCAAGGAGCAAAATCATGACTGTAAAAAAACGTGGCTTAGCCAAAGGTCGTGGTTTAGATGCACTACTTGGTTCAGTGAAAAAAGAGAAGCAACATCTTTCTGTGAATACCGCAGACCTTGAAGATGGTCAACTCGAACAGATCTCGGTAGATATATTGCAGCGTGGTCAATACCAACCACGTCAACATATTGCCGATGAAGCCTTACAAGAGCTGAGCGATTCGATCAAGCAACACGGTGTGATGCAACCGATCGTGATTCGTAGAGTCCGTAGTGAAGGCGAAGAAGCACAATATGAAATTATCGCTGGTGAGCGTCGTTGGCGTGCTGCTAAACTTGCAGGTTTAACACATGTCCCTGCGATCGTGCGTGACATGTCGGATCAAGTGGCGATTGCTTTGGCGTTGATTGAAAATATTCAACGTCAAGATTTGAATCCAATGGAGCAAGCTTTGGCATTACAACGCTTCCATGAAGAGTTTGGACTAAGTCATCAAGAGATTGCAGAAACAGTCGGTAAAGCTCGTGCTTCTGTAAGTAATTTATTGCGCTTACTCAGTTTAGAAGAAAGCGTCAAAGTCTTATTGGATGAGCAAAAAATTGATATGGGCCATGCACGTGCATTATTACCGTTGAAGAAGACTGAACAAGCTAAGATTGCACAGCAAGTCGAGGCAAAAGGCTTGTCTGTGCGTCAGACAGAGCAGCTCGTGCGTGAGTTGCAAAAGCCTGTATCATCGAGTGAGAAAGCGAAGCCTTCATCGGATACCAGTCAGTTGATTGAAAAGTTGACTGAAAAGCTCGGTGCGGAAGTACAGATTGATCACAATGCCAAAGGAAAGGGCAAAATCGTCATCAAGTATCATTCACTCGATGAGTTGGATGGTATTTTGAAGGTGTTTGAATAATCAAAATAAGTCGTCGTTATTTGTTGAAGTACAGAGGGGTCTATGTGGGAATTTATTAAAGCAGGTGGGTGGTTGATGATCCCACTGATCTTGTGTTCAATCATTGCATTAGCGATTTGTATTGAACGCATGATGCGATTGAAAAAATCACAAGTGATTCCAAAAAATTTGGCGAATGAAGTTTTAGCACGTGCGCAAAGTGGCACATTGAATTTGCAAGATCAAAAGTCATTATTTGCATCTTCATTAGGCAAAGTTTTACAAAAAGGCTATATGTTCAAAAGCAAAGGTGCGGATTTTGCACAAAAGCAAATGCAGACGGAAGCCAGTGTACAAATCGCTTCACTCGAAAAAAATATTAATTTCTTAGGCACAATAGGCTCGATTGCACCACTGTTAGGTTTGCTCGGTACTGTGTTGGGGATTATTCAAGCCTTTCTTGCTGTAAATACGGGCGGTGTGACTGATCCTGCATTGCTTGCACAAGGCGTGTCTAAGGCATTAATTACCACGGCAGCAGGGATGATTATTGCCATTCCTGTATTGATGGCTTATCGCTATTTTCAACGTGTGATCGTGGAATATGTGGTGGAAATGGAACAACAAGCAACTATATTTCATGCCGCATTGTTTTATGATGCACACTTTAAAATTGTAGAAAATGATGAACCTGCTTATGACGATTCAGCATTGATCGAAGCGCAGGTGGCGGATGAAGTTTAATCGCCCACGTGTCAATGAGATCGAAGTCAACCTGACGCCGATGATAGATTGTTTATTGTTTTTATTGGTTTTTCTTTTGGTATCGACCACTTTTAATCAGCATAGTCGTTTGAATCTGACTTTGCCAGATGCGCAAGGCGTGCCACCGACGTCGATAGATGAACGTGTGGAAGTGGTTGTTCAGGCTTCCGGGAAATACACCGTGAATGGTCAGGCATTGGCAGGCAATGATGAAACGCAATTGACTACGGCAATACAGCAAGCAACTGCTGATCGACGTGATATGCCTGTGATCATTGCAGCTGATGCCAAAGCAGCACATCAAGATGTAGTACGTGTCATGGATGTTGCGGGTAAGCTCGGCTTTATGAATATCAATATCAGTACCAAAGTTCCTGCGAGAGGTTATTAATCGGTGAATAAGGCGAAAGATGCAAGTCAACCGAATGCCAGTCAATCAGATGCAAAAAGTGATTTGCAGGTTTATTTTCGCCTATTAAGTTATCTTAAAGTCTATTGGAAAGCAGGCATTTTGGTATTGATTGGTTTTGCGATCAATGCGGCAACCGAAGTGTCGATCGCACAACTCATCAAATACATCATTGATGCGATCAATACCGCAGATAAGTCTGCGAAAAATTTATTTCCATTGTTAGTGATTTTTCTGTTCTTTTGCCGTGGTTTAGGCTCATTCCTCGGGAATTATTTCTCAGCGGTAATTTCACGGAATTTGGTGTTTACCCTACGTCAGCAGATTTTCGATAAACTGTTAAAATTACCAACAGCCTATTATTTAAATAACTCCAGTGGACATATTACGGCGAAGATTATCTATAACGTTGAACAAGTCACTGCTGCGTCTACAGAATCATTAAAAACTATTGTACGAGATGGCTTGACGGTGATTTTGCTCCTTGGTTATTTGTTTTATATGAATTGGCGATTGTCACTGACCATTTTAATCATTGCACCTTTAATTGCTTTGGTCATTCGCAAAGCGGCTAAGCGGATGCGTCGACTGTCTACGCAATTGCAAAATAGCATGGGTGATGTCAGTCATGTGGTGCAAGAAGCAGTCAATGGCTACTCCGTAGTGAAAAGCTTTGGTGGGCAAGAATATGAAAAACAACGCTTCCATCGTTATTCATTCGAAAATCTAAAAAAAGGTTTAAAGCTCGTCGTTGTGGTCAGTATCAATACACCATTGGTACAGCTTTTTATGGCGATCGCAATGAGTATTGTGATTTGGATTGCACTGCGTCCGCAAATCATTGGCGATACCAGTGCAGGTGAGTTTGTTGCATATATCACCGCAGCAGGATTATTGAGTAAACCTGTAAAAGCTTTGACGGATATCAATGAAAAAATCCAACGTGGTCTTGCAGCGACCAAATCAATTTTTGATGTGATTGATCAAGCGGATGAGCCAAATCTAGGACAGTTTAAACCGCCGATGTCAGGGCAGATTCAGTTTAACCAAGTTGGCGTGACCTATCCTGATGGCACGAAAGCACTGGATCAAATCAATTTGCACATTGAGTCGGGCGAAACCATTGCATTGGTAGGTCGTTCTGGCGCAGGTAAATCAACTTTGGTCAATACACTACTTCGCTATCAGACGCATCAAGAAGGACAGCTCATTGTCGATGGTCACGAAATCGAAGATATTGAGCTGAATTATTTGCGTCATCATATTGCGATGGTCAATCAACAAGTTATTTTATTTGATCGTACCGTGCGTGAAAATATTGCCTATGGTGAGCTTGCTGATGCAACAGAAGAACAAATCATCGCTGCGTCAAAAGCGGCTTATGCGCATGATTTCATCATGGAGTTACCAAAAGGCTATGACACCAATCTCGGTGCAAATGGTTTAAATCTGTCTGGTGGTCAACGTCAGCGTTTGGCGATTGCACGTGCGATGTTGAAAAATGCACCAATTCTCATCTTAGATGAAGCGACCAGTGCACTAGACAACCAATCTGAGCATTATATTCAACAAGCGCTTGACCAAGCGATGCAAGGGCGTACAACCATTGTCATTGCACATCGACTATCTACCATTGAAAATGCGGATCGCATCGTGGTGATGGATCATGGGCAGATCATCGAAGTAGGTAATCATCAGGAATTACTCGACAAACAAGGTGAATATGCAAAGCTCTATCAGCGGCAATTCCATCTTGATGATGAGTCTTAAATCACATGCGTTTGGCAGAGCAGATACAAAAAGCATGGCATGATCAAGCCAAATGGTTGATTGTACTTCGTCCTTTGTCTTGGCTGTATCGTGCTGTTTTTCTGTGGCAAAAAAATAGTAAATCAAAAGACGCCTATCGTGCGCCAGTACCTGTGATGATTATTGGCAATATTACCGTCGGTGGAAGTGGTAAAACGCCTCTGATCATCGCACTCGTTGAATATTTGCAATCCAAAAATATAAAAGTCGGCGTGATTAGTCGAGGCTATGGAGGAAAAGGCGGGGGTGGTAAAGGTGTAGATGGAAAAGGCGAGTTTCCGTTACTCGTGACTTTGGATTCTACGCCTGAGCAGGTGGGTGATGAACCGACGCTGATTGTACAGCGAACTCATGTGCCGATGGCAGTTGGTCCAAATCGTCAACATGTCATTGAATTGTTATTACAACATCATCACATTGATTTGATTTTAAGTGATGATGGCTTGCAGCATTTTGCACTTGCTCGTGACTTGGAATGGGTGGTGGTCGATGCCAATCGTGGTTTTGGCAATGAAAAGCTTTTGCCTGAAGGTTATCTACGAGAGCCATTAAGCCGTTTGGATGACGTGACTGTCATTGAACATTCGGCACATCCTAAGACCGATTTGCATATGCATCTTGCGCCGAGTATGCCGTACAATTTGGCTGATCGCAATCAGCCCTTCGATGCGAGTTTGCACTATGATGCGGTGGTTGGGATTGGTTTTCCACAGCGATTTTTTAATACCCTTGATAATTTAAATATCTCGTATCAAAAGCACGCTTTTGCAGATCACCATGCGTATCAAGCGATTGATTTTGCTGAAATGAATCAGAAGGTAATCATCACTACGGAAAAAGATGCAGTTAAATTAAAGCAACTTTGGCACAATGATTCTGAGATGTTGGCACGTGTCTGGGTGCTGCCTGTACAAGCGGTATTATCAGAAAACGTCTATCAGATGTTTAATGATCAGTTGCTCGGTTTAAATCCAAATTTTAAGATCAATTTATCGCCATCATCCGAATAACTGAAGTGTCAAATAGATTTAAGGAAGTATTATGCGTAAACACATTGTTATCCCTGCACGTTTTGCCAGTTCACGCTTACCGGGTAAACCTCTGCTTGAGATTCATGGTCGAGCGATGATTTTGCGTGTGGTCGATCAAGCCAAAAAAGTCGATGGTTTTGATGATTATTGTGTGGCAACAGATGATCAACGCATCGCTGATGTTTGTTTGGCAGAAGGCATTGATGTGGTGATGACAGATGTTAATCATCCATCAGGCACAGACCGTTTAAGCCAAGTGGCACAGATCAAAGGCTGGTCGGCTGAGGATATTATTGTCAATGTACAAGGTGATGAACCTTTGCTTCCTGCACAGTTGGTCAAGCAGGTGGCACAGCTTTTAGAAGATCAAGCGCAATGTGCGATGGCAACGCTGTGTGAACCGATTCATTCATTGGAAGAATTTGAGCGTGATAGCATTGTCAAAGTGGTGATGAGCAAAACCAAAGAAGCATTGTATTTTAGCCGTGCTACAATTCCGTATGATCGTGATGGCGTAAAACTTGCCGAGCGCACACTACACAACAAAGCCTATCGTCATCTCGGTTTGTATGCCTATCGTGTGCAGTTACTTCAAGATTATGTGACATGGTCGCAAGGTGATTTGGAACATTTGGAAAGCCTTGAACAGCTTCGTGTTTTAGAAAATGGTCATCGTATTGCCATTGATGTGGCACAGGCGAATTTGCCACCGGGTGTCGATACCCAAGCCGATTTAGACCGTTTAAATGCCATGCCAGTCAGTGCATTTGAATAAATCAATTAGCATACAACAACAGATAGATGCCCATGAGCAAAGATCATCATCAGTCTGAATTGCACGATTCCAGTTCGATGCGACAGGGCATCTATACTTGGCATCATCCGATTTGGCAAAAACTCACGACACGTTATCCTGAGCTTGGTCATGCTATGTTGTTCTATGGAAAGCAGGGTTGTGGGAAACAGCAGTTTAGTCTGCAATTTGCCAAATGGTTGCTGTGCTTAAATAAATCAGGCTTAAATAAATCGAGTTTAAAGCAGACTAATTCTACAGAGATTCAAATAGCCTGTGGACAGTGTAAAAGTTGTCACTGGTTTGATGCCGATACGCACCCACAGCTTAAGCAAATTTCCGCAGATTTTGATGAAAAGAAACAAAGTTACTCATCGATTAAAATTGATCAAATCCGTGAACTGAATGATTTTATTCAGCAAACCGTTGATGGTTGGCGTGTAGTGGTAATTCAGCAAGCGGATAAGATGAATATCGCTTCGAGTAATGCCTTACTGAAAACTTTGGAAGAACCGGGTGATCGGGTGCTGATGATTTTAGTCAGTGATGCCATGTTGCAACTTTCGGCAACCATTCGTAGCCGTGTACAACAATATGCTTTAGATCGAATCGCTATTTCGCAAGCGCAACAGTTTTTATCCGAAAATAAGTTGCCAACATCTGAAAATCGCAGTGAATTCACCGCAGATGAGCAACAGATTGCTTTAGCTTTAGCACATCACATGCCTTTAAAGGCACAAGACATTTTAAATAGTCCGTGGTTTGCAAAACGACAAAGTTTTGCTCAAGCGTGGACAAACTTGGTGAAATACAAACAGCAACCGATTAAATTTGCCAATGACTGGCTCAAGGAATTGGACTTTAAAGCACTGATGATGATGCTTCGTTTTAACCTGCAGGATATGACGGCATATAAATTACAGCAAGCAATCAAACAGTCCGATCTCGACATTGCTGATTTACAACAGTATTATAGTTTGGAACAGTTATTTGATTTAGATAAAGCGTTCAATCAAGTGCCAATACAGCTTGGACAGAATGTGCAAAGTGCATTGATATTTGAGCAACTTTGTATGCAGTTGATGAATGTTGAAGGGGTAAGTGTTTAATTTTGTCGCTTTCACGATGATAGGAACGACGATTAAACACTCTAAATGATACAGCATAAAAAATAACACAGGGAGTATATTGATGATTCCACCACGTGGCGGTGCCATTATTCAAACTAATATGCCAGATCAGGCAAGCTTACAAGCGTGCTATATGCCTTTCGTGCTGGGTGGTGGGTTATTTGTACCATCTAAGCAAGAAGTCACTTTGGGGCAAGAGCTTCTCGTGATTGCGTCATTGCCTGAGCAATCACAAAAATATCCAGTCACAGGCAAAGTGATTTGGATTTCCCCACGTCAACAAGGTTCAAAGCCACAAGGTTTTGCGATTCAGTTGGATGGTGAAAAAGGCATGGCATTTAAAAATGAAGCGGAAAAAATGTTGGCAGGACATCTAACATCTGATAAACCAAGCTATACACTATAAAACTGATCGTCGTGAATCAATACTTTTGGGCTGAAATCACACCTCAGTGAATGGGCAGATGTGATAAAATGACCAAACTAAATTTATAAGTTGTAAAAGTTTTATGATGCAGTTTGTGGATTCTCATTGTCACCTGACGATGCTTGAGCTAAAACCTTATCAAGGTGATGTTCATGCCGCCATTGATGCGGCAATGCAGGCGGGTGTCAGTCGGATGATGGGCATATCTGTGGCATTGGATGATCATATTGCGCTGTCCAAGATCGCATCAGCGCATGAACATGTCGGTTATAGCGTTGGTGTGCACCCGTGTGAAGATCCAGAGATGATGGCTCGGGCAACAGTTGAAGAGCTTGTTTCGTTAGCGCAGTCTGATAAAGTCTGGGCGATCGGTGAAACAGGCTTGGATTATTACCACAGTACCGATTTCATTCAAGAGCAAAAAGATTGTTTTGCACGGCATATCCAAGCTTCGCAACAAGTTGGCAAACCTTTGGTGGTACATACCCGCAGTGCCAAAACAGATACCATTGATGTGCTCAAAGCAGAAAATGCGACACATGGTATTTTGCATTGCTTTACCGAAGATTGGGATACTGCAAAAGCGGTGCTAGATTTGGGATTTTATATTTCTTTTTCAGGAATTATTTCCTTTAAGAATGCGCAAGATTTGCGTGATGTTGCGAAGCAAGTGCCGTTAGATCGTGTGTTGATTGAAACAGATAGCCCTTATCTTGCGCCTATGCCGTATCGGGGTAAGCCGAACGAGCCAAAATATGTACCGCATGTGGCAGAAGCATTGGCGGTTGTATATGGCGTATCGGTAGAGCAAATAGCCCAGCAAACGACGGATAACTTTTTGCGAATCACAGGTTTGAGTGCATAATTTACGTTTAATGCGGTTTGAAAATGTTATAGTGATTCAAAGCATGTGATGCGACATAGAATATCAAAATACAGTTGTCATGAATTGATGTGAGAATTTCAACATGAAGAATTTAGACCAGCAGATGGAACGACAAGCGCAGTTTAAGGCGCGCGAAGAACTTATCTTTTCGACTGCGGAAAATTTATTGTTGGAATATGGCGAATCAGGCATGACGTTGGACACTTTAGCTGCCGATCTTGATATTGCTAAAGGTACGCTGTATAAGCATTTTCAAAGTAAAGATGAGTTGTATATTTTATTGATCATACGCAATGAGCAAAAGCTGTTAGATATGATCTATGACACGGAAAAAGAATTCCCCGAGCATCTTGCTTTTTTTATGTTGCATCAGTTGCACCATCCTGAGCGTACTGTGCTATATCATCAGATCGAAGAACGCCTAGCCAACACAGGGCAAGGGCTACAAAATTTATTTCAAGACCTTTATCAAATCCGTAAAAAACGCTTACGGATTATCATTCGCCTGACAGAACATTATTTAAAATACATTCAAAGCGCCATGCCTGTACGAGATTATTTAGCCTCGATTTGGTCGATTACCCAAGGTGCGGCGGCGATTTTGAACTCGACCTATTATCAGCGTTATTTGGGTGAACGTGATAGTTTGCGAGTGTCATATATTGAGCAAGTTTTGGCTTTGCCGAGGAATGCTCGTGAAGAAGCCTTCGATGAGCAAGAGTCACAAGCCATGCAAAATGCCGATCAGCAAAAATAGTTGATGATTGGATTGAGTGAAAATTAAAGCATCGAGCGTATCGTGAACAATAAAAATAAAGTCAAGCAAATCGCCAAATCTCAACAAGGTTTTACCTTGATTGAAGTCATGCTCGTCATCGTGATCATGGCGGTGATGGCAAGTCTGATCGTGATGAATGTCCAAGGCATCGATCAACGCAAAGTGATGCAAGCTCGTGAATTATTGGTTCTAAATTTAAAGAAAATCCGTTTGGAATCAGCCGATCAAGGGCGAATTTTGGGTTTGCTCATTCAGCCTGCGACAGATATTGCACCTGCACAATATGAAGTGGTGGAGTATCGCCCACAAGCCAATTCTGACAATTCAAATCAGAGCAAATTAAATCAAAGTCAATTTAATCAAAATCAGCCGATGCGTGAGCGCGATCAATACCGCTGGCAATTGGCAACCGATTTCGACAGTCAGACTTTACCTGAGCAAAGTAGCTTACAGATCCAAAGTCTGGATCATCAGTTGAATTTGGATGTGCTCAAGCAAAATGATGCCTTGCCACAGATCATTTGGTTAGGAAATGGTGAGGCAGTCCCAGTGCGCATTCAGCTGTATTTGCAACAACAACAAGTCGGCGATGCCATTGTGCTCAATCGACTCGGTGCGGTGAGTGATGAAGAAGACTTGTAGGCAGAACGTTCAGCATCGACGATTCATTGCATTTGGCTCTACTTTGCGTGGCTTTACCTTGCTTGAGGTGATGGTGGCATTGGCAATCTTTGCGACCACAGCATTGGCATTGATGAAAATTGCCATGAATTACACCCAGTCAATTCAGCAAAATGAGCTACGAACTCTAGCGCATTTCGTTGCGATGAATCAGGCGGCGGAGCTTCGGATTGAAAAGGGGTGGCTCACAGGCAGTCAGAGTGAAGACATTACTGAGCAAGGCGAGCAATGGCGTATTCAAAAGCAGTCTTATGAAACCATTAGTCCAGATGTGCAACGTATTGAAATCCAAGTGTCGCATCTTGACCCTGATAATGCTGAAAAAGTACAAGGTGTAACCACGTTATCTGTATTTAATTATCGGCAATCGCAAGAGGGAAGCGCACAATGAATGCGATCACTCAAAAGCACGCAGTACGGCTAAAATCTACTTCTGGATTTACTCTCGTTGAAGTGTTGGTAGCGATAGCGATCTTTGCGGTACTTAGTGCAGCAGGGTGGATGGTGTTCGATCAGCTGATCAAGACTCGTGAGCGTAATACAACGCATCTTGAGCATCTGCAACAATTACAATTTGCATATATGCAAATACAGCGGGATTTGAGTCAGATTGTACCGTTGTCAGGGCGAGAGGGTGAAGAAAGCTACCCTGCATTACAACTGGAAAATCAGCAATTACAGTTTAATAAAGCAGGCGTGATTGATCCTTTGCAACGAGGTTTGGATCGCTTTGAATTTGTTGAATATCGTTTTGATACGGATAAGCAAGCGTTGATGCGTTATCACAATGCCTATATTTACCGTAAGCAAAGCCAAGATATGCAAGGTGATGCGTTGATTGCACCGATTGAGAATCTACAAATTCAAGCCCTTGATCCTGCTGTACAAACACAGTGGCCTGCACAAAGCGTGACTGATACCGATTCAGCAGAATATTTGATGTCACAGCTTCCACAAGGTGTAGTTTTAAGTTTTGATTATCAAGGGCGAGCCATTCGCTGGGTATTTAGTACAGCCAAAAATATGCCTTCGACGGAAACTGAATCGGGCACGAATGGCAACAATGCAAATAACGGTTCAAACAATAATTCAGATAGCGATTCGAACAATAGTTCTGAAAATGGGAGCACGAGCGAATGACCAAGCCGAACCATTTTCCAGTGAATCATCACTTTTCAAAATCATCGCAAAGCGGTGTGGCGTTACTGACCATTTTAATCATGGTGGTGCTTGCGACGATTCTTGCGGTGAGTATTTTGCGCTATCAAAATGCCAATTTGGAAGAAACTAAGTTGCTATTACGTCAAGATCAGGCGTTGCAATATGCGTGGTCTGCAGAATATTTTTTCTCAGAATTGCTCATTCAAGATGCCAAAGACAATAGCACCGACAGCTTAAATGAAAATTGGGCGCAACCTTTTCCGCCGTTTCCTGTGGAGGATGGTGTGGTCACAGGTCAGCTCCATGATGAGCAAGGGCGTTTTAATCTCAATAGCTTATTGAATGAAAATGGCGAAAAGAACGAAACTGCGGTGCTGTTTTTCCAAGCGATGTTAGAGCGACTAAATCTTGATCCAAATCTAGTTGAGGCAGTGATTGATTGGCAAGATGCCGATAATGAAACCGTTGGCGCGATGGGCGCTGAGAATAGCTATTATCAAGGTGTGCAAGCAGGCTATCTTGCACCAAATCAGATGTTTAGCAGTGCCAAACAGTTGCAATGGGTACGTGGCTTTGAAGGGGAGAATTATCACCGGATTGCACCCTACATTTCTGCTTTGCCATCTCGAAGTACCAAGATCAATATTAATACGGCTGATCCGTTTGTTTTGGCATGTTTGAATCCACGACTTGACCCTATCACAGTGGCAAATACAATGCAAGCACAGCGACAGAATTTGGAAACTTTAAGCAGTTTTTCTGACCTTTGGAATTTGGATGGATTTAGTGCGGTGACCGAAGATCGTGAGAAATATTCGGCATTATTTGATGTGTCTTCATCGTTTTTTGTTGCGGAGATACAGGTGATGTTATCCGAGCGCAAACGCAGTATTCAAAGCCATTTGTATCGAAATAAAGAAGTCGTACAAAGCTATCAGCACAATTGGCATGGTGCGGATTTTTAGTCAAACCTAAATAAATCTGTGTAGCTTCATTCGTTGGAATTATCCATTTCTATATTTTGCATATTGGGTTGTGATAACAATAAATGTGTGCCTTGAATCATATAAGACATTGATCGAATTAAAGTTTGTTTATCCGTTTGATAATGGCTGAGATACCAAAGGCTTGTGGTTTGACTGATTGCACCGATCACACCAATCGCAATGGTCGTCACTTCCGCTTTGGGAATCTTTAAATCAGGATAAATATTCATACTCAGCTGTGCGAATAATCAGACACAAAGTGCATGGACTCGGCAGAGATAAAGGTGATACAGATGACATTGGTACAGGTTTTGATTATCGGTAGTGGTTTTGGTGGGCAGTGTACTGCGATCAATTTACTTAAGCGTGGACTGCAAGACTTCTTAATCTTAGAGCGTCGTGACTTCATGGGTGGAACGTGGTGTCAAAACAGCTATCCCGGTGCGGCTGTCGATGTGCAGTCACCACTGTATTCGATCTCACACGAACCGTATGCGTGGAGTCAGATGTTTGTCGAGCAAGCAGAGCTTGAGCAGTACACCAATCACGTGATTGATAAATATGATCTTCGAAGTAAAACCAAGACCAATGCCAATGTTGTAAGAGTCGAATGGGATAAAGCAACCAGTCGCTGGTTGGCGTATATTGAAAATGGCGAAGTGATCTCAGCACAGTTTGTCGTCAATGCCTCAGGGCCACTCAGTACACCAGAGATTCCAAACTTTAAAGGTCGTGATACGTTCA
The DNA here is from genome assembly GCF_947493735.1 of uncultured Acinetobacter sp. GTDB lineage: Bacteria > Pseudomonadota > Gammaproteobacteria > Pseudomonadales > Moraxellaceae > Acinetobacter. Next base: position 5,217 of record NZ_CANLSL010000013.1, on the reverse strand, counting down.
AAGGTGAATCGTTTCATACCAATAATTGGAATCATGATTATGACTATCGTGGCAAACGTGTAGCGATCATTGGTAGTGGCGCAAGTGCTGCACAGGTGATTCCTGCGATTGCTGAAGATGTGGCTCACCTCCATGTTTTCCAACGCTCTCCGCATTGGGTGATGCCTCGACCAGATTACAAATTTAGCCAAACACAGCAAAAATTAGTCGGCAATAAGCTGATACACAAAGGTGTTCGAATGGCGATTTATTGGCAGTTGGAAACCCGTATGATCGGTTTTAAATATTCCAAAGCGATGCTCAATGTCGTTGCGCAACGTGTTGCACTGAAACATATCAAAAATCAAATTAAAGACCCAAAAATGCGTAAAGCAGTGACGCCAGATTACACCATCGGTTGTAAGCGCATTATCTTGTCCAATACGCTTTATCCTGCACTGAGTCGGGACAATGTGACCTTGCATACCAAAGATTCAGGCATTCAGTCGATTGATGAAAAGGGTATTCACACATCTACAGGAAAGCATCTTGATGTCGATTTGATCATTTACTCCACAGGTTATGATGCGACCGATGGCGTGATTTCTTATCCTGTGGTAGGTAAGCAAGGCAATCAGTTATCTGCATTTTGGGAAGAATATCCACGTGCGTATCTAGGTACGACGATTCCTGATTTTCCAAACTTCTTTGTGGTGACAGGACCAAATACAGGAATTGGACATACCTCAGCGATATTCGTAATTGAAGCGCAAATGAACTACATCATGAAAGCCATTGAGGCGACCAAGTTGCGTGGTAAGTCTGTCATTGAAGTGACGAAGCAAGCTGAAAGTGACTATACCCAAATGATTCACCATGAGATGAAAAGTACAGTGTGGCAATCGGGTGGTTGTAATAGTTGGTACAAGAGCAAAAGTGGACATGTGATTGCAATGTTCCCGGGTTTTAGCTTTACCTATTACCAACTCGCAAATAAGTTTCAATCAAATCATCATGAGTTTTCATAAGATTCTTTCAGAGTATTAATGAACCAATAAGATCATGACGGCTGCGGTAAAGTTGAGAAGTGCCAAATAGTAAATAATAGTTAAATCGCAAATTTTGCGCACAAAAAATGCCAGTCGAAACTGGCATTTCTCACATTAAGAAATTACTTTTTGTTATTTTCCAATTGCGGTACAGCAGAACCCTGACCGAGTGACAATAAACCTGTATCCGTATAGATGCCGAGTTTTGCACGCGTATCAGTGATATCAAGGTTACGCATGGTTAATTGACCGATACGATCCATCGGCGTAAACATTGAATCGCCTTTTTCCATCGTCAAGCGTTCTGCTTCATAAGTGAGGTTCGGTGATTCAGTATTTAAAATACTAAAGTCATTACCACGACGGAGCTCAAGCGTTACAGTACCTGTAATGGCTTTTGCCACCCAACGCTGCGCAGTTTCACGAAGCATCAATGCTTGAGAATCGAACCAACGACCTTGATAGAGTAAGCGACCAAGTCGCAGACCATTGATACGGTATTGCTCGATGGTATCTTCATTGTGAATACCTGTGATCAAACGCTCATAAGCAATGTGCAATAACGCCATACCCGGTGCTTCGTAGATGCCACGAGATTTCGCTTCGATGATACGGTTTTCGATTTGATCTGACATGCCGAGACCGTGACGACCACCGATACGATTGGCTTCAAGAATCAATTCAACTGGATCGTCAATGCGTTTGCCATTGAGTGCAACTGGCATGCCTTCTTCAAAGGTGATTGACACTTCTTCCGCTTTGATTTCAACATCATCTTTCCAGAATGCAACGCCCATGATCGGCTCAACGATTTTAATGCCTGCATCGAGGAATTCTAAATCTTTGGCTTCATGGGTTGCGCCAAGCATATTGGAATCCGTAGAGTAGGCTTTTTCTTTCGACATTTTGTAGTCGAAGCCATTGTCGATCAAGAATTGTGACATCTCAGCACGACCACCAAGCTCATCGATAAAGACTTGATCGAGCCACGGTTTGTAGATTTTTAACTCAGGATTGGTCAGCAAACCATAACGGTAGAAACGCTCAATGTCGTTACCTTTATAGGTTGAGCCATCACCCCAAATATGTACATCATCTTCTTTCATTGCGGTCACGAGCATTGTACCCGTTACAGCACGACCAAGTGGTGTGGTATTGAAATACGGAATACCGCCAGTCGAAATATGGAATGCGCCACATTGAATCGCTGCAATCCCTTCTAAGGCAAGTTGCAAACGACAATCGACCAATCGTGCTTTGGTTGCACCATATTCTTCAGCTTTCTTCGGAATGGCATCATAGTCATCTTCATCAGGCTGACCTAAGTTTGCAGTATAAGCAAAAGGCGACGCGCCTTTTTGCTTCATCCAAAGCAGTGCGGCAGAAGTATCTAAACCACCAGAGAATGCGATACCTACTTTTTTGCCTTCAGGTACATTTTGCAAGATCGTTGCATTATCAGTCATGAGCCATCCTAATTCGTCTATTAACGATTTCTATCAGTGACTTTGCCTACAATACGTTTAAAACAACGGATCGAAGCCAGTCGAATCACAAAAATTGGCAGTATTGTAGCACTTTTCAGAGTTATTGTTTTTGGGAAATTTGGAATATCTATAAATTAAGATGTTGTTTAGTTATTTTCTTAGAGTGCGCCATTCTTGGCATAAAAAATCCCAAATGGCAAAACCATTTGGGATGGTGTCATTGAAAATGGAAAAAATTAGTTGGCTTCTTTTTTCAAGATATACATTTCTTCAAAATCACCTGTGATTTTCTCACCAAAGCTATCTAGTGCATAGAGTTGATTTTCGGCAACAAAGTATTTACGACCATCAGCCTTTTGATCTAAAACGATAATGGAAGAGTTGCTATTATCAAAATTAAACGAACCTTTCTCTACGAAATTCTGTCCTTTGCCTTGACCTTTGCCTAGATAGGTTTCGTTGATTTCGTAGGATTTATTTTCATTGAGCTGTATTGCCGTTTCGATACCATTACAGTCAGCACAAGGTAAAGTCCCTGTATATTTGCCATGCCAATCGAGAGAGTTTTCAGCGGTATGTGCGGGGTCGGGATTCTGCGCACTTTGTTCGGTATTTGATTTATTTTCAGGCTTTGAACATGCAGTTAAAGCAAGGCTCGTGATTGCAAATGCAAGGATTAATTTTTTCATTTTTCAATATTCCAAAAGTGTCGATATCGCATAATTTATTGCAAACTTTCCAAGATAGAAAGTAGAAATATGTGATTATTCACATTTTTACCAGATTTAGTGCGCTTATGAGGAATAATCTTCGGGTAATCTAAAGTATAAGTGATAAGATAAAGCGATCAAATGGTTATGTTCTAGGTTTGGAGTAGGATTTTGAAGTCTGTTAATAATAAATTAAATATTGGTGTTTTGATTGCCATACTTGTTGCCATATTTGTTGCAAATCAGTTTTTTAATCAAGATGAAAAAACATCAAAACATGGCAATATCAAATCAGCCATAGAGCAAACGCCACAGGAAAATCGAACAGGTCTGCCAGAGGCTCAACACCGATCAGCAGGGGCATCAACAATACAAAACGCATACGATCAGCAATTAAATGATGTACAAGTGCAGGCAGTAGGTACGGTAGTTGCAGTACTTCCTGACGATAATAAAGGTTCACGCCATCAACGGTTTATTCTCGATATTGGTAATGCGCAAACGGTATTGGTTGCGCACAATATTGATCTTGCCCCTCGTATTGAAAATCTCGAAAAAGGCGATGATGTGGAGTTTTTTGGTGAATATGAATATAACCAAAAGGGTGGTGTGATTCATTGGACACATCATGATCCACAAGGTCAGCATGTAGGTGGTTGGCTAAAGCATAAAGGTGAAACCTATCAATAAAATGGAGGGTTAATTAATAGCGATGGATTGCTTCTCCTACCTTAAGCATGCTGTATATTTTGGCATTAGCTTTTTAACCGTTTTCTTTGCATCGTTGGTAGTGGTTAAGGCGGAGAGTGTGCCTCAGTTTTTCGCACCGATTGCTACACAGCAGACTATATTACAAACAACATTACAAACAACGCCTACTGATTTAGAACCTTTATTGAATCACAATCCATTTTCAATTGATCAGACGTCACGTCACTACGGTGAAGATCAGCCGATGATCGAAGAAAGTCGTTTGGACAATGCTTTTTATGAAGATCGAGATATACGCATATATAACAACACGTTATACAGCATGGATGAACTGAGTAATAAATATCGTCAAGCCCAAGCTAGCCAAGTCACGATGGCGGATTTATCCATTTCATTGGGTTATGGTATGGCGTTTAACCTGAATAAAAATCAATCCGTGGGTTATGAATATATTTCCTCATTCCCGCATGATCGTGGGCAATCCATCCGTTTATTTTGGAAAGTTGTTTTTTAATTCTTTACGCACATAACCGATAGAATAATTTGAAAAATGCGTTAAAAAACACGATGATTTTTGCATTATCAATTGATTTGTTTACACTGTATACACCGCATACTTCAATTTAAGTGAATAATGTCCACATTTTTAAGCTTACGTCGTTGGGTTTTTCTGAATCTACATGATGATAATTATCGGAGCGTGATCAGTACCTGTATCAACTATTTTTTGATTGTACTGATCGTTGCTAATGTCGGTGTGATGTGGTTCCGTTAATTAGACCACTCAATTCAGTTTTATAAGTGATAAATCCGCTCTAAATATTTAAATTATGCTGCCATTACTTTTAGTAAATGTTGATCATAAAATTCATTTGGTGTTGCCTTATTCAAACTTGAATGAGGACGTATCATGTTATAAAAATCCAAATATTCAGCAATTGATTGTTTCGCTTGTTTAACCGTATCGTAAGCCTTCAAATAGACTTCCTCATGCTTCACGCTGCGCCATAAACGCTCAATCATCACATTATCCATCCATCGTCCTTTCCCATCCATACTGATACGGATATTTCGCAATTTTAACTCATTCAAAAATGCCTCGCTTGTGAATTGACTGCCTTGGTCTGTATTAAATACCTCTGGACAACCATATTTCACAATTGCTTCTGATGTGGTTCCGTTAATTAGACCACTCAATTCAGTTTTATAAGTGATAAATCCGCTCTAAATATTTAAATTATGCTGCCATTACTTTTAGTAAATGTTGATCATAAAATTCAT
>NZ_CANLSL010000012.1 GCF_947493735.1 uncultured Acinetobacter sp. | reverse complement strand
ACTCAGAAGTGAAACCACTTAGCGCTGATGGTAGTGTGGGGTTACCCATGTGAGAGTAAGTCATCGCCAGCTTTTAATTTCAAAACCCCCCACCTAATAAGGTGGGGGGTTTTTTAGTGCCTAGAATTTATTTAAAATGATATAAGGTGTGCATAATAGGATTTCCCTTATCTAAGGTGGATCATGGTTACCTATTTCAGCAATGTAATCATTTTTTTAAAGCTAGAAATGACTTTGATTAAATTGACCACTTGAATTGTCAAATAAGTACTTTGGAACACTGTTCTTTTCTGCTAAAGTCTAGTCTGTTTGTGTATGAGCTATTCACTTACTAGCTCGAAAAAATCAAATTTTAATGTAAAGCTTTATGGAAAAAGCGAGGATAAAAATTGAAAAAGTATCTATTAGCAATGTGTGCATTAAGTAGTATCGGGGTTGCGCATGCGCATATTGATGATTATTTACCTGAAGCAAAATTGGCTGAATCTACTGCAAGTTTGAAGTCAGGTTATGTGGGGGCAGGTATTAGCCAACAACTTTTACATAGCAATTTTGAATGGGTCAATCCATATGGAATAGCTTATGTGAAAGCAGGTGTATTTATTAATGATGATCATGAGCCTGGTGCGCAAATTGGCTTTCGATTGCCATATCATTTAACAGGTACAGATCAGAATGGCTATTATTTTGGCGTGTATGCAGGTCATTTGGAAAGTGTAATTGTGGATCAAGAAGAGTATTCTCGTTTAGGAGCCGGTGTTGATTTGGCGTATGTGATGCTAGATGCTAGCCGTATTAGTACCATCAGTGTAGGAATTGGTGCCGCTGAAAAGATTGAGGGAAAAAATGGAAGCGAGCGTAAAACTGAACCTCAGTTACAATTTGCCTATAGCTTAAGCTTTGGTGCTTTCTAGAATAGTTGTGCGATTGAATAACTTCATTTTTTGAGTGTGAGTGGTAGATGTTAGATCAAATTGCCCAACTTTGGCAGGAATTTAGTAGTCGACCTGATTTCTGGGCGATTTTAAGTATTGTCCCCGTGACGTCCTTTGTGACCTGGGCACATGTGTGGATGGCGCTGAAAATGGTATTTTATCCAATCCATTTTTGGGGCTTTCATCTAGGTCCTTTGCCAGTCGGATGGCAGGGTATTGTGCCACGCAAGGCGGGGCGTATTTCAGGCATTATCACGGATAATACATTGTCGAAACTCGGCTCATTACAAGAGTTTCTCGAGGCAATGGATCCTGAAGAAATGGCTCGTATGATCGGTGAGCAAGTTGGCTTTGAACTTGAGCACTTGATTGATGAAGTGATGATGGAACGTCGAGCTGTTCTGTGGGAAAATTTACCGTATTCTATTAAGCGTCGTATTTATGCTCAAGCCCATCAGCAAATGCCAAATGTGTTAAAAGAGCTTGTGACTGAACTGACTTACAATGTCGAAAATTTGGTTGATATGCGCAGCATGGTAGTCAATCAAATGGAAAATGACCGCAAGCTGATGGTCAAAATGTTCCTAAAAGTCGGTCAAAAAGAGATTAACTTTATTTGGCATATCAGTGCATTGATCGGTGCATTTTTTGGTATTTTTCAGATGTTCGTTTATGTCTTTGTGCCAGAACATTGGACAGTGCCTTTTTTTGCGGCGATTTGGGGCTTCCTCACCAACTGGATTGCAATTTGGATGGTTTTTAACCCTGTAAACCCACACCCAATTAAGTTTCCTCAATTATTTACAAGGACTGAGGGCTTAAAGTTTCCGTGGGTTCGCCCTGTAATTCCTCGTATTGGAACTTATAATTTCCAAGGCGCATTTATGAAGCGTCAGGACGAGGTGTCGATTGTCTTTTCAGAAGTTGTAACGGCAGACTTAATTACCCTGAAATCAATCATGACGGAAATGATGTACGGTAAGCGAAATCACAAAACACGTCGTATTATCAAACGCCATATTAACGAGATTATGGAAACGCCTTTGGTAAGGACTTCTCTGCAATTATCCATTGGTCCGACGGAATATGCAAAACTAAAGTCTGACTTGATTGATCGTTCAATCGAAATTACGATGGTACCCGTGAGTGACCCAGCCTTTAATGAAAGTCGGGCGAAAAAGATTTTTACCATGTTTAGAGATCGGATTCGACTGTTGACTCCACAAGAGTTTCAAAACTTGTTAAGACCTGCTTTCCATGAGGATGAGTGGATTTTGATTGTACTTGGTGGTGTGACTGGTTTTGGCGCTGGTTTGATTCACTTATTTGTGGCATTTTTATAGCCTTCGAGCTACACTAGCCACGATTAAAACTTTTTGAATTTTGTCGGTTCATTTCATATTTGATGATTATGCAATGGTCATTTGACTTCGATTTATTTTTATGAGGATGTTTAAGATGCGCATTATTTTATTAGGACCACCTGGAGCAGGTAAAGGCACTCAAGCTCAGTTGATCTGTAAGCGCTACAATATCCCACAAATCTCTACAGGCGATATGCTGCGTGCAGCTATCCGTGAAGGTACAGAACTTGGTAAACAAGCACAGTCTGTCATGGATAATGGTGGTTTGGTTTCTGATGAATTGATTATTGGCTTGGTGAAAGAACGTATTGCTCAGCCTGATTGTGCGAATGGTTGTATTTTTGATGGTTTCCCACGTACGATTCCACAAGCTGAAGCGCTACAGTCAGAAGGTATTACCATTGATCACGTAATCGAAATTGATGTACCAGATGAAGAAATCGTGCAACGTCTTTCAGGGCGTCGTCAGCATCCTGCTTCAGGACGTGTTTATCATGTTGTTTATAACCCACCGAAAGTTGAAGGTAAGGATGATGAAACAGGTGAAGAGCTTGTGCAACGTCCTGATGATCAAGAGCAAACCATTCGTAAACGTCTTGCTTCTTATCATGCTGAAACCTCACAATTGGTAGGTTTCTATCAAGAACGTGCAGAGAAAGAATCAAATGCCGCAACGTATAACAAAATTAACGGTTTGGATCCTATTGAAAAAGTGCAAGAAAAATTATTTGCAATCTTAGATCAATCAAAGTAATTGCAAGTGATGTAGAAAGCTCTATCCTCTGATGGAGCTTTTTTTATGCTAAATTGTTAGCTACTTCTGAAGTACTTGAATAAGGTCGTAGAAATGAAGTTTATGGTGATATTACTACTCATCGTTGCAATTGTTATATTGATTGGGCTATTTATTATGAGCGCAAGGCTACTAAAACATGCGCAAAAACAAGCAAGTACACATGAATCTGATGCAAATCAGTCTGATCAAAAGTGATCGTGAATTTTTGGTCAATTGACTCATAAATATGAGTAAACTTTTCGATAAGTGGAGCGCTTGTCTTAAGTTATTGTTTTTAAATATTAAAGCTATTCGATGGGTGGCAAAATATGACATCTGTCTTGTCCTGAAATAGATTGACAGTATTCCACTTCAAACCGAGTTAAGCAATTAGCTCGGTTTTTGTTTGCTCATACATCTGATTCGGGGTGTTCATATTTAAACTTAAATGCGGTCTATAACAATTGTAAATCATGATAGATTCCGCAATTAAGTGATCTAACTCCTTCATGGTTTGACATCGCGTGGTTAAAAACTCCTGCTTTAATATTCCATTAATTCGCTCTGCTAATGCATTCTGATATGAGAAACACTGTTTCGCAAGTGCGCCATCTGTCATGGAAGGACATATCCCATAATGGCGCAATGCCGATTGATATAGCTCAGAGCAATATTGAGCACCTCTATCTGAATGATGAATCATCCTAGTCGCTCGATCTGTCGCTTGCTGCATCGCCATATGTAGAGCCTGCACAACATTCTCCGCACGCATATCATTCGATAACTTATAACCTTTAATCTGTCGGGTATAAGCATCTGTCACCAAGGATAAATAATGCACACCTTCAGCACTCTCAACATAGGTAATATCACTAACAAAGACTTCATTGGCTTGCACTGCTGAATAATCCTTTAATAAATTTGGATGCTTCTTCATCCAATGCTTGCTATCCGTAGTTTTTGTATAGCGACGCTTAGGGCGAATCAATAAGTTATTTTCTTTCAATATTTTAAATAACTGATCCCGTCCACACTTTAAACCACGTTGCAACAATTTGCCTTTAATAAGCCAATACAGCTTACGTGTTCCGATACTTGGCATGAGACAGCGATATTCCATAACCAACTCAAGTATTTGTTCAGTTGCTTGTGCAGTCATTTGAGCACGTTTTTCTGCTTGATAATAAGCTTGTCGGGTGATTCCCAACCACTGACAATAACGTGAAACGCTTAGTCTTCTTTGGCTTTGCCAATCTTTGAAACGTGCTCGGTATACTTTTTTCCAAGATCAGTCCCACATTCTTTATCAATGTGATAAATCACATCCTGAATAAATTCAGTTTTAAGCTTTTCTGCGGCTAACTGCTTTTCTAATTGGCGGATTCGTTGTTGGGGTGTCAATTGGCGTTTAGAAGAAGTCGGCATATTCGAAGTCCAGTCCTGTTGTCCGTGCTTGCGTAACCATACCAGCACAGTTGATCTTCCTTGAATACCATATTTTGCCTGAGCTTGCTTATAAGTAATTTGCCCTTTTTCTACTTCATGTACCACCATCATTTTAAAGGCAAAACTATAGTCACGTTGTGTACGTTTAACTCGTTGTTCTCGTTTATGTTCCATAAAATAAGTCTCTTAAGGTGTAAACTTATTTCAGGACGGGACATTGTTTTAAGCGAAAAAGCCGAGAAGATTCTCGGCTTTTTTGTATTTGGATTTCCTATAAATCAGAAGAACCCAGCAGGCTTGGTCGAATAGCTCACTAACAAGTTTTTGGTTTGTTGATAATGGTCGAGCATCATGCGGTGATTCTCACGTCCGATACCTGATTTTTTGTAACCACCAAATGCTGCATGTGCAGGGTAGATATGGTAGCAATTGGTCCATACCCGACCTGCTTGGATTGCACGACCTGCACGGTACGCTGTATTTCCGCTACGTGCCCAGACACCTGCACCTAAGCCGTAAATTGTATCATTGGCGATTTTCATTGCTTCATCGAAGTCTTTAAAGGTTGCGACAGATAGTACAGGTCCGAAAATCTCTTCTTGGAAAATTTTCATGTTGTTGTTGCCTTTGAAGATGGTCGGCTCGATATAAAAACCAGTGCCGACTTCGTTACGTGCTTCACCACCTGTCAAAATCTGCGCACCTTCTTCTCGACCTGTATTGATACAACCCAAGATTTTATCTTGTTGCTCTTGCGAAGCCTGTGCGCCGATCATGGTGTCTGTATCCAGTGGATGACCTGTTTTAATGCGTTTGACACGTTCTACAGCCATTTCTAAGAATTGATCTGCAATGCTTTCTTGAACTAAAGCACGTGATGGACAGGTGCAGATTTCACCTTGATTCAAGGCAAACATCGCAAAGCCTTCAAGCGCTTTGTCGAGATAGTCATCTTGCTGATCCATAATGTCGGCAAAGAAGACGTTTGGTGATTTACCGCCAAGCTCAAGCGTGACTGGAATGATATTTTCAGTCGCATATTGCATGATCAGTTGACCGACTTGGGTTGAGCCTGTAAAGGCGATTTTTGCAATCCGTGGATTGGTTGCCAGTGGGCGACCGACTTCTGCACCATAGCCATTTACGATATTTAATACACCTTCGGGTAGCAAATCTTGAATCAACTCAGCCAAAATCAGAATACTTACAGGGGTTTGTTCGGCAGGTTTGAGCACGATACAGTTACCTGCTGCAAGCGCAGGAGCAAGTTTCCATGCTGCCATGAGGATTGGGAAGTTCCACGGAATGATCTGACCGACCACACCAAGCGGTTCATGATAATGGTAAGCCACCGTATCTTCATCAATCTCAGAGATGCCACCTTCTTGTGCACGAATACAGCCTGCAAAATAGCGAAAATGATCAATCGCAAGTGGAATATCAGCAGCGAGGGTTTCACGAATCGGCTTGCCGTTGTCCCATGTTTCTGCAACGGCAAGAGTTTCTAGATTTTGCTCTAGGCGATCGGCGATTTTTAATAAAATATTCGAGCGTGTGGTCGGTGAGGTACTGTTCCACTGCGCTTTGGCAGCATGTGCAGCATCTAAGGCAAGTTCGATGTCTTCTGCACTTGAACGTGGTGCACGGGTAAATACTTCACCATTGACAGGAGAGATATTGTCAAAATATTCTCCTTTAACAGGAGCAACCCATTTGCCACCAATAAAGTTGTCGTACTGTTTTTTAAACTGGATTTTTGATCCTTCGGTATTTGGGTCAGCGTAGCGCATGATTCACATCCTTTTGACTAAAGTTCATTGTATATCTTCTATGACCACTCCTATACTGTATATACGGCTTTAGATGTATGGATACAGTGGATCACTGTATTAGCCTAAGCAATCTTAGGTAGGGAAAAGGTAGGGATAAATTCGACCAAGTTTAGGACCTCAATATGTCACTTAAAAAAGAGTTAAATCAACGACGTAGGGCGATTGAAAAATTAAAAAAACATTGTTTGCTGCATGATACCAACGATCAGTTGGCGGCTGATACGATCCAGTATTCGTGGCAGCGTTCAACCAAGGCACAAATCGTGAGTAGTTTGCAGGCTGCACCTTTGGCTAAAGTGTCAGAAAATGTGTCAGCACTGGATAAGGCACTTGATCAATGTGCAACGCAATTAAAAGACATTGCCCATCAATCATCGATGGTGCTGGCAGTGGCAGATCAATCTTCACAGATTCGCTGGGTCGAAGCTAGTCGACATATGCAAGGCGCATCTGAGAATGTACATTTTGTTCAAGGCGGACAGTGGGGCGAAGATATGGTCGGCACCAATGCCTTGGCGTTATCGCTATATACAGGCAAATCCAGCTGTGTCTTTTCTAATGAACATTATTTGGATGCGATTCAAGACTGGGTGTGCTATGCAGCGCCGATCTATCATCCCAATACTGGGCAAGTGCTTGGTGTGGTGGATTTATCCACTACGTGGGATCAGCACAATAGTTTGGGGATACTTGCTGCAGAACGTTGTGCGCAGATGTTACAAGGTGCATTGCGAGAGCAAACCAAGCAAAATTTACAACTCAGCTGTTTTGGTCGTACAAAAGCGCAACTTCAAGGCAAAGCGTTGAATTTGAGTCCACGCCAGTTTGAGATCATTGCGATTTTGACATTGTGCAAGCAAGGGATGAGTTTGGATCAGTTGCATCAGGCTTTGTACGGTGAGCGCAAAGTGAGCATGGGTACATTGAAAGCGGAAATGTCACAACTGCGTGATTTGCTCGGTGGTATGCTCGGCTCACGTCCTTATCGTCTACTACTCGATGTCGATGCAGACTTTATCGAGTTGGAAGAAGCCTTGGATCAAGGCGCATCACACAGTGCATTACAGCTGTATCTGGGGATATTTTTACCACGAACGGAGAGTCCCTTCCTGACGGCTTGGCGTGATTGTATCGAATCGAGGATGAGTGAGGTGATTTTTAAAATTGATGATAAAGATCTGCTACTCAAACATTTGTCCCATTTTCCTGATGCAATTGATGCTGTTGAGCGATTGATGGAGCTTTTACCTGAAGATCATCCGATGCAACAAAGCTTACTACGTATGCAGGATCAGTAGTTATTTTAGAAGTGATGATTCTAAAAATGATGATTCTAAAAATGATAATATCTAAATTTTTTAAAAACAACGATTTATAATCAATAAACTTTAAATCACAAGCTTGCATTAAAAACTTGGGGCAAAAAAAAGGGAAATATCAGGAGTACTCATATTTCCAAAAAAGGGAGTGCGTATCTCAGCATCGATACTTGAGCCCATTCTATGGATTCGGTTGAAATTCATCTACCTACCTTTAACCTACTTTTACCAAATTTCTTAAAATGAATGGACTTTGATACTCTGAAAACTGATCTATCGTACATCTATCACCACATCGCTGTTGAGATCGGCTACACTAAGCTTGAATTCGATTTTTAGCCATTTTATATTTTTGATTTAAGACGCAAAGATGAAACAAGATACCGCATTAAAACTACTCAAAGCTGGAGAAAATGTCTTTTTAACAGGCTCCGCAGGTGCAGGGAAAACCTATACCTTAAATCAATATATTCAATATCTTAAAGCACGGAAAATTCCAGTAGCGATCACTGCATCGACAGGCATCGCAGCCACGCATATGAACGGGATGACCATTCATACTTGGGCAGGGATCGGTATCAAAGATCAGCTTGCTGAAAATGATCTCAAGCGCATGAAAGAGCGCAAATATTTGCGTGAACACTTGGAAAAAGTACAAGTCTTGATCATCGATGAAATTTCAATGTTGCATGCCAAGCAGTTCAATCTCGTCAATCAAGTGTTGCAATATTTCAAAGGCTCAGCAGAGGCGTTTGGTGGGATTCAAGTGGTTGCATCGGGTGACTTTTTTCAGCTACCACCTGTGGGAAAAAATGATGAGCTGAATCGAGATAAATTTGCGTTTATGTCTGAGGCGTGGGTGCAAGCTCAGTTTCGAGTGTGTTACCTCAGCGAACAGCATCGCCAGTCAGATAGTGTGTTAGATCAAATTCTCAATGCGATCCGTCGCCAAGCGGTGAGTGATGAACAGATTCAAACCCTGATCAATACCAAGCATCAACAGCACGATACAGAGATCGTCACTCGGCTGTATACGCATAATCTCGATGTCGATCGCATCAACGAACAACAGCTCGACACCATTAGCCAAAAGATGCATCGTTTTGATGCAGTGCTTGAGGGCAATGAAAAATTATTAGAAACCTTAAAATCTTCGGTACGTTGTCCAGAGCAGTTGATCCTGAAAAAAGGCGCAAAGGTGATGTTTGTCAAAAACAACTTCGATATTGGCTATGTCAACGGCAGTATCGGCGAGGTGATTGGCTTTATTGAAGATGAAGAGCTGGGCATGATGCCACAGGTTCGGCTCAATGATGGCTCGTCGATTGCGGTGGAAGCAGAAACCTGGTCGATCGAAAATGAAGAGGGTAAAGTCCTCGCCAGTTTGACGCAGATTCCACTGCGTCTTGCGTGGGCGATCACCATTCATAAAAGTCAGGGCATGACGCTTGAAAGTGCTGAAATTGATCTTGCTCGGACTTTTGAAAATGGTCAGGGCTATGTGGCATTGTCACGGCTGAAGTCGATTGAAGGATTAAAATTACTGGATTTTAATCCGCAGGCTTTGATGCTAGATCGCTTGGCGGTGAAGGCAGATGCACGTTTTAAAGAACTCTCCGATGAGGCAGAGCAACATTTTGCTGAGCTTGATTTGAGCAAACAGCATGAAGCGTTTATCCGTCGCACTGGTGGTATTACCAATCCAAATGAAATTGCACGACTAGAGAAGAAGCTACAAGGACAAAAGCGTAGTTATAGCAGTGATACTTTGGCAGAAACGCAAGCGCTATATGAGGCTGATTATGATATTGAAGATATTGCTTCAGAGCGCCAATTGACCAAATCCACAGTGATTAATCATTTATCCAAACTCGCCAAAGCAGGCAGTATCGACGTTGAGCGGATTCGCCCTGAAGAAGATGAATTGGAAAAAGTACGCAAAGCCTATAAGAAAATCCAAAAACGTAATCAAGCCGATGATTTAAATGATGATGGTAGTGTCAAGCTACGCCCATTGGTCAGTGAAACAGGCTTAAGCTATGAACAGGTACGTGTGGCGTTGATTTTTGTCGCCTGATTTTGTCAAATTATTTAATCTTTGCTCAATAAAATGAATTTATCACGATATTGAAAAAAATCATTTGAGAAAGAGCATTATGGTTTATGTTCATAAGTCGGGATTAACCTTCGGTTCGACCTACTTTCCTTTCGGGGAAATGAGAAGCTAAGCTTCGCAAGAAAGCCATTTTGTCAGTCGCAAACTCGGTCAAATACCCAAATTAATCCAATAGTTTGAAAACACGCCAATTTGCTGATGTTATCCTGCCCTCGAACAATGCGACTGACGTTTCCACGTATCACATATCTTTTACACCCCCCTCATGACTGGTACATATTACTTGGCTAATATCGCTGAGCTTTTTAAATAAGTTAACTTGATATAAACATTAATGTTGGCATAAAGTTTGCTTGTTATTTGGTGGTGGGCAATGGCGCTCAAAACAAACTTCACAACAACATCAAAATTAGGCAAAGGCGCCTTAGGCTGAAAAATGCTTAAGGTGCTTTTTTTCTGATTTTTGATCTTACATTCATATCAAGTCATTGGTATAAGGGGCAAAGTATGTCGTATCTTCTTCCATCCGAATTTGCAGGAAAAATGGTTGATTCAGGTGAATCAAAACTTTATATGGCGACACGAGATGCCTTAATTCGAGCTTATATGGCAGGTGCTATTTTGGCATTGGCGGCGGTATTTGCTGTGACGATTTCAGTCACGACAGGAATGCCATTATTGGGTGCATTACTATTCCCAGTGGGCTTTTGTATGTTGTATCTGATGGGTTTTGATCTACTCACAGGGGTATTTGTACTCACACCTTTGGCATGGCTAGATAAACGTCCTGGGGTGACGATTCCAAGGATTTTAAAGCACTGGGGTGTGGTCTTTGTCGGTAACTTTGCAGGGGCTTTAACCGTTGCGTTGTTGATGGCAGTGACATTCACTTATGGTTTCTCAGTTGAGCCGAATAAGGTGGGTATTGCACTGTCGCATATCGGTGAAGATCGTACATTAGGCTACAAAGAATATGGTGTTGCAGGTTGGTTGACGATCTTTATTCGTGGCATGTTGTGTAACTGGATGGTGTCGCTTGGCGTAGTCGGTGCGATGGTCTCGACTTCAGTCAGTGGTAAAGTGATTGCGATGTGGATGCCGATCATGCTGTTCTTTTTCATGGGCTTTGAGCATTCAGTGGTCAATATGTTCTTATTCCCTACAGGATTAATTATGGGAGGCAATTTCTCAATCATGGATTATTTGTTGTGGAATGAAATCCCAGTGGTACTTGGGAACTTAGTCGGTGGCTTGGCATTTACAGGTTTGACGCTATACAGCACGCATGTTCGTACCGCACCGAATCGTCAACTTTAAGCAATCATTTTGATCTTTGAATATTGATCTTAGAATATTCAACTTTGAAAATGTTAAGGTTGAGTAATTTGGTTCTTCTGGTGGTGCACTGATAAGGTGCACTGCCAGTATGTATGAGCAGTGCAATATTCATATTAAAAATTAACAATAAAGGTGCGCCGTGTTAGAGATTGAGATTGGGCAATATTCACATCAAGGTCGTAAAGCTGAAAATCAGGACTTTCACGCTGCATCCATACCGCAAAACTATTTAAGAAAGCATAAAGGCATTGCCGTTGCACTGGCTGATGGTATTAGCAGTAGTAATGTCAGTCAAATCGCCAGTAAAACTGCCGTCAGCAGTTTTCTCAATGATTATTTCTCCACACCTGAAACTTGGACGGTGAAAACATCGGCGCTGCGTGTCATAGATGCAACCAATACGTGGCTCTATGCACAAACTCGGCAAAGCCAATATCGTTATGATAAAGATCGTGGCTATGTTTGCACACTGAGCGCTTTGGTTTTAAAAGGTCAATTTGCGCATCTATTTCATATCGGGGATAGTCGGATTTACCGCCTGCAAGCAGGACAACTCGAACAACTCACCACAGATCATCGGGTTTGGCTTTCGCAACAGGAAAATTATCTCAGTCGTGCGCTCGGTGTCAGTGCAAAAGTCGATGTGGATTATCAAAATCATCAAATCTATGTCGATGATATATTTCTACTCATGACTGATGGTGTCTATGAGTTTGTTGAAGCCGAAAAGCTCAAAGCATTTTTAGCTTTAGATGCAGACTTAGACCAGATCGCTCAGCTCATCGTCGAACATGCCTTTGAACAGGGCAGTGATGATAATATCAGTATTCAAGTCATCAAAATCAAACAGCTTGCAGCACAAGAAGATTTTGAAAGTCACCAAGCCACACAACAACTTGCTGATGTGCCTGAGCTGAAAGCAAAAATGCAATTTGATGGTTTTGAAATCGTCCGTGAACTTCACCAAAATCATCGTAGTCGCCTATATCTAGCGACCGATACCACCAACCATGCGCAGTGCGTACTTAAAGTTCCTGCGGTAGATGTTCAGCAAGATCAACGCTTGATTGAGCAATTCATGCTTGAAGAATGGGTGGCAAAACGCGTGCAAAGTCCTTATGTGCTTTCTGCGTACTCAATGACACGACCGCGACATTACCGCTATCAATGTTTGGAATATGTGCAAGGTCAAACCTTAAAGCAATGGCTGATTGATCAGGGCTTGCCTTTATCACTTGGCAAGGTGAGAGGCATCATCGAGCAAGTCGCCAAAGGGTTGCAATCTATGCACCGCTTAGAAATATTGCATCAAGATATACGTCCTGAAAATATCATGATTGATGAGTTTTCTAATATTAAAATTATTGATTTTGGTGCATCGCAAGTCGCAGGGCTCAAAGAATCTGCACCTACACAAGACGAATTACCACTTGGCGCAATGGCATATCTTGCGCCTGAATATCTCGTTGGTGGGATGGTTGGTACACAAGCGGATCAATATGCATTGGCAGTAATGACCTACTATATGCTGACAGGGCAATTGCCATATGGCACAGCCGTAGTGCAAGCCAAGTCGAAAAAGGATCTGAAAAATCTGAAATATATTCCTGCGATATGTTATGTCGAAGAGATTCCACTATGGCTTGATGCCACTTTGCAAAAAGCATTAAGCGTACAGCCTCAGCAACGCTATCAAGAAATCTCAGAATTTATCTATGATCTACAATATCCAAATCCGCAATATTTAGGTGCAAAAAAGCCGAGCTTGATTGAGCGTCATCCTGTGAAATTTTGGCAAAGCTTAAGTGGTATTTTATTTTTATTGCTAGTTTTATCGTTGTTGTGGCGACATATTTGAGCCAAATGTAATCGCATTGAACTTAAGGCTTAATGGACAAAAATGAAAGTGCAAAAAAATGGCTCATGATTTGAGCCATTTTTACATCTCTAAAGTATTTTAAGTAGCTTTATCTAGGCTGTTGTTGTGGCACAGGTAAGAATTGATCTGTTTTACTTTCAGGACGCTCGGCAATTTTGATCTTGATGTTCAGTTTTTTATCAGCACGTAGAATCACCGCAGGCACTTCGCTATTTGGCTTTTGACGACCGACATACGAGATCAGCTGATTTGAGTTTTCAAAAACTTGATCATTGATTGATAGAATAATATCGCCTTTTTGAATGCCTGCTTGATCGGCAGGACCATTTTTCAAGACCCCCATCACTTGCACACCTGCATTGCTTTCAGTGTTTAAAGGATTCGTTTGATTCAATCCACGCACTTCGATACCGAGCCAACCACGTACCACACGACCTTCTTGTAAAATCGAATCCAGCACTTGCTGACAAATCTGCGCAGGAATGGCAAAACCAATCCCAAGCGAACCGCCTGTACGTGAGAAGATCGCTGTATTCACACCGATCAGATTCCCTGCAACATCAATGAGTGCACCACCAGAGTTACCTGGATTGATCGCTGCATCGGTTTGAATAAAATCTTCATACGTATTGATACCCAAACCAGTCCGACCAGTCGCAGAGATAATCCCTTGAGTTACAGTTTGACCCACGCCAAATGGATTACCAATTGCAAGGACGACATCACCAACAGCATTACCACTCAGCTTAAATGGTAATACAGGCAAATCGCCGAGCTCAATCTTAATCACCGCAAGATCAGTTTCAGGATCAGTACCAATCACCGTTGCTTTCGCTTTGCGTCCATCGTGCAAACCCACCACGATCTCATCTGCTTGAGCGATCACATGATTATTGGTCAAGATATATCCATCAGGGCGGACGATCACACCTGAACCTAAACTGTTTTGATCTTCAGGCTGAAGCTGTTCAGGAATTTGATCACCAAAAAACTCACGTAAAAATTGCTCATTGATCGGTAAGCTTTGCTGTTGAGAAACTTTTTGCAGGGTAAAGATATTGACCACAGCAGGCGCAGCAACTTCGACCGCACCACTATACGACACCACGCCACCAGTACGGCTAGTATCTATTAGTGGTTCGACATTTTCCGCAGGCATCTTGACGCCATCAGCTGCCACAGGTGGTTTCGGCACCTGCATCTTTTGCCATGCAATGAATCCAACGATCACGATAGCCAATAATAACCACGGCAAAACGACAAATAAACGGCGCACGATGTGTTCCTCAATCCTTCTTAGTAGGGTTTGATCAGCATTGATAAATAGTCTGTAATTTTATTCAAAGCATTTCAAGATCAAAATGAACGCTTAAAACTTTGATTATTTTAGAACAAATATAAAAATGATCACATCGCTAGGAGGATCGGAATTGTAATGCTTTAGTAAATTGAATCACATTTTTATCAGTTGTTTATAGGTGAAAATTCGAATTTCAGTTTTACAAATCTCTATTGAGTTACATGATAGCGAGTGCTAAAACAATATTATGCTCATAATGAATATTAATGTCTGTGGTTAAGGTGATAACGGTTGATTTTAAAATATTTTCCAAAAAATATTTTCAGAATAAATGTATTGTGCCACTCAGCATACTCTGTCTGAGTATTTCTAGTGTTTATACATTAGCTTATGCGCAAGTATCGACAGAAAGTTCTTTAAGTTCCGACGGTTCAAATTCAACGCAATTGCCCAATGATCGAATCATTGAATTAAATCGTTATCCAAATCCAATGCGAAGTGCAGATTCAGGTTACAACTGGGGTGTAATTCCACCAGAGAGCAAGCTAAAACAAAAGCACCAGTATCTCGATATTCCCGAAATTGGCAGTGGTGTCGGTTTAATTAGTCGCAATGAAGAACAACGCATCGGTGAGAAAGTCTTACGAGAAGTCCGTGCGAAGCTTCCTGTGCTACAAGATGCTTGGCTTGAAGATGAGCTGAACTATATTTTCAGTGGTGTGTACGGTCAGAGTGGATTAGGAGCGCCGATTGCATTCGTCGTGGTAAGAGATGAGCAGATCAATGCGTTTGCTGTACCGGGGGGACTGTTTGCCATCAATGCAGGTTTAATCTCTTCTGCAAAAAATATGGACGAGGTAGCAGGTGTCATGGCGCATGAAGTGGCACATGTCACACAACGTCATTACAGTCGTTCAAAGGAAAATTTCAAAGGTCAGGGCTTATTGACTTTAGCGGGAATATTGGCAGGGATTGCGGTGGCAAGTCAGTCACCTGATGCAGGTGCGGCGGTGATGCTCGGCTCACAAGCGGCGATGTTGGATCGACAGCTTTCCTATAGTCGTGATCAAGAGCGTGAAGCCGATCGTGTAGGAATGCAATATATGGCGATTGCAGGCTATAACCCTGAAAGCATGGCAGATTTCTTTGAAACGATGCATCGCAAAACCGCTCAGCTGAGCTTTTTGCCTGACTTTTGGTTGACTCATCCACTGACTGCTGATCGTATGAGTGAGGCTCGACTGCGAGCACGGCAATACGATTACAAATCGACCAACTATACGCTCAATCATAAAAACACTCAGCAAGTGTTATTTGAGCTCATGCGTTGGCGAGTAGCGGTGCTTTCAGGCTATGTAAATCTAACCCAACTGAAAAGTATGGCATCACGGAATCATGGTGCGGCATTGGCATTGGCGCATTACTATATTGAACAATCTCAATATGATGACGCAAAAAAGCTTTTAGAAAGCTTCACGCCACACCCGGCGGAAAAGACTTTGTATCAACTCACGTGGTCGGATTGGTACAAAGCCAATGTGCAATATCAGCAAGCTTTGGATGCAGTATTGTCATTGTATCGAGTGATGCCTGAACATCGTGCCTTAGCCATGCAAGTGGCGGAAATTTATATTTTGCAAGGCAATGGTGATCAAGCCCATCAAATTTTAAATAGCTTGAGTCAAAATAATCCTCGTGATGCGGTGGTTTGGCAAGCCTTACAACGTGCGGAGAATGTGCGGAGTAAAACAGTAATTAATCAAGAATTTCAAGCGATTAATAGCTTACGCTATCGAGCAGAAGCACAGTTTTGGTCAGGTGAAGAAGAGAATGCCATCAAAAGTTTGCTTCATGCAGAGCGACTGATCAATGAAAAGAATAATGTGTCCTTGAAAGCCAAAATTGAATCTCGACTCAAACAAATGCAAGATGCACGGCAGTTGAGGATTTAACGGTTGAATAAAATTTCGCAATAAAATCATCAATAAAAGGAAGTAGCATTTAAATGATCAAAGGACAATGCCAGTGTGGTGCAGTGAAGTTTCGCTATGAGGCAGAACTGACGGAAACAATCGTTTGTCATTGTAAGCATTGTCAGATTGCACAAGGTTCAGTCTTTGCATTTAACAGCCCGATAGATGAGCGACTAGTCACTTTTGAAAATGGTAAAGATGCGCTAAAAACGTATTTTTCATCACCAAATAAGCGGCGAGTATTTTGTCAGTATTGCGGTACACCGTTATATTCTTATCGAACTGATTTACCTGATGTGATTCGCTTACGCTTAGGCATTGTTACCGAAGGGCATATTCCAGCACCTACCAAAGAAATTCATTTAGAAAATAAGCTACCATTTGTGGAAATCGTTACAGTGTCTAGTGAATAATTTATCTAGGCTATACCACATATTTCCTAGATAAATTTTTATCCTTAGAAATGAAATGTGTGGGTGCAACGATTTTTAGATCGTGATAAGATAGCTTGCAATTCGGGTATTGCCCGATTTTTTTATGCGACAAATTTGTCGATGTGATCGAAAAAATTACATTTAGGTCTTCGTACATGCCCATTTCAGAGACATGGTTGCTGCCTGATGGTGTAGCAGATGTTTTGCCAGAACAAGCGCAAGTGATCGAAAACATGCGCCGTCAAGCCTTAGATTTCTTAGCAGGGCGAGGCTATCAGCTCGTATACACGCCATTTATTGAATATCTAGAATCATTATCTTCCTTAAGTGCGCTCAACCAAGATTTGGATTTGGTCACCTTTAAATTGATCGATCAAATCTCAGGGCGTTTGCTTGGTGTGCGTGCCGATATGACACCGCAAGTTGCACGTATTGATGCGCATGTCCGCCCGATTGCGGGTGTGGCACGTTATTGCTATGCAGGAACGACCTTACATACCAAGCCTCAAGGTTTAGCGGCTTCTCGTGCGCCATTACAGCTTGGCGCAGAGCTCTTCGGACATGACGGTGTTGATGCCGATCTTGAGATGATTGATACCATGCTTGGCGTATTAAATAGCGTTGGCATCACTGAAAAGTTGCATCTTGATTTAGGACATGTCGGTATCTTTAGAAGCTTGGTGAAAATTGCTGGCTTAACCCAAGATCAAGAAAATCATTTATCTGAGCTATATCAACGTAAAGCATTGCCAGAGCTCAAAGCCTATACTGCAACTATTCAAAACGGTGCAGACTTTGAAGCCTTAGGTCGTTTGTCAGGTGATTTGGATCAATTACTAGATAACCTATCGTCTAGCGTGCGTGCTGATGCAGATTTTAGTCATGCTTTTGATACATTAAAATCTACCGTTGAACAAATTCAAAGTCGTTGGTCACTGGTCAGCGTTGGTGTCGATGTGGTCGAGTTACGTAGTTATCACTATCATACTGGGCTGATGTTCGCTGTGTATGCGCCGAATAATGCCACACCACTAGCGCAAGGTGGTCGTTATGATGGTATTGGTGAACACTTCGGGCGAGCACGTGCAGCGACAGGTTTTAGTTGTGATTTGTACCGTCTCGTTGCGGATCAATTCCACAGCATTGAAATCGTGGTTGCACCAGCAGGGCGTGATGCAGATTTACTGCAAGCGATTGAATCAGTGCGTGCGAAAGGTCAGCAAGTGGTGCAATTACTGGGTCAAGATCAGATTGATTCTGTGTCTCAGGCTTCGCACAAGTTGGTGAAAACTGATGCAGGTTGGCAGGTTCAAGCGATTTAATCGAGCTTATGTGAAAATCCTGTAAAAGAATGATGTTTTTTAAAGTTTGAGTAATTCGGGCGATGTACCTTTCTATTGAATACAATATAGAGCAGTGTGCATTTTCAAGACAATTTATAATGATGTAATGAGGCTATTATGGGCAAGAATGTTGTGGTACTCGGTACCCAATGGGGCGACGAAGGTAAAGGTAAAATCGTTGACCTGCTCACAGATCAAGCAGCTGCTGTAGTGCGCTATCAGGGCGGTCACAATGCAGGGCACACATTAGTGGTCGGTGGTAAGAAAACCGTACTTCACCTCATTCCATCAGGCATTTTGCGTGACAATGTATTGTGCTTTATTGGTAATGGCGTAGTGCTTTCACCTGAAGCCTTGATCAAAGAAATGGCAATTTTGGAAGAAGAAGGTGTTCCAGTGAAAGAACGTCTACGTATTTCTCCAAACTGCCCATTAATCTTGCCGAATCACATTGCACTCGATCAAGCACGTGAGAAAAAGCGTGGCAATGCCAAAATCGGTACAACAGGTCGTGGTATCGGTCCAGCCTATGAAGATAAAGTCGCTCGTCGTGCAGTGCGTGTGGCAGATTTGATTCGTGGCGGTGCTGCGCTTGAGCAACAATTGTCAGAATTATTAGAATTCCACAATTTCCAATTGACCCAATACTACGGCGTAGAGGCGGTTGCACTTGAAGATGTGTTAGCGCTGTGCAATGTATGGCGTGAAGTACTTGCACCGCTTGTGGTCGATGTGACTGAAACTTTGCATCAATACCGCAAAGCAGGCAAAGCGATCATGTTTGAAGGCGCACAAGGTTCATTGCTTGATGTGGATCATGGTACATATCCGTATGTGACTAGTTCGAATACCACCGCAGGTGGTGTAAGCTCAGGTTCAGGTATGGGACCACTGCATCTTGATTATGTTTTGGGGATTACCAAAGCCTATACCACACGTGTTGGTGCAGGACCTTTCCCGACTGAGCTACATTATGATGCGGCGACAGATACAGGGGATGCGATTGGTCGTCACTTGGGTACAGTCGGTCATGAGTTTGGTGCATCGACTGGTCGTCAGCGTCGTTGCGGTTGGTTTGATGCCGAGATTCTACGTCGTTCTGTTGAAGTGAATTCATTGTCAGGAATTTGCCTGACCAAACTCGACGTACTTGATGGCTTAGAAGAAATTAAAATCTGTGTGGGCTATGAGCCTGCGGATTCGGGCTGTGCGGGTTCTTCGGATGCGATCTCATTCGAATGCTTAAAACCAATCTACGAAACCATGCCAGGTTGGACAGAGTCTACTGTTGGACTCACCAATATTGATCAATTGCCTGCAAATGCTTTGGCGTATGTGAAGCGTATTGAGCAATTGATTGAATGTCCGATTGATATTGTATCGACAGGGCCTGATCGTGCGGAAACCATCATCTTGCGTCATCCATTCAGTGCATAACTCGTACTAAAACGGCGTATAAATGAAAAAAATGCCAGCTTTACGCTGGCATTTTTATTTGCTGTTTACAAAATTGTTTAGTGTGCATGTTGCTCAGTATGATCCATCTCTTTGGTTGTACCATCCGTGGCTGTAGCATCAGGACTAGTAGCATCTGCACTATTTGCTTCAGGCATTGCCATTTCAGTGTTTGACTCAAGCGTGGTCGCATTTGCCATTTTTGCATCAGTCGCCGCTTGTTGTGCGGCAGCTTCAGCGGCTTGTTTGCGCTTTTGGCTAGGCATGTAGTCAGGTTCTTGCGAAATGGATAAAAACAAAAAACCTAAAAATAGCACAGCAAAAACAATCGCAATAATCACACCTTTCCAACCAAAGATGGACTTGTCTGATTTTGTGTATTCGTCACTCATGTTGAGCTCCTTTCTTTAACATTCAAAAAAATTAAAATCACTTAAAACTTCATGCTGACACGAGCCCAATAGTTTCGACCCATTTGATTAAACTGTTCATTGCTAGCATAGCCAAATACCGATGCACCTGCTTTATTGAGATGTTCAGTATAGTTTTCATTCAAGACATTATCTATACCAAACGCCAGTCCGATCGCAGGATTGATTTGATAGTTGGCATTAATAGATAGCGTGTTAAAGGCGTCACTTTCTTGCATATCATAACCGACGATATTACCTTCACCCACGCTAATTCGACCTTGCTTGGCAACTACTCGCCACAACAGCCCAAGACTATATTGATTAGTGACATAGCGTAGATTGAAGCGTCCCTCAAGCGGTGCAATTTGGGGTAATGGCGTATTGTCAGTGATATTTTCTCCCCATGCGTACATTGCACTGAGGTCGGTTTGCAGACGATCAGTAAAGTTGTAGCCCACGCCAAGCTCACCACCTGCAATGGTTGCATCGACATTTTCAGCAAGCGGTCGAGTATTGCCATTATAACGAACCAGGATAAAATCGTTGATCACACCCGCATAAGCCGATGCCCAAGACTTATATTTGCCTGATTGATGTTCAAAACCAAGATCGAGTTGCGTGGTTTTTTCAGTTTCTAGATTATTGAGATTATCTACCATCAGATAACTACTATTGCCCATCATATCAGTTGTGCCATTGCCATAACTGGTCGATGTGCTGTATAGCTCCCAATAGTCTGGACTGCGCTGGACATGACCCACGCCGATGTAACTATTCAAACCATTGTCTTGATTGTTTTCTAGTCGGATAAATGCGCTTGGCAATGTGTCTTTACGCTGTTGATCATTTTCGACGCTATCGACTGTGACTTGATCAAAGCGTAGACCTGTCACCACTTTGTTTTGCGGATTGAGTTGATAATTCAGCTCACCAAACGCACCATAACTCTGAAAACGCAAATCTTCTTCCAGTGGCATATTCATCGACAGCATGGCGGAACTTTTCATATCGCCAGCGTGTTTGTTGCGCTGTGAATCGAGTCCCGTAATTAGGCTGAATTGATCCCATTCACTGGTCATGGCAACACGGCTATTTAAAGTACGACGAGTAACTCGCATCGACATTTCATTGGGCACGCTCATTCCCATCAT
Source organism: uncultured Acinetobacter sp. (assembly GCF_947493735.1). Taxonomy (GTDB): domain Bacteria; phylum Pseudomonadota; class Gammaproteobacteria; order Pseudomonadales; family Moraxellaceae; genus Acinetobacter. Next base: position 60,952 of record NZ_CANLSL010000012.1, on the reverse strand, counting down.
GGTGGTCATCGGTGCATCACGCAAGCTGTAATTGTCCATCACATGATCATTAAAACTATAATCAACCTGCGCTTCAATCTTTGAAATTACATCGCTAATGTTGCGTTTCTCAGCATGCAAGCCCAGACTTTCTCGTTTGAATTGCGAGCCATCCATGCTGCGTCCCGCATAAGCGGATTCACCATCGCCCACACCTGCTTTAAGCTCTAGCCAAGTGTCTGCATCGGGTGTCCAACCAAGCGCAAGATCACTGCTCCAGCGTTCCCAATTGGAATGTATAGTGGTTCCATCGCCATCTTGATAATCATCTGATTTGGAGCGGTTGGCATTGAGCCGTGCATAAACAGTATCATTGCCCACAGCCACCTCGACATTGTGATCAATGCGCCCAAAAGAGCCGAGCATAATGCTAGCTTCGCCTAGATACGGTTTGTCCTTGTCAAAAGTAGGGGCTTCACGCTCAAACAGTACCGTCGCTGCAGAACCTGGTGTCGCATATTGCACAGTTTGCGGGCCTTTGATTACGGTTATTTTGTCGAAACTTTCTGGGGAAATATAAGCGGTCGGTGCGTCCATGCGATTTGGGCAGGCACCGAGATTTTCCGTGCCATCGGTAAGCATTTTAATCCGTGAGCCATACATACCACGAAAAGTGACATCACCATTGGTACCGCCATTTTTCACGCTATTAAAGCCCATGATGCTATTCAAATAGGCAGCACCGTCCGAGGCAGGCATCGGCTGAATAGTTTGCTTGGCATCAGTTTCTAAAATTAAGCCATTGGCTTGATTGCCTTGTTGCGCTGTCACCACAATTGGAGAGAGCATAACTGGAGAATTTTTAGTCGGCGTAACGGCATGCTGATGGTCATGTGTTTGAGTCTTTTCAGTATCTAAAGCTTCTGCATGACTGAGCTGAACTGCTGATAAGCAGATCAAAGTCATCGCAACCACTAAAGGTTGAGTTTCAAAATTTTTCATAAAATATTCGCAAAACAATTTTTAAAGTCGATCGCAAAACATGGCACGTACTTTTGCACTGGCGTGAATCAGCCAAGGAAAGTGATGTGCATTATTTTGCAGTGAAGTTTTTTTAAAGTTATGCGAATAGTGGCGGGGCACGCCCTTGAGGAATCAGAAATAAACGCTGTAAATAAAAATAAATCGGCGCAAATTGGCGCTGTAAAAACAGCAAACGCACTTGTACACGCTCAAACACCTCTTGAATGCCAAACTCAGGCGGTAAGACTAAGTTGGCATACACTGTACAGTATTGACATTGATGACCTGCATCATGTTGATGTGCGCTGTGCGAAGAAGGCTTTGCATGGTCAGCCATAGACATGCCGTGATGATCATTATGTAATGACATTGAGTGTGCATCGTGTGTGCTATTTTTATTTTGATCAGTTGTATGTGCTTGATGCGAATTTGAGTGCTGGTGATCTAAATGCTGGCGATTAAAATGGTTTGATGTATTTGAATTGGCAGAATGGTCATGTAACAGTAGCGCACGGCTAATCGTTTCACACACAGGTGAAATCTGATATTGCGCAGGGAGGAGTGGTTGCAGGAAAACTGCAATCTGTAAACATACCGCGAAACAACTCAATAACAAGCCACTATAAAACAGCGTGCTCTGATTAGAGCAAGGCTGACTCAAGAGCTTTTGATTGAAATCGTTATGCGACATGCGTTGATGAAATAACAGCGGCGTTACTCAATAATTCAAAGATTTAAATCGTGTTGCATATTATCACATATCGTTTTATCAACTATGAATTTTTAGTTCCTTAAAAAATATGCTTGATTTTCTACGGATAGACCTTATAAATGTGTAGACAATATTCATTTTCATTTATGTACTGGACTATCTATGTTATTTCATCTGCCAAAGTTGCCTTCAGAGCTTCGAGTTGTCCATCTCAATCAACGTATCGAACAACAACGTCGTCGTATTGCGCAAACTACATTAGGTAAACTTGAACTGTTGCAACTCACCGCACAGCTCAAACGTGAAGCCTTAGCCCGTAAGAAAAATAATCAGAAAATTTTTGTTTTAGATTTCAAAGGTGACATGAACGCTAGCGCAGTTGAACAGTTACGTGAAGAAATTACATTAATCCTCGCGACTGCAAAAGCAGGCAAAGATCGTGTGGTACTTCGCCTAGAAAGTCCTGGTGGTGTGGTACACGGCTATGGTCTTGCGGCGGCACAATTGGTGCGTCTACGTGATGCGGGTTTTCATCTGACCATCTGTGTGGATAAAGTCGCTGCCAGTGGTGGTTATATGATGGCGTGTATTGCCAATGAAATTATCGCAGCACCTTTTGCGATCCTTGGGTCGATCGGTGTGGTAGCACAGTTGCCAAACTTTAATAAACTGTTAAAAGAACATCATATTGACTATGAGGTGTTTACCGCTGGTGAATATAAGCGCACCGTCACGCTATTTGGTGAAAACTCGGAGCAAGGTCGTGCCAAGTTTGAACAAGAGCTTGAGCAAACTCATGCTTTATTTAAGCACTTTGTGGAAAACTATCGTGCGCAGTTGAATGTCACCGAAGTCGCAACAGGTGAGCATTGGTATGGTGAAGATGCGCTGAAGTTAAAATTGATTGATAAAATTCAAACCTCGGATGCTTATCTGTTAGAACATTTACAGCAACATGACGTCTATGTGCTTAATACTCGCAAAAAGCCTACTTTGGGTGAAAAGCTTGGATTGCAAGCTGCAAGTATTGCTACAGCGATGATGCCGACCCTAGTTGAATCTGCAAAAGAGAGCTTGATGAAACTTTCACAAAAAACAGTTGCTTTCAGAGATCCAAATTTATAAAAGAACTCACTTTTTTGTAATCAAAAGCCACACTCATGTGGCTTTTTTGATATAAGTCATTTAAATTAAATAAATTAATGAAAAAGATTAAAATATAAAAAAAGTTTTTGTTCGCAAATCTTTTGGCTTAATTACACGGTTTTTGTTTTTATTTTTGTGCAAATAATGTATATTCAGTCACGTAAAAATAATTTTTTTTGCGGTAATTATACAATCCCGTAAAACTTTTGAGATCATCTATTGTGAGTGAGGCCAGCATGGACGACCGATGCAATATTGGAATATTCCAAAAATTTCTTATCATTCCAATCATTGGTTTTATCTTATTGATTGCAAATATTACTGTCTACGCTCAGCCGAAAGCAGGTACTACGATCACCAATATTGCAAGTGGTGACTTCTATGATGCACAAGGCAATCTTCAAGTTATCAATTCCAATCCAGTTGTGCTTTCAGTGCAACCGATTTATTCATTAACACTGCAAAGCAACCAATCGAATATCGGTACGATCGGCAGTCAGCTTGATTTTCCACATGTCTTAACCAATACAGGTAATATCGCTGACGATTATCAATTGAGTTTGGTTCAATCAGGCAGTGATCAATTTGACTTAAATGGTGTTGCAGTCTATATCGACCGTGATCAAAACGGTGTTCCAGATGATAATAATAACTTACTGGCAAATGGCGCAACCATTCGTTTAGAAGCAGAAGAGTCTGCGATGCTTGTTGTGGTGGGTACAATACCTGCGAATCAAACCACTGGAAATATTGCAAACTTTAATCTCACAGCAACAAGTCAATTTAATACAGCAATCAATGCCTCTGTTACAGATACAACCAAAGTAATCGATGATGCTACAATCCATGTCACCAAATCACAAAGTGTGAGTTATGGCAAAACTGGCACAGTGATTACTTATACCTTTAATTATGAAAACACGGGTACAGCAGCAGGGCGTTTATTACTCACAGATACTTTGCCTGTAGATTTAACCTATCAAACAGGTACTGGTAAGTGGAGTAATGGTACAGGTAGTTTGACTGATAATGATGACACTGAAATAGGCAATAATGCTGCTGTAGCTTATCAATATAGTGCTGGCGTGATTGAATTTGAGTTTACTTCTGTTCCTGCTTTAACACGAGGCACGATAAGCTTTGATGTTATGGTGAATGATGATGCAAAAGTAAAAATTGCCAATACAGCAAACTATCAGGTCTTCGATTCAAAAAATACAGCACAGAAAACAACACCAACCAATACAGTGATTTTTACAGTTCAGCATGAATTGGCAGTTGTGATGAATAATAAGTCATCTGCTCCTGATGATAATGGCGATGCAACGAATGCACCTGATAACTTGATTAGTGTCACGAATTCACAGGCTGGTGGTGCGGAAGTCATCTTTGAAAACTATGTATGGAATGTTGGTCAGACAACTGATACCTACAATTTAACAATTACCGAAGATGCAAATGTGCCTGAGTGTGCTGTGGTGCGTCTATATCATAGTGATGGTCGTACTTTATTAACCGACACCAACGCAGACGGAATTGTAGATACAGGAGCGATTGCAGTTTCTGCTAATAAGCAAATCAAATTGGGCGTTTATTTCCCATCAGATTGTGTGCTGACGGGCACAATGAATTTTGACATTACTGCAACCTCAGTGACCAATACAGCGATTGCGAATAGCACTCGTGATCAGATCGTTAATGTGGTAATTACTGGTTCGAGTGACTTATATAACGCTGAGGATGATTCGGGTCTTAACGTCGGTAATGTTGATAATAATGGTGAAGCGTGGATTACCAAGAGTGGTAGTCGTGGTGGAACTGTTGTATTTCCATTGGAAATTCTGAATAGTGGCAGTTTGCCGAATAACTACGAGCTTTTTGCCTCAAGCGTAGCGATAGATGTCACAAATATCACGACAACGATTCCTGCAGATTGGGAGGTCAAGTTCTTTGAAGGTGATCCAACGTGTACAGCTTTGGGTGCTGAGATCACAAACTCAGGAAGTATTCCTGCAGGAACTGCTAAACAATTTTGTGCAGTAGTGACCATTCCACAAGGGACTTCGCTTGATGCACTACCAATTTGGTTTGCGATGAAATCTCCGCTGAATGGTCAAGCAGATAGTGTAAAAGATCAGATTTTGATTCAACAGCTTCGTAATTTGAGCTTGGTGAATGATCAGCAAGGTCAGGTGGCTATTGGTGGTACGATTACTTATCTACATACTTTGCGTAACAATGGTACATATGTAGAGGGTGACGTGGTAGGCGACGTAGTATTTTCTGTAGCGCCTATGGATGTGAATGATCAGTTTATCTATACACTATATTTTGATGCAAATGCTAATGGAGTTTTGGATAGCAGTGATCCATTAGCAAGTGATTTAAATGCGATCATGCCTATGGGCTTGCAGCCAAATGAGTCTATTCAGTTATTATTAAAAGTTGAAGCGCCTAGTAATACCACTAATGGGGTGTTGAGTGTTGCGGAATTGATCGTGACTGCCACAGATACAATACAAGGCCTAACGTTACAGCCAATTAAAAATACGGATCAAACAACAGTAGGTGTTTCACAGTTACGTTTATTAAAAGAACAAGCCAAAGATGAGGGATGTGCATGGACTGCGGCTATTGTACCAACTGCTACCTACACCGTAACGCCTCAAGAGATTAAACCAAACCAGTGTTTAAACTATCGTATTACTATTCGGAACGATGGTTATACTGCGGCCACTAATGTGCAGATCAATGACGTCGTGCCAGCTTATACGATTCTGCGTCCATTGTTGCCACCATCAGTGAGCCAAGGAACTGTCGAAGTGACGGGTGCGAATATTGTAGGCTCAATGGGAACACTTGCGCCATTGGAGCAGGCTGTACTTTATTTCTCAATACGCGTGACACCATAAAGAGCGGATGAATATCATGGATAAAATGTCGAATTTCAGCCAGTCCCGCCACCATTTCAAGCAAAGTATTTACTTTGCTGTCATGGTTTTTGGTGTTCTGTTGAGCACAAATGTATTCGCTGCAAATCAAACCATTATCAGTAATATGGCGATTGGCGAATATACGGAAGAAGGGTCTACTGTTGTGCAGGTGAGTCGTTCAAACTTGGTACAAACAACGATTTTACCTGTGTATTCTTTCCAGTTGACAGCAGATAACAATAAAAATGTAGTGGCAGGTCAGACTGTTTATTTACCGCATACTTTAACCAATAATGGTAATTTTGCTGATCAGTACACATTGGGTTCTACGAATATTGCAAATAGTGATAATTTTGATTTATCAGGTTTGGCAGTTTATTTGGATGCCAATCGTGATGGTTTGCCTGATTCCTCAACTCCGATTACATCTTATGCTTTAGAAGCAGGTCAATCTGTTGGTTTGTTGCTTGGTGGTGTAGTTCCAAGTAGTGTAACGACTGGTCAAATGTCTGTTTCAGGGATTACTGTAAATTCCGTTAATGGGCAACACGTTGGAGCTAATGGTGATACGTTGACAGTGACGAATCAATCTGCATTGGTTGTGCGTAAAAAATTCTCTGTAACTGAAACAACAACGGGAAGCGCAGTAACTATTCGTATTGATTATCATAATAATGGTACGGTTACAGGTAATGTGACTTTGGTCGATGTATTAAGCACAGACTTGGATTATTTGGCTGGAAGCGAAAATTGGAATGGAACAGCGGTTAATCCTGCAACAGGTTCAAATGATCCAGTAGGTATTAACTATAGCGTCAATAATGATGTTGTGACTGCTGTTATTACTAGTGTTCCTGCAAATACATCAGGCTTTATAGAGTTCCGTGCAACTGTAGTACGTGCAACCGCTGGTGATATTAGTAATGTTGTAAATGTTGCATCTGATCATGATAATTCGACATCAACTGCTAGTATTTCTGATGAATCGAATATCGCTGTCCTTCGTGTTTCCCCGATCTATGATGTTGAAATTAATGCGAATTCTAGCTCTGCCAGTGCAAGTGCAGCAGATAACGTATTGACTGCTGCAGGCGTGAGTCAAGGCGGAGTTATTAATTTTAATAACTATGTGTGGAATACAGGTAACACGACTGATCGCTATAACCTGACTATTGCAAATAATACATTCCCGGCGGGAAGTGTGGTTGAGTTTTATCGTGCAGATGGTGTAACGCCACTCCTTGATAGTAATGCTGATGGTATTCCTGACACAGGTAGCATTGCGCCAAATCAAAATCTTGCAATCGTGGTCAAAGTTCGCTTGCCAAGTGACTATGCTGTATCAACATCTGAAACCTATAGCATTACGCCTCAAGCGCAATCAATCAATCAAAGCTCTGTTGTTGATACGGTTGAAGATCGTAGTAGTTTAAATGCGATTACATCTACTCAACTTGTTGATTTATATAACAGTCCAGAAACAACAGCGAATGGTACAGGTAATGGTAATGTTGCTAATGCAGGTGTTGCTTGGAAGACGTTAACAACGAATACAAGTGATGCAGAAGCAGGTTCAACAGTTGTGTTCCCATTAACTGTAAAACATACAGGGACTCCAACAGAATATTTACTCAGTGCTGATGCAGATCAAAACTTTGCTCAAGCAAATCTGCCTGCAGGTGTAAATTCAGTACGTTTTTATCAAACTGCAGATGCAAACTGTACAACATTAGGTGCTGAAATAGGTAAGACACGTTATCTCAATGATGGTGAAACACAAACTGTTTGTGCTGTTGTGGAAATAAGCCCTGAAGCAGAAACAAGTACAGTGCCAGTATATTTCCGTGCTAGCTCTACAAGTGTTACAAGTACAGATGGAACGACCAATCCAGGTTTCGATACAATATTGAACCAAATTGCAATTACAAGTGTGGCATCTGCGGCAGAAGTTGAGTTTATGCCTGATCTCAGTGGTCAAGTTGCACCACAAGGGACGATTATTTATAGCCATCTTTTGCTCAATCATTCCGATACAGCGTTAGATTCGACGCATGACTTTGTGATGAATAACTCGAATCCCGACTTTAAAGCAGACTTGTATTTGGATAGTAATGGTAATGGTCAGTTTGATAGTGCAGATGTGTTTATTGATAGCATTGCAGATTTGCCAGGTGGCGTCTTAGCTGCGAATTCGCAAGTTCGTCTTTTTGTTCGAGTGGAAAATACAGCTGCGAATAATCTTGCTCAAACAAATACCACGACCGTGAATTTGGTTGATGCTTCTAATGTGGTGATTGATCAAGTGGTTGATTTAACGACTGTGAACAATCAACAGCTTATTTTAACTAAGCTACAAGGTTTGGATGCAAATTGTGATGGTACGGTTGAGGGTGCATATACAAGCAACACTTTGCCAATCGGTAAAAATACGAATGGCTCAGAGCAGTGTGTGCAGTATCGTGTGACTTTAACGAATCAGAGTGCAACAGCGTTGAATAGCGCCTTTGCTTTCCGTGATCAGACACCAGCATATACGGTGTTATCACATGCGCCAAGTTGTGCTAGTTGTAGTTCGATCTCAACTTCGACAACAGTTGGTAATGCAGGAAATGTCAGTGGTGTTTTGGACAGCGTAGCCGCTGGTCAGTCTTACGAGTTTAGTTTTGGGGTGCGCTATGTTGCAGAATAATTTTAGGTGCATAAGTATGATTACGTTGAATAGAGCAATGACTTCGTACAAAAAAGCGATATTGAAGAGCATGGTAATACTGATGACAATATGCATTAGTATGACAGCTTCAGCGCTACCAAGAACTTTGGAAATATTTTCAGACTCTAGAACATCAGGAGCAACCACGGGACCAACTTCAAGTGCGCAGACACATACATTTCGTTTAAACGCAAATAACCCTACCGATAATAACTATACTACTTTTACCCCAACGACGACGGTGACGTACAATATTAGCTCGGTATATAGCTACTCTAAATATTCAAGTAGCGACTCAAGTAACAATCCTGACTTTACAATAGGTGGTACAATTAATGCCTCGGGCGACTTTATGACAAGTAGAGGAACTTTCTCACCACTGAATAGTATTGGTAGTCCAACTAATGAGAATTTTTCAGCGTCGATTCAGAATGCACCTACAGGCTGTGCAGGGAATAGTACTAACTGTTCGTCGGGAACTACGGGTGGTATTAATACTTCAAGCAACTATGGAATGGCATTATTTGCTTCAACCAGTGGATTGGCAGCAACTAACCGAACTACAAATGGGCGCCATCGAGTAGGTACAATTACAGCAACTTTTAATCGTGCTGTAACGAACCCTGTACTTCATCTTGCTGGCTTGGGTGGAACTTTTGGTAATCAAGGATTTTCAGCTGAGTTCGACTTGGTAAATAGCGCCTCTGCTACAGGTGTTACAATGTCAAGGCTCTCTGGTAGCTCAGGCTTTTCTGTCACATCGACACGTATTGCAAATAGTAATAGCGTTATTAGTGCAACTACTGGTAGTGGTGGTGCGAGTGGCAGTGTTTATTTGCAAGGTCGACGAATTACATCATTAACATTCGATGTATATTTACATGGTGATGGCAAAGGTAGTTCGTGGCGCCCAAATACGAATCAGGTTGGTGGGGATTTATTCTTTTTTGGTATTTCTAGTCTTGAAGCAGATAATGATGTTTCTATTGTCAAAAGTCAGCTCAAAGGTACCAGTGATAGTTTTGTTCGTACAGCGTTGAATGATGTACCAGTTGATACAGTCATGCAGTACCAGTTATCAGTTACCAATGGGAGTACTAGTCAGATAGACGCCGTTGCTCCTGCCACATTTAGTGATAACATTCCGAGTAATATCACCAATCTGAGTGTTGTCGGCACACCGTCAACTACAGGGACGGGTACAAGTTGTACAGGCAGCTTGTCAGGTAATACTTATTCGGGTGTATTTTCAGGTCCTGTTGGTGGGACATGTACAGTAATACTTCAAGGTACTGCCACAGCTTTAGGTAGTTTTACCAACACTGCAAATTTGTTTGAAAGTAGTACCGATCCTGATACCACCAACAACAGTAGTTCTGTAAATGCGACAATTATCAATGGTGCAAAAATTAAAATTGCGAAAAGGTCAGTTGGTGGCGTAGGTACATTTAACTTCTCTTCTATCTCAAATTTGCAAAATACAACCACAGATGTCACGTCAACGAGTTTGACGACGACTGTAGCTGGGACTGCTGTAACTTCTGCTCAATTATGGGCAAAATCGCTCAATACTGCTGTAAACATTACAGAAGATGCTTTAACTAATTATCAGTTGGCGAGTGCAGTATGTACCGATGCCAATAGTGCAACAACGGGGAATACAGGTAATTTTGGTACGCTTGTGAATAATACACTCACGATAGCAGCGGCCAATATTAAAAATGGTGCAGATATTACCTGTACATTTACTAATGAAAAGAAACGTAATCTAACGATTCGGAAGTCTTGGTCGAATGCCAAGATTAATGATGCTGTAAATATTACAGCGACTGGTTTGACGGATTTTTCAGCGATAGCGGAAACAGCGAGTGAAACTGACTCTGCGGGGGCTAAACTTGCTACGGTTGGTGCGCAAATCACGTTTGCCGAATCATTTACGACTGGAAGTTCTGCGAACTATAATGCTTCATTGCAATGTATGACAGAGCGTACGACACCAACAGTAGTTACTGTCACAAATAATCAAATCACAATGCCAGATGAAAATGTGACTTGTACATATACAAACACAGGTACATTTATTGATCTGAGTATTGTAAAAACCCAACGCGCAGGTACATCAGGTACTTTTACACGAGATCCTGTGGGCATCGTTCCTATACCTTTAGATGGAAGTACTGTTGAGTATCAGTTGGTCATGACTAATAATGGTCCAACAGCAGTTACTGGGGCGACTTTTTCTGATGCGATACCTTCCCCATTTACCCTTAATTCGATTGTAAGTCGAACAGGCGGAGGAGGTGCAACGGTTTGTACTGCAACTGAAAATCCAACAGGAAGTAATACCGTCACTGGTACTTTTAGTGGTCCAGTTGGTGCAACTTGTACAGTGGTGATTCGAGCAAATGCTCCTTTCTTAGCTACGCAAGGATCGTATACCAATACGGCAACGATTTCTACGCCAAGTGGTATAAGTGATTCTGACACCACGAATAATAGTAGTAGTGTGCAAACTGCGATTTCACCTGCTGCAGATATGGCGATTGAGAAGCAACAAAGCCTAACCAATGGTTCATTTGCATCGACGGCTATATCTGTCAATCAGGGTAGTAATGTCTTCTACCAAATCAAAGTCACGAATAATGGTCCAACGGCGATCACTGGTGTTTTAAACACAGCATCATTTACTGATACAGTTCCGACCAATATCACCAATTTGACACTATTGACAACTGCGACGGCTGCATGTCCTGCACCAACGATTAATGGACAAGTATTAAGTGGTTCATTTACTGGTGCATCTGGTGCGTCATGTACTTATGTTGTTCAGGGTACTGCATCAACAGTAGGTAGTATGACCAATACGGCAACGGTATCGTCTACAGGTCTAACTGATTCGATTACATCTAATAATAGTAGCTCTGTGAATTTAACGATTGTTCCAGCAGCTGATTTGGAAATCACAAAATCTGATGGTTTAACGGCAACTTATACAGGTGATGAGGTTACCTATACGATTGCAGTGACTAATAAAGGACCAAGTGCAGCAAATGGTGCATTGTTTAGAGATGCAGCTGCGACTGGATTGACAAAAACTTCTGTGACTTGTTCAGCTACAAATAGTGCATCTTGCCCGACTGCGGCAAATCTTACCATTGCAAATATTGAGTCTACCAATGGCTTAGCTATTCCGACTTTGCCAAATGGTGGTGTGGTGACATTTACAATTAAAGCCAATGTCACAGCGACCAGTGGCAATGTATCGAATGTTGCCACAATCACAGCACCAAGTGGTACGACTGATCCAGTAACTACCAATAACTCTGCAACAGACACGGACTCAGTGTCATTACCGCCTGCGGATTTGAGCATCACTAAAACAGATGGTGTGACTGCAACTTATACAGGTGATGAAGTTACCTATACTGTGGTTGTCACAAATAATGGTTCACGTGCAGCGAATGGCGCATTGTTCAAAGATGCAGCTGTGACTGGTTTGAGCAAAACCTCTGTGACATGTGCCGCAAGTAACGGTGCATCATGTCCACTAGCAACAGATTTAAACATTGCAAATATTGAGTCTACCAATGGCTTAGCTATTCCAACTTTGCCAAATGGTGGTGTGGTGACATTTACAATTAAAGCGAATGTCACAGCGACCAGTGGCAATGTATCGAATGTTGCCACAATCACAGCACCAAGTGGTACGACTGATCCAGTGAGTACCAATAACTCTGCAACGGATACAGACTCAGTGTCATTGCCTCCTGCAGATTTGAGTATTACTAAAACAGATGGTGTGACTGCAACTTATACAGGTGATGAAGTTACCTATACTGTGGTTGTCACAAATAATGGTCCACGTGCAGCAAATGGTGCATTGTTTAGAGATGCAGCTGCGACTGGATTGACAAAAACTTCTGTAACGTGTTCAGCTACAAATAGTGCATCTTGTCCGACTGCGGCAAATCTTACCATTGCAAATATTGAGTCTTCCAATGGCTTAGCTATTCCAACCTTGCCAAATGGTGGTGTGGTGACATTTACAATTAAAGCTAATGTCACAGCGACCAGTGGCAATGTATCGAATGTTGCCACAATCACAGCACCAAGTGGTACGACTGATCCAGTGAGTACAAACAACTCAGCTACAGATACGGATTCTGTGCTAACTCCTATTGTTATTCAAGGTAAAGTCTTTGAAGATAATAGTGGTATGACTGGGATTGCCTCGAATGCCTACAATGCAGTGCAAAACACTGGCGAAGTAGGAATAGCAAATAGCACAGTACAATTGACAAACTGTTCGGGCACTGTCCTTGCGACAACAGAAACGGATGCAGTGGGTCAATATCAGTTTGCAGTGAGTCAAGCGACATTGCCAAGTCCAAACTTCTGTGTTGTACAGACCAATGTCGAAGGTTATACCTCAGTAAGTGGTACGACTGGCTATACACGTGATACAGATACCATTACAGTACCTAAGGCAACTTCAGGAAACTACACTGATCTGAACTTTGGTGATGCGAAGCTGAATCTTATTCTGACGGAAAACGGTCAACATACCGTTGTTGCAGGCGCAGTGACAGACTATCCACATCGCTTGCAAACGGATGCGACAGTGCAAGTGACTGGTATAACGCAAACATTAAATCAACAGCCAAGCAGTGCATCTGATCAAGATTGGCAAGCGCTGATCTATCGTGATAGCAACTGTAATGGCACAGTAGATGCTGGAGAAGCATTATTTAATCCAAGCACTTCTGCACCAGTGAGCCTACTACCATCAGCGGATATCTGCTTGGTACAACGTGTTCACGTGCCAACCAATGTCTATGCGGGAGCGCAACATAATGCACAGCTCGAAGCGAGCTATAGCGTGACGTTGAGTAATCCTGCGCAGACGCTCACAGGTGACTCGAATACAGTCCAAGATACGACCTTAACAGGAAGTGCAGGATTAGAACTGAGTAAGAAAGTGCGTAAGGTTGCATCTTGCCCATCGACTGTTGCGGATACAGCTGTATTTAGCACAGTGAATGAAGCAACGACTTTAGACAAACTGGAATATGAAATCACCTATAAGAACAATAGTGTGAAGAATCTTCAGAATGTCAAAGTCAAAGATTCAGTGCCAACAGGAACCACTTTTGCTAGCATCTCTTGTCAGTCGACACCAAGTGGCAATAGCTGTGATGCAACACGTACGGGAGAGGCTTTACTATGGCAATTGACGGGTAACTTAACGCCTGCAAGCAGTGGTACAGTAAGATTCTGTGTGACACCGCAGTAAGGAATTGTAAGCCATCTATAATTGATGTGATTAAACAAGTTTCATAACAGAATTTAATGACATCAAGATGAAATGAAAAGAGCCTAAACTAGGCTCTTTTCTATTTTAAACTATGAAATTTTTTTGGATAAAAAACGAAATAATTCATTAAAAATAAATGAATTAACAAAATAGTCATGTTGTTGTCACTTTCCTGTCATATTTAAATTTCACAATAACGCTACACAAGAAGCTAACTCCTCAAATATAGCTTTTTAAACCCTCAACGTATAAAGAGAGATAAGAATGCGCTTAACTCAAAAAATCGGTCTAGCAATCGCTGTTGCTTCAACAATGACAGCTGCTAACGCTGCACGTGACACCATCCAAATCGCTGGTTCATCAACTGTATTGCCATTTGCAAGTATCGTTGCAGAAGAGTTTGGTAATACATTCCCACAATACAAAACTCCTGTTGTCGGTTCAGGCGGTAGTTCAGGCGGTTTGCGTCAATTCTGTCAAGGTGTTGGCGACAACACGATCGACATCGCAAACTCTTCTCGTAAAATCAAAGATAGCGAAATCGAAAGCTGTAACAAAGCAGGCGTAACTAAAATCCAAGAAATTAAAATTGGTTATGACGGTATCGTATTTGCTTCTAACTCAAGTAAAAAAGCATTCAAATTGAAGCCATATCATGTATTTGCAGCATTGTCTGAAAAAATGCCATCTAAAGGCAAGCTGATTGCAAACCCATATACACGTTGGAATCAAATTGACAAAGCATTACCTAATGAACCAATCACATTGGTAATTCCTGCGTCTAACCACGGTACGCGTGAAGTTTTCCAAGAAAAAATGGTTACAGCAGGCTGTGAAGCATATGACTACTTCAAAGCTTTGGACAAAGAAGCACGTGAGAAAGCATGTTCAACTTTCCGTAAAGATGGACGTGTTGTCGAAATCGCTGGTGACTATACAGAAACGCTTGCTCGTTTGAAAACTTCTCCAAGTGCAGTTGGTGTATTTGGTTTGAGCTTCTATGATCAAAACCGTGACCGTCTACGTGTTGCAACTGTGAATGGTGTAACACCTTCGGAAGCGACTGTAATCAGTGGTAAATATCCTGTATCTCGTCCACTTTACTTCTATGTAAAAGGCGAACACCTTAAGGCGATTAAAGGCTTGCCACAATACGTTGAGTTCTTCTTGAGCCAGAAAGTATCAGGTGCAAACTCTAAGCTTGTAAATGCAGGTTTGATCCCACTAAGCTCATCTGAGCGTAGTAAAGTATTGGCTGATTTCAAAGCTGGTAAATCAGTTAAATAAGTGATTCAGCAAGGAAGCTGATGATAGAACACTCTGTCATCAGCTTTTTTGTCTATTAAAAAGTAAATGAATTTTTAATGAAATGTGGGTTTAACCCGTAACACAGCATACTTGGAGCTTCCATGAATTTATTACTGGTTGGCATTTTGCTGGCGATTATCGCAGTTGCCTATCAGATCGGTCTGACACGTAGTCGGTCGATTGCTGGTAAAGGGAACAACTCGGCGATGTTGCACTCTCGACCAGGCTACTATGGGACATTGGTCGCATTGTGGTGTGGTATTCCTGCAGCATTATTGCTGTTAGTTTGGAACTTTGCAGAACCTTCGATTTTGCGTCATGTTGCACTTGGTGAGATCCCTGCACAAGTTGCAAGTAGTCTGTCTGCGACTGAGCTCGATGTGATTTTACGTCGTATTCAATCCATCGCATCAGGATTCGGTGTGACTGATACAGCACAAGCGTATGAGCTTGCAGCTGCTGAAAAATTAAAGACCTATCAGACCGTTGGGTTGATTGCTAAGTTTGCTGTGGTGATCTCGGTTGCGTTATTTGGCTTAGCATATGCTCGCCAACGTATTTCAGGTCAATATCGTGCACGTAACCATGTAGAGAAAACAATTTCTATCGCTTTGGCATTGTGTTCAGGTATTGCGATCTTAACGACTGTTGGCATCGTGATGTCGATGCTCTCGGAAGCATTAAACTTCTTTGACTTTGTCAGCCCAGTAGATTTCTTCTTGGGTACAGAGTGGAATCCAGGATTTAGTACCACTGGTTCTGCCGAAGGGAGTTATGGTTTGTTGCCACTGCTTTGGGGTACGATCATGGTCAGTATCATTGCTTTGCTTGTGGCTGTACCAGTGGGTCTGATGACTGCGATTTATTTGGCTGAATATGCCAAGCCACGTTTTCGTGCAATCGTGAAGCCGATCATTGAGATTTTGGCAGGGATTCCGACCATTGTTTATGGTGTATTTGCATTGATGGTGATTGGTCCGTTCTTCCATAGTATGGGGAATACGCTTGGTCTAAATATCAATGCCACCAGCGCATTGACTGCAGGATTTGTGATGGGAATTATGATTATTCCTTTTGTATCTTCGCTGTCGGATGACATTATCACCCAAGTCCCTCGTTCACTTCGTGATGGCTCACTCGGTTTGGGTGCTACGAAGTCTGAAACGATTTTGAAAGTGGTGATGCCTGCAGCACTGCCGGGTGTAGTTGGTGCATTCTTACTTGCGGCTTCTCGTGCGATCGGCGAAACCATGATCGTTGTACTCGCAGCAGGGAATAGCCCATTACTGCATGGCAATCCATTACAAGCCGTATCAACTGTGACAGTGACAATCGTCAATCAATTGACAGGTGATACAGACTTTGCTAGTCCGCAATCGCTAGTTGCATTTGCCTTAGGTCTAACCCTTTTCGTGATCACTCTTGGTCTGAATATCATTGCACTATATATCGTGCGCAAATATCGTGAGCAATACGAATGAGTACATCAAATAATCCGCCAGTGGATCAGTACCCAGAGTTTGATCCACAAAAAGCCGCCGCAGAGCAAGCAGAGCGTCGTAAGCGTATCGAAGGCTCTTTGGCGAAGCGCCATCGTAAAGAAAAAGCATTTAAATCAACGGGCTTTATCGCTGTATTGATTGGTTTATTCTTCGTTGTGCTGTTATTCGCTAGTATTTTAAGCCGTGGTTTGCCTGCTTTTTGGCAGTCAACCATGCAAACAGAAGTCTTCTTTGATCCAACTGTGATCAATGTTAGTCCGAAACCAATACCACAGTCAGGTGAAACTCCTGCGGCATTTGAAGAACGATTCATGAACTGGCAGGGCGAGTTCGCCATGGTCGATTGGGATAGCTTATTGGTCAATAGTGTGATCGCTAAAAATCCTGAGCTTGAAAGTCGTCGTGACGATTTAGTCTCTATTTTCAGCAGCTCAGAAGGCTATCGACTTCGTGACATGGTACTTGCAGATCAGAGCTTGATTGGTCAAAAGCAAGAAATTAAATTCTTAACAGCAGCGAATGTCGATGTCTGGGTAACAGGCAAGATTGACCGTAGTCTGCCTGATGAGCAACAACAGCTCAGCCCCGAAGTTCGTCAGCTTGCAGATCAGCTGAAAAATGAAGGCATTATCTATAATGGTTTTAATACCAATCTCTTTAGTAATCCTGATTCACGAAGTGCGCCAGAGTTAAGTGGTTTGGCAGGTGCATTCATGGGTTCATTGTTCATGATGCTGATCGTGATTTTTATCTCGATACCAATTGGTGTGGCGAGTGCGATCTACCTCGAAGAGTTTGCAAAACAAAACTGGCTCACAGACATCATTGAAGTCAATATTAACAACCTTGCAGCAGTGCCTTCGATTGTATTTGGTTTGCTTGGTGCGGCGATTTTTATCAACTGGTTCCATCTACCATTATCTGCACCTTTAGTTGGTGGTTTAGTGTTAAGCTTGATGACCTTGCCGACGGTGATTATCACCACGCGTGCATCATTAAAAGCTGTTCCACCTTCAATTCGCCAAGCGGCACTGGGTTTGGGTGCTTCAAAAGTGCAAAGCGTCTTCCATCACGTTTTGCCACTAGCACTACCAGGTATTTTGACAGGTGCAATTATCGGTGTGGCGCAAGCCCTCGGTGAGACAGCACCATTACTATTGATCGGAATGAGTGCATTCGTTGCCAGTATTCCTTCTACACCAATGGATCAAGCGACTGCCTTACCAGTTCAGATTTATCTATGGCAAGGCAATGAAATGCGTAACTTCTTTGAAGGGCGTACCGCTGCGGCGATCATTGTACTTCTCGCATTAATGATCGGTCTAAACAGCTTAGCCATTTGGTTGCGTAAAAAGTTTGAAGTTCGTTGGTAATTGGAGAAAAATGATGCTAACAACTGAAGTTAAAAATGTGGATACACAGGATATCAAAGTGAACAATCCAAGCACCTCACAGACTCATGACGATCAAACCCCAGCACAACACCCACGTGAAAATGCAAAGTTTGATGTAAAAAATAAAGATGATCAAAAGCGTCAAAATGCTGAAGTGAAAATTAGCACCAAAGACGTCCATGTCTATTATGGTGAAACAGAAGCGATTAAAGGCATTGATCTTGATATCTATCAAAATGAAGTCATTGCCTTTATTGGGCCGTCAGGCTGTGGTAAGTCTACGTTTCTTCGTACTTTAAATCGTATGAATGACACCATTGATGGTTGCCGTGTGACGGGTCAAGTCAACATGGATGGTCGTGATATTTATGACCAAAACCTTGATGTGGTCTTACTTCGTGCACAGGTCGGTATGGTCTTCCAAAAACCAAACCCATTCCCAAAGTCGATTTTTGATAATGTTGCCTATGGTCCAAAGCTTCACGGTTTGGCAAAGAGCAAATATGATCTAGAAGAAATTGTTGAGAACAGCTTGCGTAAAGCAGGTCTTTGGGAAGAGGTCAAAGATCGTTTGAACCAACCAGGTACAGGTCTTTCAGGTGGTCAGCAACAACGTCTGTGCATTGCACGTACCATTGCTGTGAGCCCTGAAGTGATCTTGATGGATGAGCCTTGTTCTGCGCTTGACCCGATTGCAACGGCAAAAGTTGAAGAGTTAATCTCTGAACTTTCTACGCAGTACACCATTGCGATCGTAACGCACTCAATGCAACAAGCAGCACGTGTATCGAATCGTACTGCTTACTTCCACTTGGGTGATTTGATCGAAGTGAACTCGACTGAGAAAGTCTTTACGCAACCTGATCATCAGTTGACGGAAGCGTATATCACAGGTCGTTTCGGTTAAAAAATGATTGCGTAATGAATCCAAAATAAGGGCTGTTTCGACAGTCCTAATTTTTTATTGCGATACTATCAATCTTAATTGGCAATTTGATTGATTTCAACTTTATCAAAATCTTCCGCTGTGATCTGAAATAAAGCATCTAAAAATAACATTTGAAAAGAACCAATACCTACATTTTGCATAGTCAATTTTTCCTCAGCAATTTGTGCGGCGACAGCGAAATGTACATGCGCAGCAATCGCAGCCAAAGCAGCTGGTTGGCTTTCTTCCAATACACCAAGATAGGCTGCGCACACTGCGCCTAGTGCACAACCCATCGCAGTCACTTTGGGTTGTAGGTTTGAGCCACCTGAAATGGCAACCACGCCAAGTTCTTTAGACAGGATAAAGTCTGTACCACCTGAAATCGCAACACAGTCGCAAATACCAAGAAGTTCCAGAGCTTGATCGACAGCCTGTTCTGCACTTAAGGTACTATCCACGCCTTTGCTTGAGCTTTGAGCACCTGCTAAGGTCGCAATCTCTGAAGCATTGCCACGAAGAATCGTTGGGTGATATTGCAATAAATCATCGACGATTTGACTGCGCCACGCTAAGATTTCACTATAACCAACAGGATCAAGTACCCACGGCGTATGCTCGGCATTGGCACTTTGCGCTGCGTATTGCATGGCTAAGGCTTGTTCAGGTGTTGGCGTGCCTGTATTGATGCTTAATGCACTAGCAATCCGTGCGAAGTTTCCTGCTTCTTGTTTGTTATCAATCATTGCAGGGGATGCACCCACAGCGAGGCAGACATTGGCGGCGAAATTATTTGCCACACTGTTGGTAATGCAATGCACCAAAGGTTGTGTGCCTTGTAGTTTTTGCCAAAGCGTTTGGATGGATTGTAAAATATTCGACGTGTTATTCATCATTTTTTTTCATTAGACGAGTGAAAAATTATAAACCTATTCTAAAATATAACCTGTGCAAAATGTTCAATGGGAGCATTTGCTCCCACTCACTTTTTATCGTAATCACTTGTGAAACAATATTAAAGTTGCGATGAGAATTGAATCACTCATAATTATTCGCATCAGGTGCAATCAGCGCTTGTCCTTGTTGCAAAGCTTGCACTGCTTTCGGGCTAAAGTGAAAAGTTACCGTATTACTCTCAGCATGGATTTTATAGCTCGAAATTAAACGATATTCAGGACTTTCCGTACCTACGTGATAATTGTCAGCGATATTGATAATTCCCTCTAAGTTACTCGTTGTTGAAGCGAGGTCTTGATGAAATAGGTTAAAAATATCTTTGAGATCAACGGTAAGTTCGCTGAGTTCCCCAGCTTGTTGAATTTTATTGGTTAAGAAACCGACCAAAGTATGTGATAAGAAAAAATAATTCGGTTTATGCGCAAAGTGTGACATTGAGTTTTCCTTATTTGAGTGAATGTGTTGTTTTAAATTAACAAAAAACAGTTCATAAAAAAGCAAAGTTTTGTATAGATTCGATTCAGTTTGTTTTAAAAAGTGACCTGAAATCAACTTGGTAACGGCTTATTTATGATCTTTTTCAAGAATATTGTATTTTGCATCAGCATATTTTAGTCGTTATCATAGTGTGTTGATTTTAAATTTTTTTCGGTGATATCGCTTAACATGGATACCATTGCAACCCTTACCGAGTCAACTTTAGAAGCGAAGAAAAGCCGCTTTCAAGTTTTTGCTGTGCCTGTAAGTTCTGAGCAAGCGGTAAAAGAATTTTTAGATAATTACCGTGATCAGAGTACATCACATCAATGCTGGGCTTGGAAAATTGGACACAATGTCCGCTTTAATGATGATGGCGAGCCTTCGGGTACA
Source organism: uncultured Acinetobacter sp. (assembly GCF_947493735.1). Classification (GTDB taxonomy): domain Bacteria; phylum Pseudomonadota; class Gammaproteobacteria; order Pseudomonadales; family Moraxellaceae; genus Acinetobacter. Next base: position 40,176 of record NZ_CANLSL010000012.1, on the reverse strand, counting down.
GCAGGGCGTCCAGTCCTTGCAGTGATTGAAGGGCAAAATTTGACGAATGTATTGATTTTAGTCAATCGCTGGTATGGTGGTGTGAAGCTTGGTACAGGCGGTTTAGCACGTGCCTATGGTGGTTGTGCAAGCCAAGCGATTCAGTTTGCTGAGCGAGTAGAATTGATCGCCACGCAATCTGTACAGTTGCATTGTGAATTTGGCGAATTGGCAAAAATCGAATATGAGCTTGCGCAGTTAGAAATTACCTTTCAAGCGGAATATTTGGCGGATGGTGTGTTGATGACTGCAGAAATGACTGATGATCAGATCGAAGTGATCAATCCATTTTTACAAAATCTCACTCGTGGACGTGAACAATTGTCCATTCAAGATAATATTTAACCGTGTCGTTTAAAATATGACTGACCTCGACCCATGCTCTACAGATCCATTACTAAAATATCGTGAACAGCATAAACATCGGCTAAATTATATGCCGTGGCTGTATTGGCGACTCAAAGACAAACATCTTGCATGGGCGAAGTCATGGCAACAAGACTATCAAGATTATCTGCAAGAGATGGAAGATGTGGAAATTGGGGAAAATTGTTTTATTTCCCCATTGGCGCATATTTTTGCAGAGCGTGGTCGTAAGATCAGTATTGGCAATAACAGCTTTGTCGCAGCAGATAGCGTACTGCATGGACCGTTGACGATCGGCAATGAAGTAGCAATAAATCATCACTGTACTTTGGACGGTGGTCGAGCGGGAATTATCATTGCCGATCAAGCTCGGCTTGCTGCTTATACACATCTGTATGCCTTTAATCATGGAATGAAGATGGATGCGCCAATCTATGATCAAGCCGTGAGCTCCAAAGGGATTTATATTGGTCGTGATGTGTGGGTTGGTGCCGATGTGGGTATCGTTGATGGTGTACGAGTTGGCGATCATGCCGTGATTGGCATGAATAGTCAGGTGACCAAAGCTGTTGCAGACTTTGCGATAGTTGCAGGGAATCCTGCACAAGTGATTGGCGATCGCCGAAATAAGAAGTAAAGCTTTTAAAAGCTAATCTAAGAAGCTAAAAAGTAAATAAAATGAACGCAGTAAAAATTTTGGCACACTGAAAAAAGTTACATAAAGTCTAAAAAAAAAGCACTACATGGCAAGATTTTGGCTTAGTATAAAAGTAATTAACAATAAAAAACGAGGACTAATATGGGCAATGTGATAGGGCGAGTCGTCGCCTGTATTGATGCATCACCATGCGTCAATGCCACCGCTGAAGCCGCCGTTTGGGTCGCTCAAAAGACTCAACGACCATTAGTTTTATTGCAAGTTTTAGACTATCGTCCTGCGAGCTATCATTTGGGTGAGATCAGTGGTGTGATTGGCTTTGAAAGTAACGCCATGCTCCTCAAAGAACTCACCGAGCTTGATGAAAAACAATTTGAACTTGCGCAGCAATATAGTGATGATTTACTACAACACATCTCCAAATTGATTAAAAATAAATATAACATTGAGGCGACCATTATTCAGCGTCGTGGTGAATTTTTAGAACAAAGTTTTGATGAGCTACAACCTGAAGACATTGCCGTGATTGGCAAGATTGGTGAAAATGCTGCAGAAAAAAATAAGCCAGTTGGAAGCAATGTTGAAGGTTTAATCCGAGGGACGAAATCGACCGTATTTACCATTGGTGAGCAGTTTATACCACCGACCAGTTTTCTCTTTGCCTATGAGCATTCTCAAGTCTGTCAAACCATGCTCAAGCGAGTAGGACAAAGTGAATTACTCAAAGATATGGAGTGTCATATTGTCTACGTCGGTGATCAAAATGGCATACTGGCACAGCCGACGGATTATCTAAAATACTCTGGACTGAATGTAACGAGCCAATATCTATATGGTGATATTGCCGAAAGCTTACTTGAATATCAGAAACAACATCAGCTGGGCATGATGATTATGGGTGCGTTTAGCCATAGCCGTATTCAACAATTCTTTGTAGGTAGCACCACATTAAAAATTTTCCAAGAATCCGAAGTGCCGATGTTAGTTGCTCGCTAAAGGCTTCGCTAGTTACCGCCTAAAGATTTTGATGAATCAATATTGCATGTTTGATGTGGGTTCAAAGGACTTCGAAAAGTTAATCACAGTTATCCTCAAAATGTGTGGATAACTGTGCGTATAAAAGCTCACAGCCTTTGTCATAACAAGCTTTCAAGGGCTTTGTTTAAAAAATAACTAGCTGATCTATTTCTTATACAAGTTGCTGAAAATACAAACAATTTGAAATGATTTTGTCATAAGGTGATAATGTCTACTACTTCACAATTGCCATTGCAAACCCATCATACCCTTTGCAACCGACAGTTTGAATCGCAGTACATTCTGCGATTTGTGGATGATTTTCTAATGCTTGAAATAACTCACGTAATCCCACAATACTTGGCTTTTGATTCTCAGGATCAATAATATCAGCAGCTCGAATCACATTGTCCATGATGATGATCGTCCCGGAACGAGAAAATTTTAAACTCAGCTCTAAATATTCAGGATAGCTTTGTTTATCTGCATCAATAAAAATAAAGTCAAAGGCAGGGGTATCATCACTCAAGCTTTGTAGCACATCACTAGCTCGACCATGACGTGCATCAATGATATTCGACAATCCTGCATTTTCGATATTTTCTATGGCGAGGGCATGATGCGTATCACGATTTTCAATGGTGAGGATATAGCCATCTTCAGGCAAGGCTTGCGCCATCACAATCGTGCTATAGGCGGCAAAAGTCCCAAATTCTAAAATACGCTTTGCGCCATTCATTTTGATGAACATGGTGAGCATCTTCGCTTGATTAGGCGCAATATGCAAATGGCTTGGATAGCCTTGACATGCTGTATTTTCTAAAGTTTTTTCTAATATTGGATTGGCTTCAATGAGGTGCGCCTCGATATAGTCATCGACTGCTGTCCAGACCTGTTGTGTATTGAGATCGGTATCGTTATTACTTGAAAGCCGAGAAATAGAAGATTGATTTGCACTCATATTAAAAATAAAACTGTCAAAAATATTGCGCTATTTTAACTGATTCTTAAAGAGATCGTAGATACATTGCAGAATTTCCAAAGCAAAAAAACAGCCATTTAAACGTATTAAATGGCTGTTTATATTACTTTCGCTTAGAGAATAAACTACTCTAATAAAAATAAAAGACTTATTTAGTTGCTTCTGCATAGCGACGGTTTACTTCGTCCCAGTTTACAACATTGAAGAATGCTGCGATGTAATCTGGACGACGGTTTTGGTACTTCAAGTAGTAAGCATGCTCCCAAACGTCAAGACCAAGTACAGGTGTATTGCCATTCATCAATGGGCTATCTTGGTTTGCAGAGCTTTCTACGATTAGTTTTTTCTCAGGAGTAACAGACAACCAAGCCCATCCTGAACCAAAACGAGTTAACGCAGCTTTGATGAAAGCTTCTTTGAATGCGTCAAAGCTACCAAATGCACTGTCGATTTCACCAGCGATTGCGCCAGTAGGATTGCCACCACCATTTGGTGACATCACAGTCCAAAATAGGCTGTGGTTCGCATGACCGCCAGCATTGTTGGTCACGTTGCCTTTAAGTTCAGCAGGAACATCATTTACACGTGCTACAAGCTCCTCAACAGAAAGCTTTTCCCACTCTGTGCCCGCGATGCCACCATTGATATTATTAATATAAGTTTGGTGATGTTTGGTATGGTGAATTTCCATCGTTGCGCTATCAATATGTGGTTCTAATGCGTCATAAGCATATGGTAATGCAGGTAATTCGAAAGCCATGAGAAATCCTTAATTGGTTACTGTAAGTACTGATAATATTTATCATATTTGTAGATTGTGCTCAAGCTAAGTTTGCACGCAAATACATGAATTTATGTAATGATACGTGTACAATGTGACTGTCTATTTTCAACTTGTAAAGATTTCAATGAGTGATCAAAAAACACGTCCGTGGTTGTTTGTTGTATTATTGCTGATAGCAGGCTTACTGAGCTTTGCAGGCGCTGTACAACTATATTATGACATGAGTAGTATTTTAGGTTATGCCTTACTGGGCGTTGGCTTGGGTGGGTTTATCGCAGGTATGGGTGAGTTTTTCTTTAATAAAGAAGAAAAGTAAAAAAAATAGATGATTTAATCTGATTTTCTTCGATGCAATGGATTCATTTTGCTACTCATTTTTGCCACTTATTTTAAGGAAAGCACATGCCAACAGTTGAAGTCATTCTCGGTGATATTACCAAGATTAGCGCAGATGCGATTGTCAATGCAGCCAATTCATCACTGCTCGGCGGTGGTGGTGTAGATGGTGCGATTCATCGTGCAGGTGGTGCGCAGATCCTTGAAGAATGCAAAATAATCAGAGCCGAGCAAGGCGGTTGTCGTACAGGGCAAGCGGTAGTGACGATTGCAGGGAAACTATCCGCAAATTTTATTATTCATACGGTAGGACCGATCTGGCAAGGTGGTCAAAATCACGAAGAAAAACTACTCAAGCAGTGCTATCACAACTGCCTTGATCAAGCTGAAAAGCTCAAATGTGAACGAATAGCATTTCCAAATATCAGTACAGGTGTCTACGGCTTTCCCAAAGAGCTTGCTGTGCAAAAAGTCTATGAAGTTCTGAAATCACGGTTAAGCACTTTAAAACGTGTGCAATGTATTTTATTTGTCTGTTTTGATGAGCAAAACTTTAAGCTGTATCAAGAGGTGTTGAAACCGTTACTCGCTTCATCTGCAAGTGAATAATCAATTCTAATTTACCTATGTAGGTAGTTTTTAGAAGCTCTTATATGAATATCATCCAAGCCGTTCCAACACATATCATCACAGGTTTTCTCGGTGCAGGGAAAACCACAGTTTTACGCCATTTACTTACGCAAAAACCTGAAAATGAAGTATGGGCTGTGCTGATGAATGAGTTCGGTGAGATCGGTGTCGATCAAGCTTGGATTGCAGCGCATCAAGGCGTTGCGGTAAAAGAAGTACTCGGCGGTTGTTTGTGCTGTACTTCACAGCTTCCGATGCAGATTGCTTTAGCACGGTTATTGTCAGAGTTTAAACCGACCCGATTGTTTATTGAGCCAACTGGGCTGGGACATCCTAAAGAACTGATTGATCAACTCAGTGAATCGCATTGGCAAGCGAGTTTGAATATTCGTCAAGTGGTCACTGTGATTGATGGTCATCGACTCAATGAACAACTTTGGCAAAAGCATGAGATTTTCCTGCAACAGCTTGATGTTGCAGATGTTGTACTGGTTTCTCATCAATCAGAGATGAATACCGATGATCAGCAACAATTAAAACAATTACAAGACAGTTATCAGTTCCCACCAAAGCATTGGCAACGACTTGATCACGGGAAAATTTCACTCAAAGAAATTGATCAATCTCGCATTCCACAGCTAATAAAAAAACAGCCATTGCTGAGCCAACAGCTTTTAACACAAAACATGCCACGACTTAACGAAAGTGATTTCAGTGCGCCAAAGACTTTGCCATATCATTATTCGAGTGAACAGCAGGGCTTTTTTGTGGCAGGGTGGCATATGCCAAAATCATGGCAGTTTGATGCAGATACGTTGATTCGGGTGTTGCAAGCCATTCAAGGTTTTGTGCGGATTAAAGCCAAGCTAAATACTATAGATGGTTGGATTGATATCAATGCTATTACAACCAACTTTCAGGTCGATGTAGACAGTAAAGCTACACTTGATAACCGTTTAGAGATCATCAGTGAAGTCGCACAGGATTGGTTGACGATTGAGAAACAACTTTTATTGTTGAGTGGGCAAGCGACAGTTTAATTTTACGGAAAATAGTTGTGATAAACCAATCTCAGTATTAGTCTGCTTTCTGCTCCGAAGTTTTATCAAGCGCCATTCGAGTTACCAATAATTGGTCAATTTTATAATGATCAATATCAACCACTTCGAATTTGTAACCTTCGTGTTCTACTGCATCAGCAGGGCGAGGAATCTTGCGCAGTTTATACATGATAAAACCTGCGATGGTTTCGTAGTTTTCCCACTCAGGAAAATCCTCGATAGATAAGGCATGTTTGACATCTTCAATTGGCGTTGTACCGTCGATGAGCCATGAATTTTCATCACGCTTAATGATTTGCTGTTCTTCTTCCAGTGGCGCAACCCAATCGCCCATTACGGTGATCATAATGTCTGACAATGTAATGACACCGACCACACGAGCGTACTCATTAATGACCACGGCAAATTTCTCTTTAGTCGAGCGGAAACGGTCTAAAAGTTCAGAGAGCGTAAGTGCGTCAGGGATAATCAAGACATTACGAATCGTCGATTCATTGAGTTGAATAAACGATTGATTATTCATGATTTTGACCAAAATATCCTTGGTATCGACATAACCAATTACTTGATCAATATGCTCATTACAAACCAAGAATTTTGAATAGGGAAACTCTGCAATCTTCTGACGGATGCTTTGTTCAGACTCTTTTAAGGTGAAAAATACTACATCCTCACGAGTGGTCATGCTTGATGGGACGGTACGTTCTTCGAGCTCAAACACATTTTCAATAAAATGATGCTCTTGTTGAAGGAGGACACCCGCTTGCGCACCCGAGTCAATCACCGCTGAAATATCAGCAAACGTAATGTTGTCTTCACGTGTGGTGTTAATTTTAAATAAGCGAAATAGCATGTTGGCAATCGCATTGATTACCCATGCCAACGGTCGGCAAACTTTAATGAAAAGGGTAATTGGGTTGATGACACTGATGGCGATTTTTTCAGGGGCAATCATTGCCATGCGTTTTGGCATTAGATCGGCAAATAAAATAAATAACGACGTGACAAAGGTAAACGACAGGACGAAGCCGATGGTTTCTGCGCCCTGCCCATCATAGAATCGTTTGACAAAATCGATGATATAAGGTCGGAATGCCGCCTCACCCAAGATACCGCCAAGGATTGCTATGGCATTTAATCCGATCTGCGATGCAGCAAAGAAGTCAGCGGAGTTGTCTTGTAATTTTAAAACCTTTAAAGCACGTTCATCGCCTGCTTCCGCAAGTAGTTTTAATTTAATTTTACGTGCACCCGCTAACGCAATTTCTGAAAGGGAAAGAAAGCCTGCTGCAGTGATGAGCATAAGAATGACAAGGACATTTTGAAATAAACTCACGGGGCACCTGTGCGCAGCAAAGCTAAATTGCTTTGATAATTAAATAGAATCGTATTGATTTTCAGTAGTATAGACCGAGCATTATACGGTATTTACGATCAAAGCGGTATGTGAGCAACGTTTATCGATTTGTGTCTATATAAATAAGAAATCGCCAAATTAACTGACGATTTAGTTTGATCTTTACTTTTTAATCAATAGTTTGAAAAAGGTTGTGACGGCGTATTGTTATTGGCAATAAATTCACGATGTTCTTCTTCGACCATCTGACGTGCGACAAACAAGATCAATTGGCGTAACCAACGATGCGCAGGGTGATGGTGAAGTAACGGACACCATGCCATTTTTAGCTCAAACTCAGGAATATAAAACGGCGGATCTTTAATCGTTAATCGAGAATTATTGGCTTGTAAGCGCGCAATACGTGTCGGCAATGTTGCAATCAAATCGACATTTTGTGCAAGTAGCGCAGGCATTTGATAGTGGCGAGTAAACACTGAAATTTTACGTTTTTGACCAATTCGTTCTAAAGCCTGATCAATCCACCCAAGTCCAGCTTGTTTTTCAGGATTCACGCCAAAGCCAACGCCCATACCAGTCTTGGATACCCAAATGTGCTGTGCGTCTAAATATGTCTTTAAATTCAAATGTGTATTGGCAGGATGTTTGTCATTGAGTAGACAGCTAAAACTATCACGCCAAACTAAGACTTGATGGAAACTTTGTGGAATCTCATTAAAACGGTTAATGGCAAGATCAACTTTACCTTGCTCCATATCTCGATAAGATACATCGCTTGGTGTGAGAAAGTCTAAAACGACGTTTGGTGCTTCAGATCGTAATGCTTTAATGAGTCGTGGAACAAGGGTTGCTTCGGCATAGTCCGAAGTCATGATCCGAAACACACGGTTCGAAGTATATGGACGAAATTCAGTCCGTGGCTCCAAAATCATCGACAGATCAGACAGCGCATCACGAATACGTGGTTGTAGTTCTAATGCACGTTCAGTCGGTGTCATGCCTTCTGATGAACGAATCAATAATGGATCATTAAATAAAGTGCGCAAACGACGCAGAATATTACTCATTGCAGGTTGGGTAACGCCCAATTGCTCGGCAGCACGTGTCACATTTTTTTCACGTAATAATACGTCTAAATATATAAGTAAATTGAGATCGACACGCTCAAGATTCATTTAATAAATACCGACAATAACCTAGAGAAATTTTAACGATTATGCCATAAAATATGACGTTTGTATGTCAATTTCGATGACTAAATCTCCAAATTCATTTAAAAAATAATCAAAAATTCCCAAGAAAAGTATAATATTTGCTTTGGAAATGGTTGGGCACATATTTAAGGTGTAGTTTTGTGCTTTTAGACATAAGTCGTAACAAGAAATTTGAGAGTAAATCTTAATGGTTGGTTAAAAGTTGTTCAAAAGCAATGGGGAATACTTGTTATAAAATAATGATTTAAAAATTAAAGCTTTCGCATCATCTGAGAGATTACCTTCCATTTCTAAAATAAATAGTGAAAATCATCATAGGATATTGGATTAATCAAGGCACTCGGACTATCCTGTCACTCATTAATAAAGTCGCTCGAGTTTTATCCATTCGACTTAGCTTTCTGAGTGGATTGGGTGGAGCATGTGACTTCAATTGATACTCCTAATATGAATGCAGGAATAGATCATGACTTATCAATCAGCTTTAGAGCACGTACGTGCCGTTAAAGAAAAACTAGGTGGTACTTGGGGCGCGATTCGTCCTGAAGATGCTGCACGTATGGCTGTTCAAAACCGTTTCAAAACTGGTTTGGACATTGCTAAGTATACAGCGGCGCTTATGCGTAAAGATATGGCTGAATACGATGCTGATAGCAGCAAGTACACTCAATCATTAGGTTGCTGGCACGGTTTTATTGCGCAACAAAAAATGATCGCGAACAAAAAATACTTCGGTACGACTAGCAAGCGTTATATCTACCTCTCTGGTTGGATGGTTGCTGCACTTCGTTCAGAATTCGGTCCACTTCCTGACCAATCTATGCACGAAAAAACTTCTGTACCAAAATTGATCGAAGAAATCTACACATTCTTGCGTCAAGCTGATGCCAAAGAATTGAACGATTTGTTCCGTGCATTGCAAAAAGCTGAAGATGCGGGTGATGCTGCTAAAGCAAAAGAAATCGAAGCGCAAATCGACAACTTCGAAACTCACGTTGTTCCAATCATTGCGGACATCGACGCTGGTTTCGGTAACGAAGAAGCGACTTATTTGTTGACCAAACAAATGATCGAAGCGGGTGCTGCTGCAATCCAAATCGAAAACCAAGTATCTGATGCGAAACAATGTGGTCACCAAGCTGGTAAAGTGACTGTGCCACACGAAGACTTCTTGGCGAAAATCAATGCAGTACGTTATGCATTCTTAGAGCTTGGCGTTGACGACGGTATCATCGTTGCACGTACTGATTCTGAAGGCGCTGATTTGACGCAAAAAATCCCAGTATCTAAAGAGAAAGGTGACTTGGCTTCTCAATATATTAGCTACTTGGATACTAAAGAAATCGATATCTCTGAAGCTTCTGATGACGAAATCTTGATCAAGCGTGACGGTAAACTTCACCGTCCAACACGTCTTGCTTCTGGTCTTTATCAGTTCCGTGATGGTACGCAAATCGACCGTGTTGTACTTGACTGTGTAACTAGCCTTCAAAATGGCGCAGACATGATTTGGATCGAAACGCCGACTCCAAACGTAACTGAAATCGCTCACATGGTTAACCGTGTTAAAGAACAAGTTCCAAATGCAAAACTTGTTTATAACAACTCTCCATCATTCAACTGGACATTGAATTTCCGTCAACAAGTATATGATGCTTGGGCTGCTGAAGGGAAAGACGTATCTGCATACGATCGTGCGAAGTTGATGAGTGCTGAATATGACGAATCTGAATTGTCAGCTGCTGCTGATGAGAAGATCCGTACATTCCAAGCTGATGCTGCACGTGAAGCGGGTGTATTCCACCACTTGATCACATTGCCTACATACCACACTGCTGCGTTGTCTACGCATGAGCTTGCAAAAGGATACTTCGGTGATCAAGCAATGCTTGCTTATGTTGCTGGCGTACAACGTAAAGAAATCCGTGGTGGTATCGCATGTGTTAAACACCAAGCAATGGCTGGTTCAGACATCGGTGATGATCACAAAGAGATCTTCTCTGGTGACAACGCGCTTAAAGCTGGCGGTACTGCAAACACTATGGGTCAATTCGGTGGTTAATACTCATTAATGAGTAATCACGAAGTTGATTTAAAAAAGAACTCGCTCAATTGAGCGAGTTCTTTTATGGAAAACTGTATGTGCCAAGAATATTAAATGATAGATCTTGCAAACCTTGAAAAAAGTCACATTAAACACCATTAATACAACTGATATCCATCTTAATTTTAGACATAACATTTTAAAAAATATCAATAAATAATACTTGAAATTTTGCTATTTGCACCTATCTATGAGTCATGTCAATATTTACAGGATAATAACAAATGCGTTTTGAAAAATTCTCTGACCGACTTCAACAAAGTCTCTCTGATGCACAGTCTTTAGCCACAGGCAAAGATCATACTGCAATCAGTACCTTACATATTCTTGCCACCTTGTTGGAAGAATCATCCAATCAAAGTCTACTGCAACAGGCAGGTGTTAAACTCACTGAGCTGAAAGATAAACTCAATCAAGCGCTCCAAGATGCGCCAACCATTGCCAATCCAACAGGCGACGTCAATCTCAACCCTGAAGCGGCGAAAGTATTAAATCTGGCAGATGGCTATGCGCAAAAGGCGGGCGATGAATTTCTCACCACAGATTGGGTGCTTTTGGCTTTGGCGGAGCAGGGTGAAACCCACAAATTGTTCACTGCCGCAGGTGGTGATGGTAAAAAATTGCGTAGTGTAATCGAAAAAATTCGAGGAAATGAAAAAGTGACCACCAGTAACCATGAAGAAAATCGTGATGCGCTTGGTAAATACACCATTGATCTAACCGATCGTGCGCTCGCAGGCAAACTTGATCCTGTGATTGGTCGTGACGATGAGATTCGTCGTACCATTCAAGTGTTATCACGCCGTACCAAAAACAATCCTGTACTGATCGGTGAGCCAGGTGTCGGTAAAACTGCAATTGTCGAAGGTTTAGCACAGCGCATCGTCAATGGTGAAGTGCCTGAAAGTCTGAAAGGCAAACGAGTATTATCCTTAGATTTAGGTTCACTATTGGCAGGTGCAAAATATCGTGGTGAATTTGAAGAGCGCCTCAAAGCGGTATTGAAAGAACTGGCAAAGCTAGAAGGTCAAGTGATCTTATTTATCGATGAGATTCATACCCTTGTCGGCGCAGGTAAAACCGACGGTGCGATGGATGCAGGCAATATGCTGAAACCTGCATTGGCACGTGGCGAATTACGCTGTGTCGGCGCAACAACCTTAGACGAATATCGCCAATATATCGAAAAAGACCCTGCGCTTGAGCGTCGTTTCCAAAAAGTCTTGGTGGATGAGCCAAGTGTGGAAGATACCATTGCCATCTTGCGTGGTCTAAAAGAGAAATATGCCACCCATCATGGCGTACAAATTTTAGATTCGGCGATTATTGCTGCGGCGAAAATGTCACAGCGCTATATCACCGACCGCCAGTTACCTGATAAAGCCATTGATCTGATTGATGAAGCGGCTTCGCGCATCAAGATGGAATTGGACTCAAAACCTGAGGCTTTGGATAAACTCGATCGCCGTTTGATTCAGCTGAAAATGCAGTTTGAACAGGTAAAAAAAGAGGAAGACGCAGGCTCGAAATCTCAAGCATCGTTACTTGAGCGTCAAATTAACGAAACGCAAAAAGAGTATAATGACCTTGAGGAAGTGTGGCGTGCCGATAAAGCCTTGGTCGAGGGCAATAAAGATGTGCAAGTGAAACTCGACCAAGCCAAAATAGCACTTGAGAAAGCACAGCGTGAAGGTGATTTGGCGGAAGCAGGACGTTTGCAATATGGCGTGATTCCAGAGCTACAAAAGCAATTGGAAAAAGCCGAAGTCGCAGATGAAAATGAAGCACCAAAATTACTGCGAAACAAAGTCACCGATAATGAAATCGCTGAAGTTGTCAGTGCCGCAACAGGGATTCCTGTGTCGAAAATGCTACAAGGTGAACGTGACAAGCTTCTGAATATGGAGAGCTTCTTGCACAATCGTGTGGTCGGACAAGATGAAGCGGTGAAAGCGGTATCGAATGCAGTGCGTCGTTCACGAGCAGGGCTGTCTGATCCGAATCGTCCAAGTGGTTCATTCCTGTTCCTTGGACCAACTGGTGTCGGTAAAACTGAGCTGACTAAGGCATTGGCAAACTTCTTGTTCGATAGTGATGACGCCATGATCCGTATCGATATGAGCGAATTTATGGAGAAACACAGCGTCAGCCGTTTGGTTGGTGCGCCTCCAGGCTATGTCGGTTATGAAGAAGGTGGTGTGCTTACCGAAGCGGTGCGCCGTAAGCCATACAGCGTGATCTTGTTCGATGAGGTGGAAAAAGCCCATCCTGATGTGTTCAATATTTTATTGCAAGTCTTGGATGATGGGCGTTTGACCGATTCGCAAGGTCGAGTGGTAGATTTTAAAAACACAGTGATCGTGATGACCTCGAATCTTGGCTCGCAAGATGTGCGTGAGCTGGGTGAAGGGGCAAGTGATGACGATGTCCGTGCGGTGGTGATGGCGGCGATCGGTCAGCATTTCCGTCCTGAATTCATTAACCGTATCGATGAAGTCGTGGTATTTCATGGTCTGCAAAAATCACAAATGCGTGGCATTGCCGACATTCAGCTCGATCGTTTGCGTGATCGTTTGGCTGAACGTGAGATAGGCTTGCGTATCGAAGATGATGCCTTTGGTTTGTTGATTGATGCGGGTTATGATCCTATGTTTGGTGCAAGACCGCTGAAACGTGCGATTCAATCCAAAGTGGAAAATGAACTGGCAAATGATATTTTGTCAGGAAAATTTAGCGCAGGCGATACCATCGTAGTGTCCAAAGACGGCGATCATTTGGCTTTTGAGAAACTCAAGTTGAGCTAACTGTTAAGTGTCATATTGAAATCCTTCGATTGAATCAGTCGAAGGATTTTGATTGTTTAATATCTATCCGGGCGGATTTAAACATTATGTTCGAAGTTAAGAAATATGTGAAGATTCCAATTTAGTGCAAAATAAAGTATAAATTAGTGCAGAATGAGGTGAAAACTTACATTTACAAAAATTATTTGGTTTGTTTGAAAATATATAAATAACAATATCTTATGGGTATTATCAAAATTTTAGGCATAAAAAAACTAGCAATTAAGCTAGTCATTTTACATCAAACTTTATTCAATAATTTGATGTCACCATAAAATGGTGCCCGGGGCCGGACTCGAACCGGCACGCTTTGAGGGCGGGGGATTTTAAATCCCCTGTGTCTACCTATTTCACCACCCGGGCGTACATTCTAAGTGTGCAATTTATTTAATGTCTTTATGCTTAGACTGACCAATTTTGGAGGCGGAGGTCGGAATCGAACCGGCGTACACGGAGTTGCAGTCCGCTGCATGACCACTCTGCCACCCCGCCATATTGGTGAAGCACATATTAGCAACCTTTGAGAAAAAAACAATACTATCGGCTGAGAATATGCACAGAAAAACAACATCTAAGCGCAATTTAGAAAGTTTTTCATGTATGATTTGCACATTAAAATTTTTTGTTGAATCGTGGAGACAGGCTGTGGCATTGGTATTGGATGGTCGTGCGTTAGCAAATAAAATTGAAGCAGATTTATTGACTCGTGTAGAGGCATTAAAAACCAAAACTGGTCGTACACCAATTTTGGCGACCATCTTAGTCGGTGATGATGGTGCATCGGCGACTTATGTACGTATGAAGGGCAATGCTTGTCGTCGTGTGGGTATGGATTCTTTAAAAATTGAACTACCACAAAGCACCACCACTGAACAGCTTTTAGCAGAAATTGAAAAACTTAATGCCAATCCTGACGTACATGGTATTTTGCTTCAACATCCAGTGCCTGAACAGATTGATGAACGTGCGTGTTTTGATGCAATCAGCCTTGAAAAAGATGTCGATGGGGTGACTTGTCTTGGCTTTGGTCGTATGGCGATGGGTGAGCCTGCATACGGTTCTGCAACGCCACAAGGTATCATGACCACTCTTAAAGAATATGGCATTGAGATCGCAGGTAAACATGCGGTGGTGGTTGGTCGTTCGGCGATCTTGGGTAAACCAATGGCAATGATGTTACTCCAAGCCAATGCGACAGTGACGATTTGCCATTCACGTACGCAAAACCTTGCAGAGTTGGTGAAGCAAGCTGATATCGTCGTCGGTGCAGTGGGTAAAGCGGAGCTGATCAAGAAAGACTGGATAAAACAAGGTGCAGTCGTTGTTGATGCAGGTTTCCACCCACGTGACGGTGGTGGTGTCGGCGATATCGAATTACAAGGCATTGAAGACATCGCTTCTGCGTATACACCTGTACCGGGAGGCGTTGGTCCAATGACCATTACCACATTAATTCGCCAAACAGTAGAAGCTGCTGAAAAAGCATTTGGCTAATTAGTGAAGACGATTACTCATCTGAGCGCACCACAGCAACTGTTGGATGCGCTCCATCAAGTCATTCCAAACTGTGAATTAACAGCACAATATTTGCCTGATACGCCAATCCAGTTGTGGTTGATTCCGCCTGTATTTTCTAATGATCGCTTAGATGTTGAAGTCATTCGCAAGATTTGGAATGAAACGCCGTATTGGATTTTCTGCTGGGCGTCAGGTTTGGCGATGGCGCAGTGGCTGTTAGCAGAGCCACATCATGTCAAAGATAAAGTAGTTTTGGATTTCGGTGCAGGCTCGGGTGTAGTGGCGATTGCTGCAAAGCTAGCAGGTGCGAAACGAGTCATTTGTTGTGATATTGATTTGGTCAGTCTTGAGTCATGTCGTGAGAATGCCAAACTGAATCAAGTTGAATTAGAATATTTAGATGATTTGTATCAAGCCGAACAGGTCGATGTACTTTTAGCCGCAGATGTTTTATACGACCAATGCAATCGCTTCTTTCTCGATGAATTTCAAAAATTTGCACCAGAAGTGTGGGTTGCAGATAGTCGTGTGAAAAATTTTAGCCATCCAAACTATATGAAAATTGATGAACGTAGTGCGACGACTTGGCCTGATCTCGATGAAGCCAAAGAGTTTCGCAATGTCAGTTTTTATAAGACGCTATAAATTTTATCAATAGCGTCTTTTTTCATGTATTAATGGTAGTTTTTCTGTTTTGGCTTTTAAGCACTACAGGTATAAAGAATGACGTTAAGCGTTCTTGGTTGAGTTTCCAACCCTTGACGAGAAGCATAGTCATCAGTGCCTGATAGACTTGGCGTATTAGATAATCCGAATGTTGCACGCGTTTGACCGATATTCACGCTTTGAGCACTTGGATTGGTCACTTGAGTGTTGACCTCACTACTTCCCAAAATATTGATCATATACGTTTTATCAGAACCAAGCACTTGTTGGCATGCGCTTTGGAGTTTGGCTTGAATTTTCGCTTGGTCAGCATTCGCAGAGAGTGTGTATTTGAGGGTTGTGGTTTGTTTGCTTTGAGAAACGATTTCGTAGCCTGATTTGCCGTTGAATTGTTGCACTGTGGTTTGACAGCCAAGAAAGAGTACAGGGCTGATAAATGTGAAAAGATATGCTAATTTATTCATGTCAATTGATCCCTGCTTCATGATATGAAGTTTTGAGTATGACATATCTTGGACGATGATAAAACAATGCTTCAAGGGAAATAATTTTTAAAACAAACATAATTTTTAAGTAGCACCATAATGCACCCGATTGCTTCAATACATGACAATATTTGCAAACTATATGATGGCGTATTTTGGGTACGTGGCAGTGCACAGTTAATGCCTTTGATGCAAATCAATCGAAATATGATCATTATTTCAGCTGAGAATGAGCTGACCTTGATCAATCCTGTACGACTTGATTCGCATGGTTTATCACAACTTGATGCGCTAGGGCGAGTTGTGCGAGTGATACGATTGGGCGACTTTCATGGCATAGATGATGCGTTTTATGTGGATCGTTATCAATGTGAATTTTGGGCGCAAGCGGGGCAATCGACTTATAAAACACCTCAAATCACAGATTTGATCGAAACAGAAACGCCAAGTCCATTGCCTAATTCTGAATTTTTTATATTTGAGTCGGCACGTTATCCAGAAGCTGCACTACTGCTCAAAGCACATCATTTGTTAATCACAACGGACAGTGTGCAATATTATAGTGATCAGCATTTATTCTCATTTTTAGCACGTAAAACATTTTCATTGGTGTTTAAGCAAGGCATGAATATTGGCCCTTTTTGGCTAAAACGGGTCACACCCAAAGGTCGTTCATTGCACGGAGATTTCCAAAATTTACTTCAGCTTGATTTTGATGCGTTGATCGCTGCGCATGGTAATTTAAAGCGTTCTGGAGCAAAGCAAGCGGTGAGGGAAGTCGTTGAAAAAATTTTTAAGACGGTTTCGACTATAGATTAAGCATTTAGTTATTTAGAGTCTTGACGAAGTGCTTTGAAAATATAATAATGCGCCCACAGTTTACGGCTATGTAGCTCAGTTGGTTAGAGCACCGCACTCATAATGCGGGGGTCACAAGTTCAAGTCTCGTCATAGCCACCATTTTTATAGGTCATACTCCCATGTATGACCTTTTTTTTGCTTTGCAAAAAGTGCTTTATATTTAGTGGTTTACAGCGTGCTTTGTTGTGTTTTGACGTGACAGTATGAGTATAAGTAGTATCAATCCATAAACTTTACCTAAAAATAATACTCGACAAAAACAGTCAAAAACGGTACTTTCTGCCGTGAAATAACGCCCAATTTACGCCAAGAATTTAACGAACTTTTTATAAAATCACATACAAATAGAATAAGTTGATTATCGAATAAAAATTAAGATTTAATGTTTAGTATTTGGTTCACTTGATCAATTGTCTGTTCAGCTTGGAAAAATGGTTGAATTATTTGATCAATAAAAGCATCGAGTAGATTTAACTCATCTAGACGCTTCAAGATACTCGGTGCAAAACGTTCTGCTTCCAGCTGAATGTCTTCTATTTTTAAACCTGTAGCAAGGAACAGCTCATAAATCGTTTCTTCTGCGAAGGTGTCGTAGAAGTAATGAATGCCCTCTTTAATGATCTGCTGAAAAGTATCGTTATGACGAAAATCCTTCCAAAACTCATAACTTAGAATAAATAACTCTTCACTATCTAGTGGCGACGCCATATTGGTAAATTCGGCAACAGATTTGTATTTAATACTTTCCCATAGGCTCATACCCAGTGTGAGATATTCTTCTTTTTCTAAATTAAATAAAAATAAAAGTTGTTGCTGGAAAAGTTGAGCGGCTCTGATTTCGATTTGCTCTTCGAGCTTCTGCGCTTGCGCATGGAAAAATCGCTGTAACGATGCAGGCAGTCGGTCTAAGGTTTTTTCAGACACTTGATGTAGATTTTTAGGGCTAAAGTGCTCGATATTTTGATTAATCCAGTAAGCGCAGAGGCTTCGGATTTGAGGGGTATGTTCGATCTGAGTTCTAATGTAATCGAACACTTCATCAAGTTCTAATATCTTGCGAAGCCAATGCTCTATTTGCTGATCACTCGCAAAGCTTGCTAGAGGTGCAGTAGTTTCATTCAGCTTAAAATGGATATTCTGCGCAATCTCACCAATCACACTGAGTAGGGCAGGTTTTAGATTGATTTTATAGACTTGGCTTTGTACAACACCGACCAGTTGCTTCACGTCTATGATTTGATTGAGCGTAATGGTATCAATGATTTGGAAAAAATGAGCGACACGTTCTCGTTGCAGTTGTTGGGCATTTTCACCCAACAACATGTCTTTGAAATATTGCTTTTGCAAGCGATAGAGTTGATCTACGATTTGCTGTGCTTCAGACACCTGCTTTCCATCCATTGACAATCGGGTAGCGACGCTCCCGACCGAATGCACGAGAACTAATACGTGGTCCAATTGCACCTTGACGACGTTTGTATTCGTTACGATCTACAAGTTTGATGACTTTACTCACCACGTCAGCGTCAAAGCCTTTTGCCACGATGCTATCTTGACTCAAATCTTCTTCGATGTACATATACAAAATCGAATCTAAAACATCATAAGCAGGCAACGAGTCGTGATCTTTTTGATCTGGACGAAGCTCAGCTGACGGCGGACGAGTGATGACACGCTCAGGAATCACAGGCGTTTTGGCGATCGAGTTGCGGTATTTTGCCAATTCAAAAACAATCGTCTTATAAACGTCTTTGAGCGGGGCAATGCCACCAACCATATCGCCATACAGCGTGCAGTAGCCGACTGCGAATTCAGACTTATTGCCTGTGGCAAGGACGAGATTGCCAAACTTATTTGACAACGCCATTAGCAAAGTACCACGTGAGCGAGCTTGTAGGTTTTCTTCTGTAGTATCCATTGGGCTGTCGCCGAAGAATGGATAAAGCGTCTGCATAAAGCCATTCACAATCGGGTTAATCTCTGCGATGCCAAAGGTAATTCCTAAGCGCTGTGCTTGCTCGGCAGCATCTTCAACACTCATCTGTGCGGTGTAGGTATACGGCATCATCACCGCTTGTACACGATCTGCACCTAATGCGTCCACAGCGATTGCCAAAGTCAATGCTGAATCAATACCGCCAGATAACCCAAGCACCACACCTGGAAAGCCTGAATTATTGACATAATCACGAACAGCCATGACCAAAAGTTGATAAATCTCAGGAATGGTATCTAATGCAGGTTCAAACTTTTGCTGTAGATATTGTTTTTTCTCAGCGTCAAAATCAACTATGAGCAAATCGGATTCGGTGAGTTTGGCACGTGCCACCACATCACCATTTTGATTAATGACTGTTGAAGCACCGTCAAAAATCAAATCATCCTGCCCGCCGACTTGGTTGACATAAACGATGCATAGATCATTTTCGGCAGCAAGTTTGCTGACCAATTGTTGACGTTGTTGAGGTTTACCAGCTTCATATGGTGAAGCATTAAGTACCAAAATCGTTTCAGCACCGAGTGATTTGAGTTGCTTGGTGTTTTTCTCAACCCAAATATCTTCGCAGATGAGAACGCCGAATTTGTGACTTTGATGTTCAAAGATCAGATATTGATGACCGATTTCAAAATAGCGTTGTTCATCAAATACGCTATAGTTCGGCAAATTCTGTTTGTGATAGCGACCGATGATTTGACCATTATGGAGCAATGCCGCAGCGTTGTAGCGCTTACCTTCTTCATCAACATGCACATAGCCAACAACGATCAAAATATTCTTCACTTGAGCAAGATGCTTTAGACCTTGTTCGATACGTCCTGCTAGACTTGGACGCAGTAATAAATCTTCAGGCGGATAGCCGATCAAAGCAAGTTCAGGGAAAACAATGATGTTTGCACCATATTCAGCTGCTTGTTTCGCTTGTTGCAACATGTTTTCAGCGTTTTGCTGAATATCACCGACCAGTGGAGAGAACTGGGCGAGAGCAATTTTAAAATTACGCATTCTAAAAAGTTTCCTATTTTTCAGGATGATTATTTGTGGTTTGGACAAATTTTCTTATCTTGTATTGTCCTAAAACCACCTTAGCAAAAAAAATAAAACATGGTACTAAGCATATCTAAGTAAAATGGATACGCAAACAGTGTACAGTTTAATCATTAAAATCCATGCTATTGTATGAGAAAATTCACTGTAAATCCTAGTGTTTTAGGTGGTTTTTTGTTTAAACCAACTATCATTTCGAAAAAATAGCAAAACTTAAGTGGAATACAATTTTACGATGTCAACAATGTTTAGTCAGTGGTTTGTGAGTAAGCGACGAAAACTTACTGCTGGTGAAATTGATTTTGCCAAAACGATTTTTGGCAATCACATAGATTATGCAAAGGTAGAGATCGTCGTGCATCGTTTGGTGATGCCACATTATGCGATCAGTCCAAATGGTCATATTTATTTTAATCGCCAGGACTGGAAAGCGGATTTTTCTGAGGAAAGTCTTGAGTTGCAATCTTGGTTGATTCATGAGCTGACGCATGTATGGCAAGTGGAACAGGGCATTTCTGTTATCAAAAAAGCACTATTTGATCGTCGTTATAAATATGTGATCAAGCTTGGTAAGTCCTTTCTCAACTATGGTATTGAGCAACAAGCGCAGATGGTGCAGGATTATTTTATGCGGATAAACCGAGGAGAGGAGTGCGAATCACTTCGACAATGTATCCCTTTTTTACCAAGCTCTCCTTATATTAATTCGAAAAAATAAAAACTATAGAAGCGCCAGAAATCATTTTGAATGAGATTTGAGCATAAAAAAAGCGCCCTTATTGGACGCTTTTTTATTTCACTGTGCAGCTATAACTTAGATGTCACGCTGAGCAGGACCAGTGTACAACTGACGTGGACGACCGATCTTGTATGGTGCAGAGTGCATTTCTAACCAGTGGCTGATCCAACCAACTGTACGTGCAAGTGCAAAGATTACGGTGAACATTTCTGTTGGAATACCGATTGCTTTCAAGATGATACCTGAATAGAAGTCAACATTTGGATAAAGTTTACGTTCTACGAAGTACGGATCGTTAAGTGCAATACGCTCAAGTTCCATTGCTAATTCAAGCTGTGGATCATTGATGCCAAGCGCTTCAAGTACTTCGTCACATGTTTGTTTCATGACCTTAGCACGTGGGTCAAAGTTTTTATACACGCGGTGACCGAAGCCCATCAATTTCACTTCTTTGCGTTTTACTTTTTCCATGAACTCAGCAACATTGTCTTTCGTGCCGATTTCATCAAGCATGCGAAGAACAGCTTCGTTTGCACCACCGTGCGCAGGTCCCCAAAGTGCGGCAATACCAGAAGCGATACACGCGTATGGGTTTGCACCAGTTGAACCAGCTAGACGTACAGTCGAAGTTGACGCATTTTGCTCATGGTCTGCATGCAAAGTAAAGATACGATCCATCGCTTTTGCAAGCACAGGATTAACCTTGTAGTCTTTGTCAGCAGGCGTAGAGAACATCATGTATAAAAAGTTCTCAGCGTAGTTCAAGTCATTGTTTGGATAAACAAACGGTTGACCAATTGTGTATTTGTAGCTCCACGCTGCCAAAGTTGGAATTTTAGCAACAAGGCGTACCGCTGTAATATCACGGTGGTCAATGTTTTCGATATCCAAGCTGTTGTGATAGAACGCAGAAAGCGCACCAACAACACCAACCATAATCGCCATCGGATGTGCATCACGACGGAAACCGTTGAAGAATCGGCTAACTTGGTCGTGAACCATCGTATGGTTACGGATTTTCTTTTCAAAAGATTGCTTTTGCTCAGCGGTTGGGAGTTCACCATTAAGCAATAAATAGCAAGTATCTAAGTAATCAGCTTTAGTTGCCAATTGGTCGATAGGATAACCGCGGTGTAGGAGAACACCTTTGTCACCATCAATGTATGTAATTTTAGATTCACAGGCTGAAGTTGCCATGAAACCAGGATCAAATGTGAAATGACCTTCTTTCAAAATGCCGCTTACATCAATGACATCGGGACCTAATGTACCGCTGTAAATTGGAAGTTCAATTTTTTTGCCATCAAGCTCTAATATGGCTTTTTTGCCAGTAGTTTCAGACATTCAAAATCTCTCCTGTCCTGGTGAAAGTATAAAATCTGATCCGAAATGTGCGTTGTTATACAAAGTCAATCAGACTGTTGCAAAAAACAGTATAAGCTTAGTGAGTGTTCACATTTTGTCAATTCTCAATACATAGAAAATATGACAATTTCATCTCAAAAATGGTTGTTTTGTCTAAAAAAAACACAAATAAGAATGTACTTGAACAGATTAGTCACTTCGCTTGCTTACTTTTTGGGTGCTGTTTGTACATTTGCAGTAGGCAAGCTTACTGCAAAATGACAAAAATTGATTCAAACAATTGTAAGGAGATTTATCCTGGGCAAAAGCTACTGATCAATATAAAAGCATAAAACAAACAAGTTTATACCTAAAAAGTAGCACATTAAAAAATTCAACTTTTGTCTAGGGTATATGTATTTTGAAATGTGCCAATTTAGCCATAAAATGTGGAATTTATTGCAATTTATAATAATGAAAATAATTCTCAATACGGTAATTTTAAACAAGTTTTTCGTTTGTTCGTTTGTATTTTTATGTCCTGCGTTCTATAATTCCCTGTCGTTTAGATGTGGCAAGCTTTGCCTTAAAAATGCCAGCTTTCCTTTGGAATTACTTCAACTAACTCCACTTTTATAATTGAATTATTAATTTGGGGTGTTTACTTACAGGATGCCCGCTGTGAAAAGCAACAGACCTGTCAATTTGTCCATGGGTCAAGTTTTAGCTGTAAACTTAAAATCACCCGTGGCTATTGCATCAATTTTACACCGTCTATCAGGTGTCATCGTATTTTTACTGGTACCAGTTCTACTTTGGATCTTGGATAAATCACTTTCATCCCCAGAAGGATTTGACTACGTGAAGAATGTTGTGTTCGGCAACATCTTTGTACGTTTGATTGTATGGGTGTTTGCTGCAGGTCTAATTTTTCACTTTATCGCTGGCGTCAAGCATTTGCTTGCCGATCTTGGCGTGGCTGAAGAACTAAAGAGTGGTCGTATTGCAGCGACAATCGCTTTAATTTTGTCTGTGATTGGAATTCTCGCAGCATTTGTATGGATTGTGATCTAATATGAAAAGTGCTACAGGTTTAACAGGCTCAGGCTCTCGAGATTGGTTTATCCAACGTGTGAGTGCCGTAATTTTGGCAATCTATACGGTTGTGATGTTTGGTTGGATTCTCTGCAATGGCGGATTCAGCTATGAGCAATGGTCTGGATTTATGATGACATTGCCGATGAAGATTTTATCTTTGTTGTCGATTTTGGCATTGGTTGCACATGCTTGGATCGGGATGTGGCAGGTTTTTACTGACTATGTCACGACTCGTCAAATGGGTCCATCTGCATCAGGTTTACGCCTCGTATTAACGTCTGCAGTGATTATTGCAGTATTTGTATATGCGATCTGGGGTATCCAGATTTTCTGGGCGAATTGATAGGAAGAGATCATGGGCGCAAATATCCCTAAAATAGATTATTCAAATATTCAAACACTATCTTTCGATGCAGTCATCGTTGGTGGTGGTGGTTCTGGTATGCGTGCTTCTTATCAGCTTGCTCAAGCAGGTTTGAAAGTTGCCGTTTTGACCAAAGTTTTCCCAACACGTTCACATACAGTTGCTGCTCAGGGTGGTATCGGTGCATCTCTTGGTAATATGCAAGAAGACAATTGGCACTATCACTTCTATGACACAGTCAAAGGTTCGGATTGGTTAGGTGACCAAGATGCGATCGAGTTTATGTGTCGTGAAGCACCGCATGTTGTGTATGAGTTAGAGCATCTTGGTATGCCTTTTGACCGTAATGAAGATGGCACGATTTATCAACGTCCATTCGGTGGTCACTCTGCAAACTATGGTGAAAAAGCTGTACCACGTGCATGTGCTGCAGCCGACCGTACAGGTCACGCACTTCTTCATACGCTATATCAAAGCAATGTGAAAATGGGTACACAGTTCTTCGTTGAATGGATCGCATTGGATCTGATTCGTAACGAAGCTGGTGATGTGCTTGGTGTGACTGCGTACGATCAAGAAACTGGTAATATTGCGGTATTCCAAGCCAAAGCAACATTGTTTGCAACTGGTGGTGCAGGTCGTGTATACCGTGCATCTACCAATGCCTATATCAATACGGGTGATGGTCTAGGTATGGCTGCTCGTGCAGGTATTCCATTGCAAGATATGGAATTCTGGCAGTTCCACCCGACAGGTGTAGCAGGCGCAGGCGTATTGTTGACTGAAGGTTGTCGTGGTGAGGGTGGTGTACTTCGTAATGACTCTGGTGAGCCATTCATGGAGCGTTATGCACCGACATTGAAAGACTTGGCGCCACGTGACTTCGTATCACGTTCTATGGATCAAGAGATCAAAGAAGGTCGTGGTTGTGGTCCAAATAAAGACTACATCTTGCTTGATTTGACGCACTTGGGTGCAGATACCATCATGAAGCGTCTACCATCTGTATTTGAGATTGGTAAAAAATTCGCTAACGTGGACTGTACTAAAGAGCCAATCCCTGTTGTACCAACCATTCATTACCAAATGGGTGGTATTCCGACCAATAAACACGGTCAAGTGGTTGTGCCGCATGGTGTGGAAGAGGGTGAATTCTCTGCGCACTATAATAAAGAAACCAAAGAATATTCTTACCAAGGTACACGTGATTACGTGAAACCTGTAAAAGGTCTTTATGCGATCGGTGAGTGTTCTTGTGTATCTGTACATGGTGCAAACCGTCTAGGTACCAACTCATTGCTTGACCTTGTGGTATTTGGTAAAGCTGCGGGTGAAACCATCATTGATTACGTGACTAAGCATCACGGTGATGAGTATACGCCACTGCCTAATGATGTTTTAGAACAAACTTTGGCACGTGTACGTAAGCTAGATGAATCAACTGAAGGCGAGAATGCACAAGAAGTTGCCGATGCGATTCGCAACATTGTTCAAGATCACGCAGGTGTATTCCGTACTCAAGCATTGCTTGATGAAGGTGTGAAGCAAATTCTTGCGATCGAACCACGTGTACGCAATATTCACTT
The DNA here is from genome assembly GCF_947493735.1 of uncultured Acinetobacter sp. Taxonomy (GTDB): domain Bacteria; phylum Pseudomonadota; class Gammaproteobacteria; order Pseudomonadales; family Moraxellaceae; genus Acinetobacter. The sequence continues at coordinate 15,078 of NZ_CANLSL010000012.1, read as the reverse complement.
GAAAGACAAATCTAAAGTATTTAATACGGCACGTGTCGAAGCTTTAGAGGTTGAGAACTTGTATGAAGTGGCGAAAGCGACTTTGATCTCTGCGGCTGCGCGTAAAGAGTGTCGTGGTGCACATACAGTTGTTGACTATGAACTTCCTGCTGATCACCCAGACTATTCTTATGGTCGTCGTGATGATGAGTGGATGAAGCATACTTTATGGTATTCGTCTGACAATCGTCTAGAGTACAAGCCAGTTCGTTTTACCCCATTGTCGGTTGAAGCGATTGAACCTAAGCCACGTACATTCTAATTGGGAGAATTCAGATGAGTAGAGGTACACGTACATTTCATATCTACCGCTATGATCCTGATAAGGATAAAGCACCATACATGCAAACCTTTAAGCTTGAGCTTTTAGATAGTCATCGTATGTTGCTTGACGCATTGTTGGCGCTGAAAGTACAAGATGAAACTTTGACCTTCCGTCGTTCATGCCGTGAAGGGATTTGTGGATCTGATGGTGTCAACATCAATGGTAAAAATGGTTTGGCTTGTCTTTGGAACTTGAATGATCTACCAAATGAGATCACGATTCGTCCATTGCCAGGTTTGCCAGTGGTGAAAGATCTTGTTGTGGATATGAATCAGTTCTACGATCAATACAACAAAATTCAGCCATTCTTGATCAATGATCAACCTGCACCACCGAAAGAGCGTCTACAATCTCAAGCAGATCGTGAGCATCTTGATGGTCTATATGAATGTATTCTTTGTGCTTGTTGTTCAACAGCTTGCCCATCGTTCTGGTGGAACCCTGACAAGTTCTTAGGTCCTTCTGCGCTGTTGAATGCGTACCGCTTTATCATTGACTCTCGTGATACAGCGACTCAAGATCGTTTGTCACGTCTTGATGATCCATTCAGCTTGTTCCGTTGTAAGGGCATCATGAACTGCGTATCAGTCTGTCCTAAAGGCTTGAATCCAACTAAAGCGATCGGTCATATCCGTAGCATGTTGCTTGATCAAGCAGGTTAAGACTGTAATTAATAATCTTAAAAACGCATCTTCGGATGCGTTTTTTTGTTTTGAGATAGTCTTAATGTGAATTTCTGTGAGCTGTGTGGTATGAAAGATCAAAGCGAAAAGGTTGAAAATGCCAATCGCAAGGCGCAATATATTTATTAACTTAATGAAATTTCTGTAAAAAGTTTATCATTTTAAAATTTAAGCTAGAATTAGAACGTTAAAAACCAATTATTTTGCACATTCTTGTCTAAATTTAACCGATGTAAAAGATCATTTCCGTCATCCTCATTTTTCTTTCTCTGTGACAAAATGATTGCAGAAAGATTGAAGCAAAATGGAAGTATTGATGAGTATTCGTATTACAGGGACAGGAGTGTATGCACCAAAAGATCAGATCAGTAATGAGGAGTTAGTTGAAAGTCTGAATACTTATGTCGCACGATATAATCAGCAATATGCAGCAGAAATAGAACAGGGAACAAAAAAAGCATTATTGCCATCGACGGTGGAATTTATTGAGAAAGCTTCAGGGATTCAGTCTCGTTATGTAGTCGAAAAGTCAGGAATATTAGATATTGATCGCATGATGCCAGTGCTGACTGAACGTAACAATGAAGAACTTTCATTGCAAGCAGAAATGGGCGTTGAAGCAGCGAAACAAGCAATGAAAAATGCCAATATTTCAGCCGATGAGATAGATGTCGTGATCTTTGCAAGTTTGAGTATTCAACGTGCTTATCCTGCCATCGCCATTGAAATCCAAAATGCCTTAGGGGTCAAAGGCTATGCTTTTGATATGAATGTTGCCTGTGCATCGGCGACTTTTGCGATCAAACAAGCCGTTGATGCGTTGAAAAGTGGCTCAAAAGCTGTGCTCATGGTCAATGTTGAAGTGATGTCGGGGCAGGTCGATTTTAGTGCGAGAGATAGCCATTTTATTTTTGGTGATGTGGCAACAGCAACGATAATAGAGCAGACGCATAAGAGTGGCTTTGAAGTTTTAAATTGTTATTTAGAAACGATTTATTCCAATAATATTCGTAATAATTTTGGCTATTTAAATGCCAGTGAAGATGCAGTACGAGATGATCGTGTCTTTCGCCAAGATGGTCGTAAAGTCTTTAAAGATGTGGTGCCGTTGGTTGCTGATCGTATTGCGGTGCAATTGCAACGTAATGGGTTGTCGGTAGATCAAATCAAACGCTTTTGGATGCACCAAGCCAATATTAATATGAATAGTTTGATTTTAAAAATGATAGCAGGCAAAACTGTTGATCCAGAGCGGATGCCAATGGTGTTAGCTGAGTATGCCAATACCTCATCGGCAGGAGTGATCATTGCCATGCACCAAAGTGCCGATCAAGTGGATGTCGGCGAGTATGCACTATTAAGTTCGTTCGGTGCGGGTTACGCGATTGGTTCTGTGATTGTTAAAAAAGTATAGAAAAACCTTGCAGTAGCAATAATGCCAGTCAGTTAAGCATTTGTAATATTGCAGAAGCAAGGTTTATTCGTGGTTTACTGCGATGAGTCTTTCTAGCGAGTAGACATGTAGTTTTATGGTTTTAGTTTAGCTCGCAATATAATTCTGCAATTGCTCGATCAAGGATTGCTGATCTTGAATAATACCTTTGACCAAATCACCAATAGATACCAAACCGATCAATTGCTCATTTTCAACGACAGGTAAATGACGCAAATGTCGATCGGTCATCAGATTTAAGCATTCTTGGACAGTATTTTTACGCTCAATAGTCAGTACTTTGCTAGTCATGATATCTGCTACGCAGGTGTCATAAGATGAGCGTTCCATCAATGCGACTTTACGTGCATAGTCACGTTCAGACACGATGCCCACTACACGATCTTGTTCGGTAACGATCAGTGCGCCAATGCCTTTGTCTGCCATCAGGCTAATCGCCTCTAATACAGTGGCTTCGGGAGTAATGGTAAAAGTGACGTGTTGTGGTTTACTTTGTAAGATGTGTTCTACGGTAAGCATGATCCTGCAATCCCTCATTTATTGTCTTGCTATCACATAGCTATAACGTAATTTGGGAAACTTGCAAAGCAATTAATTATGAAAATTTATTTCTGCAGAGAAGTATTTTGAGAACAATCTGAACTTGTAGGCAATAAAAAAGTGAGCGTTATGCTCACTTTTTAATGTTCTTGACTCAAAGCTAAGCTATCAAAGCGATTAGTGGTGATGACCACCTTCACCATGTACGTGACCGTGATCAAGTTCTTCTTGAGTCGCTACACGTACTTCGACGATTTCAACGTCAAAAGTCAAATCTTGACCTGCAAGCGGGTGATTACCATCAATGATTACAACGTCATCTTCTACTGATTTTACGACAACGAATTGTACGCCACCATCTTGAGCTTGCGCTTGGAACTGCATACCAGGCTCTACATTGTCTACGCCTTGGAACATTTCACGTGGTACCTCTTGAACCATCTCTGCAACGTATTCACCGTAGCCTTCAGCTGCAGGTACGTTTACAACAAGTTTTTCCCCAGCACTTTTACCTGTAAGTGCATTTTCTAGACCTGGAATAATGTTGCCAGCGCCATGAAGATAAGCAAGTGGATGGGCAGCGTCTGATTGATCTAGTACTTGACCTTCACCATTGGTTAGTGTGTAGCTGAATTTTACTACGTGGTCATTTGCAATAACTGTCATTGTCGGTCTATCCGCTTGTTAAGTTGTAAAGCTCATTATTTTAAAGCCTTAAATGTAAAAAGGCGAAGAAATTTACATAAAAAATCAAGATTTGTGCAAAGAAGTGTAAAAAAGCACCAAAATGGTTTGGTGCTTTTCAATGGGTTGGAATGTTTAAGCTTGCGTTTAGTGCAATTTCACCAATGGCGCAGTACCTTTGCCAAACAAGTCACGTGCAGTCAACAAGCCTGCTTTAGTGTAGCCATAAATCGCCGCTTGATGGACACGATAAAGTGAATGGTACATGGTTTTTGCGACCAAGCCTTCGACATGAATGCTACCCAACAATTCACCTACAGCAGTGTTTTGTGTCAATGAGACCAATGAACCTTTGTCATTGAACTGGAACATTGGTAACTGACGACCATAGACTTTGGCAATGATCGCATCGACGAGGAAAGCTGCTTGTTGACTGGCAACTTGCGCACGTGGTGCAAGTACAGGTTTATTGGCAAGTGGTTGACAATGCGCACAGTCACCAAAGGCAAAAATACTTGAATCATCAATGCTTTGTAATGTGGCATAAACTTTGATACGACCGATACGATCGAGGCTCACGCCAAAGTTTTGTGTCACCGCAGGCGCTTTGATCCCTGCTGCCCAAACTTTCAAATTGGCGTCGAAGACCATGCCGTCTTGGCAGTAAACATGATCTGCATCAATTTTTTCAACACGATGCTTAGTGAGCACTTGAATGCCATACTTTTGCAATTGTTTCAGCGCACCATCTGCAACTTTTTCAGAGAGTGCGGGGAGGATGCGATCAGCCGCTTCGATGACGTTGATTTTTACTTTATTTGGATCAATTCCATCTAAGCCATAGCGATGGAAATCTTGCGCCGCTTGATGAAGTTCAGCCGCCAGTTCGACACCAGTTGCACCTGCACCAATGATGGTAATATTAAGTGGCTTCTCACGTGGCATCGCATGCGCCTGCAAGTACAAGTTCAACAAATCACGTTGGAAAGCATCAGCTTGGGCACGATTGTCTAAGAAATGGCAATGTTCTTTTGCGCCTGCAGTGCCAAAGTCATTTGATGTTGAACCGATCGCAAGCACTAAAGTGTCATAGCTAATACGACGCTCATCAGCAAGTTTCATATTGCCTTGTGTAAGTGGTGCTAAGACGATCTCTTTACGGTCACGGTCAACAGACTGTAAATAGCCGAGTTGAAATTTGTAGTGGTTTTTCTTAGCGTGGGCAAAATAATTCACTTCTTCATTGGCAGGGTTGAGTGTTCCTGCAGCGATTTCATGAAGTAATGGTTTCCAAATATGGGTAAGGTTTGCATCAACTAAGGTGATTTGAATACGCTTTTTGCGACCAATGCGTTGTCCGAGTTGCGTTGCAAGCTCTAAACCGCCTGCGCCACCACCGACGATGACAATACGATGTTTTTCAGCCATTGTTATAGCTCCGAGAGAGTTAAAAATTCGAATAAAAAATTCTGAGAGATTGAATCCCGATAGTTTTAATAGGATTAAAAATTAACTCATAATGGCATGGAATGTAGTCATTGTCATTTACTGATTGGTCAGTATTTTGATGTAAAAAGTGCCAATCTTTTCACACATGACAAATCGCTAGTTAAAGTGTTGATCCATACTCCTTGTATTGGAATTATTCAGTATTTTAACTTTGGTAATTATGGCAATTGGATTGGGTAGATGACTGCTTTCTGTGCATCTGTTTGCCATGCAGAAAATAAATTTTCAAACCAAGTTAAAAGTTTTTGCCACCATGTTGCTTCTTCAATCTCGACCATTTCCGTGACAGGAATGTCTTGGATCGTCTGTCCAAATTGTTGCACTTCGATATTTGCAAGTGCGAGGGCTTGACTCGAAATTGGTGCATTGAGGCGAGGTTGTAATAGTTTAATCTGATAATTGAGTTGCTGTGGTGTATTCATCGGCTCTAATGTTGATTGACCAATATGGTCAGACCCAAGATGTGTTAACTGATGCTGATTAATCGTATCTTGATCAACGATGAAACGAAGGGCACTATTATTAAATTGACGTAAGTCCAATGTAATTGCGGATTGCTCAAGCAAACTTAGTGTATGTGCATTAGATGCAGGCATTTTGACTGGATAATTGGTGACGACACCATTACTCACTGGGATATCAGCAATGATACGATTTAAGCCTAAATTTGCTTTTGTTGGAATGGTGGTTTCTAGTGTGCGATTTTGCGTATAGATAAATCCTGCATTGAGCAATTTATACGCTTCATCGGCACGTGCTTGTTTTGATGGCGTGCCCATCACCACCACGACTAAGCGACGATCAAGCAAAGTGTTCATATCTTTACGTTGTGCTGTGAGTGCCAAGTTGTAGCCAGCAGCTTTGGTATAGCCAGTTTTTAAGCCATCAACACTCAGGTCTTTTTTGAGCAAAATATTGGTGGCTTCATGATAAATGTCTTTGTAGCGAAACTCGGGTTGTTTGGAATATTGCAAAAACTCAGGCGTATCATTAACAATCGCCGAAGACAAGATCGCCATATCATGCGCAGAGGACAAATGATCTTGCATGGTAATGCCTGATGGATTGCTAAAATGAGTGTGTTGCATCCCAAGCTGATTTGCCATGACATTCATTTGATCGAGAAAGCTTGTTACATCACCTGCGATCAATGTGGCAAGGGTAAGTGCCGCATCATTTGCCGACATGATAATCAAACCAGCAAGTAACTCATGCACACTAATCTGCTGATTTGGCTCAAGTTTGAGTTGTGATTCATCCCATTGCACGGTATTAACAATTGCAGGGACGGTGACTTGCTGATTGAGCTGAATTTGCCCATTTTCAATGGCTTTTAAAGTGAGATAAGCAACCATCATCTTAGTCAATGATGCAGGTGCTCGTGGTACATCGGCATTGTGCTGTGCAATGATTTGCTTGGAGTGTGGATCGTATATCATCCATGCTTCGGCATTGACGGTTTTAGGGTCAATATTAAGAATATCTGCCCAAGCAAATTGGCTAAATTGTGCGCTAAACACAATAGTGGTGATTTGAAGCAATTTACCCCAACGACTGTGTTGTTTGTGCTGATTTGGATTTTCTATTTCCACCTTCTTATTATTTTTTAAATAAAAGCGATCTAAAAGCGTAAAAATAGAATCAGTGAACACGAAACAATCCAGAATATTGGGGATAAAAATATGCGCCCAATCCTAGCCCTTTTTCATAGATAGAGCTAGTGATTCTTCATAATTATTGAATAGGCATAGTACAAATAATCATTATTCGAAAGAGATGAAAATGAAAAGCGTGGCTTATTCCGCCACACGCTTTCTCAAGTAATGTACTTCATCAATCAAATCAAGCATCAGTGCAACCGCAGTCATACTGGCATCAAAATCACGTTGCAAACGATAAGCTCGTCGTGCACGAAGCAAATCTTCGCCGAGATAACGATGCTGTCGAGGGCTGACATTGACTGCTTGTAAAATGTCATGCTCAAACAGTGCCAAAACCCAACCGTCGTTTTGACCGCAAGCCTGCACGAACTGATGAAAGTCTAAAGCCTGATCTTGCTCGACAATGTGGCTGTCACAATGTTCAGTAATCTGTATATTTCGAATGGTAATATTTGCCATGGTTCACCTCAAATTTCTAAATAACTTCTCTATATATTAGTCAGTTTAAGCTCTAGGCTGAAAGTCTTTAAAGGCTTCAGCAAAGGCTTGATAGGCTTCACGCTGTGTATCGGTATTTGCTTTAGGTGTGACGATATTTAAAATCAAATACAGATGACCTGCACCTTGCGCATTAGGAATCCCTTTATCTTTTAAACGGAGCTTTTGTCCATTTCGAGCATCTTTGGGAATACCGATTTGAATCCGTCCAGCAGGCGTATTCACTTCAATTTTTTCTCCAAGCGCTGCTTCCCACGGGGTAATATCTACCGTGCTATACACATCCGCACCTTCAACATATTGGCGCTGGTCTTCTTGGTAAGTGATTTCGATATAGAGGTCGCCATTCTTGCCACCATTCACGCCAGCCTGTCCTTGACCAGAGAGGCGGATTTGTTGACCTTCTTTCATGCCCTTTGGGATTTTGACATTCAAGGTTTTACGTTGAATTTCAGGTTGACCTTGTGCATTGAACCCTTGAATCTGCAAACTGATTTGTTGTGTTGAACCAGTATAAGCAACCTCTAAAGGCACTTCGATTTTGGCATGTTGATCTTCACCTTGAAAATTAGTTTGCTGACGACGACCGCCACCAAAGCCTGCTCCAAATCGACCAAAAATATCTTCAAAGCCTGAAAATTGCTCTGCGCCACCGCCATCATTGCCATTAAAATCATAGTAGTAGGACTGACCGTCCGCACCACGGAAGCCATTCGCTCCTGCGAAGTCTGAATAAGTGTTTTGGTTAAAGCCGTTTTGACCAAAACCACCTTGTCCAAATCCATGCGGATTATCGAGCATCTGATCATATTCAGCTCGTTTTTCAGCATTACTCAACGTATCGTAGGCAACGTTAATCGCTTGCATTTTTGCTTCAGCATCGGCTTCTTTGCTGACATCAGGATGGTATTTACGAGCGAGTTTGCGATAGCTTTTTTTGATCTCATCGGCAGTTGCAGAACGCTCTACACCGAGGGCTTGATAGTAGTTTTCTGTCATCTATAGGGTTCTCTTAAATTATTATCTGTTGTTGCAGTATATCGGGATGTTTACTTATTTTTAAAGCGAAATCTTTAGAGAAAAAGAATTTCTACATGCAAACACGCAAGGCAATGTTAAACTCGTTGCTTACACAGAAGGACAGAGCAAAAATGATCCACTACCAACTTGAGTTTGATGATTTTTCACAACATTTAATCCATGTCACTATTCGCTTCCTTGCCAATCCACAGCAACAGCTTTGGCTTCCAACTTGGATTCCAGGTAGTTATTTAGTCCGTGAATTTTCCAAACATATCGAGTCGGTCAATGCCTATGATGAAGATGGTCGCCTACTCAAAATCTCTAAAACTCATAAAAATAAATGGCAATTGTTCAATAGCGATCATGAGTTGATCACGGTGGAATATAAAGTCTACGCCTATGATTTGTCGGTGCGTGGTAGTTATGTCGATCAAACACGGCTTTATGTCAATCCGACCACGGTGTGTTTGGGTCTGACCGATCAAGAGTATGCGCCTCATGAGCTCGAATTATTTATTCCTGAATCATTGCAACATTTTACTTATGCAGGCGCATTGCCGTCCAAGTCATTGGTCAAGGGGCGTTACACCTTAAAAGCCAAAGATTATGCCCATTTGATTGATAGTCCGTTTGAGCTTGCGGTACTAGATCGTTTTGAATTTGAAGTGGGTGGGATCAAACATGATTTTGTCATTTCTGGAAAACATTCTGCAAATCTCGAACGCTTAAAAACTGATGTTGCGAAAATCTGCCAAACTGAAATTGATATGTTTGGCACTGCGCCATTTCAGCATTACACCTTTTTGACGATGGCGACAGGCAATCTATACGGTGGCTTGGAGCATTGCGAAAGTACCAGTCTGATTTGTCCACGTGATGATTTGCCTAAAGCCGATGAGGCGGAACAGCCAAGCAAAAATTATCAACGTTATTTGGGGCTATGTAGCCATGAATATTTTCATTCGTGGTTGGTGAAATTTATCCGTCCTGATAACTATATCAATCCTGATTTGCACCAAGAAGGTTACACCTCGTTATTATGGGTGTTTGAAGGTTTTACTTCTTATTATGATGATTTGGTTTTGCTAAGAAGTGGTGTGGTTTCTCAAGCGGATTATCTGAAATTACTCACCGAGCAAATCAACCGTTATCTACAAAATCCAGGTCGAAAAATCCAATCGGTGAGTGAGTCGAGCTTTGATGCGTGGATTAAGTTTTATCGTCAGGATGAAAATAGCAATAATGCAGGCACGAGTTACTACAACAAAGGTGCATTGGTGGCACTTTGCTTAGATTTAGGTCTGCGCAGTCATGGATCAAGTCTGGATGAGTTGATGCGTGCGTTATATGCCAAAACGCAACAAGATCACAACTTAGCCAGTAATCAGGTCAATGAAAAAACTATTTTTGAGCTATGTAAAATGCTGACAGGGCAAGACTGGTCAGATCGTTTAGGTTTCTTAATTAACAGTACCGAAGAATTGCCATTACAAGAAGTATTGGCGCAGTTTGGTGTCGATTTACAAACAATAGATCAGAGTAGCAAAGACAGCAAAACTTTGCCGTTTGGTGCAAAAGTGCAAGAAAAACCTGAAGGATTATTGCTACAGCAAGTTTTACGTGATTCGAGCTGTGCTCAAGCAGGATTGTCTGCGCAGGATGTGGTGATTGCGATTGATGGTATCAAAGCCACTGCCAAAGTTTGGTCGGCAAAAGCCAAGACAAATATGGCGATGCAATGCCATGCTTTCCGTCGTGATGAATTGATGACGTTTGAACTGACTGCGCAGGATTATCCATTGGCACAAGTTGAGTTAAAAGTCAGTGATCAAGCCAAAGCGGATGCGTGGTTGTTGTATCAAAAATAGTTTGAATGGTTTTGTGCAAACTGTTGTACAAAGATAGGAATATCCCATGCTTGAATTGTATCTTGCTGAAGATAGCTTGCCACGTTGTAAGTGGTGTAGCCAAGTGCCTGAATTTTTAGCATATCATGATGAGGAGTGGGGCTTTCCTGTGGCAGATGATCGTCGGCTATTTGAAAAAGTCTGCTTAGAAAGTTTTCAGTCGGGACTCAGTTGGCGCACCATCTTGCTGAAACGTGAAAACTTCCGTCAGGCGTTTTGTAATTTTGATTATCAGCAAGTGGCAAAGTTTACCGAGCAGGATGTAGAAAGGTTGCTACAAAATGCAGGCATTATTCGGCATCGAGGTAAGATCGAAGCAACGATCAATAATGCCAAACAGGTGCAAGCGATCATTGATGAATTTGGCTCATTGGCGAGTTATTTTTGGCAATATGAAGTACGACCTGATAGCGCAATGTCATCGCAAACACAAAGTACCAGTATTGAATCCATTGCTCTATCTAAAGATTTGAAGAAACGTGGTTGGAAGTTTGTCGGTGCAACGACCATGTATGCGCTGATGCAAGCAATGGGCTTGGTTAATGATCATGTTGAGGAGTGTCATAGCCGTGAGAAAGTCGCAGAAGCTCGCCGTGTTTTTGCGAAGCCATAAGATTGTAAAACGATAAGATCATCCAAACATGACTGACCATATTGAAACGCATCCGCTCGAACCTTTTCTACCAAGCAATGCTAGGCTACTGATGTTGGGCAGTTTTCCACCACCGAAAACTCGTTGGAAAATGGATTTTTATTATCCAAATTTTCAAAATGATATGTGGCGAATTGTTGGTGCGGTCTTTTTTGACGATAAAGACTATTTCATCGATCTTGAAAATAAAGCCTTCAAAGAACAACTGCTGAAAGACTTTTTGAATGAAAAAGGCATTGCGATTTTCGATACAGCGTATCAAGTGATCAGGCAGAAAAATAATGCTTCGGATAAATTTTTAGAAATCGTGCAAGTGACGGATTTAGGCGAATTATTAAGCCAAATTCCACAATGTAACAATATCCTGACGACAGGGGAGAAAGCGACTGTGACTTTGTTGACACAATTTTCAACGCAGACTCAGGCGCCTAAAATTGGACAAATGCGCATTGGGGAGATCAGAGTAGGAAATGCGATTAGAAATATGACGTTGTACCGATTACCTTCGACATCGAGGGCATATCCATTACCATTTACACAGAAAGTAGAGCATTATCGCCAGTTTTTTCAGCATATCGGAATGCTTTAAAAAAACCGAAATCAGAGCAGTTCAGCAGGTTCTTCACAGTACAAATCATAAAATGTTTGCATCAATACTAATACTTTTGGGTCAGCGATCTGATAGAAAATCTGCTTTCCATCACGACGAGTACTGACCATTTCAGATTTGCGCAATACGGTAAGCTGTTGCGAAAGCGTAGGTTGGTGGATTTCAGTCAATTTTTCAATGGTTTGTACGTTAATTTCACCATCGATCAAGTGTCGTAAAATCTTTAAGCGATCGGGGTTCGATAACACCTTTAAATGATTGGTTACCACTTCTATGTCTTGGTCGGTTACATCAAAAACGATATCAGGCATCAAAGTTTCAAATTCCTCTTTTAAATGTGAATGAATTATAAGTAGGCTCAAAATTCATATAGATAAAGCGACATTTTGGGCAGTTAGGAATGATGCATGAGAAAGCCTCATGGAATTTAAATTCATCTAAAAAGCCGAGATCACATTCAAAAAATAGTTGCGATCTACATAATATGCTTACACTAATATTAAAGCCCGAAGTTACCTGAAAATAAGCAGTAGATTGGTTTTGCTTGGTGTGCTTCTTGTTAATGAATTGTTTCAAAAGATGTTCAAGGTTAATGCAAAGTAATCAAAAAAAATCATAATTGTGAAAGTGGTCAAATTTCTATTCATAAAAATTGAAATTGCAAATGCTTGTACTTATAAGAAAAGATTTTCAACACTATGTTCTTAAGATAGACTTAGAATCAACTTGTAATGTTAATTTTAAGTTTAAAAGCAAAAATAAGGATATAACATGTCTTCACTGACGCAGACTACGACTAATCAAAAATCAGCCACAAACAAAACCCCAATTATTTTGATTCCAGGGACATGGTGTACCGCAAAGATTTGGGGTGATTTTGTCCCTGCATTGGAAGCATTGGGTTTGCAGGTGTTGACTCCAAATTTACGTTATCACGGTTTACCTTACGATGAAGTGGCAAAGAAAGTTGGTAATGTGAGTCTGACGGATTTTGTTGATGATCTGAGTGAGTTGTTACTTTCATTGGATACACCACCAATTATCTTGGGGCATTCTTTGGGAGGATTGTTGGCGCAGTTACTTGCGGCTAGACATCCTGATAAGCATCGAGGTGTTATTTTATTAGGTACGGCACCGATGGCTGGTATCTTCGCTTTCTATCCTGAAACGACAGCGGTGTTTTATAAACATTATATGAAATGGAAATTTTGGGAAAAAACGCTGTATGCAGAAAAGTCAAAGTTTGAAAAATATGTGATGAATAATCAAGCGCAAGAAGATGTAGATGCAACTTTTGCACAGCTTGTCCCAGAGTCAGGGCGTGTCTATTATGAAATGGGTTTTTGGTACTTAGATAGTAAAAAAGCCTCGACAGTCGATACAGATCAAATTCAAACGCCTGTACTCGTCATCACAGGTACCGACGATAAAATTGTGAATGCTAATGTTTCTCGTGCAACTGCAAAGCGATATGCAAATTCAACATTGTGTGTATTTGAAGGTTCAGATCATATGTATGCGATGGGTGAGTTTATGCCGATCACTGTCAATACGATTAAATCATGGATTGCTGAAAATCATTTGTAAAATATCTTCATATAGCAATGTAGCATGATGCTTTTACCATGTGTTTTGCTAAGTATTTTGCTAAAGAGCGATGTATCGCTCTTTATTTTATAAGATACTGGTTTATCTAGAGTTTAGATGAGCCTTTCTTTAGATGTAATGAATGAAGTAGACTCTTTGAAATACATCATTTTACTTCGACATGAATAGCCACCAAAATTCTAGACACACATAACCATCTTTTGATGGGCCTTTTCATAATCTAATGGAGAACGCTGACCATTGGAACCATGTCTGCGTTTTGAATTATAGAACATCTCAATATATTCAAAGATATCTGATCTTGCTTCAGTTCTAGTTGCGTAGATTTTCTTTTTAATTCGTTCCCGCTTTAATATCTGGAAGAAGCTTTCTGCAACAGTGTTATCCTGGCAATTGCATCTACGACTCATACTACTTTCAAGATTATGATGCTTGAGAAATATCTGCCATTCATGGCTAGTATATTGACTGCCTGAGAAGCATTGCTTCGCAAGAGAATGGATTAGGACTTTGTTCTTTGGATTTCTTCGCCACAAAGCCATCAATAACGCATCTAAAACCAAATCTGTCGTCATTATGGATTTCATAGACCAGCCAACAACAAGACGTGAAAACAGGTCAATCACCACCGCATGATATAGCCATCCTTCATGTGTACGGATATCTTGCGATGCAGTGCTTCTCATGTCCGTCACCCATAATTGGTTCGGCTGAGTTGGATTAAACTGTCGATTTAAGCTATTTGCGGCAATGACAGCCGCAGTACCAGCGTAAGCTCTAGGCTTACGATAATCACGCTGTGATTTAAGACCATTCGCCTTCATGAGCCGATGTACCCGATTGATCCCGCAACTTTCGCCAACATCTTTCAAATCACAGTGAATCTTGCGATAACCATAGACTCCGCCAGATTCCAGCCAGAATTGTTTAATCAGGCATGAAAGCTGTTGCCGTTTCCTTGCAGTTTTACTGGTGGGTTGCTTTAACCATGCGTAATAACCACTGTGGTGAACATCTAACATTGAACATAAACGACGAACAGGCCATATGTGCTGATTGTCCTGAATAAAGGCGTACCTCATTTGGACTGGCTTACGAAGTACACCGCAGCCTTTTTTAATATGTCCCTTTCTTCAGTGACCCTTTGCAGCTCTTTTTTTAATTTCGCTAATTCTGCACTTGGATCATTAGATTCTATCGTCTTGGGCTGCTGTGGATCATAACGTTTAATCCAGGCATACAAACTATGTGTAGTCGTACCTAAACGCGCTGCGACATCAGCAACACTATGACCTTTCTCTGTGACCTGTTTTACTGCTTCAATTTTAAATTCTTCAGGGTATCGTTTACTGCTCATAAGTACCTCGTTAATTAGCCATTTTATCTAACTAAAAGGTGTCTACAAAATCGGTGGCTATTCAATCCAAGCCATATCTTTAGCTATGAAGAGTGGCAAAAGATCATGACACGGGAGAATAATTATATTTCGTATCAGCTCTATCAGGAGGATGAAATTTTAGCTATTACAATCACCTTTTCTAACCTTAAAGAGAAGAAACAACAATTTATGGTGCGTTATGATATGGAAACTGCACGTCTTGCAGGTAGAGGGCTCATTGAAGATGAAGACAAAATGACAGCATTGGAGTTTCAACAAGCATATAAGCAGATCGACTTGGAAGATCAAAAAAACCGAACAGCAACAGAGTTAGAGCTAAAATCCAAAGGCTATCATATTCATGAAGACTACGTGGGTTTAGATATTTGGGAATATGTGAAATGATAATTGAAATGGTCTGAAATTTAACTTTAGGGGCTGTAGTAGATTAGCAGAAGTGCTACTCTATAAAAATGAAGATAAATCGTTGTAAATTAGATAAAAATAC
>NZ_CANLSL010000011.1 GCF_947493735.1 uncultured Acinetobacter sp. | reverse complement strand
TACCATCCCCCGCTCGACTTGCATGTGTTAAGCCTGCCGCCAGCGTTCAATCTGAGCCATGATCAAACTCTTCAGTTTAATATCATTTGTGCTTTATTCTAAGCACCAAATCTGGCTCATCAATTTTCTGACTAAAAATTCGCTCAAATAAACTTCGAGTAATTTTTACCTTCAATCAATGAATATATATTCGATCAATCAACCAGTAAAAATCCACACAAGTTGTTCTTCTTTCAATTTTAATGATCTTCTCAACGACTCGTCGTCATCAAGCTAGGTCGGCTATATTACTCTCTATCTCTAAAAAGTCAACTGGATATTTAGATATTTTTTAAAACTTATTCATTAAACTTAAAACTCAACTACTTTAGCCAAGTTCTTGTTTATCAACAAGTTTTTATCCAACTGTCCGCCGATAGGTGCGCATTCTACAGCATTAATTCAGCGATGCAACCCATTAATTTCATTTTTTATTTTAAGTGTGTGTTTTTTGGACATGTTAATCTAATTCATTTTGACTGAGATACAGTGTTATTGTTTGCGGAAGACCAAATCCTTGATATGATCTAGCCTATCATTTGATCATTGGTGTTTTATGTCCACTCACTTTTTTAAATACTTATTATGCAGTGCTGTATGTTATTCGCCTTTTGTGTTTGCCAATACAACTACAATAGCTGAGGTATCTGCCCAAGCTCAAGCGCCTGATCAAACTGAAGTTAAGACAACGCATCATCGCTCAAAAACAATTGAAGCTTTAAAGAACATTCATACTGAACAATTAAAAGTGGATGCAAAAGCAAATCAATCTGAAGCAATAAAAGATCCTCTACAACCACTCAACCGCAAAGTTCATAATTTTAATATGGCTATTGATAACGCTGTAGTCCGCCCAGTTGCAGTTCAATATCAATCTAAAGTTCCAGATAAAGTTCGTAGTGGGTTTGGTAATTTTCGCAATAACATGCGTGACCCATGGAATGCCGTCAATCAGCTCCTACAAGGAAATCCTAAACAAGCAGCAAAGACACTCGGGAGATTTACACTAAACACGGTAACAAGTTTAGGTCTTGCTGATCCTGCAAAGCGTATTGATCTAAATTCTGAGCGTGAAACTTTTGGCAATACATTAGGTGTTTGGGGCGTACCATCAGGACCATATATTGTTTTGCCGTTAGCTGGTCCAAGTACTTTCCGTGATGGCTTTGCAATGCTTGCTGTGGATAGGTTTGCTCGTCCTCAAGATTACATCTTTGAAGGTGATAAAATTTACTGGAGTTACAATGCTGTTGATGGTATTGACGCTCGTGCACAGTTCTTAGAACTAGACTCGATCGTGCAAGGAGACCAATATGCTGCATTACGTGATGTCTATTTACAACGTCGTAATTATGAGATTGCAACTCGGCGAGGGGAAGATGCTTCGGCAGATATGTTTATGGAAGATGATAGTTTTTCAGATGATGAATTTACCGACGAAGAACCTTCAACTACCGAAACATCTGACTCTAACAAAACTTTACCTGATAGCGAATAACATCATCGTCTATTAGATTAAGTTTGAGATTTTTAATTATGTATTTTGTGTACCCTTCTCGAGAGCTCAGACAATTAGACAAAGCATTGACTTTGTTTGCAGATATTGAGTGGGTCAAACTTACATTAGTCAACATGTGCGATCCAAATCAGATCTACATTGCCGATGTTCTTGATTATTTGAATCATCAATGGACATGCCCTACGGTTGTGATCGCACGTGAAGATGAGGGCGCAGCACTAAGCGAAGCATGGCAAAAAGGTGCTTTGGCAGGTTGGGTTTGGGAAGATTTACCTGAACAGCCTTTTGATAAACTGCAACAGATCGAAGCCCAATACAAGCGCAATCAAGATAGCCGAGATTTGCCCACAGCCGCAGAGCTTCAACAACGCCTTCTGCCTGCGCCAGAGCAGTTTAGACAATACGACTTTCAATATTTATTCCAACCATCTGCGTATCTTTCAGGGGATTGGATTGATTTTTGGCAAGTGAATGATGATCAAATTTTATTTTATCTCGCTGATGTTTCTGGACATGGTGTAACAAGTAGCCTACTTACTTCGTGGCTTGCTGGATTCCATAAACGCGCCCATTCACCAGAGCATCTCATTTTAAAATTAAATGAAATGCTGATCAAAGAAAATATTGAAAAGCACATTACCATGATTGCAGGCATGCTTGATCTAAAACAAAATCAATTGCGCTGTATTAATGCGGGGCATTTTCCACCTGCAATTTACATTGCTCCAAACCAAGATCCTGTCGTCTTTAATTCGAGTAGCTTTCCACTCGGTTTAACAGAGGATTTGAAGATTGATGAAATTACCGTTGAGATGCAAAGTGGCAGCCAGTTTATCCTATGTTCCGACGGTGCACTTGAACCTTACAAAGGTGGCATCAATGAGCAATTCCAACAGTTACTGAACGATCTTTCTCAGAAAAGTTTTAATCCACCAATTCAGGTCAATGATGACATTGCCATGCTGAAAATCATTCACGCCTCAAATTAAGCCATTTTTCATTGAATAATATTCACATAAAATTCTTTAGCATTTAGCAAACTTTTTCATCTACCTTAGATCATGGAAAATTAGTTCAAATTAGCGACATTTTTTGTCATTTATTTGTTTATTTTTTAATCTCAACTACACACTATTCTTTAGACTTTAGCCATATTTGAATACCAATAAATTATTAATAATAAACAATTTATTTTGTGACATTAATAATATTTTAATTTCAATGCTTGCGGACAAATATGCGCTATGGGATAATTATGCATGTCTTTTAATCATGGCATTTATATGTCTATTGGTCATATCGAATATGCAAGTTTGAACGGTACCCACATTTTTAAAATTGTAGGCGAAGTCCGTGCTCATGGTTGCATTAGTTTAGATAAATTGCTCAACAAAATGGATCAAGGCGAACAAGTTGTTGGCGCAATTGTTGATCTTACCGAAACCACATTTATTGATAGTACTGTGCTCGGCATATTGGCGAAGCTTGGTCTAAAATTGATGTCGAATCACAATATCCAAGCGGTAATGCTATCAACAAATGCTGATATTACGACGCTTGCAAATAGCATGGGTTTAAATCAAGTTTTCGTGATTTTAAACTATTGTGGTAGCTCAGACGTCTGCACAAAAGCTTTGGTTGAAGAAAATGTGACACATGCAACCATGCTAAAAACAGTATTAGATGCGCACCGTACTTTGATGCAACTCAATGAAAATAATCAAAATATGTTCGAGCCATTGGTTAAGCAATTGCAAAAAGAGCAATCTTGCATGCAACCAACTGCATGTAACTCTAAAGTCTAATTAATTCTCTGAGTTTAATTCTCTATTCAAACTGCATACAAGGAGTAACACGATGGTTTTACTCGCTGTAACGCAACTTAATTCGCAAGACAATATTGATGCCAATTTTTCTACAGTAGAACAGCTGATCATGGATGCCAAAGCGCAACATGCTGAACTGATTGTACTGCCTGAAAATTTTGCCTGTTTTGCCACAGGTCAGCAACTTGCAACGGCAGAGCGCTTTGATGAATTAAAAGCTCGAATAGAGCAATTGGCATTTGAACATCAAATGTGGATCATTGCAGGCACACTGCCCTGTCCTTATCGTCCTGATGGCGTGATTGTCCCTGATGGACGTGTTCGCACGACAAGTCTATGTATTAGTCCCGAGGGAAAAACCGTTGCACGTTATGACAAAATTCATTTGTTTGACGTACAGGTTGGCGATCATATTGGCGCCTATCAAGAATCCAAAGTCTTTGAAGCAGGTGATCAGCCTGTGGTGGTGAATACCCCTTTTGGTAATATTGGAATGATGATTTGTTACGATCTGCGTTTTCCAGAGTTCGCCATCAAACTGCGTGGGCTTGGAGCAGAGCTACTCAGCGCCCCATCAGCTTTCACTTACCATACAGGTGAAATGCACTGGCAGTTGTTACTACAAGCACGTGCAATGGATACGCAATGTATGACATTGGGCTCGGCACAACAGGGTACGCACGGAAAACGCCAAACTTGGGGACATAGTCTGATTTGTCAATCTCAAGGAAAGATCCTCGCACAGACAGATCAAGAAGGTGCTCAACTAATTATTGCGCCATTTGATCTTGATGCGCAAAATCAAATCAGAGCATCAATGCCACTACAATCCCACCGTAAATTCATTTAAGCTTAAACTTTGATAATCTTGATGAATCAAGCTGTTGAATTGATATGCACTCTATGGAATCACAAACCCAAAAAGCACTTACTGGTCAGCGCCTACGCTCACTGGCATTTGCTTATTTGGCAAAAAGAGAATTTTCCAAAGCACAGCTTCGCTTAAAACTCTTAGAGAAAGATGCTGATGCTGTAGAGGTTGACACCCTCTTAGATGAGCTGTCCGATCAGAATTATCAAAGTGACGAACGTATGGCAGGCATGGTGGTTCGTAGTAATCTACGTCAAGGGAGAGGTCCTCAGCGTATTCGTCAACAGTTGAAAAAACATCAGATAGATGCTGAATTAGCAAGCGGGGATTTGGCGGAAGTCGATTGGTTTGCTGAGGCATTAGCAACTAAAGTTAAAAAATTTGGGACTGAAGTTGCTACAGATCCCAAACTCAAAGCGAAACAGATTCGATTTTTACAATATCGTGGCTACAGTATGGATGTGATCTTCAAGGTTATCCAATTTGACATAATAGATAGCGAACTATGATATAAAACCACTCACATCAAGACATCAATTAAAACCAAAAATTCTCCTCATTTACCATTCAACTCTTAAGGTTGATCAGCTTTAGCGATATTCTCAGAAGCTCTTTTCACAGCATGTAACAAGCTTCCAAGCAGAACATCTTTATCACTCATGGTTACGATTATCATTGGATGATTAACTGTAGACACTGTCGACAATACTACTTTTCCATTTTCTGCATCCAACGTGATTGTTTGACAGCCATCCAACTTAATTTCATTGATAAATGCCGCAACCATCGCCAAAATTGAGCTACTTACAGCGGCGATCTTACTTCTATTTTGAATTTCTTTTTTATATACAGTAGCCAATTCAAATCCATCTGATGAACATAACATCACAAAATGAACACCACTGACACCCATTAACACTTCGTTAATCTGAGCTTTTCCGATCTGTAAAAGTTCTTCTGGAACTTTGCGTTGACTACTTACATGATTAAACATATTTGATTTGCATCCATTTTTTTACAATTTAGATAATTTGACTTCAACCGAAGAAATTAAAGATTCAACTAGAAGTAACACATCTTTTCTTTCGCGCCCATCAATAAAATATAATGGGTACAATTTGTTTTGACGAGATATCCAATCACGATAAACTGTAGTGTTACGGTCAGCCCTTTGATCTATATGCGTAACTGCAAAAATAATATTATCTGTGTACTCTTTGAATGCGTTGTGATAAACCTCAAGGTCTTTTATAGGATTTGGACCAGAATGATCAATTAGAATAATTGCCCCTATTGCCCCCTTAGAGATTACAGACCACATAAAATCAAAGCGATCTTGCCCAGGAGTTCCATATAAGCCGATTTGCAAACCATCATCTAAAGTGATTTCACCATAGTCAATTCCCACGGTTGTTTGCATTTTTTGATGTGCAGAAGCATCTGTGTTTAGTACTTCTGTTGACAATACCGGAATATCTGAAAGTGCTTGAATAGCGGAAGATTTTCCAGCACCCATTGACCCCCCAAACACTATCTTATATTGATGTAGAATCATAAATATAACCTATAAGCCTAAACGCCGACGCAAACCACCAAAAAACTTGCGAACCCTTCCTACTTCCTCACCACCAAGTACTTTACTCACCTCAGGAATAGTAAATTTCGCATCCGCTTTATTAGACAAGTTTCCAAATCCAACTAAAATCGATGCAATCATATATTGCCTAATGCGATCATGAGAAATATCCACATGTTCCGATACTAAAGAAATATTCGCACCTTCTGCAAAACATGCAGAGAGCCTCAAAATATCCCTTCGATCAAAGCCATCTTCTGGCTGAGGCCAAAATTTCAACTTAAAGTATCCATCCTCAGGCGCTAATTTTAAATAATCTGGAGACTTCCACAGAATAGTCCATAGCCAAAATAACAAATCAAATTGTCTTTTACCTTCTGTGCTTTTTGTATCACTCATAGTTGCATATGTAAAGTTTAAAGAACCGTCGGTAAATTTCAGAGTCCGCCTTTCATCTTCAAAAAAAATTTGTTTTCGAGTATCTGCAATACCCAATCGACCATGACGATCAAACAATTGAATTAAGCCATTACTTGGATTCAATAACTCTTTAAAAAACTCTACACTATTGACTTGAGGTTTTACTTGTACTGGACTTTTATACGATTCAGTTTCTAAAAACCGTACTTCTTCATCAAATAAAATATTATTCGCAAACCATTTTTCTAGTGGCGAAGTATTTATAATCGGTAAATAAAGTTTATCTGCTTCAATGATGCTGTTCTTATCAGACCGACTAATTATTCTCAATACACTCAAATTATGCGTTTTGATAAGATTTTGAATACTTGGTGTATCGAAGAAAGTTTCATTAATTAATAAAGCTTGTAGTTTTGGCTCCGCCACATTAGACCAACAGATATTCACACTACTTGGAATAATTTTTCTAATCTGCTCTTTCAAGTCATTCAAATCACGCAGACTTAAACCAAATACAGCCAAATATATTGATTTTTTAGCTACCATAAACTCACCAAGCATCAGATACAAGTAAAAAAACCCATAACTCAAAAAATGAATTATGGGGAAAAATTTACATTCGAAATTGCTTAAGCAAAATCTAAACCTTTCTCAAAGCTTTTCAATTCATGGCGCGCTAAAGCCAAGTTTGATTTTGAACGATCTAAAACGATGTACAAAAACAAAGCATCATTACGTTCTAATGGGCGAATTATATGATACGCCTTACCCAATGTAATTAAAATATCTTCAATATTATCATTCAAATTTAATGCAGCTGCAACTTTACGTTTAGCACGAACTACTTCTGTATTTCCAGCAGCAGCCAAATCCAAATCAATCCCCGCACCCAATGTCGCTAGAGCTAAGCCGCTATCGGCATCAACCAATGCAGCAGCAACAAAGCCATCAATACTCGACAATTGTTCCAATGAAATTTTAGCCATGATCTAACACCCTAATTTATGAAATAATAAAAAAGTTAATCACAGTTTAATTTTAGATTAAGCCAAGCTTACCAAAAAATATAAAAACAGTGATTTACTTAACAAACATTATAGATGATTTCCGCATAATCACAATAGTATTTTTTTTATGTAACACCACAATCCATCTGATTTTATTGCAATTATTTATTACTAATTGACTACTTCTGTCAACTTAAAACGGTCTATGTCATTTTCACTTGGAAAATAAGTGAATCTCGTTCAAAAAATATTTCAATTGACTGAAAATAAATACATTGCTTTAGTCAGCCTCATATTTTAGGTAAAATAGTGATTTTATCTTTTAGTCATTGGTTTTATGTCCATTTCAGAACTTCCGCACTTCCACGGCATTACGCTATATAGCCATAATAATGATTACCAATGCCACAGCACACGTCTGATCTTGGCGGAAAAAGGCATTCAATATCGTTTGATATTGGTAGAAGACAGCGACATTGAAGATTTGACTCAGATTAACCCTTATGGTTCTTTACCTGCGCTAGTTGACCCACAAACGAAGCTCTATCATCAATTGATTATTAATGAATATATCGACGATCGTTATCGACAAAATCGACTATTCTCGGATGCACCCGCTGAAAAAGCACAACAGAAACAATTATTATGGCGCATTCATCAAGACTGGTTTAAATATGCCGATCAACTGTTACGTCACCCTGAACAACTAAGCGATCTCGAAAAGAAAAAAGCACAGCAAGAGCTCCAAGATGTAATGATTAACCTCAGTCGCTTATTTCAGCATTCCAACTACTTTATGTCTGATCAATTTTCGATTTTGGACTGTAGCCTTGCACCATTGTTACTACGCTTGCCATCAATCGGAATTTCACTGTCAGGCAAACACAGCAAGGCACTTTCACTCTATTGTAAACGTGTTTTTAATCGTGACAGTTTTAAACAATCCATGACACAAGTAGAGCTTTCACGGTATAGTGATTATTTAAAGCTTTTCAACAACTAAGGTGCTCAGAATGACCGATGCCAACTTGACCCCAACCCGCCCCTATCTTGCTCGTGCAATATATGAGTGGATTTGTGACAATCAGCTGACGCCTTATCTGTTGGTGGATGCAACACAAAGTCATGTCAAAGTGCCAACGCAACACATCAAAGATGGGCAAATCGTACTCAATATTGTGCCGCATGCTGTACATCAGTTCCAAATGGACAATGATGCGATTTTCTTTAGTGCACGTTTTGGCGGTGTCCCTCAAGAAATCTATGTGCCTATGTCTGCGGTACTTGGGATTTATAGTCGTGAAAATGGTCAGGGCTTATTCTTTGATCCAAAAGAATATGATGGTCAAATTTCCACAGAGGATGCACTCCCAGAAATAGAACAGGATCAGTCTGAAAAAACTGATGAAAATAAGAAAAAACCGTCGCTACGTGTGTTAGATTAACTGTAATAAAACAAGAAGGACATCTCATGGCATTTGATTTTGTCAGCTACATCGGACAACAGGTCGAACAGCAACAGCCTAATCTTTTGGCATCACAACCCAAAGTAGAGCGTAAGCAATTTGTCTTACACCTTTTGGCTTTGCAAGTGGCTGAATTAATTTCTGCACAGAAGAAAAATGCAAATGAAGTCTATGCACAAATACAAAATCAAGATGTAGAGCCACTTGCCTCACGTACCATTTCGCATATCCAAACTGAAGAAAAAACAGAGCATTATTTTGCCCCGATTCAATCTGAGCTTCAGTCTGCCAACCACGATATTGCGCAAATCTTTTTGCAAGAACTTAAACATCTCGATCAAAGTGCCTCACTTGGGCAAGATGGCATTGCTGAATTGATTGAAGGTCAGCATCATTGGTTACGCGTCCATGCCGATGGTTGGTTTTGGGATAGTATTGGGCAACCTGAGCACAAACGTGCAGGAGACATCGAAGCAGAGCAAGCTGTCGATAGTCAACAGGTGATGAAAGAGTTTAGCCAAATGATCAGCCAAAATGTACAACATGATGCACATCAAGCAGACAATGACCATACACATCAGCACGCACATCAAAGCCATACGCATCAAAACATAGTACTCGCACCAACCGCGGAAGCATCGAAACTGTATTTATTTTTAAATCCGCTGATTGCTTTGGCGATCATTATCTTTATCTATAAAGTGCTTTTCTAAAGTTGCAATCATGACTTTAAATCTTGGATGTTAAGTCCTAGCCACAAAATCAATGATAAACATCAGTCGTAAAAAAACGCATGAACTATAAAAAGAACATGCGTTTTTTTAAATCTTGTGAATCAGCTTATTTGCTTTTCACCGCATCACCCCACGCAGGAACCACAGTTTTCATCAAGGGCTTTAATAGCTTTAATGAACACGCTAAGACTTGACCATTATCAAGACTATCTTGACCACCACGTGCATCCACTACCGTACCGCCTGCTTCACGAACGAGTAATTCACCCGCTGCGATATCCCACGGCTTAAGATTCACTTCAAAGAAACCATCAAAGCGACCTGCTGCTACATAGGCTAAATCAAGAGCTGCCGAACCTGCACGGCGGATTTGAGCACCTGCTTTGGTCACCGCAAGTAAAGAGGCAAAGTGTTGTTCCGCATGTGATACAACTTCTTCACCACGTAACGATTTGAAAGGATGACCGACTGCAAGGAAAGTATTTTCAAGGCTATCTTTCACATTGACACGGATACGGCGTTGATTGACCATCGCACCACGACCACGACTGGCAGAGAATAGCTCATCACGCACAGGATCGTAAATCACGCCATGTTGGGTGACGCCTTTGTGCTGAACCGCAAGAGAAATACAAAAATGAGGGAAACCATTGATAAAGTTTTGCGTCCCATCAAGTGGATCAATGATCCAACACCAGTCGGCATCGTGACCTTTACCTTCTTGATAGCCAAACTCTTCGCCGAGGAAGCTATGATTTTTATAACTACGCTTTAATGTATCAATAATCATCTGTTCAAGATAACGATCCACACGAGTGACTGGTCCATCAATGCCCTTTTCTTCGACTTGCAAATCGAGCATATGGCGATTTTTATGCGCCTTTAAAAGCTCTTCACCGACCAATTGCGCCGCACGAGCAGCCATCACCACCATAGGTTCCATTGAACACCGACCTTGAATAATTACAGATGAGAAAATACAGATTAAAAAGAATAATGCCTAAAGCCTGCGTATTCTAGCAAACTTTAGGCATTGTCGTGAAGTAGCAATTTTTCTGAAAAAACTGAACTTTCGAATACAATGAAATTAGGGTCTGTTGACATTTCAACCATGTCTTGCGTTATGAGCTAAAACAACATAACTGAGGCATGAAACGCAGGGAATGGTTATTCCCTTGCCAAGTTTCATAACGAAAGGTATGGCGGTTTTAGCCATAACCCTTCGGGACAAGGATGCTTTTTGACGCTACGTTGTTATAAATGAGTCATTTAGAATGACTAAATTTCCTCATTCATGCCTAGTACCGTCTAAAAAGCATCCGTTGTCGCAAGCATCTGTGAAATGTCAACAGACCCTATTGCGAAGCAAAAACTTTAGCTGAAATTTTATCGTGTTCAGCTTGCTCAGTGAGCGACTGATAACGCTGTTTGATTTGATGGAAAATTCCCACTTCATCTAATCCAACACTGGCAAGCATTTGCGCAGGCGTAGCTTGTGCTAAGAACTGATCAGGCAATCCGATATTCAAACATGATACAGATAAAGACTGCGCCACGATACTTTCATTGACTGCACTGCCTGCACCTGCCATGACCGCATGCTCTTCAACGGTAACCAGTAACTCGCTGTCTAGGGCACATTGCTGAATCATGCGATGATCAATCGGTTTGACGTAGCGCATATTCACCACTCGAACGGCAATATTAAGTTGTTCAGCCAATTGCTCAGCAACCGCCATACACGGATAAACCCGACTACCAAAAGCGAGAATAGATACCGCATACGGTGCATCACCATATTCAGCAACAACTTCCGCTTGTCCAAGTGGCAAGATCGCCATCTCAGTATTGATCTGTGCACCCACACCTGTACCACGTGGATAGCGAACTGCCGCAGGCCCTGGATAATGGTAAGCCGTGTGCAACATCTGACGACATTCATTTTCGTCTTTCGGCGCGAGGATCACCATATTCGGTACAGTACGCATGTAGGCATAATCATATGCCCCTGCATGGGTTGGACCATCTTCACCGACCAAGCCTGCACGATCAATGGCAAAAGTCACATCGAGATTTTGCAGTGCCACATCATGAATCAGCTGATCATAGCCACGCTGTAAAAAGGTCGAATAAATTGCAACCACGGGTTTTGCACCTTCACACGCCATGCCTGCAGCCAAAGTCACTGCATGTTGTTCTGCAATCGCCACATCAAAAAAACGCTGTGGAAAATGTTTGGCAAAAGCCACCATTCCCGAGCCTTCACACATCGCTGGTGTGATCGCTAAAAGTCGTTGATCTAGATTGGCTTCATCACAGAGCCAATCACCAAATACATCAGAATATTTTTTAGCAGATTTAACTGGGACAGATGTGCTGACATTTGGATTAATTTTAGTAATGGCATGATAGCCAATCGGATCAGCTTCGGCAGGTTCAAAGCCTTTGCCTTTTTTAGTATAAACGTGAATTAAGCGAGGCCCTTTACGCTGTTTGACTGCATTTAACACTTGCGTGAGCTCTTCAAGATTATGCCCATCAAAAGGTCCAAAATATTCAAAACCTAATGCTTTAAAGAGGTTATCTGCCGCATCGGTCGCTGCATCATGCAAGCGAGAGGTATACGTCCACTCCGGATGAGGTAAGATTGCCACTTGACCTTCTGCATCCAAGCTGACCGACTGACCACTTTTCCAAATCGCTGCTAAATGTTTGGCAAAACCGCCTGTGCTACACGAGATCGACATATCATTGTCATTCAGCACCACCAACACATCGGCTTGATGTGCTACTGCATCATTCATTGCTTCAAATACCATGCCTGCGGTCATTGCGCCATCACCAACCACCGCAATACATTCACGTTGTTGATTTTGATAACGACTTGCAAGTGCCATACCAAGCGCTGCTGAAATCGCTGTCGAAGAATGCCCAACGCCAAAGGTGTCGTATTCTGACTCTTCTCGGGCAGGAAACGCAGCTAAGCCATCTTGCGCACGAATCGAAGTCAACGCCTCACGACGACCAGTCAATGCTTTGTGCGCGTAAGCCTGATGACCCACATCCCAAATCAGGCGGTCATGTGGCGTATTAAAACAATAATGTAAAGCAACCGTCAGCTCGACCACACCCAAATTCGCGCCAAAATGCCCACCACTTTGTCCTGCTGCATACAAAAGATAGTGACGCAACTCATCTGCCAAAGTCACCAACTGATCAGTAGAAAGCTGACGCAACTGTGCTGGATAATCAACGCTATCTAAAAGTGGAGTATGAGGTCGTTGTGTAGGAATCTTGGTATACAACATATGTGGCTATGCCTTCAAATGCCTTGCTAAAGGTTGCTCGGGAATGTTTGTCAGCTGATTGCAATATCTATATTACAACATATAACTGCCACATTTTAATTAAAAAAATTGCAAATCTGCTTTTGTTGCGTTCAACCAAATCTACAAAAACACAAGGTCAAAAAAAGCTTCAGAAGCGTGCAAAACTAGGTAGCAAAATAATGCGTAGATTATCCTGAATTATGCCCCTTGATAGCAACTATTATTGACTGATGAATACAAAAAAGTGCGCTTATTGCAAAAAAACAATGTCAAATTTCGGTATTAGTGTGGGATTCAGTTATAATAAAATGCTTTTTTAAAGATATTGAGTGTTCTACGTGTCGATCGAGTTTGTTGCCAGTTCAAAATTACCTACTGCACATGGCGAGTTTATCATTAGTGTTTTTCAAGATCCCGAAACAAAAGAAGAACATGTTGCGCTATCTGTCGGATTAGACCAATTTTCTGATGAGCCAACTTTAGTTCGTGTTCACTCTGAATGCTTAACAGGCGATGCGTTTTCATCATTAAAGTGCGACTGTGGCCCACAGCTCAATGCGACAATGGAGCTGATTCAACAGCAAGGTCGTGGTGCAATCCTCTACTTACGCCAAGAAGGTCGTGGTATTGGTCTAACCAATAAAATCCGTGCATATGCCCTACAAGATCAAGGGCACGATACGGTCGATGCCAATCTTTTATTAAACCTCCCTGCTGATGCACGCCGTTATGACATGACCACCATTATGCTGAAACAGCTAGGTATTCATAAAGTCAAACTCATTACCAATAATCCAAATAAAATTCAATCACTCAAAAAACTCGGTATTGATGTGGTAGATCGTCTGCCATTAGTTGTTGGGAAAAATCCGTTTAACGAAACCTATCTACGCACCAAACGTGATCGCATGGATCATATGTATTAATGACTTTTTGACAGAGGAATACCTCATTCGTCATTTTTAGATGCTTACTCATTAATATGTGAATTAAAACACTTACTTTTTATATGGTTTTGTGTTGTAGTATAAGCAGATGAAATCAATCCTATTTTGCTACGGTGAATGTCATGTCTTATCCGAATGCTGAGCACATTGAAAAAGTCAAAACTTTCCTCCTCGATTTACAAAAACGAATTTGTGAAAACTTAGAACAACGTGAGCACGCAGGAGGCGGACAAGCCAAATTCGTCGCTGATGATTGGGAACGTCCAGAAGGTGGTGGTGGTCGCTCATGTGTCTTACAAGGCGGTGAAGTGATCGAAAAAGGCGGCGTGATGTTTTCTCACATCGACATCAAACAACTGCCCGCTTCTGCCACAGCACGCCATCCCGAGATTGCAGGTGCAAAAGCCCAAGCACTTGGATTATCCTTAGTCATTCATCCGAAGAATCCACACGTACCAACTTCTCATGCCAATGTGCGTCTTTTCATTGCAGAAAAAGAAGGTCAAGCACCGATTTGGTGGTTTGGCGGTGGCTTTGATCTCACGCCATTTTATCCCAATGATGATGATTGCGTATCTTGGCATAAAAAAGCCTACGACCTGTGCCAGTCCTTTGGTGATGATGTTTATGCAAAACATAAAGCATGGTGTGATGATTATTTTTATCTCAAACATCGTGATGAACAGCGTGGCATTGGCGGTTTATTCTTTGATGATTTGAACGAATGGGATTTCGACACCTGTTTTGCTTATATGCAAGCGGTGGGTAATGGTTATTTGGATGCGATATTGCCAATTTTTGAGCATAATCAAGATAAACCTTATACCGAAGCACAGCGTGAATTCCAACTCTATCGCCGTGGACGTTATGTCGAGTTTAACTTGGTGTATGACCGTGGCACTTTGTTTGGCCTACAGACTGGCGGACGGATTGAATCAATCTTGGTCAGTTTGCCAAATCTTGCAGGTTGGTCGTATCGCCCTGAGTGGGATGCAGACTCTCCTGAAAAGCGCCTGACTGAATATTATCTCAAACCACGAGATTGGTTAGATCAAATCGGTGCGGTGGAATAATCCTCACAATTACGATTTAATAATGTCCATGAATTCACTTCGATAAAAAAGTAATCTAATGACCAAACAATTCGCCGTTATCGGCAACCCCATCGAGCACTCTCGCTCTCCTGAACTACACCATGCGTTTGCAGAAAAAATAGGTGTAGATTTGCACTATTCAAAATTACTTGCGCCACTCGATGGCTTTGAGCAAGCCGTTCAGGTATTTTTTGCCGAAGGTGGCGTGGGCATGAATGTTACCGTGCCGTTTAAAGAGCAAGCCTTTGCGCTATGTGATGAGCTTAGCGAGCGCGCCAAAATTGCGAAAGCAGTCAATACCTTATATATGCAAGATGGCAAGTTGATCGGCGATAATACCGATGGGCAAGGCTTAGTCGATGCATTAAAAGCAAATGGTTTAGATTTAAATCAAGCTACGATTTTGATCATCGGTGCAGGTGGTGCAACACGTGGCGTGATCTATCCTTTGGCACAGGCAGGCGTCGCAAAAATTACGATTGCCAACCGCACACTGGCCCGTGCAGAACAACTGATCAACGATATTCAAGCACATGTGCCAACTTGTGAATTATCAGCACTTTCACTCGATCAATTGCAAAGTGAAACTCATGCGCAGTTTGATATTCTGGTCAATGCAACATCAGCAAGTCTGTCAGGCGATGCGCTACAACTCCCTGACAGCTTAAAGTTTAATTTCGCTTATGAAATGGCATACGGCATGGCATCGACATTTATTGATCAAGCCACTCAGCGAGGTGTGCCGTATACAGATGGCTATTCGATGCTCGTTGGTCAAGCGATTGAAGCCTTTGCGATTTGGAATGGTGTACGCCCTGAGTTAAAAGATTTTCTATAAACACAAAGAGTCAAAGCAAAAAAAATCAGCCACTTGGCTGATTTTTTTAACTCATGAGATTTTATTTTGTTAAGAAAACTTCATATACCGCACGGTAGTTTTCTGATGAAAAACGATTCAACGCAGCCTCGCTATATGGTCGCAATTTATTGACATCCACTTTTTGGGTGATTAAATCTTCTACGGCGATCTCAGCAATGGTGTGCATAAAGCGTTGATGCTCAGCCATTTCTTCATCTGTGAGATATTTGTTGTAGCCTGACTTTTCATCCATTTGCTTATACAAAGTTTCAAAGATTTGTAGATTGCTTTTACCCTGCTTACGCAACTTTTGGAAGTCCGTCACGAGCTTTGCTTCTTTCTCAGTTTTTTGCACTGAGTACCATACATTTTCTGCAAGATATTCATCATAGTAAGGCCAGTCATCAGGCGTCTGATCGTATTCTGCTTTTTGTGCCGCAGTCAGTGGAAAGCCTTCTTCATCTGCATAATAGTAAGCCGTCCATTTCGCTGTGGTTTTCAGTGCTGATAAGTCAAAGGCTTCACGATCTGACTCTTTTAACTCTGCGATCGCTGCATAGTTGTATAAAGCGCTATAGACTTCAACAAAGCTTAATCCTTGTTGCCAAAAACTCTTTGCGAGCTGATCGTAACGCTCTGTACTCGACCAATACTTACTACGGCTCTCTGCGTCTTTTGCTTCACCTTTTTGTGAATCCTTTGGATCAGCAGTGAATTGCTCAACGATTTTTCCGAGATTCAATACCGAACGCTCATTGGCAGCTTCTTGGAAAGTTACCGCATTGCGTAATTTGCTTTGATCAACACGTGCAGTACCATAGTTACCAATATTCATCACTGCTTTTGCTGTCATATTTTTAATCCCAATTTCATCGAAATTCGGCATTTCAATCAACAGCTCTGCACGCTTCAAACGACCTTCAGCATCAAGTGAGAAATTGGTGACATAGCCCATATCTTCAAGCAACTCTAGATCGCTAAACTCCGCATCACCTTGTTTGATTAGACCTTGATAGGCTTCTGGCTGTTCGGCAACAATGCGTTTGAGTTCTTGAGCGGTGATGAGTTGATCGGCTTTTTTATATTGATCAAACTTTGCAAGTAGTGCTTTATTCTCTTCACGACGAATTTGATATTCGCTTTTTTCTTCACCACTTAGCTCTTCACCACTTAGTTCATCGTCATAGCTTTCAACACTTGGCATATCTTTCGCCAATGCAGGCGGTGGTGCAACGATGTCAGTTGCTGAGGCTGTGGCGGCTGCTTCTACAGCCACTTTTACATCTTCACAATCTGTAATTGCTTCTAACTCAGTCAGCCCAGTCGCTTTATTCTCGGCAATACAAGCAGCATATTTCGCAGCATCTGAAGCACCCATTGAGGATGTTGCTAAACCCTGTTTTTCATCAGTTTCCGCATAGATCGCATCAATACCATCATAGACTCGATACATTGCATCACGTGCTTGTTCAGATGGTTCTTTGGCAATATGTTGTGTACCTAGTGTCTGACCATAGCTCGATTTTTTTCCTAAAGAGAATAATTGATCAGGAGTAATCGGTTGATCAGATTTGAGATTTTTATCGACTAAAGTTTTTAAATAGTCTTGATTGACATAAAAATACAGCATGTATTGCGCTAGCATTTTGGCATAGTCGCCTTTGTATTGAATGCGCTCCACAGCTTGATTTTGTTTATCTTCCTCAGTCAATGGTAAGCGCTTATATTCACTTTCCTCAGCCAATGCCGCATTGACGAGCATCATTTCACGGACAACTTCTAATGCAGGTTTGAGGTCAATATCGGTCTTGTCCATGAGCTTTTTAAAATCATAAACCACGTACTGACCATCATATTGTGGGTCAGTCACAATCGGGGATAACGCTGAAATATCCGCATAGGCTTTATAGTTGGCAAAGTCTAAGGCAAGCGGTAATTTGATCCATGCTTGTAGATTTTTCGCACGATAGCCAATGGTTGGATTAAAGCTCATCTGACCACGTTTCAAATCCACCACGCCATCAAACTCATAGAAATAGCGATTCATAAAACTCGCCATTAATACTGGCATAGCTTGCGCTTTATTACTCATTTTTTTAGATGGTGCGCTGTATGGATTTTCAATGCCCTCTTTCATCCATTGTTGTTGTTCGCTTGGATAATTAGGTGTGGTCGTCAACAATTCTTTTAATATCTGCTCACGTTGCGACTCTAAAGACATCTCCTCTGCCAATGTTGCTTCATCGGAGGTAGGCGGTGTACCTAATGCTTTCGAAGCAATTTCAGGCTTTGTCATTTTCCCTGCTTCTGCATGGAAAGACATGTGCCCTGAAAAAGCATAGCTTTGCTTACCCATCATTTGCTCATAGCTATGATAGACTTTTTCATTGAGGGCTTGAGTGTATTGCTTTGGCGTTGTAGCACATCCTGCAAGGGTAATGGTTAAAATTGATAGGCTTAATAATGAGGCTCTCAAAGCACTTCTCCTAGATTGTAACGTGATGCTACTTTGTTAAGACTTTTTTTCGTCCATTGACCATATGAATTATCATTTCTGCTTTATCAGAAAGCATTGTAAATATAGATAAAATATAGCTGTCTAAACTTTGAGTTTAACTTTGATTCGCTTTTCTGACAATTTTTAATTACAGTTCAATCAATGTCATTTATTACCAAATATGAATAATAATTCGATAAATCTATTTTTGATGCTCTAAGGTCTGTTCAGGATTCATATTAAGCCATTGACTGACCATTGTTGTACCGCCCTTTATCTAGGAAATTATTATGCCAACTTATAAAGCGCCTATACGTGATATTCGTTTTTTGATGAATGAAGTGTTTGATTTTTCTTCACATTATCAAACTTTGTCTAATGGTGATCTTGCTGATCCAGATACCGTCGATATGATCCTCGAAGGTGCTGCTGATTTTTGTGAAAATGTCCTTGCACCGCTGAACCAATCTGGTGATGACGAAGGCTGTACTTTTGACAATGGTGATGTCAAAACACCAAAAGGCTTTAAAGATGCATATGACCAATTTATTCAAGGTGGCTGGCAAGGTCTGTCATATCCTGAAGAGTTTGGTGGTCAAAACTTACCGCAATCGTTGAACTTGATCAAAGCTGAGATGATGGGTACAGCAAACTGGTCATTCCAAATGTATCCAGGTTTAAGTATTGGCTGTATGAATACCATTTTGCAGTTCGGTACTGAAGAGCAAAAGAATACCTATATGCCACACCTCGTTGCAGGAACGTGGTCAGGTACAATGTGCTTAACTGAGCCACAATGTGGTACAGACTTAGGTCAAGTCAAAACTAAAGCTGAACCAAATGCTGACGGTAGTTACAACATTTCAGGCACAAAGATCTTCATCTCTGCGGGTGAACATGATCTAACTGAAAACATTATCCATATCGTACTTGCACGTCTACCTGATGCACCTGCGGGTACACGTGGTATTTCATTATTTATCGTTCCAAAATTCATGCCGACTGCTGACGGTGGTATCGGTGAGCGTAATCCTGTGACTTGTGGTTCGATTGAGCACAAGATGGGGATTAAAGCTTCTGCGACAGCTGTATTGAACTTTGACAATGCGATTGGTTATCTCATTGGCGAACCAAACAAAGGTTTGCATGCGATGTTTACCTTTATGAACACTGCTCGTATTGGCACAGCGATTCAAGGTATATGTCATGCTGAGCTTGCATTCCAAGGTGCTTTGCCTTATGCAAAAGATCGTATGTCTATGCGTGCCCTTTCAGGTAAAAAAGAGCCTGAAAAAGTTGCAGACTCGATCATTCATCATGCCGATGTACGTCGTATGTTGTTGACGCAAAAAGCCATCGCTGAAGGTGGTCGCTCGATGATCTATTACGCATCACAACTTGCCGACCAAATGGCTGATGCGTTGGCGACTGGCGACAATCAAAAATTTGAAGAATATGATGACCGTCTTGGTTTCTATACACCGATTCTTAAAGGCTTCTTGACTGAGCTTGGCTATGAAGCTGCCAATCATGGTATGCAAGTTTACGGTGGTCATGGCTTTATCAAAGAATGGGGAATGGAGCAGATCGTTCGTGACTCTCGTATCTCAACTTTGTATGAAGGGACAACTGGCGTTCAAGCACTTGACTTGCTTGGTCGTAAAGTTCTGCTTTCTTCTAAAGGTAAAGTGGTGCGTGAATACACCGCTGAAATCTTGAAATTCTGTGGTCGTCATGCACGTAACAAATACATGCGTCGTTTCATTTGGGATCTGACTAAGATCTGTGCACAGTGGAATACGTTGACACTGCGTCTAATGCTTGCAGGTCGTAAAGATCGTGATGTGGTATCTAGTGCTTCTGTACACTACTTGATGTTCTCTGGTTATGCGATGATGGCGTACTTCTGGGCACAACAAGCTGCTGTTGCATCTGAAAAGCTTGAAAAAGGTGACGGCAAAGAAGAAGTGGATTTCTACAAAGCAAAAATCAAAGTTGCTGATTTCTACTTCGATCAATTGCTTCCACGTTCAGAAGGTCATGCTGAATCTATGGTGAAACCATCTCGTGGTATGACTGGACTTCCAGTAGAACACTTTAGCTTTGATTACTAAGCTTTGATTTTTGTCAAAGTAATCACTTAAAAAACATCAGAACCCTTATTACTTAGTGAATGAGGGTTTCTTTTTATCTTTTATGCAATATACTTGAATCAATTAAAAAAATAGATAATCCGCATTATGGAATGGGTTGATCATTTACAATCAATTATTAGTCTCAGTTTGATGCTGTTTTTGATTTTTATAGTAATTATGCTCATCCATCCTAAATGGCGTAAAAAAATCACTGAACCTGATATTACGACAAGAAAGCAACCTTCTGTAATCAATTTAAGTGATTTATTAGATATCCTCTATTTACCGATTAAAGCAATCTTAAAACTCTTCTCTAGTTAACCTTCCCACACACCAACTTGCCCATCTTTGAGCTGTGGTACATTACCTAAATGTAGCCACGGCATATGACTTCCATGAAAGTCACTGCCCACCGATACTTTAAGATCATATTGCGCAATTAAGCGATCAATCATCTGCCGAGTTGCAGGGCTTTCATTACTCGGTGGAAGCTCGATCGCATCACCACCCGCCTCACTAAAGCGTTCAATCATATAGCGCATATTGGTCGCAGACAGGTCATACTTGGTGGGATGTGCAAGCACTGCAACGCCTTGACTGTCATGGATAATCTGTATCGCATCCGCCATTTCCACACCGATAAACGGCACATACGCCCGTTTACCTTCTTTAAGAAAGCGATCAAAGGCCTGTTGCAATCGAGTCACGACATTACGCTTTACTAAAACTTTGGCAATATGCGCACGAGTAATTCGATCATCATGACCATCGACCAATGCTCTGACTTCAGGGAGAAAATCAGTTTTTAATACCTGCTGTAATTTTTCACAAATCAATAGCGCACGTTCGGCACGTTGAAGTTTTTGTTTTTCCAATAAATCCTGCATCGGTGCAAGATTTCGCATATTCAGTGCAACGATATGTACTGCATAACTTTTTTTGGTACTTGGACGTTGCCAGTAACTCGAAATTTCCACACCACGAATTAAGTTTATTCCAATTTCTTTGGCATAGCTTTCAACGAGAAGACTGCCCTCCATCGTGTCGTGATCAGTCAATGCAAAAGTATCTATCTGCTTTTCTCTAGCGAGATCAAGCAAAGCAAATGGCGATAGCTCACCATCAGAATAAAGACTGTGACTATGCAAATCGACTTTTTGAGCATTCTGCGCTGAATCGGCTGTGTTGGCATCAACACCG
Source organism: uncultured Acinetobacter sp. (assembly GCF_947493735.1). Taxonomy (GTDB): domain Bacteria; phylum Pseudomonadota; class Gammaproteobacteria; order Pseudomonadales; family Moraxellaceae; genus Acinetobacter. The sequence goes on along the minus strand of NZ_CANLSL010000011.1, from coordinate 64,062 downwards.
TGTAAAACAACACGATCTAAATCGACACTGTTCATACTTTGTATTATGCTATCGCTTCGTTGAAACTAAACTGAAATTGAATTTTACCAAGCTACAGTACCACAAAAAGGGCTGAAGCAGAAAAGGCTCTGTCGCATGAAAGCGTTGTTAGATTATCTTCCGCTGATTATCTTCTTTTATTTTTATAAAACTACCGATCCAAAAGACAATCAACACCCGATGTTGCAGTTCTTAGGCAGCAGTGGCAATGTCGATCAAAACCATATTTTAGTGGCGACATTTGCCTTACTGATGGCGACTTTGATTGTCTATGGTTGCTTATTTGTTTTTCAAAAATTCCGTTTGGAAAAACAGCAATGGTTTATCGTGGCAATGACTGTGTTCTTCGGTGGATTAACCCTTGCTTTTAGCGATGCCAATTTTATCAAACTCAAAGCCATTATTATCAATGGTGTGTTTTCCATCGTGTTCTTGATCAGCCCATTTTTTGGCAAAGAAAAGAAACCGCTTATTCAGAGGATGTTTGGACCGTTCTTAGAATTAACTACATCAGGTTGGAAAAAACTCAACTGGGCGTGGGCAGGACTATTTGCAGGTATGGCAGGGCTACATACCTTTTTTGCATTTTTATTTATGGATGGTCAATATTGGGGAGAATTCACAGCTTTTGGCGACATGATCGTGATGTTTTCCTTTATCATTATTCAATTCATTATTTTGCGTAAACACTTCAAAAATCCTGAAGCTTGAGAGCCTGCTATGCCATTATTTGTGATTCAAAGCCTTGACCATGACAATGTATTAGATAAACGCATGTCGGCACGCCCTGAGCATTTGGCTCGATTACAAGCGCTCGATGCAGCAGGAAGATTGATCGTCGCTGGACCCATGCCAATTGATGCAAACGATACGAGTAAAGGTTTTTTAGGCAGTACCATTATCGTTGATTTTGACAGCCGTGAATCGCTTGATGCGTGGCTTTCAGAGGAGCCTTATACCAAAGCGGGTGTCTACAAAAGCGTTGATGTGAAGCCATTTATTAAAGCACTTCCTCAATCTGCGGTACAGGATAAATAATTCGATGACTCAGCAAATTTCTCAAGTTTTCGTCATTGCTTTGGCTATGCTCAGCGTTGGATTAAGCACATCTAGTTTCGCCACAAATCAGGCGGCTATGCAACAAAATACCGTGCAAAATACTGTTCAAGGGACTGCACAAGCATCACCAAACACATCTCAAGCCACTGTGCAAAACGCCCCTGCTCCACTGCGCCAAGCGAATCTACAAGGTGCATCGAGTGCAACCAATACCGCAAAGCCATCTGATGCAACCGCACGTGCCAATCTCAACAAAGCCATCGAGCAAGCTGTCGCAAAGCGTAGCGTAGACATGCAAAAGCGACTGACTCAACTCGAAACAGCCAATCAAACCGCCTTAGCGCAAAATCAAGAATTACAGTTAAAAAATGACAACCTTACCGTGCAAGTCCAAGTGCTACAGAGTGAACGTAGTGCGCAGATGTTCCTCTATGGCGCTGTGACCTTAGGGCTTGGTGTGATTATCGGTGTGATTCTATATAACTTTATGAGTACACGTCGTCGTCGCTTTTAAGGAAGGTTTCAAGCTAATTTTAAAATGAATCATTCACAAAATATTTCACCGATCACCTGTGCCGAACTCGAATGGCAACAAGTTGATGGTGTAGATATTCCTGTATCCAAACAATTTGGTGATGTGTATTTTTCCAAAGCCAATGGATTACTTGAAACACGTCATGTCTTTTTAAATGGTAATGATCTTAGCGAACGCCTTGCTCAACTTGCAGATAGTGAGCAATTTATTGTCGGGGAAACTGGCTTTGGTACAGGTCTAAACTTTTTAGCCTTATGGCAACTTTGGCAAAACGTCCGACCGAATAATAACAGCCGACTGCACTTTATTTCTGTTGAAAAATACCCTTTATCAAAAGCCGACTTGGCACGTGCTTTAGCGACATGGGATGAACTTGCACCAATCTCTAAACGGCTGATCGAATCCTACCCTTTTGCATTAGCAGGCTGTCATCGTTTACGTTTCGATGATGAGCGGATTTCATTGGATGTGTGGTTTGGCGATGCCAGTGAGTGTTTTGAACTAATGTACAGTGATCAAGCTGTCAATGCATGGTTTTTAGATGGCTTTGCACCCTCCTGTAATCCTGAGCTGTGGCAAGAACAGATTTTCAAACACATCATGCGTCTATCAGCACAGGGCACCACCTTTGCTTCATTTAGCGTCGCAGGTGTATTAAAACGTGCCTTGCAATCTTATGGTGTTGAGATCACTCGCCCGAAAGGTTTTGGACATAAACGGGAAATGCTGAAAGCGATTTGGAATAATACAGAAGATCTCATTCAAACCTCAAATGATTCAAAATATAATAATCATAATACCCGAAGAAAATTTGCAATCATCGGTGCAGGGATCGCAGGATTAACAACGGCTTGGACATTGGCTCAGCGTGGTATTGCAGTCACGTTATTTGAGCAAGATCAGCCCTTAGCAGGCGGTTCAGGCAATCCTTTGGCGATGTTAAATCCTAAACTCTGCTCGATGGATAAAGTTGCCACACATCTGATGACGACCTCATGGCAATATGCTTTGCGCTTTTATCAGCAGTTTGATGCTTTTCAAGCCATGCAGATTGAACAAATTCACGACACTAAAAACAATATTAAAAAGATCAATGAAGTGCTTTCGCTTCAAGATTATCCCAATGATATTCTCGAAATTATCCAATCAGAATCAGGGCATCACAATACTGAGCAAAGTACGGTTTTACTCAAGCAAGCTGGTGTGCTTTCACCTCATCAATTTGCTGAACAGGTTTTAGCGCATCCTTTGATTTCGTTAATTCAGAAAAAAATTACGCAAATTGAAGTTTGTGATGAACAAAAGATTCACTTGTACTCTCAAGAAGATGATAAAGCAGAAGAATTTAGCGATGTCATCGTCTGTAATGCGATTGATTTGAATCGACTACTTCCGAACACGCCAAGACTTAAACCCATTCGTGGGCAAGTGACTTGGACAAATATAAAGGGAACAGATTTAAATACACCTTTGAAAAATGCTGAGAAAAATACTGCATATAGTTTTGGTGGCTATGCCAGTCCAATGCAGGACAATCAAACACAGCAACTTATTTTTGGTGCATCATTTTTACCCAATGATGATCAAACTGATTTACGCATCGAAGATCATCAGCATAATTTCGAGCTTTTACAACAATATCAACCTAAGCTTGCACAGCGCATCATCGACAATCCGCAAGATTGGCAAGGACGTGCTGCTTTACGTGCACAAACTGCAGATTATTTACCTTTGGTTGGACGATATGATCGTGTATCACCAAACATCTATCTATTCGCAGGATTAGGCTCAAAAGGTTTTTTATTTTCACCGTTATGTGCTGAATTGGTTGTCAGTCAAATGCTCAATGAAACTTTACCAGTGCCAAGTAATTTGGCGTATTTACTGCGACCAAATCGCTTTAAAATTAAACCCTAAGACAAAAGCTAAAAACAAATAAACAGTCCTTGTAGAACTGCTTTCTAAAAAATCATTTCGACACTCATCGCACAATGCCACGTTTCGAGGCTTGTAATGAATCTACTAGCAATTGCGCTTCAGGTACGGTCGGGATAATCTCATTTTCAATGGTTTCGATCGCTTCTTTCACCGTGAGATTTGAACGATAGAGCAATTTAAAACATTGCTTCAAACCATTAATGGTTTCCTTGCTCCAACCTTTACGACGCATGCCTTCATAGTTCATGCCGTGTGCACTCGCAGGATTTCCCGATACCATCACATAAGCAGGCACATCTTTAATAATCAATGATGCACCACCAACGAGGCTATAAGAGTCGATTCGGCAGAACTGATGGATCCCTGAGTTACCACCAAGTAACACATGATCACCGACATGCACATGCCCTGCGATGCCGACATTATTGGCGATAATATTATGACTACCAATCATGCAGTCGTGCGCAACATGGGTATTAACCATCAATAAATTGTGGCTACCAATTTTAGTCAGAGATTGATCCTGAGCTGTACCACGATGTAAGGTGCAATGCTCACGGATGACGTTGTGATCGCCAATTTCCAACCACGTTTCTTCACCTTTATATTTCAAATCCTGACAGCGCTCACCCACACTTGCGAACTGAAATATTTGGTTATTTTTACCAATACGCGTATTTTCAGCGACAACCACATGGGTGAAAATTTCAGTGCCGCTGTCAATACTGACATTCGGTCCAATGATTGAGTATGCCCCGACTTTGACATCATCTGCCAATTTTGCACTTGCATGAATAATAGCTGTTGGGTGAATCAATTCAGCGTTTGCCATCATATATCTAATTTTTGTTGAGATAATAAAATTTCTGCCTGTGCGACGACCTTGTCATCGACACGAGCGGTTACATGGAATTTAAAGACACCACGTCTTTGAAATACAAACTGCGATTGTAACACTAATTGGTCGCCCGGTACGACTGGTCTTTTGAAGCGAACATTCTCCATCCCTGCAAACAGGAAATTTTCACCATCTTTTGGACGCTTTTGGATAATGATCATGCCCAAAATCCCAGAAATCTGTGCCAAAGCTTCCATCATCATCACACCAGGCATAATCGGATAATTTGGAAAATGCCCCTGAAAAAACTCTTCATTCATGGTCAGATTTTTATAACCTTGAATAAAGCTTGCATCTTCAGAAATCGCAGTCACACGATCAACCAATAAAAATGGATATTGATGAGGTAAGTAGTCTTGAATCGACTGTGAGTGCATTGGCACTGCAGGTAAGACAAGTGTAGTCGCTGATTCAGAGCTTGGGTTTTGTATCGTCGTTTGGATATGGTCGTTCATTGGCTTGTTCAACAGTTTGATGTGATTCGAGCTGGTCAATTCGAGAAGTTAAAACTTTAATCTGTTTTAACAACTTATTGATTGGCATTTCTGACAATTGTCTAAATCCAACCACTGCTTTTCTCCACGCAGTGCTTTCAAGCAGACCTGTTCCAGAGGAATAGTTGCCTGCTTGATGGATAGATTTAGTCACCATCGACATCCCTGTGAATTGCACTTGATCCGCAATGGTCAAATGCCCTGCAATCGCACTCGCACCACCAATAATACAGTGCGCACCAATACTGGTACTTCCTGCGATCACGGTATTGGCAGCGATTGCGGTATGCTTTCCAATCTGCACGTTATGTGCAACTTGTACTAGATTATCAATGATTACACCGTCGTCAATGACCGTATCGTCCAAAGCACCACGATCTATACTACAATTCGAACCAATGCGCACTTGATGACCAATTCGTACTCGACCTAACTGCGCAATACGATGCCATCGACCCTGATATGGTGCAAAACCAAAACCTTCAGAGCCGACCACCGTATTGGCATGAATACGTACCTGATCGCCAATCGTCGCTTCAGCAAAAATACTGACATGCGACTCGATCCAAGCCGAATGACCAATACTGACATTTTTACCAATATGTACGTGTGGAAAAATACAACTATTTGCGCCAATCTCTACATTTTCACCGATCACAGCATAGTCACCAATGGCAACATTTTCACCGAGCTGTGCTGTCGGATGAATCGATGCTGTGTCAGCAATGCCTGTAAACTCTCTTTGATCTGAAAAGATGTGTGTCATTTGGGCAAATGCCAAATAAGGCGAATCCACCACAACTAAATGACATTGATCTTGCAGCAAAGACATCAAATCTTTTGAAACAATCAAAGCACCTGCTTTGGACTGACGTGCCTGTTCAAGATATTTTTCACCATTTACAAAGGCAATATCGTGTGGCGTTGCTTGTCCCAAGCTACGAAGTTTTGAGACGTGAAATTGAGAATCGCCATACACAGTTCCCTGCACATGACGACTCAGTTGTTCAAGACTGTAGCTCACTCAGCAGCCCTTATTTCAAAGTTGAATTCACCTGTTGCGTCACTTGGGAGGTCAAGTCGATAGATGGATCAAAGCTCACCACAGATTTACGGTCAATAATCATGGTATACCCACCTTGCTTGCGCAAAGCTTCTGTTGCTTGCTCGATCTTTGGTGCTAGGGTTCTATTGATATTTGCCAATGTATCTTGTGCACGTTTTTGCATACCTGCTGCATTGGCATTGAACTCATTCATCTTCGTCGCATAATCTTGCTCAAGTTTTTGCAAATCCGCTTGCTTCATCACTTTGGCATCATTTTGCGCTTTGCTTCTTAATGCAGTCAGCTCTTTAGTTAGACGCTCGTGCTTTTGCTGTTGTGGCTTAAGCGAACTTTCTAAGGTAGACATTTGTGACTTCATATAAGTTGTTTCTGTCGCTGCTTTTTGAATATCAACGACAGCATATTTTTCTGCAAAAGTAGTGCTTGAGCTCAATACACCAAGCACCAACGCAGAAGAAACGAATAATTTACGCATAGTTTTACTCCCTTTATTATGGTTTTCGTTTTGTACAGTTACACATTGCATATTAAGTGGTATTAGAAGGTACGACCAATCTCAAATTGTATTGACTTGGTATCATCACCTTTTTTGTCATTCAATGGGTACGCATAGCTCAATGATAATGGCCCAATCATGGTAATCCATGTAAACCCAACACCTGCGCTATAACGCATTTCATTGAAATCAACATCGTACTCATCAGATTCTGTATCAAAGACTTGACCACCCTCGATAAACATCACAGGGCGAATCTGACGTGCCCAGTCACTCTTGGTTGGCATTGGTAAGACAAGCTCCATGCCACCTTGAATCAGAGCGTTACCACCGACCTCTTCCGGTGATGGATCATCTCGATTTGTTTCTTCAAAAACCACTGATTCATATCGAGGACCCAATGTATTGGTGTCAAAACCACGTACCGAGCCATAGCCACCTGCAAAGAAGTTTTTATAGAATGGTAAATCATTACCATAACCAAGCTTGCCATAACCGCGCAGTACAAAACCACTGTCCCAAAGTGGTAAATACGCTTGGGTATCATAGGTCGCTTTTTGATATTCAACATCACTACCTGGTAATGCTGCATCAACACTTAGTCGATGGTACATACCACGTGTTGGGAATACTGGACGGTTTAACGTGTTATATGCCCAAGACAGATTCAAGTTATATGTAAGAAATTTCCCCTCAAACTCGCTTGGATAAGTATCAGGACTCGTACATGTATCTTCATAATTCGTCAAACCATCGCCATTTGTATCGGTTGGATTTGGACACCAAGTTGTCCAACCTATCGCCTTCCCGCCATTCTCAAGCAAATAGTCACGCACATATGTCGATACCAGTGGTCCTGTCGTCACTTTGGTTTGATCAACATTTAGCGTCGCACTGATGTTTTGGTTTTCATCGAGTGGGTAACCAAAAGTTAAAGAGCCACCTACGGAGTCGGTCACATAGTTGCTGACGTTATAGTCTTCATCAAGTTTAGTTTGACGGTAATAGACATTGAAACCACGGCTGATGCCATCAATGGTAAAATATGGGTCGTAAATATTTAAATTATAATAATCAAGAGTTTGTGATCGTGACAAGTCGACCGACACTCGATTCCCCGTCCCCATAAAGTTGGTCTGGCTTAAGCCCAACTGATAGGTCACACCACCACTTTCAGAATAACCGACTGCAATCGTGCTCGTACCTGAGTGTTGTTCTTCCACTTTGACATCCAAATCCATTTGATCTGGTGCATTCGGCACACGTACAGGTTTAATATCGACCGTTTTAAAGAAACCTGTACGCTCTAAACGCACCTTAGACAAGTCAATTTTTTCATTACTTGCTAAAGCACCTTCCATCTGACGCAATTCACGGCGTAAGACTTCATCAGCTGTTTTATTATTACCTGTGAAGTTGATACGACGCACGGTGATTTGCTGACCTGGATTGATGTAATAATTTAGATCAACCGTTTTATTTTCTTCATTAATTTCAGGGACAACGTTGACTTCTGCATAATAGTAACCTGCATTACCAAACTTACGTGTCAAGAGTTGCTTCAATGTATTAACACGAGCTTGTGAATAGGTTTCGCCTGGTTTATAAAGTTGTAAAGCTTTAAGCTCTGCCTCGCTGTAAAGCGCATCACCTAAAAACTTGGTTTCACCAAATTTAAATTGCTCGCCTTCATCAATACTCACTTCAATAAAAATACGCTTTTTATCTTCACTGAGATTCAACTGCGAATTAAGTACCTCAAAGTTGATATAACCATCATTTAGGTACATCGCACGCAAGGCTTCTAAGCTCGCTGTCATACGCTCTTTGGCATAACGATCATTACGTGTCAAGATCGATGACCAAGAACTCTCTTTAACTGCAAATGCACGCTGAATATCATCATCTTCAAAGACTTTATTACCAATGACATTAATGTTGACGACTTTCGCTGCATCACCTTCATTAAATAACAGCTTTAAATCAACACGGTTGTTTGGGCGAGCAACAGTTTGCACTTGCACGTCTGCGTTATAACGACCTTGTTGGGTATATTGTTGTTCAAGCTCATTTTCAACTGACTGTAAAGCTGACTTTTTCAGGACTTCGCCTTCAGCCAAGCCCATTTTTTTCAAACCTTCAATTAAGGCTTCATCTGGGATCAGCTTATTGCCATCAAGCTCGACTTTTGCAATCACTGGACGCTCAACCACTTTAAAGGTTAAAACATTGCCTTGACGATTGGCCTGCACATCATCAAAGTTGCCTGACTCGTACAATGCACGTACCGATGCAGCAATCGCTGTATCATCGACCTGATCACCACTACTGACTGGTAAAACACTATACACAGATGCAGGTGTCAAACGTACCAAGCCGTCGATACGAATATCACTGACTTGAAAAGTTTCTGCATGTGCAGTTTGTACAATCGCCATCGCACTGACCAGTGCTAAAGGCATGAAATAAGCATTATGACGCATAGTGTTCAGTTCCAGTCTTTTTTCAGTCGTTGGCTTTGTCCGAAAACGCCACCATCAAATCTTTGTATAAAAATTCTTTGCGTAAATACGCTCATCTATCATTCGGATTTTAGATTGATAAATGAAATCCAAAATCTTAGGTTTTCAAGTCGATCAATTTTTTCAAATCTCATCGACTAAAACCGCATAATGTCATTAAACAATGCCAACAACATCATCATGCCAAGCAATGCCATGCCAATTTTAAGCCCAAACATCTGCACTTGCTCTGATACAGGTCGCCCACGAATCAATTCGATGAGGTAATATACTAAATGTCCGCCGTCAAGCATAGGAATCGGTAACAAATTTAACACACCTAGACTGACACTCATCAGCGCCATGAAGGAGAAAAAGGTCTGCCAACCCATTTCAGCACTTTGTCCTGCAACTTTGGCAATGGTAATTGGTCCTGACAAATTGTCTAATCCAATTAACCCTTTTACCATTTTAACAATCCCATTGACTGTCATCACAGACAGTTGCCATGTCTTATCCGTTGCACGGAACAATGCTTCCATCGGACTATATTGAATCGTCTGCTTATACGCATCAGGAATCACAAAACTCTCAGCTTTAATCCCTGCACCGATAAAACCTGTTTCTGTGCCCATCGCATCTTTACGTGCTTGAGGCATAATTTTTAAATCAATACTTTGACCGTTTCTTATCACAGTAAACGTCAGTAATTTTTCAGGAGATTGGCGAATATATTCCACCACCTGATACCAATCATCGACAACATTGCCATTGATCGCTGTAATCTGATCACCTGCTTTCATGCCTTGTCGCTCTGCTGCACCACCTGAGCTAATCTCACCAATCACAGGTTTGATTTTCGGCTGATACGGCATAAAGCCTAAACTTTGTAATGGTGATTGGCTTTGATCTTTAATAAAATTTTCAATTGGTAACTGCTTTTTTAAAGTTTGAGTGCCATTTGGTGAAACTTGACGCTCCACCTGTACCGCAAGTGTCCCACTCTCACCCATACGCTCTAGCAAAGCATAATTCAGCTTTTCCCAAGTCGGTGTCGCTTGCCCATCAACTGCAGTGATTTTATCACCAATACGCAGATCAACTTGCGCTGCTGGAGTTTGCTCAAGAATCCGCCCAATCCGCGTATTCAGTTGTTCACTGGCAGGTAGGTACAAAATCCAAAATAACACCACAGCCAACAACAAATTGATCAATGGACCTGCAGCAACAATGGCAATGCGTTTCCACACCGACTGACGATTAAAAGCAAGATGCGCTTGATCTTTTGGCACATCACCTTCACGCTCATCAAGCATGCGCACATAACCACCGAGTGGAAATGCAGCAAAACGATATTGAATACCTGATTTTTTCGATGTCCACTGCAACAAACTCGGGCCGAAACCAATCGAGTACACCAAAACTTTGACACCAAGACGTCGAGCCACCCAGTAGTGACCAAACTCATGAATCGCAATCAATGGTCCAAGTAGCATTAAGGCTGCAAAGATGATAAATAGAATACTCATAAAGGTACTCCATACTGTGCAACCCACTGCATTGAGCGTTCACGGACTTGGTGATCGACCTGCAAAATACTTTCAATATTATTGGCGGCTTGGGCTGATACTTGGTTGAGCATCTCAGCAACGAGATTTGTAATTTGAGTAAATTGGATGCGCCCTTCTAAAAAAGCTTGGACAGCAACTTCATTCGCCGCATTCAAAATAGTCGGCGCTGTACCACCAACACGCATGGCTTCACGTGCCAAATTTAAGGCCGGGAATTTTTGGTGGTCTGGCGGATAAAAATCCAATTTTTGCACATCAAACAAATTTAAAGCCTGCACTGAAGTCGAGATACGCTTTGGCCAAGCCAAAGCATGCGCAATCGGCGTACACATATCAGGATTGCCCATCTGCGCAAGGGTCGAACCATCAATATACTGCACCATTGAGTGAATGATACTTTGTGGGTGAATAACCACTGTAACAAAATGTTCAGAAATTGAAAATAAATGACACGCCTCGATCAGCTCCAAACCTTTATTCATTAAAGTTGCTGAATCGACTGAAATCTTCTGCCCCATTGACCAATTTGGGTGTTTACACGCCTGTGCAGGAGTGACATTTTCCAATTGTGCTTGATCAAAATGTAGAAAAGGACCACCTGATGCTGTCAATAATATTTGTGACACGCCAAGCTGTGGTTGTTTGTCTGCTTGACGATGATCAAAATATTGCTCAGGTAAACACTGAAAAATCGCATTATGCTCAGAGTCTACGGGAAGTAAAAATGCACCTGATTTTTTCGCTTCAGATAGCATCAAGTCGCCTGACATTACCAAAGCTTCTTTATTGGCTAGTAAGACACGCTTGCCTGTTTTAACTGCAGATAAAGTCGGCAACAAACCCGCTGCGCCAACGATCGCAGCCATGACGATATTTACCTCAGGACTTGAGGCGATTTCTACTAAGCCATCTTCATCAAAGACAAGTTTTGGTAATGGTTGTAATTTTTTATCGAATGCGATTTTTTGAAATTGAGTCAGTTGATCAGATGGGATACCGACCAATTTGGGTTGATATTGTAGGCAAATATCAACGAGCTCAGCGATTCGATGCTGTCCAGTCACCGCATAGACCTGATAGTCATCGGCATGTTGTTTTAAGATTTTTAAAGTGCTTTGTCCAATCGAGCCAGTCGCCCCGAGTATCGCAACCGACTGCTTCATCAAACATCAATTCCCATGAATTTGAGCAGATATAAACCTGCCGCAAAGATCGGCGTTGCCGCTAGTAAAGAATCAATACGATCCAGCACGCCACCGTGCCCAGGGAAAATGCGTCCTGAATCTTTAACCCCTGCACGGCGCTTGATCATTGACTCGACCAAATCGCCCTGTACAGATGCTGCCACGGTGATCATTGATAAAATCAGGAAGATAATAAATGCAACTGTGCTTAACTCTAAATACACTGCCGAAACAGCAATCATGATCAATGCCGAAGTTGCCAATCCACCGAGCAAACCTTCTACGGATTTATTTGGGCTAACATTCGGTGCGAGTTTGCGCATACCAAACTTACGTCCGACAAAATATGCGCCTGAATCAGCTCCCCAGACCAAGAGGAACACATACATCAACCACCACGGTGAAAACAGCCACAAAAAGAATATCGCCGTCACTGCCGCAAGTACAAATACAGCACCAACTACCAGCAATGAACGATTGAACCATGCATCATACTGCGGATAGCGACGCACCCACATGATACTCACCGCCCAAACTGCAATGGACGCAAGCCAAAATAATATCCAAATTTCTTTAAGGTAAATTAAACTCAGACAAGAAACCACAGCAAGCACAATACCGTAATACCATGCAGAAATGATTTTATGATTTTTTGTGTCAACCTGAAGTGGCACAAGCTTTAACCATTCATAACCTGCACCTAAAGCGGCTAAAGTCATAAGTCCGATCATTGGGTACGGCGATGCACTGGCAAACATACATGCCAACACAACGACCAATAAAACCAATGCGGTGATGATCCGCTCTAACATATTTTAATTCTCAGTATGATATTGAATGGCTTGCACTTGCTCTGACGTTTTACCAAAGCGGCGCTCTCGCTGGGCAAAATCTTGTAGAATGCAATCAAACTCTTCCACTGAAAAGTCAGGCCATAAAGTTTCTGTAAAAAACAGCTCAGCATATGCTGTCTGCCACAATAAAAAATTCGATAACCGAAAGTCCCCGCCTGTGCGGATCAACACATCAACAGGGGGTAAGTCACTTAAACACGTCTGTTGATGGAACGTCTGCTCATTAATATCATCGATTTCAAGCTGATTCTGCTGGACTTGGATTGCCAAACTTTTGGCTGCTTGCGCCATGTCCCACATCCCACCGTAGCTAATCGCAATGGTCAGGGTCATCGCTGTATAGTGTGAAGTTTCTTGTTCAGCGTTGGTCATCAACTGTTGTAGACGTGAAGATAATTTTGATCGATCACCAATAAAACGTAAAGCGATCTGATATTTTTTCATACGAGGCTTTTGCTCAAGAATAGTATCTTCAAGCAACTGCATTAACAGTGCCACTTCTTGTGGTGGTCGATTCCAATTTTCACTGGAAAATGCAAATACGGTTAAAGCCTGTACACCAATCGCACGACAATGCTCCACTAGCGGATCAAGCCGATCTTTACCTGCGCGATGCCCACCACCCGAGTCTAAATGATTGCGTTTCCCATAGCGATTATTGCCATCCATAATAATGGCAACATGCTTTGGCAGAGTAGACGCAGAAAGCATCGGTTGAATCGTTGCAGTCAAAACTTATACCTGCATCAATTCCGCTTCTTTGTCCGCAAGGCGCTTATCGACCTCAGCAACGTATTTATCGGTGATTTTCTGAATATCATCACCAGCACGACGCTCATCATCTTCAGAGATTTCTTTTTCTTTCAATAAGTCTTTGATGTCGCCCAATACATCACGGCGAATATTACGAATCGCCACTTTGGCATTTTCCGCTTCAGAACGTGCCAGTTTTTGCATATCACGGCGAGTTTCTTCGGTCAGCGCTGGCAGTGGCACACGGATCACATCGGCAGAGATCGGGTTTAAACCCAAATCACTTTCACGAATAGCTTTATCGACTGCCGTCACCATATTTTTCTCAAATGGCTGTACCAATAAAGTACGTGAATCATCCAAACCAACACTTGCCACCTGATTCAACGGCACGTCAGAACCATAATACGGCACCATAACACTATTGAGCATAGATGGATGGGCACGCCCAGTACGCACTTTGGCAAAGCCTTGCTCTAAGGATTCAAGGCTTTTTTGCATACGTGTTTCGCCATCTTTTTTAAGGTCATTAATCATGCTGTATTCCGTATCAAATTTTCAAAAATTGCATCATTATAAATGAATTTTTGCCGAAAAGTGTAGCTTCACTTTTCGGCAATCTGTTTAAACCCGCAAATGCTGCGTGATCATTTTAATGATTGAAGCTCAGTTTAGTTGCTAACGCGCGTACCTTCATTTTCACCCATCACCACTGACAGCAATGCACCTGATTTATTCATATCAAAGACGTGCAATGGCACATCATGGTCACGACATAAGCAAATCGCTGTCAAATCCATTACACCGAGCTTTTCATCAAGCACTTGATCAAAAGTTAGACTATCGTATTTTACTGCATCATCATATTTGCTTGGGTCTTTGTTATACACACCATCGACTTTGGTGGCTTTTAAGATCAATTTTGATTCAATCTCAATCCCACGTAAGCAGGCTGCAGTATCTGTGGTAAAGAATGGATTGCCTGTCCCCGCAACAAAAACACAGACCTCACCATTACTCAAGTGACGTATCGCATCACGACTTGAATACGGTTCAACCACCGTACCGATCTCAAGCGCTGACATTAGACGGGTTTTAATATTTCGGCGCACCAAAGCATCCCGCATCGCCAAACCGTTCATGACGGTCGCAAGCATCCCCATTTGATCACCTGTAACACGACCAACCAAGCCATCTTTTTGCAATTGGCTACCACGGTAGAGATTACCACCACCGACCACGATCCCGACTTGCACACCGAGTCCAACCAAATGCGCAATAGACAATGACATTTGATCAAGCACAGTCGCATCAATCCCCATTTCTTTATTGCCTGACAATGCCTCGCCAGAAAGTTTTAGCAAAATACGGGTGTAGCGTGGACTTTTTTCACTCATGATCAGGCTCCAAAATTTATGTGCATACTTTTCTAAAAATCAATTCAAACTTTAATTCACGTGCGATTCGATCAACGAGTGACGTCAATCAACTCACGATTTCAATCAGCTCGGCAAACAAATCGTATTCATCCGCATCGGTAATTTTTACTCGAAGTAAGTCACCTGCTTTAATCGCATTTCGATCAATATCTTCAACAAAAACATTACCATCAATTTCAGGTGCATCGGCATACGAGCGAGCGACTGCGACTGGATATTCCGCTTCGAGCTCATCGACCAACACCGTCATGGTTTGACCGATACGACTTTGTAGTTTTTGCGTAGAAATCTCTTGTTGTAACTGCATAAAGCGCTCAAAACGCTCCTGCTGAACATCCTCAGGAACATGATTTGGTAAATCATTGGCTGTTGCACCCTCTACAGGTGAATATTTAAAACAGCCAACACGATCGAGTTGCGCTTCTTTGAGCCAATCGAGTAAATATTGGAAATCTTCTTCAGTTTCTCCAGGAAAACCCACCACAAAAGTCGAGCGAATCACCAGTTCAGGGCATTTTTCACGCCAAGTTTTGATGCGCTCAAGTGTATTTTCACTGTGTGCAGGGCGTTTCATCGCCTTTAATACACTCGGACTCGCATGTTGAAATGGAATATCTAAATACGGCAAGATTTTGCCTTGTGCCATCAGATCAATCGCTGCATCGACGTGTGGATACGGATAGACATAATGCAAACGCACCCAAATCCCAAGCTGACCAAGTGCTTCACACAGATCATAAAATTTGGTTTTCAATGGCTGACCATCCCAAAAGTCGAGCTTGTATTTGGTATCGACACCATAAGCAGAAGTATCTTGAGAAATGACCAATAATTCTTTGACACCTGCACGCTTCAAGGCTTGCGCTTCTTGCATAACACTACGAATCGGACGTGATACCAAATCACCTCGCATACTTGGAATAATGCAAAAGGTACAACGGTGATTACAGCCTTCGGATATTTTTAAATAGGCATAATGTTTCGGTGTCAGACGAATACCCTGCTCAGGGACAAGATCGACAAAAGGATTGTGTTTCGGCTGTTGTGGGACATATTGATGGACTGCATCCATCACATCTTGATACGCTGCCGCACCTGTGACTTTGAGTACACTTGGGTGCATCTCACGGATTTTTGCTTCGTCTTTACCCAAACAACCTGTGACGATCACTTTGCCATTTTCACTAATCGCCTCACCAATCGCATCTAAAGACTCTTGAACTGCCGACTCGATAAATCCACACGTATTCACAACTACGAGGTCTGCGCCATCATAATTCTGTGCCACTTCATAACCTTCGGTCTTCAATTGGGTCAAAATACGTTCAGAATCGACCAGTGCTTTAGGGCAACCTAAAGAGACAAAGCCTACTTTTGGGGATTTCATGACTAGACACTCCGAAACAATCGCTATATTGTAAGGTGTTTTGCCCAAGAAAAATAGTCAACACAATAACAATCAAACACAATCCACAGTCAGTTTTTAACCCATTACACTCAACTCAGATGAAAGCACTTTATATTTTCTTACACTAAAAATGATTTATTTTGGTGCAAAAATATAAATTTTAATATTTCGCCCCACAATTGTGCATATAATCCATTTCACCCAGTCTTTTAATTCATTGAAATTGATCAGCAAATACCTTTTTCATGATCCAACATAAAGACTTGGGGTGCCTTTAGCATCGCAACCGAAAGCTTTTAGTGCATGTTTTTGCAATTGTCCCACTGGATCACAAAGCTTGGCTTGAAACTTGCTTAATACCCAATACCTTAGAAATTTAGCTTTATTTGGCAAGTCAGATTTTGCGCCATTTTAAAGCTTAGGCATATCAATATATGGACTTGCGCACCAATATAGACTACCGATCCATTGTCGATCATATGACCACTGCCGTATTGTTGCTCAATGCAGATTTGACAGTGCATTACATGAACTCAGCATGTGAAAGCTTGTTTGAGATCAGTTTTTTACGTGCATACGGCATGCGAGCAAAGCATTTAGTTGAACTGAGCGAAGACAGTCAATTTAGCCTTGAGGAAGTTCTGCAAAAGACTTTGGATACCGCTCAGCCTTATACTCACCGTGAAGCATTACTCAATATTTCTCTCAAAGATCGCTTTGTTGATTACACCGTATCTTTATTACCAAACAACAAAACTGGAACTTTATTGGTTGAGTTTCAACAGATTGATCGTTTACTACGTATTTCTAAAGAAGAACTCCATATTCAACAACATCAAATCGCACGACAGCTGATCCGTGGTGTGGCACATGAGATTAAGAATCCATTGGGTGGCATTCGAGGTGCAACACAGCTTCTTGCTCGTAATGTCAAAGATGCGCAGATCAAAGAATATACAGACATCATCATTGATGAAGTTGACCGACTTCGCAATCTCGCCGACACCATGCTCGGCTCTCGTCAAATGCCGAGTTACGAGCCAGTCAATATTCATGAGCCATTAGAACGGGTGCGCTCTCTCGTACTTAGTCAAACCAAAAATAAAATCAAAGTGCAACGTGATTATGACCTCTCTTTGCCCGATGTGATCGCCGATCGAGATCAGTTGATTCAGGTAATTTTAAATATCAGTGTCAATGCCGTACAAGCCATGACTGAGAATGCCGAGTTTTTCCATGAAAATGATACTCCTCGGCTCACTTTCCGAACTCGAATACAACGCCTCGTCACCATTCAAGGCGTGCACCATCGCAGTGCAGTTCGAGTCGATATTGAAGACAATGGTCCAGGCATTCCTGCCGATATCTTAGAATCGGTTTTTTATCCAATGGTCTCAGGTCGTGCCAACGGGACAGGACTTGGGCTCAGCATTGCGCAAAACATTATGCGACAACATCAAGGCATGATCGAATGCCACTCGGAAGCAGGGCAAACCATATTTAGCTTATATCTACCTTGGGAGAATAGAACATGACACAGCACAAGATTTGGGTCATTGATGACGACCGTGCCATGCGCTGGGTATTGGAAAAGACCTTTAAGGAAGAAGGCTTTGACGTGACAAGTTATGAAGAAGCACAATCTGCACTTGATCATTTAACTGATACACAACCTGATGTGATTCTCACCGATATCCGTATGCCCGGTATGGATGGGTTAAACTTTCTATCTAAAGTTAAAAACTCATTCCCAGACCTGCCTGTGATCATCATGACAGCACACTCTGACCTAGAGTCTGCTGTATCAAGCTATCAAACAGGTGCGTTTGAATACTTACCAAAACCTTTTGATATTGATGAAGCATTGGCATTAGTCAATCGTGCAATTTTGCACATCACCAAGCTACAACAACAAGAAAATGCTAAAGCGCCAGTTGCCCCACCATCGACTGAAATCATTGGTGAATCTCCTGCGATGCAAGAAGTGTTTCGTGCCATTGGTCGCCTATCGCAGTCACACATTACCGTATTGATTAATGGTGAATCTGGTACAGGTAAAGAACTTGTAGCTCATGCACTACATCGCCATTCACCTCGGAGTAGCAAACCATTCATCGCCTTGAATATGGCAGCGATTCCCAAAGATTTGATCGAAACCGAATTATTTGGGCATGAAAAAGGTGCGTTTACAGGGGCAAACACGCAACGTCAAGGTCGCTTTGAACAAGCCAATGGCGGTACGCTATTTTTAGATGAAATTGGCGATATGCCGTTCGACACGCAAACTCGTTTACTCCGTGTACTTGCCGATGGTGAGTTTTATCGCGTTGGCGGACACATTCCTGTCAAGGTCAATGTCCGTATCGTGGCGGCAACGCATCAAGATTTAGAACGCTTAGTACAGTCGGGCAAATTCCGTGAGGATTTGTATCATCGCTTAAATGTGATTCGTATTCACATTCCAAAATTGGCACATCGTAGCGAAGACATTCCAAAACTTGCTGAACACTTCCTTGCACGTGCTGCCAAAGAACTTGCCGTTAGTCCAAAAATTCTCAAAGCTGAAACCAAAGACTATCTCAAACAATTGCCGTGGCCGGGTAACGTCCGTCAACTTGAGAATACCTGTCGTTGGCTCACCGTAATGATCACAGGTCGTGAAATCTACCCAGACGATTTACCGACTGAGCTACGTCAGAATCCATTACGACCGTCTCACGGCGAAGCGGATCAATCCTCAGTTAACGAATCACCAAGTCATACAGCGCAAGCCACACAAGCAATCTTTAGCACAAACGCTATGCAAAACTTTGCTTGGGATGAATTGCTTGGGCAGTGGGCATTGGAAAAGTTGCAAAATGGAGAGATGAAAATACTTGAAGTGGCTGCACCAATGTTCGAAAAGACACTGATCTTAGCTGCGCTCAATCAAACTCGTGGTCGCAAACGTCATGCCGCAGAGCTACTCGGTTGGGGACGCAATACCTTGACACGTAAAATGAAAGAGCTCGGTATGGATGGCAGTGATGATGAAGACTAAGGCAAATCACTTCATCGTACAATTTGCTCTTTTGTCATGAAATGATTAAGCTAAAACCACCTGATGCTTCTTTTTACAGT
This sequence comes from uncultured Acinetobacter sp., assembly GCF_947493735.1. Lineage (GTDB taxonomy): Bacteria > Pseudomonadota > Gammaproteobacteria > Pseudomonadales > Moraxellaceae > Acinetobacter. The sequence continues at coordinate 44,707 of NZ_CANLSL010000011.1, read as the reverse complement.
AAGTTCAAATCATGGTGGTTTTTTTATGCGACATTTAATTTTTAAAATTTGTTTAGGGTTAGGCTCTGTACTTCTCACAGTGCCAGTGAGTTTTGCCACGGTGGGCGGTAAATCATATATCGAGCTTCTGGGCTATGAAGCCAAAGATCAAAAACTCTATTTGCTTAAACATAATGAAGATGCCAGCGGTCGCTTACCACAGTTGTATTATTTTGATTTTAAGTCAGCTCAGCCTGAACAACTGATCGAAGTTAAATCCATCTATCCACGAACGAAGACTGGGGAAATTGATTATTTCTCAGATGGCACTGATGAACCTTTTGAACGTGAACTCAAAAAAATTACACGCCGATTAAAAAAGCTCTATCCAATCAATCCAAATATTTTCAAAATCAATGTAGAAAAAGAAGAAACGTTACAAGTGCCTGCTTGGGCTGACCCTGAAAAAACCATGCCTGAATATCGCTATGACTACACTGTGGAGGATAGCCCATACAAAAGCACCTCGCAGCAGGCTGTAAGCTATGCACCGAAATTGGCGGTTAAGCAAGCTTTTCGGATTCCAAAGCAAGATCGTATCGTGGTCACTGTGGAATATTTAGGCTTTCCCGATGAAACCATGTACACCGATGAAGATGCGGTGATCTTAAGCAAATAAACGACCCATCATTAAAAAACAGAAGGTAATAAAAAAAGCGACCCATGGGTCGCTTTCTCAAAATGTACTTATTCACGCATTAATTGGTCTTCGTATCGGCATTATGAACATCGACTTGCGTAGATGCTTGTGTTGTGGTTTCAGTTAAACCACCACCCAATGTTTTATACAGCTCGATTTGGCTATTGATATTTAATTGACGGAGTGCCAACAAACCTTGTTCTGCTGCATAAGCATTACGCTGTGCATCCAATACGGTCAAATAATTATCCAATCCTGCACGGTAGCGTGCTTGTGACAATTGATAAGTTTTATTTGTGGCTTGAACCAATCGACGCTGTGCTGCGATACGATCATCAATATTGGCACGGGTTGCTAATACGTCATTCACTTCACGGAATGCCGTCTGAACCGCGCCTTCATAATCTGACAATGCAATTTTTTGATCGACTTCTGAGATGCTCACATTGGCACGACGTGTGCCATAGTCAAAAATTGGCAAATCGATACTTGGACCAACACTCCAAATGAACGAACCAGATTTAAATAAATCGCTTAGATCAGTCGAAGCATAACCCGCTGAACCCGTCAAACTAATGGTTGGGAACAACTGTGCTTTTGCCGCACCAATGTTGGCACCTGCTGCACGGAGTTGATATTCCGCAGACTTAATGTCAGGACGATTAACCAATAGATCACTTGGCAAACCAGCACTCAATACTTGGTTATCAGTAATGCGAACCACTGCTTTGTCAAGCAATAGACCATCGGGTACAGTTTGCCCGACCAAAAGATTCAACGCATTTTTCTGCTGTTCAATTTCTGTCTTATAGCTCGCCACATCGCCACGAGCCGTTTCAACAGAAATTTGCGACTGACGCAGTGGAATCTCACTGTCCAAACCAACGTCAAAACGACGCTTGTTCAGACTATAAGAATCTTGTTGTGCTTTGAGCGTTTGCTGTGCCAATTTCAAATTTTGCTCAGCAAAAGAAATTGCCACCCAAGCCTGCGCCACTTGACCAACCAATGCCACTTGGGTTGCATCACGAGCGGTTTGCGTTGCAAAGTAGCTTTCAAGTGCAGCATCTTTTAGGCTTGCAACACGTCCCCAAAAATCAAGCTCATATGCCGTTACCCCAAGCCCTGCACTATAAGTCGTGTAAGGATCTGGAGCAGTCGCAGTTTCTTGACGAGTGACACTGCCACTCGCACCGACTGTTGGTAGTTGATTATTGCGAGTGATTTGATATTGATATTGTGTCTTTTCAATATTCAGTGCAGCTGTGCGTAAATCACGGTTGTTTTCTAAAGCAAGTGCGATCACTTGCTTTAGACGTTCATCCGCAAAATATTCACGATAACCTTGTGATGCAATCGACTGTGATCCATCTTGAGCGAGTGCCGTATATTCCGCAGGAATATTTGGCTCTGCTGCAGGAACAGCAGGCTTCATGCTTTGACATGCAGTCAGTGATACCGCCAACACAGTCAATGCAAATCCACGTACCACCATTTTATTCATCATTGTCATGACATTATTCCTGTGTTGTTGTCGTTGCAGGTTTTGCTTTGCTCTTAAATAGACTACGCACGATCACATAGAATACTGGAATAAAGAATACGCCTAAGAAAGTCGAAGTCAATACACCACCAAGTACACCAAAACCAACAGAGTGCTGACTGTTTGCACCTGCACCACTTGACAATGCGAGTGGTAATACACCAAAACCAAATGCCAACGTCGTCATAATGATCGGACGTAAACGCATCTTCGCCGCATGTAGAGTAGCTTCAATTAGCTCTTCGCCTTGCTCTTGAAGTTCCTTCGCAAATTCAACAATCAAAATGGCATTCTTCGCTGACAAACCAATCACCGCAATCATCGCCACTTGGAAGTAGATGTTGTTAGATAAGTTTGGATCGCCTTTGATCATCATACCAAGTAGGGTCAAACCAACTGTACCCAAAATACCGAGTGGTACAACCAAGAGTACAGAGAATGGTACAGACCAGCTTTCATACAACGCTGCCAAACAGAAGAAGACGATCAATAATGATAATGCGTATAGCAATGGACCTTGACTACCCGCTTCTTGCTCCTCAAGAGATAGACCTGTCCATTCCAAAGCATAGCCATCCATACCCATTTCAGGGAGTTTATCGACCATTTCCTGCATCGCTTGCATTGCCACACCAGAGCTTACACCAGGCGCCGCACTACCTTGAATATTTACAGATGATACGCCGTTATAACGCTCAAGACGTGGCGAACCGTACGCCCACTCACCTGTTGCAAAGGCTGAGAACGCAATCATATCGCCTTGATTATTACGGACATACCATTGATTTAAATCTTCAGGCATCATACGAGATGCGGACTCACCTTGCACGTAGACACGCTTGACACGACCACGATCAATAAAGTCATTGATATATGAGCCACTCCACGCAATACCCATCGTACTATTGATATCCGCAAAACTCACGCCTAAAGCACCTGCTTGGGCTTGATCAATATTGATCTTGTACTGCGGTGTATCTTCTTGACCATTTGGACGTACACCTGTTAGGCGCTTGTCTTGTGCAGCCATACCCAAAATTGCATTACGTGCATTCATCAGCTCTTCATGACTCTGACCGTTGAGCGCTATCAACTGCATATCAAAACCAGAAGCTATACCAAGCTCAGGCATTGAAGGGAGCTGAATTGGCATAATGTACGATGCTTCAGGAATGGTCATATTGAGTGCCATCGCACGACCAATAATCGCACCAATTTTAGATTCTTCAGAGGTACGCTCTTCCCAATCTTTCAATCGGATAAAGCCAATACCTGCATTTTGTGCTACCCCTGTAAAAGAGAAGCCTGCAACAGTAAAGATTGATTGCACATGATCTTTTTCTTGACCAAGATAGTAGTCTTCCATTTTAGTGTTGACTTCGATAGTACGATCAAGTGAGGCATTTGGTGGCAACTGCACCAAGCTAATAATCGCGCCTTGATCTTCATCAGGTAAGAAGCCTGTCGGTAGATTCTTATAGCCAACAAATAACAGCGCACATACCACCACAAAACCAATGATTGGCACAATCAAACGCTTGGTCAAGAAACCGACTGCTTTTTGATAACGCAATGACAAACGATCAAACCAATTATTAAAACCACGGAAGAAACGTGCAAAAACGTTATTACTTGGTTTTTTATTCGGATCATGCTGTTTGAGCATGGTTGCACATAATGCAGGTGTAAAGGTTAAAGCGACGATCGTCGACAATACCATCGCAGTCACCAAGGTCAACGCAAACTGACGATAAATCACCCCTGTCGAACCATCGAAGAATGACATTGGAATAAATACCGCTACCAGCACAGTGGTAGTACCAATCAATGCGCCAGTAATCTGCCCCATCGACTTTTCAGTCGCAGCCACAGGATCACTATGATCTTCGGTCATGACACGTTCGACGTTTTCCACCACGATGATCGCATCATCGACCAACAGACCAATCGCCAATACCATGGCAAACATGGTCAAAGTATTGATACTAAAGCCAAACATGTTGATCACGGCAAAAGTACCTAGAACCACCACAGGTACAGCAAGTGTGGGAATAATGGTTGCACGCCAGTTCTGCAAGAACAGGTACATCACGATAAATACCAAGACCACCGCTTCAATCAAAGTATGTACCACACTTTCAATCGACAATTTCACAAACGGCGTGGTATCAAACGCAATATCATCCTTAAGACCACTTGGATAGTTCACACGAAGCTCTGTCAGCTTTTCCTCAACAGCTTCTGCCGTATCTAAAGCATTCGCACCAGTCGCCAATGTGATCGCAATACCACCTGCAGGCTTACCATTGTAACGAGAGTCAAACATATAACTGTCTGAACCCAACTCAACACGTGCAACATCTTTGATACGTACTTGCGCACCATTGCTGGCATTTTTCAAAAAGATATTTTCAAATTCTTCAGGGGTTTGCAACAAGCTTTGTGCAGTCACGGTCGCATTGATCGCCTGTCCATCAACCGCAGGCGCACCGCCCAATTGACCGACCGCAACTTGTGCATTCTGTGCTTTGATCGCAGCCGCAACATCAGATGGATTAAGCTGAAAACTTGCTAGTTTGCCTGGATCAAGCCAAATCCGCATCGCATACGAGCCACCAAATACTTGAATACTACCTACACCTTGCACACGGCTAAGCGGATCAGACAAGTTAGAATTCACATAATCTTTAATATCTGAATCCGTCATTGAGCCATCAGGTGAATAGAATGCAATCACTTGCAAGAAGCTACCACCACCTTTGCTCACCGTCACACCCTGACGTTGTACATCTGCAGGAAGTAAAGCTGTTGCAGATTGCAATTTGTTCTGCACTTGAACTTGTGCAATATCAGGATCTACACCCTGTTCAAAATTGACCTCAATGGTTGCTTGACCATTGTTGGCACTATTTGATGACATATAGCGCAAACCATCCAAGCCATTCATTTGCTTTTCAATAATTTGCGTCACTGTATTTTCAACAGTAGATGCCGAAGCACCTGGATAGGTCGCTGTAATTGTCACGGTTGGCGCTGCGATCGTTGGATACTGTGCAATCGGCATGCCTGTTAAGGTCATGATACCTGCCAGCATAATGATCAGCGCAATCACCCATGCAAAAATCGGGCGATGAATAAAAAACTTAGCCATTTAACACCACCCCTTATGTATTTGAAGTAGTTGTTTGTTCAGGTTGCGTGCTCTGAGCCTCTGTACCCGCTTCAGCATTTTGAGCATTTGGCTGTGCACCCTGCTCTGCTTGACCTTGCGCTCCGCTCTGCTGTGTTTGCACTTTTTGTGCATTAGGGTTGTACATGATTGGTTTTACATCTTGCCCTTCTTTGACCTTCGCCACACCTTCAACAATGATTTTGTCACCCGTTGTTAAACCTTTGGTCACAACCCATTGCTGATCTTTCATACCAACGGTTTCAATGGTGCGTGTTTCAACCTTATTTTTAGCATTCACAACCATGACTTGTGCAGACCCAGTTGGTGTGCGTGATACCGCAACCTGAGGGACAAGATACGCATTCGGTACAATACCTTGCACTACTTGTGCAGTCGCAAACATACCTGGTAAAAGCAGCTGATTTGGATTCGAGAAGACTGCACGAAGTGTTACAGAGCCTGTCTTAGGGTCAACACTCGCATCTGAAAATGCCAAGTTCCCTTCGATCGGATACATGCTTCCATCTTCAAGCTTGAGTTTGACTTTAGTGTTATTGCTTTGATCAAGGGCACCATTTTTCATGCCTTGACGCAAACGCAATAGCTCAGCACTTGATTGACTGATATCGACATAGATCGGATCAAGCTGTTGGATCGTCACTAGTGGATCAGCTTGGCTTGCGGAAACCAACGCACCTGCTGTCACAGAAGAACGACCCGTTTGACCAGAGATCGGCGCACGTACTGTTGAATAGCCCAAGTTGATTTGTGCATTTTTCAATGTCGCACGAGCGGCTTCCAAATCTGCTTCTGCTAATCGCACTTGCGCAACGATGTCATCATATTCTTGCTTAGATACCGCATTGCTTCCAACAAGTTGACGATAACGCCCTTCCGTTGTACGAAGCGCATTTAAGTTTGCCTGTGCACGGCGCTCAGCAGCTTTAAAATTATCGACGCTCGCACGGTTGGTACGATCATCAATCTCATAGAGTGCTTGACCACGACGCACATAGCTTCCTTCAGTGAACAAACGCTTCAAGATCACGCCACTCGCTTGTGGACGAACTTCAGAGATTTGATATGCCGATGTACGACCTGTCATCTCCACCACATTTTCAACACTCTGTGGCTGAGCAACGATCACACCGACTTGCGCAGGAGGCATTTGTTGAGCACCAGCACCTTGTGCGGCTTGTTCAGAATCTTTACTACAACCAACCAAGGCCAGTGTTACGGCTAAGGTACATGCACTGAGCACAGGTGCCCAATTTTTTGCCGTTCTCATTTATTCACCTCTAAACTGATAAAACCAATAATAAACAAATCAATTTATACGCTTCATTCATACAAATTGTTGTTTCATAGAAAATTTGTTGATCAACCACGCAGAGCAAAACATCATCAAAACTCCAATGATCCACCCTGCCAATACATCTGTTGGATAATGTGCATTAATATAGACCCTAGACCATCCCATCAACACTGCCCAGAGTACAGCAATCCCTAACATCCAATATTTCACATTTCGATTCGAACCCAGCACAACGACTAACATCACCGCAATCATCGCTGCATAGGCACTATGCGCACTCGGAAAAGCACTACCATAGGTTTCCACCAAAGCCTCATCAACGACAAAAGGTCTTGGTCGTGCAAATAGCCATTTCATCAACCATGTTACGGACACCGTAGAGGCAAAGCCGAATACTAAAATCAAAGCCTGCTTCGTCTTGTGTTGCACCAAAGAATAGACCAATAACAAAAATGCAATCACTGCAGTGCCATACAGACTACCAACATGCGCTAAAAACACAGCGCCGCGCTCCAGTAAATCCGTATCAAACTGCTGAACCCAAGCAATAAGCTGCTGATCAAAAAAATTATGCGGATCAACAAACACCATCAGCATCAGTGCAATTAAAAACAAAAAAAGTAATATAAAAATCAATAGCATATGAAATGTACTTGTATTTTATCGCACAAATTTTACAGACAGATGTCCCATGTCCATATCGACCTGACGCAAAGTGTACTGATCAGTATACTTTTTTTCAAGTATTCCCTTTCCAAAATAACAAATAAATCCGACTAATTTTGTATATTTTATATTTTTTATGAAATATTTAACTTCGTAGAACTTAAGCAAAAAAAAATAGAGCATCCTTTTGGACGCCCTATTTTCGCACTAGTTAAATTGATTGTATTTGATCAAAAGATCAAATCACTCAATCAACCAATATTAGTTCACCATATCAGCAACTGCTGCACGCTCTTCTTCCAACTCATTCAAAGTGAAGTTGATACGCTCACGGCTGAATTCGTCGATCTCAAGACCTTCAACGATTTTATATTCGCCATTTTCACAAGTCACAGGGAAACCGAACATTACGCCTTCAGGGATGCCATATGACCCGTCAGAAGGAATACCCATAGTTACCCATTTGCCATTTGTGCCAAGCGCCCAATCACGCATGTGATCGATCGCAGCATTTGCAGCAGATGCAGCTGATGACAAACCACGTGCTTCGATGATCGCCGCACCACGCTTACCAACAGTCGGCAAGAATACGTCTTTATTCCAAACCGCATCGTTGATTTTGTCTTTCAAGCTTTCGCCATTTACATGTGCAAAACGGTAGTCTGCATACATGGTTGGAGAGTGGTTACCCCAAACCGTCATGTTTTCGATGTCAGCAACCGCAACACCTGCTTTTTGCGCAACTTGCGTCAAAGCACGGTTGTGGTCAAGACGAAGCATTGCAGTGAAGTTCTTCGCTGGAAGATCTGGTGCAGATTTCATTGCGATATACGCATTTGTATTTGCAGGGTTACCTACAACCAATACTTTCACGTCACGGCTAGCAACTTCATTCAAAGCTTGGCCTTGACCGATGAAGATTTCACCGTTGACTTTAAGAAGATCCGCACGTTCCATACCAGGACCACGTGGACGAGAACCCACTAACAACGCATAGTCTGCATCTTTGAATGCAACTTTAGGATCGTCAGTACCCACCATGCCCGCCAACAATGGGAATGCACAGTCATCAAGCTCCATCATCACGCCTTTAAGCGCTTGTTGAGCTTTCTCAACTGGGATTTCAAGCAATTGTAAAATAACAGGTTGATCTTTACCTAGCATCTCACCGCTTGCGATACGGAATAATAAGCTATAACCAATTTGACCAGCTGCGCCTGTAACGGCAACACGAACTGCTTGCTTCATGTAATTATCTCCAATTGAGAGGTTCGTTCACACGGATTAAGAATTGACCGTATTGAGTATGGTCGTTTCTTGTTAATCTTAAATTTTATAAACGGGCGAGATTGTACTCTATCCACAGTTTTCTTGCATCTAAAAGACAATGCTTTTCAACAAAAGTTGTAATAAAAAATCATAACGATCCGTTATTTTTATAAAAAAGATTTTTGAAATGGGTGCGTGAAATTTGAAATGAATGTGTAAAAGGCTGGCACATCAATTATCGAATCTGTTCGAAACTTTTAATAAGAGCCTTTAATTAACACTTGAGATGGACAGGTGCTCCGTTGTTGGATTTGACAGGCTTGGTACTTGCCATTTGAACGATAGCAAACTTTGACATCAGTCAGAAGATTGGATACCCCACCTTCACCACGACAACCCATCTTTAAACTTGAAGAACTCAGTCCAGAGTTGAGTTGATAAAACTGATTTTCAACTTTTGATCGGCTCACTCGAATTGTCGTCGGTGATGTTACTTCTGAAGGAATTTTTAACTGTTCTGCGAATGCGACAACTTTACGGAAATATTGGCTTGCATTCATCGACACACATCCGCCGACCGATCGCCAAAGACGTGCTTGTGACGCCTCATCAGGGATTAAGCGCATCAGCACACGCTTTTGTATTGGGGATAAATTGACAGCACTTGATGTTTCACAACGACTGGTATCGACACCATCAGGAAATAAACCCAAAACAGTCAGCGAATATCCCTCCAAACATTGTCGTGTTCGCTTTTGTAGAGGGTCAATCTTGCAAACTGCTGGAGAAAGTTCGATATGCAACACATAGTTTTTAGGCGCTGCATGTGCATTCGATGTAATCAACGCTATGGCAATAAATAAACATGCCCCACTCAGCCTCAACCATACACACCACTGAAGACTGAAAGCATTCAGCAGTTGCTTATTTTGACTGATATGGCATTGCATCGCATTCATCACATACATAGACATTACACCACATTAATACTGCTGTGGTATTGGATACATCAGACGATTAATCGACTGATTACCCTGCCCTAAGACCACGCCATAGTGCATGGCATTTTCCATGACATGCTTGACGTAATCTCGTGTTTCTAGGATTGGTACAGACTCCGCATATTGATCTGCATCAAGATTTTGAATACTCGGTTGCCAACGACGCGCACGATTCGGTCCTGCATTGTAGCCTGCAGTCGCTAAGACTGGATGACCATTGAGCTGACCTTGAATCATACTGAGATAATAGGTGCCATAGCGGATATTGGTATTGATATTTGACAGCGCCCCACTATTGTATGGTTCACCCATCTGTCTGGCGACTAGACGTGCCGTATCAGGCATGATTTGCATCAAACCACCTGCACCGACATGCGAACGTGCTCCGACATTGAAGCGACTTTCTTGACGCATCAAACCATATGCCCAAGCAGGATTAATACCGACTGCATTACTATAATTCACCACAGTGGATTGGTACGGTGTTGGATAGCGAAGTGCATAATTATGACGCTTCTCTGTACGATCAGCCGCATAGATTGCCCGATCATACCACTGCATATCGGTCGCACGTTTGGCTGCCGCCAAGATCAAACCATCATCATGTTTTAGATAAGCTTGGCGCACTGCCCAGTTCCATTCACGATTGATGTAGCTATCGGGTGCATCGACATTTCGTAGTGCAAAAGCACGTTGAAAATGAATATCTTTGGCGAGACGTGAAAAGTCACTTGGGGTCGGTTGATAGGCTTGTGGAAAACTAGAATAACTCTGTTTCAAACGCGCCTTGGCAAGCAGACCATGATAATCGTCTTTGGTGGCGATCTTTTGGTAGACTTGTTGCGCATAGGTTTTGCTTTGCGCATCACTTCGCTGTTCACTTGCACGTGCCAACCAATATTGCCAGCGAGACTCTTGTTTTTGTGTATCAGTCATCGCATCAACAGCACGAATCACGCCTTCCCATTTGCCAAAGCGAATGCTCTGACGTGCATAAATTTCTGCTTCTTCTGGGCTAAATGGAAAGCCATAACTTTTATCAAAATAACTCGGCAATACTGCATTAAAATTATTCTTTAAAACTGTCGTTCCGCCGATATATGCCACGGTGCGATACAAATATTTTTGCACATCTTCTGGTACGCCTTGCGCCAAACGATCCACCATCGAGATTGCATTATTCAAATCACTATCCGCCAATCGACCTAAAGCAAAAATCAGATAAGCATGATCTTGCGCAGTCGCTTTTGGCGCATTCCACAGATAGTTAATTGGATTGCTTTGGATTTGGTTCATCTGCGTTAATGATAATGGTGTACCCATTTTATTTGCCATGGCAAAAGCATGCCCAGAGTTGCCCGCACGAAGCCTAGTAAATAAGCGTTGCTTTTGATCTTGGCTGGTCATCAACGGGCTATCAAGCATGAATCTCGCCAAACCATTACACGACTCAGGCTGTGAATCTGTGGTGAGCCACACTTTATCTTTATATTCTGCCAAAACCAAAGGATCACCTGTCCGTGCCCGAACTTGCGCTACAGCGCACGCTTCTGCATCATCAGCATTGGTGACATAGCTCAGCACTGGCGTGGCAGAAGCAAAATCACCTGCTCGGACTTTTTCTTCGACATAATCGGCGGATAATTTTTCCGCCATTGCCGATTGTGGATAGCGACGGGCAAAAGAAATGATGGCTGATGATGGCTGTAATACGAGGTTTTGATTGAGTTTCCAATATTCGGGATAATATGCCAAGACACTGCCTTGCATGGCATATTGGTATTGATCAAGTAGCGCAGCATTACCACTACTACTGACGCGATAGGCTTCGTTAAAGACCTCATCAGATGCTTCACTTGGTGCACTACCACAACCAGCCAAAGTCGCAACCACAAGACTTTGAATAGACCGCTTCCAAGTTAAACCTAAAGCCAAACCACTTCGATTTTTACCTGAAAAAAAATCTAAGTCTGTATTACGCATCAATGGGGATTCCTAAAATCATTCACTTAATCAATCACTAAAATATAAAAAATTCACTTCTCATATTTAGTCATTGGTCTGGTTATTTGCCTGTTTAGGCTTTTGTTTGGTTAAATATGGTCGATATGAGGTTGAATTCAATCTCAAAAAGATGATCGCTGAATCAATCAGCTCGATATCACAAATCAGTGCCATTCTAAAACAGCGACAGATCAAATTGTTTTAGTGTTATGTAAATTCTCATCCTTTAAATGCGCCGTTTATTACAAAAAATTTAATCCCGAACAGCCGAAACCCAAATAAACTGCTAGAATATGCGCCTTTCATTTTTCATATGAAATTGCTTAACATTTTGTTAAGATATTTTTATATTTTGATAGAGGATTCAAACCTTCATGACGGTTCAAACCTTCATTCCTACTGCACGTGCTGCCGCAGAAAAAACTGTATCCCAGCCATCGCATCCTGCTGATCTCGTTCAAGCTAGTTTTGATCAAGCTGATTTCCAAGATACATTGGTGAAAAAGCTCTATATCGAAACACAAGGGTGTCAGATGAATGAGTATGACAGTCATCGTATGGCAGATCTTCTTGGTGATTCGCACGGTTATGTGCTCACCACCGATCCAAATGAAGCAGATATTCTACTGATGAATACCTGCTCAATCCGTGAAAAAGCGCAAGAGAAAGTCTTTAGCGGACTCGGGCGTTGGCGCAAACTCAAAGAAAAAAATCCTGATTTGATCATTGGTGTTGGCGGTTGTGTGGCTTCGCAAGAAGGCGACACCATTCAAAAACGTGCACCTTATGTCGACATGGTATTTGGACCGCAGACCTTGCACCGTCTACCGCAAATGCTCGATCAACATCATGAACAGATTGAAAAACCAAAATCTGAAAAGATTAAACTGGTCGATATTTCATTTCCAGATATTGAGAAGTTTGACTTTTTACCTGAACCACGTGTCGAGGGCTTTAAAGCCTTTGTCTCAATCATGGAAGGCTGTTCAAAATATTGTTCATTCTGCGTGGTGCCATATACTCGAGGTGAGGAAGTTTCTCGACCATTAGATGATGTGCTTGCAGAGATTGCCACTCTCGCTGAAAAAGGTGTGCGTGAAGTCAATCTGCTTGGTCAGAATGTCAACGGTTATCGTGGTGAAACCTTTGAAGGTGAAATTTGCACTTTCGCGGAGTTAATTCGCTTAGTCGCAGCCATTCCAGGGATCGGGCGCATTCGCTATACTACCTCGCATCCACTTGAATTTTCAGAAGAACTCATCGAATGCTATCGTGATCTACCACAGATGGTGTCGCATTTGCACTTACCAGTACAAAGTGGTTCGAATGATGTGCTCAAAGCCATGAAGCGCAATCACAGCATTGATGTCTATATTGATAAAATTTCTAAACTACGTGCTATTCGTCCTGATATGCATCTCTCCAGTGACTTTATCATTGGCTTCCCTGGTGAAACCGACCAGAACTATCAAGAAACTTTGCAATTCATCAAAAATTTAGATTTTGATCATTCTTATAGTTTTATCTACTCCAAACGTCCAGGTACGCCAGCATCAGAATTGCCTGATAGCACGCCTGAATTGTTGAAGAAAGCCCGTCTTGCCGAAATCCAAAAAGTGATTAAACAATCCAGTATTGATAAAACCGATGCCATGTTGGGTCGTACCGAACGTGTTTTGATCGAAAAAGTTTCTGATCATCACCCACACATGCTGGTTGGCACTGCGGACAACACACGTTTGGTCAGTTTTGAAGGTTCAGCGGATTGGATTGGTCAATTTGCCATCGTAGAAATCACTGAAATCAAAACTTTAAATTTTGTTTATGGAAAACTCTTGAATCTTGAGTCGGTCGTGGCGTAATGTATAGGCATACGCCATCCACTTCAAAAAGGATTCTCATTTGACTGCCACCATTCGTCGCACAGTACAATTCGCAGGCATTCCATTAGAACAATTAAAAAGCATGTTGGGCGCATATAACGCCCACTTGCGACAGATCGAACAAAGACTCCAAACCAATATCTCGCATCGTGGCGACAGTTTTTTTATCGAAGGTGAATTGCCTCAGGTAGAACGTGCTGAAGCCATTTTGCAACGCCTTTTTGAAGAATCCGAAAGCACACAAAATATCAGCGCAGATCAACTCCACCTCATCATTCAAGGCAGTCAAACCGAACGTGACTTTGAATTGGTCGGTGAAGAGTTTGAAGAAGTGCCATTGGATGTCTATTTACAAACACGTAAAGGTCGTATCAATCCTCGTGGTGCCAATCAACGTCGTTATGTACAGCGCATTTTGCAGAGTGATATTTCTTTCGGCGTAGGCCCTGCAGGTACAGGAAAAACCTATCTTGCGGTGGCTGCTGCTGTAGACATGCTCGAACGCAATGAAATTCAACGCATTCTACTGGTACGCCCTGCGGTAGAAGCTGGGGAAAAATTGGGCTTCTTACCGGGTGATCTCACGCAGAAAATTGACCCGTATTTACGTCCACTATATGACGCACTCTATGAGATGCTTGGCTTTGAAAAAGTCGCCAAGCTGATTGAAAAGCAAGTCATCGAAGTGGCACCACTTGCCTACATGCGTGGTCGCACGCTGAATCATTCCTTCGTGATTTTGGACGAAGCGCAAAACACCACACCTGAACAGATGAAAATGTTCCTGACACGTCTTGGTTTTGGCTCACGTGCCGTCATCACAGGCGATATTACTCAAGTCGATTTGCCACGTGGACAACAGTCAGGCTTAGCGCAAGCACTACGAATTTTGGAAAAAATTGAAGAAATTCATATTACACATTTCCATTCTCGTGATGTAGTACGCCATCAACTGGTTCAAAAAATCGTCGAAGCTTATGATATTTTCGATGATCAACAACAACGTATCAGTGCAGAAAAACGTGCCGAACGCAAAGCCTTGCAAATGGCATTGATTGAAGCCAATGACTCTGCTGCTGATCGACAACATCGCTTTAAAGATACCGTGAATAATGAAGACCCTGAACTTGTAGAGCAAGAATCTCGTGACAATTAATCTTGCCCTACAACAGGACTTTCAAAGTCTTGAGCTTATTTTAAATGAAGATGCGCTTGCACAGATCATTAATACTGCGCTTGCACATTTAGATATGGATGAGCCGACGGAAATCGGTATCGCTTGCGTCGATGTTGCGGAAAGTCACGAGCTGAATTTGCAATATCGAGGCAAAGACAAACCCACCAATGTGCTCTCATTTCCGAGCGATATTCCTGAAGAAATTTTGGAAATGTTAGACGCTCGTCCGCTTGGTGATTTGGTGATTTGCATTCCTGTGGTGTTACAAGAAGCAGAGGAACAGCAAAAAACGCCGATCAATCATTTTACCCATCTCCTAGTACATGGCGTACTACATTTGCTTGGCTATGACCATGAACTTGGTGATAATGAGGCTGAAGAAATGGAAAGTTTGGAAATTGCGATTTTAGCCAAACTCGATATAGCCAATCCCTATATCACTTAACTCAAAATAAAGCATTCAACCATAAAAAAATTCCCAATACATGATTGGGGATTTTTTTCTTACGTGGTTTTTAATTCACATTTATTTGGATTTTTTTACACCCGCTTGAAGCAAGAGTTCACCGAAGCCACCAATTTTTGCTGGTTGCTGTTTATTCTGCGGTTTTACCTGCTTGTTTTGCGGACGTGCTTTTTGCTCAGGACGATCATTGCGTGGTGAACGCTTTTGCTCACCTCTATGCTCTTGATTGGTACGTGTAGCTTTTGGACTTGTACTCGCCCCTTCTGCTTTCATACTCAAGTTGACACGATTACGTTCAACATCAACCTGTAAAACACGCACTTGTATGATTTGACCGGGTTTCACCACTTTATGCGGATCACTGACAAAACTATTTGAAAGCTCTGAAATATGCACCAAACCATCCTGATGCACACCCACATCGACGAATGCACCGAAGTTGGTAACATTGGTAACGACACCTTCGAGCTTCATGCCTTCAGCGAGTTGCGCCACTTCGGTAATGTCTTCACGGAACTTCGCCGTGCGAAATTCTGGACGTGGATCACGACCTGGTTTTTCAAGCTCAGAAAGTACGTCTTGCACCGTTGGCAAACCATATTGATCATTCACGAAATTCGATGCATCAATGGTACTGATAATTTCACTATTGGCGATAATATCTTTTACCGTGGTGCTTTTACTTTCTGCAATATTGGCAACCAAAGCATAACTTTCAGGATGAACTGCAGACGCATCAAGCGGTTGATCGCCATCGAGAATACGCAAGAAACCTGCGGCCTGTTCAAAAGTACGCTCACCAAGACGTGGTACTTTTTTCAACCATTCACGGTTTTCAAAACGACCATTGGCTTTACGATATTCGACGATTTGCTGTGCGATCGATTTGTTCAAGCCAGCGATATAACCCAAAATTGCAGGCGAAGCGGTATTCACATCCACGCCGACCGCATTCACACAGTCTTCAACTACAGCATCAAGCGTTTTCGCCAAACCAGTTTGATTGACATCGTGTTGATACTGACCTACACCAATGGATTTTGGATCAATTTTTACTAATTCTGCGAGTGGATCTTGCAAACGGCGCGCAATCGACACTGCGCCACGAATCGACACATCCAATTCAGGTAGTTCCTGCGCAGCCAACTCACTTGCAGAATAGACCGACGCCCCTGCTTCACTCACACTGACACGTGTCAGTTTTAAATCTTCATTTTGCGCCATCATTTCCGCAATGACTGCTTCCGTTTCACGGCTTGCTGTGCCATTACCGACTGCAACCAAATCCACTTCGAACTCACGACAAAGACGAGCCAGTTCTGCAATTGAACCTGCTTTATCTTCTTTTGGCGCAAAAGGATAAATTGTGCTATGCGCCAAAACATCACCGGACGCATTGACCACCGCCAATTTCACCCCTGTACGAATGCCCGGATCGACACCCAAAGTCGTACGTGAGCCCGCAGGTGCTGATAATAATAAATGACGTAAATTTTCTGCAAAAACATCCATCGCCTCTGCTTCGGCAGCTAATCGCTTTTCCGTGAGTAAGGAATGCTTAATACTCGGACGGACTTTGGCAAGCCAAAATAGTTTTGCTGTTTGTTTTAAAAATTCTTGACGTGCCGATGGTGCGATAGCATCTAAGTTATATTCAGTATCAATACGTGCCAAGGCAGGTTCATCTTCACCATCGACTTTTAAGCCCAATACATTTTCTTGACGGCCACGAAGCATGGCAAGCAAACGATGTGATGGCACTTTGTTGAAATTTTCTGAAAATTCAAAATAATCACGGAATTTTTTGCCGACTTCTTTTTTCTCATCAGAAGCGACTGCGCTTTTTAAAATTGCAGTTTTGGCAAAGAGCTGCTTGAGCTCTGCGGTCAGTGCAATATTTTGTGCCCACTCATCAATGATAATGTGTTGCACTGCATCCAGTTGACTATCAATATCAGCATAGTCTTCATGGCTAAAGCCAGCCAATGCGTCTTTAGGTTCAACTTCTGTATTTAAGATTTTCTCTGCGAATTCGCCCAAACCTGCTTCTTTTGCTTTGAAAGATTTACTGGTACGTTTTGGACGATACGGTGCGTAGATTTCTTCTAATGCGTTTTTAGTTTCTGCGCCATTGACTCGCACCAACAAATCATCGGTCAGCTTCTCTTGCTCTTTAAGCGATTCAATGACTTTGTCACGGCGCTCGTATAGATCACGCAAATAGTGCAAACGAGTATCCAACTGACGTAGCTGCGTATCGTCTAAGCCTTGCGTTGCTTCCTTACGATAACGTGCTACGAAAGGAACAGTAAGTCCCTCATCAAGCAAACGAATAGTTGCTTCTACTTGTTCTGGACGAACAGTTAATTCCTTAGCGATTTGCTGCACTATTTCAGTCATTCAGCGAAATTCCAACATTCAATTTAATCAGTCCACGATTATACGTAGCCCAAGATGAAAATAAAGCCTTTCCTGATGCTTTTTCCACATAGTTGCAACATTCTACGTAAACAACTTCACAGTTTTTCTCACATCTAGCAATACCAATGTTTTTCATCAAGCGTTTTAGAAACTCAACCATTTATGACAATTGTCATCTTCTTGACTTAAATAAATGAAATGATTAGCAATCTATTTTTACAAGCATCCATTTCAAGATTTTGAATCCCCAAATAGTAATCTTGCGCAAGCCCCCCGAATTTAGCCCGATTATTTTGAAACAATTGCGTTAGGGTTTTGAATTTTCGTTGTTTATTTTTGGTATCTAAGCTCGACTTTTATTTGTGTTTTTTGGAAGATTCGAGCATAGTGTAGAAAATGAGTTTCGCTTTATACTCAACGCATTCAGTCTATTCAGTTTTTTTGTGACTGGTTGATAATTAGTGCTTGAAGACTGAAATGATAAGCAATAACAAAAGGAGTACATCATGAGCTTAGTTGTACCAGCCGAAACCGAAGTGCCTCGCCCAGACTCAGATCGAGTGGATCGGATTTTGGTGGTTGATGATGACGTCCGTTTACGAACGCTATTACAACGATTTTTAGAAGATAAAGGTTTTGTCGTTAAGACAGCGCACGATGCCACACAGATGGATCGTCTTTTACAACGTGAATTATTTTCATTGATCGTTCTAGATTTTATGTTGCCTGTGGAAGATGGATTAAGTATTTGCCGTCGCTTACGTACGTCTAATATAGATATCCCGATCATTATGTTGACCGCTCGTGGTAGTGACTCAGATCGTATCGCAGGATTAGAAGCAGGTGCGGACGATTATTTACCAAAACCATTTAATCCAAATGAATTACTTGCTCGTATTCGTGCAGTGCTTCGTCGCCAAGTCCGTGAAGTTCCGGGTGCACCGAGTCAAAATGTAGAAGTAGTTAGTTTTGGACCGTGGGCGTTAGATTTATCAACACGTACTTTGACACGTGAAGGGCAAGTTGTCACATTAACTACAGGCGAATTTGCCGTATTAAAAGCACTGGTACAACACCCTCGTGAACCACTGACTCGTGATAAACTCATGAACCTTGCGCGTGGTCGTGAGTGGGGTGCAATGGAGCGTTCGATTGATGTACAAGTATCACGCTTACGGCGCTTAATTGAAGAAAATCCCGCACGTGCA
Organism: uncultured Acinetobacter sp.; assembly: GCF_947493735.1. GTDB lineage: Bacteria > Pseudomonadota > Gammaproteobacteria > Pseudomonadales > Moraxellaceae > Acinetobacter. Next base: position 25,903 of record NZ_CANLSL010000011.1, on the reverse strand, counting down.
CGCTATATTCAAACGGTTTGGGGCGTTGGCTATGTCTTTGTACCAGACGGTGCAGAATAACCACTTCAATTTTTCACAGACTGATTGACTGACAGCTATGCGATCTGAAGACCTTAACCCAATCTCGCCAGAATCTGTGCTTGATCAAGACCAGCCGTATAGGGATCGCAAACGGACGAATTGGGAACGCTTTTTAGATCGTTTCAAGCCTCGTTCAGCTGCCATGCGCACCACAGTACTAGTATCTATTGTGGTGTTTTTTAGTCTATGGATGTCGTTGTGGTTTTTTTGGCGTACGCTCTATTATCCCGAAATCAAACAACATGCTCGCTATCTTGGTGTAGAGATTGAGCTACTCAGCTATCAAGATGTCAAAATCAGCTACCGTGAAAATTCTGTCAATCTCAATAATTGGTTGAATGAGCGTCTTGGTATCGCCATTGTTTCTGATCCAACACTTTATCCAAATGTAAGAGAAAAGTTTGTTGCGGAACTTTTTACCGATCGCTTAGAACAAGCCCTAGCTGATGAGCTCAATCTTGATGACAGTAAAGTCACTGTGTATTTCCAATTTAAGCCAGCGCCAAGCCTTTGGGTACAGACACCGCATCTTGGAGATAAGTGGCTCAAAGAACCACTGCCTACTTATGCCAACTATAGCCCAGAACTGCTAATCGGTTGGTTCTTTGGCGTCCCCTTGTTGACCATTGTCATCGTCTTAACGCTTGTACGTCAGCTCAATCGACCACTAAAACGACTACAACTCGCTGCCAATAGTTATAGCAAATACGGAAAAGCACCTTATCTCGAAATTAATCATGGTCCATTAGAAATCCGTCAGGTGAATCAGTCTTTTAATCATATGATCAGCACTTTGCAGCAGATCGAGCAAGATCGAAAAATTATGATGGCAGGTATTTCTCATGATCTGCGCACACCATTAACTCGCATTCGTTTGAGCGCCGAAATGATGTCCGATGATGAGTTCCTCAAGGAAGGTCTAATCTACGATGTCGATGATATGGACGCAATTTTAGACCAGTTCATCTCTTATATGCGTGATGGTTCAGATGAGCCGCTACACGAAACTGATATTAATGCCATTTTGCAAGAAGTTGTTGTGCAATTTAAACCGCTTGACGTTCGTTTTGAAGCACAAGCCCTACCTATCATTCAAGCACGCACCATGTCTTTAAAAAGAGTGATTGGCAACTTGGTCAATAATGCCAAACGTTACGGTGCAGAGCCAATTGATCTTTCTGCACATATCGAGGAACAACATCTTGTCCTTCGAGTAGCGGATCACGGCGAAGGGATCCCAGAATCTCAGGTACAAGCGCTCATGCAACCTTTTGTCCGAGGTGAAGCAGCACGTACTATTCAAGGTAGCGGACTAGGACTTGCTATCGTCAAGCGTATTGTAGATATTCATGAAGGTCATATAGATATCCGCAACCATCAAGATGGCGGGTTAGAAGTTAAAATTTATCTACCCATTCAATAACGCACCACCTAATTGAACAGAAAGCTCGGCTGAATATGCTTACTATTATTTACTAAACTTTGAATATCGAAGCTCTCAAAACTTTAGCATGATTTACAATTTCCTAGCTGGGAACAAATATGCGATCTATACGCTCAAGCATATTTTTGGTAAGATTTATCTCTTTACTATGTTTTTGTGATGGGTAGCATAATGTTCTATACGATGAGAAAGTGTTTTTACGCTTTCACGTTTATGCTATTTTTATTTTGTCTTCCCATATTTTCACATGCCGAAGATAATGCAGACTCGCTTGTTAACGGTATTCTCAGCTACGTTCGTTGGAACCGAAATTATACACAGCTTAATTTTTGCATGATTGATGGTCAGGCAAAATTTATCAGTGAAAATATTTTTAATCCACCATCAAATTTAATCCGCCCTGCAAACATCAATATCAAACATTATCAAATTAGCGAACTTCTGAGCAATGAAACAATTGCCAATCGTTGTCAGATACTCTATTTTGTAAATACCACAGATGAAACACAACAGCGTCTAATCAATTTAGCGATGCATCACATCTTGACCATTTCTGAAAAAAATGAACAATGTGCAATTGGAAGCGCAGTGTGTCTTTATCGTTCAAATCAACAATATCGTTTTAAAATTAACATGGATAGTTTAAAACAATCTGAAGTCCACATGGATTCAAAAGTTTTATTATTGTCGAAAAAATATCAAGGAGCAGAATGATGACATGGTTCAAATCATCTTCTTCATCCCTGAAAACATATTTCATCCGATCACAACTCATTCTCTCTTTTATTATTTTATTTACCTGCATTATTAGTTTTACCGCTGTCGCAAGCTATACATTCAAACGCTACTCAGAATCCAACGTCAGCATCATTTCTGCGTCTTTGGCAGAGCAGTTGCAAGCTCCAGTTGTGTTTGATGACAAAGTCAGCACTGCGCAAATTATTGACGAATATATTGATCAATATCCAATTCAAAGAATTGAAGTCATTTCACCAAACAAAGACATGATTTATGAAATCACCAAACCAAGTGAAATTAATGACTCCAAACTACTTGACCACATACATGACTTTTTAATTTCTGAAAATTTAGGTTTAGTTGAAATTAAACACAATGCTCAAGTCATTGCCTATGTTAAAGTCACGATCAGCCTACGTCCATTAACAAACTTCATTAATTTACTACTTATGGTTTTCATGGCATGTATTCTCATTGCATTTGTCATTATTCTTATCAGTAGCCGAATAAACTATCTACGAATTAATCATGCACTAAAGCTTCTTGCTGAAACGACTGACTTAATTTCTGATCAACGCGCTTTCCATCTGCGAGTGCCAAAAGGCAAAGTTTCTGAGTTTAACAAGGTTTCTCAACGCTTCAACGAATTACTAGATGAAATACAAAAATGGGATCATCAACTGCAAGTTGAGAATACAACCCTTGAACATCAAGCATTGCATGACTCTTTAACCCATTTACCAAATCGAGCATTCTTCTATCAAAAACTAGATCAGCTTTACCAACAAGAAGATATACGGAAGAAATCTGCATTATTATTTATTGATAATAATGAATTTAAACAAATTAACGACCAATACGGTCATCAAGCTGGCGATTATGTATTACAAGAAATGGCTCGACGGCTAAAATATAGCCTGCGTGACGATGACTTCGTTGCTCGAATAGGTGGTGATGAATTTGCTGTAATACTCACAAATATTGAACACTCTTCTCAAGCAATTGTGGTGGTTCAAAATCTAATTCAAACTACTGATCACCCTATCAAGTTCTCTGATGAGGTTGTTATTCATTATAGCTTTAGTATCGGAATTGCGTTAAGCAAACACATTGACAACCCTAGTGAATTGGTTCATCTCGCTGACCAAGCCATGTATCAAGCCAAAGATAGCCTAACACATTGGGCAATTATCGAGCACAAACCTGAAGCCATAGAAGCCCATAATGAATAAGCATTTAAAATTTTTAAGTATTCTATTCTTAGCTAGCACCATACTAAGTGCATGTACTGGGCTTGAAGGGTTAAAAAATCTCAAATAAAAGTGTTAAAAACAGAAGGATTTATTTATACCAATGATGAAGGTTGGATACTTGACCTACCATCACGTTTACTTTTCGAAACATCAGAACACGAACTTCTTCCAGAACAAAAACAATCAGTCGCCGAATTGAGCAATAAACTAAAAAATAGAAAAGCCCTCAGTTCAGGGACATAGCGATAACATCGGTTCAGAAGAATTTAACCATCAACTCTCTGAACAACGAGCTCAGAGTGTCGCCAACATCGCATTAAAGCATGGCTTTTCAAAAGATAACATACAAGCTATAGGTTATGGTTCAAGCAAACCAATTAAGTCTAACGACACTGAAGAAGGGCGCAGTGAAAACCGTCGTGTTTCTATTATCATCGTGCCATGATTTAGTATTATTCACTTCAAATCATTCAAAAAGAAGCGAAACCTAGTGTTACGCTTTTTTATGTCTATAAAATTTAAGCATAAAAAAACCGCATTCAAGCGGGTCATGTTATTTTGAATTGCGATATTTAAATGGTCGGAGCAGTAGGATTCGAACCTACGACCCCCTGGTCCCAAACCAGGTGCACTACCAGGCTGTGCTATGCTCCGAAACTGGTACGCTTTTAAAAAAGCATCTTTCAAATTTAAAAAACTTAATCTTAAAACGTAGTCTTAAAAACTTGGGGTGAATGACGGGATTCGAACCCGCGACAACCGGAATCACAATCCGGGGCTCTACCAACTGAGCTACATCCACCATCACATCTTAAATGTACAAGCCACCAAAAAAATGGCGCGCCTGACAGGATTCGAACCTGTGACCATCCGCTTAGAAGGCGGATGCTCTATCCAACTGAGCTACAGGCGCAACACCGATGACACTTAGATCATGCGACAAGTTCGCCGACTTTATTCCATAATAAATGGTCGGAGCAGTAGGATTCGAACCTACGACCCCCTGGTCCCAAACCAGGTGCACTACCAGGCTGTGCTATGCTCCGATCTCAGCTTTTCTATATCGCACGATGTGCGGTACGGTGTGCATTCTAGGCTTCGTACCGCATCTCGTCAATAGCAAAGTTCAAAAAAGCATTGTATTTACAATCGAATGTTTATTAAAAATACAAAACTATCGCTTCATATTCGCTGTAAAATCGAGCATTCGATCGAGTGGTAATTTTGCGCGAACACGCAATGCCTCATCAACAAAAATCTGTTGATCTTTATGCTTCAAGACATGCAAAATCGCATCGAGCTCGTTCATCGCCATCCACGGACAATGCGCACAAGAACGACACGTTGCACCCTCTCCTGCTGTTGGTGCTTCGATTAACTCTTTATCAGGTGCAGCTTGTTGCATCTTATAGAAAATGCCCCGATCTGTCGCAACGATCATCTGCTTATGTGGCAAAGTTTGTGCAGCTTTGATCAACTGACTGGTACTACCCACTGCATCTGCAATATCAATCACCGATTCAGGCGATTCAGGATGCACTAAAACCGCCGCATCAGGGTACAATGCTTTCATTTGCGCAATACCACGTGCTCGGAACTCTTCATGCACAATACATGAACCATCCCACAGTAACATTTCCGCACCTGTTTTCTTTTGGATATAACGACCAAGATGTTGATCAGGTGCCCAAATAATTTTCTCACCCTGACTATCTATGTGTTCAATGATTTCGACTGCACAGCTCGACGTCACTACCCAATCCGCACGTGCTTTCACCGCTGCCGAAGTATTGGCATACACCACCACGGTATGATCGGGATGTGCATCGCAAAACTTAGAGAACTCATCAATCGGACAACCAAGATCCAAAGAGCACGTTGCCTCTAAGGTTGGCATTAATACTGTTTTATTCGGTGAAAGAATTTTTGAGGTTTCCCCCATAAATTTTACGCCTGCGACCACCAAGGTCGTTGCAGGATGATCACGTCCAAAGCGTGCCATTTCTAATGAATCAGAAACACAACCGCCTGTCAGCTCTGCAAGCTCTTGAATCTCAGGATCACAATAATAATGCGCTACCAACACAGCATCTTGCTGTTTGAGCTCTTCTGCGATCAAGGCAAATTTATGCTGTTTTTCTTCTGACGAGAGAATGTGTTCTTTGGGTTGTCCCAGTTGATCCAAATGTTGCTCTACGATTTTTTTCGCATCATTGGCAATCAGACTTTCGGTCATCGAGGTATCAATCCTATAAAATGGCGAGTGATCACTAAACTGATACTCATATAATATGCGTGAATATCAATGCGCACTTGGCTTAGGCTTTTCAGGGTTATTTCAAACAAAATCATACGAAGCAGTAAAAAACCACGACAAAATGAAAATGAAGCATAGCATAAATCAGTAAAACTGGACTGACTAATAGCGATGCTTCAGACCCACTACTCAAGATATGATGTGTATTTACACAATTTCAAGTTAAAAAGCTGAACTACAACTTAAATGATATGCAACGATAATGTTGATTAAGAACGGTAATCCGCATTGATCTTGACATAGTCGTAGGAGAAGTCACAGGTATACACCGTATCTTGTGCTGTACCACGACCCAAATCAACACGTATGGTAATCTCTTGTTGTTGCATCACCGCCGCACCCATTTCTTCTCGATAGTCAGGATTTGCACCGCCATCTAAGCAGATTTGTACCTCATCAAGCCACACTTGCACTTTTGAACTATCCAGATTTGGCACGCCAGCTTTACCAATTGCCATCACGATACGCCCCCAGTTTGGATCGGCAGCGAATAGTGCTGTTTTAATCAGTGGCGACTCTGCAATACTATACGCAACATCACAGCATTCTTGAGTTTCTGCCCCACCCTCAACTTTGACAGTGATAAATTTGGTCGCACCTTCACCATCACGAATGATCAACTGCGCCAAACGAAGCATAATCCGTGATAGTACATCGAGAATGACTTGATAACGTGGATCGCTTTCAGATTGAATCTGCGCACCGCCCGCCTGACCTGTGGCAATGAAAATACAGGAATCATTGGTCGAGGTATCACCATCTACAGTGATACGATTGAATGACTGTTCAACTGTTGTCGATAAAAGTTTCTGCACAAGCGATTGGTTAATCGGTGCATCGGTCGCGACAAAGCTCAACATGGTCGCCATGTTCGGACGAATCATGCCTGCACCTTTGCTAATCCCTGTCATGGAGTACGTCACACCATCCAACTCAAACTGCTCTGATGCGCCTTTTGGTGTGGTATCTGTAGTCATGATGCCATAGGCTGCATCTTCCCAACTCTCTGCATTTAAGCTATTTAATGCAGGCTGAACACCTTGAAGCATGCGCTCAATCGGCAACTGCTCACCGATCACACCTGTAGAGAAAGGCAAAATCTGATTTGGCTGAACACCTGATAATTCCGCAAGTTTTTCACAGGTTTTCCGTGCATTCTCTAAACCTACCTGACCTGTTGCCGCATTGGCATTGCCTGTATTAATAATAAGGTAACGGATGGAATTTTCCAACAAATGCTTTTTACATAAGATCACAGGTGCAGCGGCAAAGGCACTTTGGGTAAATACACCTGCGACACTAGCACCTTCAGCAATCTCAAAGACAACCATATCTCGACGATTGGCATAGCGAACATAAGCCTCACTACTTCCGATCGTTAAACCTGCAATAGAATGCATTTTTGGAAAAGACACGTCACCAACTGCCATGAGATTGACCTTAAAAATATGATATTTGAGAAATTGGATATACAGCGAAAAGCGTTAAACGCCTTGCTGACATTGATAGATTACAGGGTAATCTTCAATTTTGATAGTATGATCGAGCATCAAGCTTTTGAGCGTGGCAGTTTGCTCACTTTCAATCCAAAGTAAGCCGTGCTCAGGCTGTAAGCCTTGTTCGCTACTATAATATTTTTGGCTTTTATCAGGTGCAGCAAAGCGTGTTAACTCAAATAGTTGACCTGACACTTCAATGCGAATCATTTTCTCATCGAGCTGTTGCTTTTTAATTTGCACTTGCTCATCACATTGAAATTGCAAACTAGCTACTTGTGGTTGTGCATTTTCAAGCACAGTGTTCTGCTGACATGCGCTAAGTATAGCACCAACACATATCAACAAAACTTTCAGCTGACTCACACGATCACCAATGACAGGTTATTTTGCATCTGTCTGAGCAGATGGTGTAGCTACCGTTTGTGTTTCAGGAGCAACTGGACTGGCTGGTACTTGCACTGGCATTGGCTGTATGCCTGCCAAATCTAATAGTTTTTGTTTTGCTTGTTGCTGACTTTCTGCTGAAATCATCGGATTTGTCGCTTGAATGCGATCTACATTTTGAGCGGTGACTGGTTTAAGCCCTTCCGTTTGGAAAATGATTTTGCGGTTTGAAGGATTACTTACAGAATAACGCATTCCAGTTCGAGGGCTGACGAACACTGTATTTTCACGGTCTTGTGTCGCATGTACATTTGGCAAGCTTGTCGCTGATTGTACTGTTGCAGCCTTTACTGTCATTGAAGGCGCTGTTGGCGCTTCTTCAGCTGAAGGCGTAGCATCTGAAGCAGCCTGCCCATCGAACTGAGCTGTCGGCACAGTCTTAGGCACGGACATGGCTTGATGCGCTGTATGATCAGTCACTGACTCATTGGCAAAGCTCGTCATACTGACAGGGAAAACAACAACCAAACTGGTCAATAGGGTATTCAATTTCATACTTTTAAGTTTCATGCTTATTAATTTCATGGATAAACCTTTTAATTCATCTTGCAAAGTCTTTAACTTGTATTGCAAAGTCATCGCTCTTCACTTGAGCATCTTTCGTTTTCTCTTTTAATCTCTGTGTATACGCATGCTTTTCGTTCAAAACGCTTTTTAAATCTTTGAATCAAACAAAGTGTCGTATAGCGGACTAAAATTCTACGCCTTATTAAACACGAAAAAGGCAGCTACGTGAGCTACCTTTTTGTTAAAAGATTAAATTTTTCCGTGACATTGCTTATATTTTAACCCCGAACCACAAGGACAAGGGGCATTACGACTTGCAGGTGGTTTAATATCAAGTTGCCCAGAAGAACCTCGTGACAAAGTTACGCCACTTTGTGGTTCAGCATCTTCTGTGACTTCACCTGTAATTCCATCGACTTCATTATGTTCAAAGCTTAGCGCCATCTCTCTAGCTTGTTGCTGTTGTTGCGCTTCAAGCTCAGCAACTTCTTCAGGACTTGGAATATGCACACGAGATAGGTCAGTGACAACATCGGTCTTGATCACAGCGAGCATATTCACAAAAAGATTGAAGGCTTCTTTTTTATACTCTTGCTCAGGATTCTTCTGTGCATAACCACGTAGATGGATACCTTGACGCAGATAATCCATCGCCGCCAAATGCTCTTTCCAATGTTTATCTAGCGATTGCAACATGAAATGACGTTCTAGCATTGCTGCTGACCCTGCTTCCATCAAGCTACGACGATGTTGATAACGTGCAAGCACCTCATCAGTGATCCGCTCGATCAAGCCTTCTTCATCAAGACGGCGATTAACCTTAAGCCAATGACTGATTGGTAAAGTAATACTTAGATCTTTGCGTAACGCATCTTCAAGCCCATCAATATTCCATTGATCATGTATCGACTCAGGCGGAATAAAGTTGGCAATCATGCCTTTGACCACATCACGGTGCATGTCTTCGATACCGTCTTGTAGACTTGGTTCAGACAACACTTCATCACGTTGTGAGTAGATGATTTTACGTTGCTCATTATTCACATCATCATATTTGAGCAAGTTTTTACGGATATCGAAGTTGCGTGATTCGACTTTGCGCTGTGCATTTTCGATTGAGCGCGACACCATTTTGTGTTCAATCGCTTCATCTTCTTTTAAGCCCATACCTCGCATCATCGCAACCACACGATCACCCGCAAAGATACGCATCAAATCATCTTCAAGCGACAAGTAAAAACGTGATACTCCTGGATCGCCTTGACGACCCGCACGACCACGAAGCTGATTGTCAATACGACGTGATTCATGGCGCTCAGAACCGATAATGTGTAGACCACCTGACTCAAGTACTGCCTTGTTGTTTTCACGCCATTCTGCAAACAAACGCTGTTCATCATCTTCAGTGTGATTTTCGATATGCGCAAGCTTGGCACGCCAGTTACCACCGAGCAAAATATCCGTCCCACGACCTGCCATGTTGGTGGCAATCGTGACTGAGTTCGGACTACCTGCTTGGGCGATAATATCTGCTTCACGCTCATGTTGTTTTGCATTCAATACTTCATGGCGAATGCCTGCAGCATTAAGCTTATCGGATAGGATTTCACTGGCTTCGATGGTCGCTGTACCAATCAAAATCGGCGCAACACCCGCTTCACGCACACGAGTGATCTCTTGAATAATGGCGTTATATTTACCATCTTTGGTCAGATAAATCAGATCGTTTTGGTCATTACGAATCATTGGACGGTGCGTCGGAATGATCACCACATCTAGACCATAAATCTCTTTCATCTCCGCCGCTTCGGTATCTGCAGTCCCTGTCATCCCCGACAGTTTGCGATAAAGACGGAAATAGTTTTGGAACGTGGTGGTTGCCATGGTTTGGTTTTCAGGCTGAACTTCCATACCTTCTTTGGCTTCAACCGCTTGGTGCAGACCTTCTGACCAACGGCGACCTGGCATAGTTCGACCTGTACTCTCATCAACGATGATCACTTCTTGCTTTTGCGACGTTGGATTCAGACCGATGATATAATGTACATTCTTTTGATATAAATAATGCGCACGAATCGCTGCCGTTGCATGATGCAACAAATTCAGATTACTGGCTGAATACAGACTGTCACCTGCTTCAAGCAAACCCATTTTAATCAATTCATCTTCAATGGTTTCAAAACCAACTTCGGTAATTTCGATTTGACGTTGTTTTTCATCCACCCAGAAGTGTCCGCCATCGGGTACTTTTTCTTCTTTTTGCGCACGAAGCTTTGGTGGGATGTTATTGATCATCATATAGAGCTGTGATGAATCTTCACTCTGACCAGAAATAATGAGCGGTGTACGTGCCTCATCAATCAAGATCGAATCGACCTCATCAATGATGGCATAGTGCAAACCACGTTGCTTCTTCTCTTCTAGAGAAAACACCATGTTGTCACGAAGATAATCAAAGCCAAATTCGTTATTCGTCCCATAAGTAATATCAGACTGATACGCTTGGAACTTTTCACTTGGCGCTTGCATCGAGTAAATCGTACCAACGGTGAGTCCTAAGAACTCGAACAATGGACGGTTCAACTCCGCATCACGCTGTGCCAAGTAATCATTCACGGTAATGACATGTACGCCAGTGCCACTCAAGGCATTGAGATAACACGCCAGTGTTGCCATCAAGGTTTTACCTTCACCTGTACGCATCTCGGCAATCTTACCTTCATGCAAAGTGACGCCACCGATCAACTGCACATCATAGTGACGCATACCCATGACCCGCTTCGAAGCTTCACGACAGACCGCAAACGCTTCAGGCATCAGTTTGTTTAAACCTTCACCTTTTTGGAATCGTTCTTTAAATTCTTGGGTTTTTGCAGTTAAGCCTGCATCGCTAAGACTGGATATCGACGGCTCTAGTGCGTTAATTTGTTCTACGATTTTACGCATTCTTTTGAGCTCACGCTCATTTTTTGTACCGAAGATACCTCCGACTAGACTTGCCAACATGTATATAACTCTCTGTATCTGTTCAAGTTGCCTTTGAAATTAGGTTAACCAGTTCCTTGTTAAATGAAGACGATTTTCACCGAATTAACCCCAAACAACCTGTCTAGAAAATCAATGTATTTTTAAGAAAAACCTATGCACGGAATATTATGAGGACAGAAATTTCAAGTACAAGGGTTTTTCGCCTTTTTTTTCATATTCTTTTATGAGTTCAGCTGAATGGTATACTTACAAAATACTACATCCACACTGAAATTAATGAATGCTCAACAAGCCTAGAGCGATCAATAGCTTAAAAAACATTATGAAATTTTCTGATAAAGTAATACAAAAACATCGCTTTGCAATGATTTAGATTCGGTGCATATTATGTTTCATACAGGCGATTTTCCATCCTGTTGGGTTGTATATCCAAAACTTATATCCGAAATAGATAAAGCAAAGCATAGAGGACAGAAAAAATGAGTTTACGTCTTGGCGACACCGCACCTGATTTCCAACAAGATTCGAGCGAAGGGCAAATCAGTTTTTATGATTATCTCGGCGATGGTTGGGGGGTTTTGTTCTCTCACCCTGCGGACTACACACCTGTCTGCACCACGGAGCTTGGCTTTACCGCAAAGCTTAAAGATGAATTTGCCAAGCGTGGTGTCAAAGCGATTGCGCTTTCAGTCGATGACGTTGAATCGCACAAAGGCTGGATTAATGACATTAACGAAACACAAAATACCACAGTGAACTTCCCAATCTTGGCAGATGCAGATCGTAAAGTATCTGAGCTATATGGCTTCATTCACCCGAATGCCAGTGAAACAGCGACAGTACGCTCATTGGTGATCATTGATCCAAATAAAAAAGTACGGTTGATCATCACTTACCCTGCTTCGACTGGTCGTAACTTTAACGAAGTGCTTCGTGTGATTGATTCTTTGCAATTGACCGACAACTACAAAGTCGCTACACCTGCCAACTGGCAAGATGGTGACGATGTGGTGATTGTGCCATCGATCAAAGATGAAGCAGAAATCAAAGAACGCTTCCCGAAAGGTTACAAAGCAGTTAAGCCTTATTTGCGTCTAACACCACAGCCGAATAAAGACTAAACTTATTGTTTTTCAAAATTTTTAAATACAAAAATGGCGCAATCATTGCGCCATTTTTAATAATCATGTGCGTGATAAATATTAGGGTCTGTTGACATTTCAACCATGCATTGCGTTATAGGCTAAAATCACATAAACGAGGCATGAAACGCAGAGAATGGTCACTCCCTTGTCAAGTTTCATAACGAAGTTTATGGCAATTTTTTTCGTCAGCAATTAACCCTGCTCTAAAGTGATGCCTGCTGCTTTTGCGGCACGTGTACCACCCATCAGTACCACATATTCACGTGAATCATCAAGGCTTTCGAGCATTTCTGCGGCACGAGGTGCTTTACTCCCACCACCACACAAGATATAGACTGGTGTACCCGTTGGCACGTTTTGAAGTTGCTGGGCATCAATATTGTCGATGGGTTGACTGACCGCCCCAGGCAAATGACCTTCGGCAAAAGATTTTGAATCACGTACATCCCAAATAATCGCACCTTCTGGATATTCAAAGGTGGTAATTTCTTGCTTGCGGATCATTCTGCGCTCCTTTGGATCAAAACACTTGGCAAAAACAGAAAACACCCTTAGCATCTCAGTATTATTTCAAGTTGTAAAGGTCTATTGTTATGCCATCTTTTGATATTGTTTCCGAGTTGGAAATTTTTGAAGTGAACCACGCTGTACAGAATACCCAAAAAGAAATTGCCACTCGTTTTGACTTCCGTGGGCAAGACGTTTCGATTGAATTGAATGAAAAATCGAAAGAAATCAAAATCTCTACAGAAAGCGACTTTCAATGTGAACAAGTCTACTCAATGCTTGAAAATCACTTCTTCAAACGTAAAGTCGATATCCAAGCACTCGACCCGCAAAAAGCGGCCGCTTCAGGGAAAAACTTTGTACAAGTGATCAAACTCAAAGATGGCCTTGACTCGGATACCGCAAAAAAAATTAACAAAGCCATTAAAGAAAGTGGCATCAAAGTACAATCTTCGATTCAAGGTGACAAGATTCGTGTCACAGATAAGAAACGTGACACCTTACAAAGCCTGATGGCGTTCTTACGTGAAGAACAATTTGGCGTGCCTTTGCAATTCAATAATTTCAAAGATTAAGTGGCAACTGTTTCCGTTTAATCTGAAAAGCTTTTAACTCTTCCATTATTTACAGGTGTAACATGGCTAAAAACAATCGCCTTTATAAAGTCGTCCAAGCGACCAGTAAACTTCCGAAAGCACTTCGCACGACGATTTGGAGCAAAACTTTTGGTCGTATCGTACCGATGGTCGGGACGGCAAATATTCGCTATCTCGAAGTGAGTAAAGAAAAAGTTGTGGTACGCATTGAAAACCACCGCAATATGCAAAACCACATCAAGGGCGTACATGCTGCTGCAATGGCTCTTCTAGCAGAAACTGCAACAGGTTTTGTGACAGGTTTGAATGTACCTGACGATCGAATTTTATTGATCAAAACATTACAGGTGGATTATCTTAAAGTCGCTTCAGGTGGCTTAACTGCAACGGCAACTTTGAGTGCTGAGCAACAGCAATTCATCTTGGATAATGACAAAGCATCTTTAGAAATTCCTATCACCGTTGTTGATGATTCTGGTCAATCGCCGATCCAATGCAAAATGGTTTGGGCGTGGTTACCAAAGAAGAAAAAGTCAGTATAGTTTTTTGATATATCTCTTCGAAGGAAGCCTTATCAACTTAATTTTAAAATGTGAGATTGCATTAGGTGTTTTAAACATAGTTCTTCCAAAACACCTAATCCAAAACAGTAAAGTGGAAATCAAACTACAGTGGCATGGATTTATCACTGATGACTCACCTTAAAGAGCTTGAAGCTGAAAATGCTTATGTTGAACGTTTTAATCGAACAGTACGATATGAGTGCTTGACTCAGCAGTTATTTCGAGATATTGAGGATGTTCAGAACTGTACAACCGCATGGCAGTACTTTTATAATCACGAACGACCCCATACGTCAGTTGATGGTAAACCGCTTAATTTTAAACAATAATAAGGGTTTAGAGATTTCTACTTATTGAATCGATTAATAATGGGGGTATTACCACTACGCCTGCTGTGCCAAATGAGCTTGTTTAACCGCTTCAGGAATCTTACGTTTTTGCCCATCACATTCCAAAGCGACAAAGGTAAACATTCCTTCTGTGACTTTGACGGGTGTCGTATGTTGCGTACTCATACTCCATACTTCGATATGCACCTGCATTGAGGTATTACCAATCTTCACCACATCGGTATAACAACTGATCACATCTCCGACTTGCACTGGTACAAGGAAAGTCATCTCGTGGATGGAGATCGTGGCACAACGTCCTTGACTGAATCGTTCACAATGAATCGCTCCTGCCAAATCCATCTGTGACACCAACCATCCACCAAAGACATTACCACTCCAGTTGGTGTCTGCTGGCATCGCAATCGTTTGAAGAGAAAGATGACCTTGAGGATTCGCTGGCTGAAATTCAGTGTGCATGATTAGACCACATCAATAAATAGAAAGCATGATTATACAACAGATGAGCGTCATTAAACTGATCGCTCAGTTGCGAGAAATTAGTGCTTTGACACGCTTATAATGATTTCAAATGTGAGGTTAGCCACGACTGCATTTGCCCTGCATTCATTGCACCAGCTGACCGAGCGACTTGCGTGGTTTGTTTAAATAAAATCAAGCTTGGAATACTGCGAATCTGAAAAAACTGACTAAGTCGTGGTGACGCTTCGGTATCGACCTTGGCAAATTGCACCGTTTTAAATTCCCCTGCCAATCGCTGAAAAGTCGGCGCCATTGTCTTACAAGGCCCACACCAGTCCGCCCAAAAATCCACCAATACAGGAAGTTCGGTATTCGGCACATATAGCATAAAATTATCATCATTCAAGGTGATCGGCTGATTCGACCACAGATCATGATCACATTGTCCACACTGCGCTTCGCTCACAGCAATATCATCAGGCAAATTATTCTTTTTAAAACAACTTGGACAGACCACGATCATATGAATACTCCATAAATTTTTACGTTTTATTAAACGATAAAATTGAAAAAAATGATTTTTATACAATCGCTTGGAATGTACATGCTATAGTGAAAATCAACTCACTCATCGCAATCATCCTACCATGAACTTGATGTGGTTTCGTACCGATCTTCGGCTACATGACAATACCGCTCTGCATTTCGCACAAAAAGATAGCGACTGCATTGCGCTATTTATCATCAGTCCCAA
The DNA here is from genome assembly GCF_947493735.1 of uncultured Acinetobacter sp. Classification (GTDB taxonomy): domain Bacteria; phylum Pseudomonadota; class Gammaproteobacteria; order Pseudomonadales; family Moraxellaceae; genus Acinetobacter. Next base: position 10,255 of record NZ_CANLSL010000011.1, on the reverse strand, counting down.
ACAGTGGAAATTGCACGACGATGCAGATTGCAAAGTCGATTTTTGGTTACGCCAATTACAGCAGCTCTCTCAAGATTTGGATGACCTCAATATTCCGTTACTCATTCGCACATGTGAATTGTGGGAGGATTGCGCCGAAACGTTTTTTGAGATTTGTGAACAGCACAATATTCAAAAAGTCCATTGCAATCAGGAATATGGATTTAATGAAATTCATCGTGATCAAACCATTGCAAAGCAACTGGCGAATCATAATATTGAATTTGAAGCGCATCATGATCGGTTGATATTCCCAGTCGGTTCAATCAAAAATCAATCCAATGAATATTACAAAGTTTTCGGCGCATTTAAAAAAGTCTGTTATGAGCGCTTAGACCATCTGCAACACCAACTTGAACTTTACCCAAAACCGAAAAAGCAAAATAAGTTAAAAATTGCATCCGATACAATCCCTCATAGTGTTGATGGCTTTGCTCCTATACCGCAATCACTACAGAATCAATGGCAAATCGGCGAAACCGAAGCATGGCAACGCTTAGATGTTTTCATAGATCAACATATCAATCAGTATCATGTCGAGCGAGATTTCCCTGCATTCGACTCAACCAGTCAACTATCGACCTATTTAAATGCAGGGTTATTGTCGATTCGACAATGTTTAAAAGCTGCGCAGATCAATACCGATGGCGACCTCCTTTCAGGCAATGAAGGTGTGCGCATTTGGCTCGATGAGTTGCTTTGGCGTGAGTTTTATAGCCATCTTTTATATGGCTTCCCTAAACTCAGCCAACATCAACCATTTAAAGAAGAAACCTCTCATATCGCTTGGCGAGATAACGATTCAGATTTGAGTGCATGGCAAAATGGCGAAACAGGTTTCCCCATCATTGATGCTGCGATGCGTCAACTGAAACAAACAGGATGGATGCACAATCGACTACGCATGATCGTGGCGATGTTTTTGACCAAGAATTTGCTGATTGATTGGCGGTTGGGCGAGCAATGGTTTATGCAACATCTGATTGATGGTGAGCTTGCAGCGAATAATGGCGGCTGGCAATGGAGCGCATCGACAGGTACAGATAGCGTGCCTTATTTTCGAATTTTTAATCCGTTTACTCAGTCGAAGAAATTTGATCCACATGGCGAATTTATTCGAGCATGGCTTCCTGAGCTTGCGCATTTGGATGAAAAAGCCATTCATGAGCCGTATAAACAAAATCATATTGCACTTGATTACCCAAAACCGATGGTCGATTTAAAGCAAAGTCGCCAACGTGCATTGGATGCGTTTAAAAATCTTTAAATTAAAAATTCTTTAACTCGGACTAATGCCTATCAGTTAAGCACTTTTAATCCTCTCTACCCTCTTTTTTCAAAGGAGGGAGTATTTCGACATTCAATACAGTGTTGAATTCTATGCTGTTCCCCTCTTTTTCAAAGATGAGAAACATTGTTTCGCAAGGGGGGAGATTTATCAATCAATAGTAATGAAATTACGCTTTACTGCTCAGCATTATTAACTCGGACAACTTTTACTTCAAATTTTTGATGCTCATTTTAGAACTTTAAATCTCCATTTTAGGCAAGTCAAGCCACTGCGCTTGAGGAAACATCGCAATCATTTTCTGCTGTAAATATTGCCGTGTATCCCCTGCAATCACTTCGTCTTGCGCGTCGTGAAACGCATTAAAAACAATACTATGAAGCGATACACCAAACTGCTTTAAGGCATACAGACTCAGTAAAGTATGATTAATACTACCTAGCCGTCCAGACGTGACGAGGATGATTGGATAATTATGCTGAGCAACATAGTCGATAGTGAGTAAATCTTTGGTAAGTGGCACCATTAGACCGCCTGCACCTTCGAGCAAAACTACATCATAACGCTCTGCAAGCACTTGCGTGGACCCTGAAATTTTATCTAAATCCAAATGTGTATTTTCAAGGTATGTGGCGAGATGTGGCGATGCAGGATATTTGAATATTTGCGGTGCGGTCAGCCCTTCGCCATCCTCTACAAAATCATTTTTTTGCATCAAGTGACGATGTTTGGCGATATCTTCGGAAAATCCATCATTGCCTGTTTGTACCAGTTTTTGCGTGATGATCGACTCGCCTTGATCAAGCAATTGTTTGGCAAGTATTCCCGTTGCCACAGTTTTACCAATATCGGTATCAATACCACTGATAAAATAGATGCCTTTTTGCAGATTCAACATGATTTATAACTTTCCTAAAAGTGCTTCGAGTTGCAACCACTGCAAATCCGCATGTAAGCAAATCCGCACCCTTGCCGTACCTTGTGCCACCGTCGGCGGACGGATTGGGAGCACATAGAATCCTGCATCTTGCATCTGCATTGCCTTATCCACAGCAGTTTGGTTTTCACCGTAGATCACAGGAATGATATGACTTTGCGTCGGACAGCTTAGCCCACGATTGACGACTTCATTTTTCAGCTGTGCACTGATATTTAACAGATTCTCACGTCGTTCAGACATACGCATCATGCGCTGAAAAATAAAATTGGTCCACGCCATATTGATCGGTGCTTGCGCTGTGGAAAAGATCAGCGAGCGCATTTTATTAATTAAAAATTCACGGATCACCTGATCACAAATCAGATAACCACCGATCGAGGCTAGAGCTTTGCCAAATGTCCCCACCAAAAAATCAACTTCAGCGATACAATCCTGCGCCTCTGCACAGCCCAAACCACGCTCGCCATAGACACCGATGGCATGTGCCTCATCAACATAGAGCATGACTTTTGCATATTTCTGTTTAAAGGCAACCAATTGCTTTAAATCTGTCACATCACCATCCATGCTAAAGACACTTTCAGTAACGATGATGATTTTATCAATCGCCTCATTATCCATCGCCATAATCAGTAACTGTTCAAGTTCAGTGAAGTTTTGATGGGCATAACGCTGTTTTTGCGCTTTGCTTAAGCGAATCCCATCAATGATACTGGCGTGAATGAGTTCATCGGAAATGATCAAGGTTTTGGCATCACAAAGCGCAGGCAAAATACCGATATTCATGTGATAGCCACTATTAAACAGCAAACTCGAGCGCCCAAAGGCTTGGCTGAGATTCTCCTCAAGCTGTTCATATTCTTTAAAATTCCCAGTGAGTAACCGTGAAGATGAACTGGTAAAGTGTTGTTTTTCTATCGGATAAGTATCGAGAAATTCCGTTTTTAAATCCGCATTTTCCGCCAAACCCAAATAGTCATTGGAGCTGAGATTGAGCATCCGCTTGCCATTCAGATGAATAAATTGTCCATCTCGTTCAATCTGTTTAAAGAAGCGATAATTGCCCTTCGCCTTGAGTTGATCAAGCGTATCGGCATAAGACTGATAAAGTGGATTCACGTGAAGCATCCCTGAATATGAACAATTAAAAATTAAAAAGAATTTATTCCGCAGTTTCTTTGACTATCGTCTGCACCGCATCAAGCAAAGTCTGCAACTCTGCCTCAGAAATAATGTACGGCGGCATGATATACACCAACTTGCCAAAAGGACGAATCCACACACCAAGCTCGATACAACGCTGTTGAATCTGCGCCATATCGACTGGATTTTTCATTTCTACGACACCGATTGCGCCAAGCACACGCACATCGGCGACTTGCTGGAGTGATTTTAATGGTGTTAAAACTGATGCAATTTGTTGTTCGATCTGTGCAATCTTGCCCTGCCAATCCTGCGCTAACAATACTTGAATGGACTTTAATGCTACAGCGCACGCCAACGGATTTGCCATAAACGTCGGTCCGTGCATAAAAGCACTCGGATTACCCGCACTAATGGTTTGCGCCACATGATCAGTCGTTAAAGTTGCCGATAGCGTCATGTAGCCACCAGTTAATGCTTTGCCGATACACATGATGTCTGCTTGTACATCAGCATGTTCGCTTGCGAATAACTTTCCGGTACGTCCAAAGCCTGTGGCAATCTCATCGACGATTAATAGCACATCATATTGTTTACACAATTTACTTGCTTGACGTAGATATTCAGGATGATAAATGCGCATACCGCCCGCACCTTGCACGATCGGTTCGATAATCATGGCAGCAATGCTGTCATGATGCGCCTGCAACATCTGTGCTAAAGGCTCAATATCATCAGGACACCATTCTCCTGAAAAACTGGATTGTGGTGCAGGGATGAACATGCGTTGTGGCAAACTTGTGCCAAAAATATGGTGCATACCCGTAACAGGGTCGCAAACCGACATCGCATTCCACGTGTCGCCGTGATAACCCGAACGTGTAGTAATAAAGTTTGTTTTGTTAGCTTGAGTGGTTTCAGTTTTGCCTTTTGCAGCCCAAAATTGAATTGCCATTTTTAAGGCAACTTCGACCGCCACCGAACCCGAATCTGCATAAAAAATCTTTTGAAATTGCTTCGGCGCAATCGCTAAAAGTTGTTTGCCCAAATCAATCGCTGGCTGATGAGTCAAACCGCCAAACATCACATGCGACATTTTTTTCAGTTGCGTTTCTATCGCTTGATTCAATTCAGGATGATTGTAGCCATGAATCACACACCACCACGATGACATACCATCAATCAGACGCTCACCACTTTCTAGCTCAATATACACGCCATCTGCCGAACGCACTTGATAGGTCGGTAGCGGATCAATCATTGAGGTATAGGGATGCCACAGATGTTGGCGATCAAATGGGTCAGTCATTGGAAACCACGTTGAAAAAATGAAGATTAAAATTTCCGAAACAGTGTGCCACACTTTTAAATGCACTCAATGGCAAAATGCGCTCAATGAAAAATCTACGCAATATGAACAGCAGTGCCATTTGATAAATTGAACTGATCGGCTAAACTCAAAAATCATGATTTCTCTACATATGTACTTCGAGCAAAAATATGAGTCAATCTGCCAGTTCACCTACACATTCACAATCTACAAATTCAGCGCAATCATCTGTCAATTGTTTTCGTTTTCCGATTCGAGTATATATCGAAGATACTGATGCAGGTGGCATCGTCTACCATGCCAATCACATTCGCTACATGGAGCGTACCCGTACCGAATGGCTTCGTGCATCAAAGTTTGAGCATTATTGGCATCAACAAGATTACAACTTTGTGGTACACGAGATTTCGGTGAAATACCATCGACCAATTTTAATGGATGATTTACTCACTGTTACAGCACGTGTAATTTCTTGCAAATCCGCATCATTTTCCTTGCAACAAGAAATATACCGTGATGAAATACTGCTGGCTTCAGGACTTGTCACCATCGCCTGTCTATCAAAGGATATGCGACCACGCAAATTGCCTGAGGCTTTGAAGGAAATGATTCTTGAACAGCTTGCTTTTGAACAGCGATCACTGTAAAAAGCACAGCGATAGTCATCGAAAACTGAATTAAAACTTTTTTGGTCAAATAGATTATGCCAACCGAAACTTTAACCACAACCGCACATTCTTTAAATGTCATGGATTTGATTTTAGGCGCAGGAATCATCGTGCAATTGGTGATGCTCGGCTTGTTATTGGCATCCATCTACAGTTGGTATCTCATCGCCAAGCTCTATATCAGCTTTAAAAATGCCAATAAACAAGATCAACAGTTTGAAAAAGTCTTTTGGTCAGGCGCAGAACTTCCGACTTTATTTAAAAATGCACAAACCAAAGCCAACCGTGCAGGTTTGGAAAACGTCTTCCATGACGGTTATAGCGAATTTAATAAGCTGAATAAACGTAAAGCCTCACTCACCCAATCTTTAGAAGGCACAGATCGTATTTTGCGTGTCAGCCTTTCTCGTGAACAAGCAGGTTTGGAGCATGGTCTAGGCACATTAGCCAGTATCGGTTCGGTTGCACCTTATGTCGGTTTATTCGGTACGGTATGGGGTATCATGACGGCATTTATCGGATTATCGACTGCCGAGCAAGTCACGCTTGCTACGGTTGCACCAGGGATTGCCGAAGCCTTGATTGCGACGGCGATTGGTCTATTTGCAGCAATTCCTGCAGTATTGGCGTTCAACCATTTCACCTCAAAAAGTGAAGGTTTGTACGAAGAACGTGCCTTATTCGCCGAAGAGATGACAGCACGCTTGCAACGTCAATCGCTTGCACCTGAGCTAGAAGATTAATCCGCTGAGTTGAGAAGTTAAATCATGTCACGTTCAACGAGCCGTTTTGCACGCATTAAAAAACCATTGAAAAGTGAAATGAACGTCGTTCCGTACATCGACGTGATGTTAGTGCTTTTGGTTATTTTCATGGTCACTGCACCGATGATCACCAGTAAAGTCAATGTCGATCTACCTAAAGTTAATGGGCAAGATCAAGTTGCCAATAGCAGTGAATCAAGTGTCTATGTCGTTGAATTAGAAAGCTCTGGTCAACTCAGTTTAGAAAAAGACGGCAAAAATAAACAAACCATGACTTTGTCTGAAATTGAAAGCACACTGACCTCTGCCCTTGCAGAAGATGAAAATATCAATGTCATGGTTGCAGGCGATCAATCCATTGCTTATGGTGAAGTGATGAAGCTGATGTCTGACTTACAACAAGCAGGACTTGATCAAGTCGGACTGGTCACTCAACCACTAAAATAAGTTGATATCACGAAATAATCCTGAACCACGAAAATGGCTCAAAAATTCACACCACCCTTAGCGTTTAATGAAGTTTGTAAAAAGTAGAAAATATGCGTCGTCAACCTGAGTTTAAACAAAAGTCACTTGCTATTGCCTTTACTGTCGGTATTCATGCCGTGGTATTGGTCGGCTTGGCTTTTTTTGCTGACGCGCCACTCCTTGAGCCACAAAAACCATTAAAAACCGTTCTAATTACGCCTGAACAGCTCAAACTTTTACAACAAGACAAACCGCTTCAAGAGCTCACCGAAGCACCGACTGAGAACATCTCGGAAATTACAGAAGCGCCTGAAGTCGCCGAAACACCTGAAGAAATCAATCCAGTACCAACACCAATTCAGCCGAAAGAAAAGCCAGTCGAAGACACTCGTCAGAAACAGCTAGAACAAAAGCAACAAGAGCAAAAACAGCGAGAAAAAGAACAACAAGCGCAAAAGCAACTTGAGCAAAAGCAACGTCAAGAAGCTGATCGTCAGGAAAAACAGCGCCAACAAGCCTTAGAAAAACAGCGCCAAGCGGATGCAAAGAAAAAATCTGACGCTGAGGCAAAACGTAAAGCTGACGCAGACGCCAAGAAAAAGGCTGATGCTGAGGCAAAAGCGAAGGCTGATGCCGAAGCCAAGAAAAAAGCCGATGCAGAGGCAAAGCGCAAAGCTGATGCTGATGCTGATGCAAAGAAAAAAGCGGATGCTGAAGCAAAACGTAAAGCTGATGCTGATGCTGATGCAAAGAAAAAAGCGGATGCTGAAGCAAAACGTAAAGCTGATGCCGAAGCCAAGAAAAAAGCCGATGCAGAGGCAAAAGCCAAAGCAGATGCCGAAGCAAAAGCCAAGGCAGATGCCGAAGCAAAACAAAAAGCGGATGCAGAGGCAAAAGCGAAGGCTAATGCCGAAGCCAAGAAAAAAGCCGATGCAGAGGCAAAAGCCAAAGCCGAACGTGAAGCCAAAGAATCTGCTGCCAATAAAAAAGCGGAATCTAAGAAAATTGCGTCCAATGCAAAAGGTGTTTTTACCAATAAAGTTAAGACGGCTTGGAATGTTCCAATGGGAAGTTCAGGTAAAAATGTTGGTGTTCGATTTAACCTTTCAGACTCTGGGAAAGTACTTTCAATTGTCATTACTAAACCGAGTGGTGATGCCAATCTTGATGCAAGTATTAAAGCAGCAATCAATGATGCACAACCATTTCCTATGCCTGAAGATCCAGATGCTCGAAATCAGGCTAAAATTGTGACTTCAACATTTACAGCACAATAATTTCCTTAAAAAGTCTTTATAAAAACCCCTGATCGTGGTGACAACGCTTTAATATCAATATACATTGTTTGAATATAAAAGCTTTGTCATCATAACTTTACATAGTCAGTATAGAATTCATGCCACGGCTTTGTTACAACATCAATAATTTATTTAACATTTCCAAAACCTCTCACAATTTGGAAATATATATCACACCCCCATTGCCATACAGCCCAGTGCCATGTACAGGCTTTTATTGAAAAGGTTTGAAATACGTCGAGATGATTGCTTTAAATAACGATTCAAAATCTACACTGAACTATAAGCACCTTGCACTTGCCCTCTTGGTCGCTTGTACGCCACTGACAGCGCAACAAAGCTTTGCACAACTCCATTTGGAAATTGCCAAAGCGCCTGATCAAGCACCGCAGATTGCTGTTGTGCCATTTGGCAATGACCAAACTGTTTCACCGATCGTTGCCAGTGATTTAAACCGTTCAGGTCGTTTTACCAGTACATCAAATAACCTTCCTGCCAACCCAACTTCACCCAATCAAATGAACGTCGGTGTTTGGAAAGGTGCAGGCATTCCTTATGTAGTGATGGGGCAAGTACAACAAGTCGATGGCTCGACCTACAAAATTCAATACCAACTGTTTGATACCGATAAACAGCAATGGTTACTGAATGAAGTGCTCACCGTACCAAGCAATCAAATGCGTAAAGCAGCGCACTTAATTAGTGATACGATCTATAAAGCACTGACTGGTGTCCCAGGTGACTTTAGTGGTCGTATTGCCTATGTACTTCGCAATCCTGCGACACCTGACCAACGCTATACATTACAAATCGCTGATACAGATGGCGCAGAACCACGTACGATTTTGTCTTCGCCTGAACCGATTCTTTCACCATCATGGACACCTGATGCCAAGAAATTGGCGTATGTATCGTTTGAAAGCAAACGTCCTGCGATTTATTTGCAAGATTTATCGACTGGTCAGCGTCAGCTTCTCACCAGTTTTAGAGGCCTAAACGGTGCGCCAAGCTTCTCACCTGATGGTCAGAACATGCTATTTACTGCGTCAATGGACGGTAATCCTGAAATCTACCGCATGAATCTTTCCAACAAGCAACTCACTCGCTTGACACGTGATACAGCGATCGACACCGAAGCTCGTTATACACCTGATGGCAAGTCATTCATCTTTACTTCAGATCGTGGCGGTTCACCGCAGATTTATCGTTATACCTTTGCCGATGGTTCAACCAAACGCATGACCTTTAAAGGTGCATTTAACGCACGTGCAACCCTGAATGCTGACGGTAGCAAAATTGCATTAGTTCATCGTCCAAGCGGTAGTAATTATAAAGTTGCGCTGATGGATTTAAACTCAGGAATTTTCAATATCCTGACACCGACTTCATTAGATGAATCTCCAAGCTTCTCACCGAATGGTCAGATGGTGGTCTACGCCACTCGAGAAGGCAATCGTGGTTTGTTGTCGATCATGTCTACCGATGGTCGATTCCGTATGAATCTACCAAGTGAACAAGGTGAAGTCCGTGAACCTGCTTGGGCGCCAAGCCATTAACAACCCTATTCATTAAAACTGTTGTAAATGCTGTTTTAAAAATTTAACTACTCATCTCGAAGGAGAGCAACATGAATTATAAATTATTGATTCTTCCAATCTTAGCTGGATCATTAATCGCAACAGGTTGTGCAAACCGCAAGCCTGCGACAAATACCACCGTGACCAATGGCACTGGCTCTGTATCAGGTGCAACGACTTCAGGTCTTGGTACGGACTCTAGTATTAGTGCTCAAGGTGGCTCTACGCTTGGTGTAACCGATGCCAATCGCCCATTCCTTGCAAAGCGTGTGGTTCACTTCGACTATGACAGTAGCGATGTCTCTAACGAAGACTATCAAACACTGCAAGCGCATGCTCAATATCTCTCTGCCAATGCCAACTCAAAAGTTGCACTGGTTGGACATACCGATGAGCGTGGTACACGTGAGTACAATATGGCACTTGGTGAGCGTCGTGCTAAGGCAGTTGAGTCATTCCTGACGTCTTATGGTGTGCGTGCAGATCAGCTTGAAGCTGTGAGCTATGGCAAAGAGCAACCTGTCAATGCAGGTCATAATGAAGCAGCGTGGAGTGAAAACCGTCGTGTTGAGATCAACTATGAAGCAGTTCCACCGATCTTAACTGTGCCAAACAGCCGTTAATTCTATACAAAATAAAATCTGCATCTAAAATATTAGACTGGAGTGTGTAAATAATTCTGTGTAAATGCAGATTTAAAAATACTTGGTTACACGCTCTTCAAAAATGATACTAAAGCG
>NZ_CANLSL010000010.1 GCF_947493735.1 uncultured Acinetobacter sp. | reverse complement strand
CAAAATGACCGCTATATTAACCAAGGGGGTCAGTTTTTAAATGCCGTTAGGGGGTTATTTTTACACTGCCGCTAACATCTTCAACACTCACTTCTATGTCACCAGTTTCAAATCCAGTGAAATTGTTGTTGCTATAAATAGGTTCGTCTTGCCCAACGATTTGAACCTCAAGTGAGGCATCAATGACATACATCGGCACATTGACATTGATTGCGAGCATTTCAGTGTCATCGTCGCCATCGTCAATGGTTGAACTATTACCACGAGAAGTGCCCGACCCACCACAAGCAATCAGCCCTGCACACGTAACTGCTAAGCAAGACTTATAAAGCAATGACAAAGTCATTACATATTTTTGTTTTTATCGAAGGCATCCGCGCGCTCCATTGCTATTATTTATGAAATCCCTAAGGCTAGTATTAAAAAGTAAAAAAACTATTCGTCTAGTCCATTCCTTGATTTTGTTTCAATCGTTTTTTTGTCATACTAGGGGATTGGGAGGTGGATCATTGAATTTTTATCAATTTTCAGGATATCAGCTTCAAAATTTCATGGTTTTAGATGGCTTATTTTAGACAAAATAGTCAAAGAAGTAGCGAAAGCTTATAAATGCACGGTAACAAAACGAAGGTGAGGTGAGCACAGTGATTAACGTGGGTATTGTTGGTGGTACAGGTTATACAGGGATTGAATTAATCCGTTTGTTATTACAGCATCCACAAGCTCGAATCAAAATGTTGACTTCACGTACGGAAGCAGGGCTTAAAGTTGCAGATATGTTTCCAAGCCTGCGTGGTGTATTAGACTTGGCATTTAGTCCACTAGATATTGATCAACTCAAGACCTGTGATGTGGTGTTTTTTGCAACACCGCATGGTGTGGCGATGAAACATGCACAAGACCTCGTTGATGCAGGAGTTAAGATCATTGATTTGGCGGCAGATTTTCGTTTGCAGGATTTGGCACAATTTGAAAAATGGTACGGCATGCAACATGATTGTCCAGAGTTGTTACAGCAATCTGCTTATGGTTTATCTGAATTAAATCGTGAAAAAATCAAAAATGCGTCTGTGGTTGGTAATCCAGGTTGTTATCCAACGACAGTTCAGCTTGGCTTGGCACCACTGTTAAAGTCTGAACAAGCTTTAATTTCTTTTGAAAATATTATTGTCGATGCCAAATCAGGTGTGTCAGGTGCAGGTCGTAAAGCCAGTATGGGCATGATCTACACAGAAAATACTGACAATTTCAAAGCTTATGGTGTGGCAGGGCATCGTCATCATCCTGAGATCGTTGAAGCCTTAGAAAATATTTCAGGGCAAAAAGGTGCTTTTGATAGTCTGACTTTTGTACCGCATTTAGTCCCGATGATTCGTGGCATGCTGAGCACGATTTACGTCAATTTGACTGAGCAAGGTCAGCAAACCGATTTGCAGGCTTTATTTGAGCAGTTTTATCAAAATGAAGCTTTTGTCGATGTGATGCCTGCGGGAAGTCAACCTGAAACACGCAGTGTACGTGGTGCCAATTATTTACGTATTGCATTATATCAACCAATGCCAAAGCGCTTGGTGATCGTGGTTGCACAAGACAACTTAGTCAAAGGTGCATCAGGTCAAGCCATTCAAAATATGAACATTATGTTCGGTTTAGAGGAAGGTCTGGGATTGCAGTCGATCGGACTTTTACCGTAAAACTACTTTAAATGTTTGTACAAATCGGCATAATAGCGAGCAGTTTGAGTTTTAATGATTTTTGACGACATGTTAAAAGTTCTTAAAATTCAAATTGCATTAATTTGCTGACAATAGCCAAAAACTTTTCGACATTTGAGCATCTCATTGTTATGGATTATTCAGAACAAACGCCTTCAAACCCTGAAGAAAACAACAATTCACAAAATAGCACAGCACCAAAGCTGCCATTTTGGAAATCACAGTCGGCAATACTCATTGTGGCGATTTTGCTCGCAGGTGGTGGTTTTGCACTGGGCTATGGTGTGGGGCATAAGCAGGGATTGACCGTCGTCGGTTTTGATCAAGATGCACAAGAGTTGTCAGAGATTGTTGCGAAACAAAAATCAGCTTTAGAGGCTGTGAGCGTGAGCTTAAATACCTCGACGCAAGAGCGTGACGTAGCGATCCAAAATGCCAAAGAGTTGAATGAGGCACTCGCTCTAGCCAATCAAGATAAGGGTTATGCACAGTCACTGAGTGCAACCTATCGTGAAAAATTGCGTGAACGTGGTGGTTTGAGCTTAACCATTCAAAATATCAAAATTAAACCATTACCAAGTAATGCTTATGAGTATGTGCTTGATCTCGTTCAAGTCAGCCCAAGTAAGCGCCGTGCGGTGGGGCGTGTAGAAATTCGTTTAATCGAAGGTAATGAAATTCTTACTGTGCCTTTGGAAAGCTCAAATTTTAATTTTGACAATTTTGAACGCTTAACAGGGCGATGGACGATGCCAAGTGGCTTTGCGCCACAGTTTATCGAAGTGCATTTGAAAGGTTCGGGTGATGCAGTGATTCAACGCTTTGCGTGGCGTCGTGGAGCAAAAGACGTAACTTCTTCGGCATTTTTAGGTGAAATCCCACAAGTGGCTGCTGATGCGGATTAAATTTATAAAAGCGTGTTTTCATTTCAAAAGTTAAAATAGTTTGAAATAAAATGCTTTACAATGCGGTTTTAAAAGTAGAATGTGCGAAAATTTACACAACTTGGCGTAAATTAAGCAAATTATTGGATTTAAAGAAAAAGTGTTATGACCAATTTTTCACCCTCAAAAGGTCGAAAATCAACGACATTGACTAAACAAGTCATGCAAAATCGTTTCCAACAAATGGGTGCGGTGGACTGGCATATGCCTCATGACCACTCTAAACAAAAAGCGACAATAAGTATCGAAAAAAATATTTCTAACCTGCAAGATCAAAGCAGGGTTTTGACTATGATGTCATTGCCAGTATTGCAGGATGAGGATCATCCTGATAACGGACAACATGAAGCCGATGTCATGGTTGCGCCACCAGTATTAAAGCGTCCACCGCAGTATGCTGTGGTTTTATTGAACGATGACTATACGCCAATGGACTTTGTCATCGAAATTTTACAACAATATTTTGCATTAGATCTTGACCGAGCTACCCAAGTAATGCTACAGGTACATCATGAGGGTAAAGGTATTGCAGGCATATATCCTCGAGATATTGCTGAGACCAAAGCCAATCAAGTGAATAACTATGCTCGATCACGAGGACATCCATTGCTTTGTCAGATCGAACAACAAGAATAGAGGTCATAATCATGCTCAGTCGTCATTTAGAAGTTTCTCTCCGTTTGGCTGTTAGCATGGCTCGTCAAAAAAGACACGAGTTTCTAACAGTTGAGCATCTTTTACTTGCATTATTGGACAATGATTCGGCTGTAAATGCTTTAAAGGCATGCGGTGGCGACATTGTGTCACTGCGTAAAGAACTTGAAGAATATATTGACTTACATACGCCAAAACTTCCTGAAGATACCGATCAAGCACCGCATCCAACAGAGAGCTTTGATCGTATTTTGCAACGCTCGATTTTTCATGTGCAATCCAGCGGTGGTGATCGTGCGGTCGAGGGCGCAGATGTATTGGTGGCAATGTACTCTGAGCGTGATGCGTTTGCGGTGTATTTACTCAAACGTCAACAAATTAACCGTTTGAATTTGACCCAATATCTCTCTCATGGTGCGCTTAAAGAAGCCAGTGCATCTGAGGAAGAACAAGAAGAAATTGATCCTGAAAATGGTGGTAGTGCAAGTAGTGCAGGACCACTTGAACTGTATACTGTTAATCTCAATCAAGAAGCGCAAGAAGGGAAAACTGATCCGTTGATCGGTCGTCAAAAAGAAATTGAGCGGACTGCACAAATTCTTTGCCGTCGTCGGAAAAATAATCCGCTCTTAGTTGGTGACCCTGGTGTGGGTAAAACCTCGATTGCGGAAGGTTTGGCGTGGTTGATTGTCAAAGGTCAAGCACCGAAGCCGCTTGCTGATGCTGAAGTGTACAGCTTAGATATTGGTGCATTGGTTGCAGGGACGAAGTATCGTGGTGACTTTGAAAAGCGTTTAAAACAATTGTTGAATGCGCTGAAAAAGAAACCACATGCGATTTTATTTATTGATGAAATTCATATGATCATCGGTGCAGGCTCAAGTATGGGTAGCACGATGGATGCCTCGAATTTGATCAAGCCTGCATTAGCGAATGGTTCATTGCGTTGCATTGGATCGACGACTTTCCAAGAATATCGTCAAGTCTTTGAAAAAGATCATGCCCTTTCACGTCGCTTCCAAAAAGTGGATATTGTTGAGCCAACGATTGGTGAAGCGATCGAAATTCTAAGAGGATTAAAACCAAAATTCGAAGAATTTCACAACGTCAAATATGATGATGATGCGATCAAATCTGCGGTCGAGCTCTCTGCGAAGTATATTCATGAGCGTTTCTTACCTGATAAAGCCATTGATGTAATTGATGAAGCGGGTGCAAAGCAACGCCTTCACGCAGATGGTGAAGAAAAGCAGATTGGTCTAGCTGAGATTGAAGATATCGTGGCGAAGATTGCACGAATCCCACCGAAAACCGTATCTAAAGATGACAAGTCAGTGCTTGAGTATTTAGAACGTGATCTGAAACGTGTGGTCTTTGGTCAAGATGAAGCGATCAGTGCACTGTCGGCAGCGATTAAACTGTCACGTGCAGGACTCAAGTCACCTGATAAGCCAATTGGTAGCTTTATCTTTGCAGGTCCTACAGGTGTTGGTAAAACTGAAGTCACTCGTCAATTGGCAAAAATCTTGGGTGTCGAGCTCGTTCGTTTCGATATGTCTGAATATATGGAACGTCATGCGGTATCTCGCTTGATTGGTGCGCCTCCAGGTTATGTGGGCTTTGATCAAGGTGGTTTACTCACCGATGCGATCAATAAAACGCCACACTGCGTATTGCTCCTTGATGAGATCGAAAAAGCACATCCTGAGGTCTTTAATTTGCTCCTACAAGTCATGGATCATGGCACATTAACCGATAATAATGGTCGTAAATCTGACTTTAGAAATGTGATCTTGGTGATGACCACCAATATCGGTGCAGAAAGTATTACTCGTACCAGCATTGGTTTCACTGAACAAGACAACAGTGCGGACAACCAAGAAGCGATGAAACGTGCCTTTACCCCTGAGTTCCGTAACCGTCTAGATGGTGTGATTCAGTTTAAAGCCTTGCCAACGACAGTGATTGACTCGGTAGTAGATAAGTTCTTGACTGAACTCCAAGCGCAACTCGATGACAAGAAAGTGGTGCTCGAAGTCGATCAAGATGCACGAGATTGGCTCGCTGAACAAGGTTATGATCGTATGATGGGTGCTCGTCCAATGCAACGCCTCATCCAAGATCAATTGAAAAAACCTCTCGCGGAAATGATTCTGTTTGGCGCACTTGTCGATGGTGGTACGGTCAGCGTGAGTGTACATGGCAAAGACAGTGATAAAGATGGATTAAAATTGGAAGTGATCGAAGATCATAGTCCAGAGCCAGCTTAAAGACTTAAGGGTAAATATTTAACATTACAAGGTTAACCGCTTTGTAGTGTAAATAGCAGAGCACAGGCTTTCGAGTTTGTGCTTTTTTTCATAATGGTTTTGAATGAGAAAGATATCATCGTGGACTATGTAAAGTTGCTCAGCACATTTGTCTTATTTGTCTGCACGGCGATTGCTGAAATCCTTGGTTGTTATCTACCTTATTTGATTTTGCGTGAGCAAAAATCGTGGTGGCTGTGGTTGCCAACCATATTTAGTTTGGCGATCTTCGTTTGGCTTTTGAGCTTGCATCCTACAGCGAGTGGTCGAGTCTACGCATCTTATGGTGGGATTTATGTTGCGATGGCGTTGATATGGCTACGTTATGTTGATCAGATTCCACTGACATGGTGGGACATCTTTGGTGGCTTAGTCGTGGTGTGTGGTGCGTTGGTCATCATCTTGCAACCAAGTGCGTTTATTCGCTAATTTATATTCCTGTTTTAAACTCATTCAAGCCATTTCAAAATGCAAATTTCAAAGACGCAACCAATTCAAATTCGTATCATGCAAGCATCTGATATAGATACTGTATGTCGTATCGAACAGCAAGTGCAATTTCATCCATGGACAGCTTCGCAGTTTGCCGACAGTGTAGAGCGCTACCAATCGACTGTAGTGGAACAAGATGGTGAGATTCTGGGCTTTTGTATCATGCAAAAAGTTTTAGATGAGGCGAATCTGTTGTTGATGGCGATTGATCCGAAGTATCAAGGGCAGGGCTTAGGTACAACAATGTTAAATGATGCGATCACTCGATTAGGTTCGGCATGTGTACAAATTTTTTTAGAAGTTCGGGAAAGTAATCTTTCTGCGATTGCATTGTATGAGAAAGTGGGATTTCATCAGATTGATCTACGGAAAAATTATTATCCTGCGCCAAATCATCAAAAAGAACATGCCGTAATCATGGTGAATATGCTAAATGAAGATGCTTTCCAATTTGGTAAATAAATCGGTATTTCAGAATAATAATTTGAAATCAATCACTAAAAACATATTCAAAAATCATGAATTGTAATTTAAGATATGCAAAGCTGTAGTTGATCAGAAAAATTCATTATCAATTTGTTATGTGAGCGCCTTTTCGCATTGTCAAATTAAAATAACCACTTACACTATACAGTCGGATTTTGTAGTGTGTTGCTCGTCATTGTATTGTATGAAATATTTTTGAAATATATAGGGCAAAGGTCTTATATGGAAATGTTTTGCAGTTGATTATAGTACGGCAACATATTACGAGAATATGGTACGGAAATACAGCAATGACCTGTGAGCTGAGAAAGATGGTCTAGTTTAATATGATCTTGGTTAAATTTGAAAACATCAATCAATTTAGCTGAGTAAGCTTTACATTGAACAGTCTTAAAACTAGACAATCATGAAAATAGCACTGATGTGTAAATCATACTGAATTTCAACAGGCAGAAATTGTAAATAAGACTATGCACGAGATTAAATCTACACCGTTCTTCTTTCAGAATTTAAAGAATAATCTGATTGCAGGGATGTGGCTATTTATTGGCTCTCGTCGTAGCTTGGCTTGGGTCGCACCGACACCATTGCAATTGTTGTTTTGGGTGGTGGCAGGCTGTGCCGCAAACTCGCTGTTTAGTTGGATCATCGCCGACGGGCAAGGACATTTTAATCCACAGGGGCTGATTAGCTATTTATTGTGGCCGTTCTTGGCGTTGATTGTCGGTATCTTCTTATCACAGCGTACCGAATTGCAACGCATCATGTTGGTTCCTGCGTTGCTATGGTTGATTTTAGATGTGCATGTCGCTTTATTGCAGAGCTTTTTACAATATTTAGGCACTTTGGATCTATTACCATATTTCACTTATAGTTTTTTACCGCAGTTGTTTTTAGCGCTTTTCGTATGGCAAAGTTTGGCTGTGGTGTGGGTACTTGCGCGGACTTTGAAATGGCCGTGGTGGGAACTTTTGCTGATCATGTTTGCCACGCTATTTACAATGGTGGTATGGCAATCCTCTGTGAAAAGTCAGCCGATTTGGAAAATTGCCGAAGTACAACCGAGCATCTCTGAAAAAGCCTTATATGCTCAATCAGAACTGTTAACCCAAGCTTTGCAAAACCTTCAACCAAGTAACTTTGTCGATACCCAGTGGTACTTCTTCGGCATCGCAGGTGCAAGCTATCAAGATGTTTTTCGCTCTGAAGTGGAGCGCATTAAAGAGCAGTTTGATACCCGATTTGGTACATTTGGACGTTCGATCGCATTGGTCAATAATGATCAAAGTGCAGAGCAACTGCCGATGGCGACACCAACCAGTATTTCCCGTGCGCTCGCTCGCCTCGGTGGCGTGATGAACCGTGAAAATGATGTGCTATTTCTGTACATGACCTCACACGGTTTGGTCAATGAGTTTGAGCTTGCCAATGCGCCGATTGCGATGGATTCGATCAATCCAAAATGGCTTCGTGAAACATTGGATAATTCAGGGATTCGCTGGCGTGTGATCGTGATTTCAGCGTGCTATTCGGGGAGTTTTGTTCCTGCACTACAATCGCCTGATACCTTGATTATCACTGCGTCGGCTGCAGATAAAAGCTCATTTGGTTGCAGTAATGAAGCGGATTATACCTATTTCGGTCGAGCTTTTTTTGATGAAGCAATGCGTGAGCAAACCGATCTCAAAGCAGCATTTGATCAAGCCAAAGCGACAGTGGGTAAATGGGAGGCCGCACAAGGCTTTGAACCGTCAGATCCGCAATGGGTGATAGGTGATAATATCAAACTGATGATGCCTCAGTTAGAGCAACGTCTGTTCCCGAAAAATGCAGTGACTTTGCCTAAGCAGGAAGGTGTTTTCCTCCCTTTGCGTCAAAATAAATCAACACAATGATCGGATAAATTCAAACTCTCGAAAAGTTAAATTTCTTAACAGTGAAATAGTCAATTTTCGGTTTAAACTGAAGGTGTTTAACACACGATTTTAAAAAATTAGTTTAAGAAATTAGTTTGAATGATTGAAATGTCGCTTTAGCTATGGAGAACGCCGTGTCTGCTATTGAGTTATTACAAAAACATCAATGCTTTGTAGGTGAGCAACGCTTTTATCGTCATTATGCTGAGAGTCTACAATGTGATATGAAGTTCGGGGTATATCTTCCAGAAAAGGCATTGAAAGGTCAGGATTGTACCGCAGTGATTTATCTTGCAGGATTGTCTTGTACCGAAGAAACTTTTGCTATCAAGGCGCATGCGCAACAGTTCGCAAATGAATTAGATTTGATACTGATCACACCTGATACCTCACCTCGGGGTGAAGATGTCGTGGATGATGCACATTGGGATTTGGGGCAGGGTGCGGGATTTTATGTGAATGCAACACAGCCATTGTGGGCGAAGCATTATCAGATGCAGACTTATATTGCTGATGAGTTATATCAACTCGTTGTAGATAGTTTTCCGATTGCGACAAACCAAGATGTGAAATATAAAATTGCACTGATGGGGCATAGCATGGGAGGTCATGGCGCACTGAGCTTAGCATTTAAGTTTCCTGAAAAGTTTCAATCTGTATCAGCTTTTGCACCGATCTGTGCGCCAAGTATTTGTCCGTGGGGTGAAAAAGCATTTAGTCATTATTTGGGTATGGATCAACAAGCGTGGTTTGCACATGATAGTTCGCACTTGATCATTGAGCGTGGTAAGCAATTTCCAAATATCTTAGTCGATCAAGGTTTAGATGATCAGTTTTATTCACAGCTTCACCCTGAAAAACTGCAACAAGCTTGTGATCAGGTCGGACAAAATCTAACGCTTCGATTCCACAAAGGTTTTGATCATGGTTATTATTTTATTCAAAGTTTTATCGCTGATCATTTGCGACATCATGCAGAGCAATTAAATGGTGTTTGATCGGTTATGCTGATTTGAATATTGAATTGATTGTTGAGCAAGTTGTCATAATAATTTTATCGAATTGATTAAAAATTACAGTATAGTACCTACTTTAGCCGACCTCTCCGAATAGGTTTTATTTGCAGGTGAATCGGTATTTAATAATCGTTGCAGATTTTCAGTGAACAACTTATCGCAAGCTTTCAGTAGATATTAAAATTTATGAATAATGACAATCAACCACCCGCAGAACCACAGTCTGGGGACAGTGAAGCCGTTGGTAGCACCAATGCTTTTGATCAAAATTCCACTCATCTAAGTGGTATAAATTCCAGTTCGACAAATTCCAGTACTACGAACTCGAATACATCTCATACAGATGCTTCCAACGTGGACAGTGGCAGTGTAGCTAGCTCTAATCAAATCAGCTCTAATGTAGCTAGTCCGACTAATGCACCCGCGTGGAGTGCGCTAGGTACTGAGCCTACGTTGCAAGAGATTCACCAAACATGGCGTTTCGGTTTTAAGGGTAATGGTACAGAGTACTTCAAGATTTGGATTAGTAATTTATTTCTGACCATTATTACACTGACATTGTATGCGCCATGGGCAAAAGTACGTCGTCTACGTTATTTCTACGGCAATACGTATTTGAAAAATCGTAAGTTTGACTTTACAGGGATTCCGTCACGTATCTTGGTCGGACGATTAATTGCATTAGGTGCGTACGGTATATTCGTTGCTTCAGGTTATGTATCACTTGAGTTGAATGCGATTTTAACCATTGCATTCTTGCTGCTTATTCCGTGGTTGATTCGTTCTAGTACACGCTTTCATGCACGTAACAGTAAGTATGAAAATAGCCGTTTTCATTTTTCTGCGAACATGAAACGCACTTATTTGGTTGCGATCGGCTGTTGGTTGATTACTGTATTTTCACTCGGTTTATTATTCCCAATCGCTTTATTGTGGTTTAAGCGCTATCAACTCGATCATCTTTATATTGGACAGCTTAAGTTTCGTTTAACTGCCGATGCAGGGGATTTCTTTGCCGCAGTAATGTTGCCGATGTTGATGTTTATGGGTGCAATACTTGGTGCGGGTGTATTGGTTGCATTGGGTTACTTTGCAGGGATTGCTCCTGAGTTGATGATGATTTTGGCGGCAGGTTTATACCTCATGGCGGTATTCTTCCTTGCACCATTGATACAAGGTTATTTGTTTAAAGCGACTTGGTCGCATGTACAGATCGGTGAGAGCCAAATGAAAACGGACGTCAGTCCGTGGAAGTTTGCATGGATTCAGATGACCAATAGTTTTGCGATTCTATTTTCAGTGGGCTTGATGTACGCATGGGCGCAAGTGCGAATTTATCGCTATAAAATCGAATCTTTAAGTGTGGTGTTTTATGATGATCCGTCGGAACTGATGAATAAAGCGCAAGAAGATTACAATGCGATCGGTGAAGAGTTGGCAGATATTTTTGATATCGACATTTCTTTGTAATCGCCATCGTTGCTTCGATATAAATGCTTTTAAGGTGTAGCGCAATTTATGCAATCAATCGCAATTAAATTTTATGATGGCATCGTCAATCGTGGCTATGATGCGACTTTACGTGCACATGCTAACGGAGCGGTGGTTGAATATACGGATGCTCAAAATACCCATCAGCAGAAGCTCTATCACTATGACGATATGATCTATATCGGACCAATCGGTGCAGTTCTGCCTGCGATTGAGTTGCCACACGATGCACGGATAGAGTTTCTCGATAATCATGTGCCTGATTGGCTCGATCTCAAGGCAAAGGAGAATGCACATCGAGTCCATGCGATCGAATCCAGTTGGCGATGGATTGCACTAAGCCTAGTAGTGACGGTTGCAGTGGTGTTTGCAACTTTCCGTTGGGGTATTCCGATGGCGTCACATGCGATTGCACAGCAGATGCCTCAAGATGCGTTAAAGCGAATAGGTGGTGAAGCGGAAGAATATCTGATTGATATCACGGGAAAAAGTAAGATCACGGCAACACGTCAAAAACAAATTCAGACAATGTATCAACAGCAAATCCAAGCTAAAGTTCCTGCAAAAATCATCTTTCGTGCAGGCGGTGAATATATTGGCGCAAATGCTTTAGCGATTCCAAATGGGACGATTATGCTCACTGATGAATTAGTTGAATTGGCTGAGAATGATCAAGAACTCCTTGCAGTGCTTGCACATGAGCAAGGGCATTTGGATCAGCGACATAGCTTGGAGCAGGGTTTGCAAAGTTTAGGTATCTCGATTTTGTATGTGTCGATCACAGGTGATGCATCTGATCTGTTTGGAAGTTTGCCTTTGGCTGTGGTGTCTGCGCAATATTCGCAGAAGTTTGAACTCAAAGCCGATCAATATGCGATTGATGAGTTAAAACGTCAGGGCATTTCTCCGAAATATTTGGCAGATTTTCTCAAGCGTTTAAGCGATGAAAATGAAGAAGAAACGGATGCAGATGCTACAGATTTTATGCAAAGTCATCCTGCAACGACAAAACGCATTGCACAGGTGGAAGCACAGCTTTAGTTTGAGGCTGACTTAATTGTAATTTCTATGGAATGATTGGTTTCATCAGATCATTCCATTTTTAATTTGGTCGAAAATACAAAGCCTAGCTCTGTTATAATGCGACCACATTTAGCCAACTGACATTCAGGTGAATCATGTCTAAGCCATATCTTATTGCGCCATCTATTCTTTCTGCCGACTTTGCACGCTTGGGCGAGGATGTAGAACGTGTACTTGAGGCAGGTGCGGATGTGGTGCATTTTGACGTGATGGATAATCACTATGTGCCGAATCTGACCTTTGGTGCAGGTGTGTGTAAAGCTTTAAAAAATTATGGTATCAAAGCGCCGATTGATGTGCATCTAATGGTATCGCCAGTGGATCGCATGATTGGTGATTTCTTAGAAGCGGGTGCGGATATTATTACCTTTCACCCTGAAGCATCTGATCATATTGACCGTTCATTGCAGTTGATCAAATCAGGCGGTGCCAAAGCAGGATTGGTATTTAATCCTGCAACGCCTTTGCATTATTTGGATTATGTTTTAGACAAAGTCGATCAAATCCTATTGATGAGTGTCAACCCAGGATTTGGTGGGCAGAAATTTATTCCAACGACTTTGGATAAACTGCGCCAAGCACGTCAAATTATTGATGCAAGCGGTCGAGATATTTATCTTGAAGTCGATGGCGGTGTTACACCTGCCAATATTCGTGAAATCGCCGAAGCGGGTGCGGATATGTTTGTGGCGGGTTCTGCGATATTTAGTAAACCTGACTATAAGCAAGTGATTGATGAGATGCGGAGTGAGCTTGAACAAGTGGGCAATAAAACGGTGTAAGTCATTGCATTTGCATTTCAGTTAATTTGCGTTAGTATCGTTAAAAATTTAAATCGTTTAATAAAGATTGAGTAAGTAGGAACAATATGGCAATCAAATCTGATCGTTGGATTCGTGAAATGAGTGAGCAACATGGCATGATCGAGCCGTATGCTTCAGGTCAGATTCGTTATGATGAACATGGCGAAAAGTTGATTTCCTATGGCGTATCGAGCTATGGTTACGACGTACGCTGTGCCCGTGAATTCAAAGTATTTACCAATGTGCATTCTGCGATTGTCGATCCGAAAAATTTCGATGATAAAAGTTTTATTGATATTGAATCAGACGTTTGTATCATTCCGCCAAACTCTTTTGCATTGGCACGTACCGTTGAATATTTCCGTATTCCACGTAATGTTTTGACCATTTGCTTGGGTAAATCGACTTATGCACGTTGTGGCATTATTGTGAATGTCACGCCGCTTGAGCCTGAGTGGGAAGGACATGTAACACTTGAATTTTCAAATACCACTAACTTGCCTGCACGAATCTATGCAGGGGAAGGCGTAGCACAGATGTTGTTCTTTGAAAGTGATGAAGTCTGCGAAACCTCATACAAAGACCGTGGTGGAAAATATCAAGGTCAAACAGGTGTGACTTTGCCGAAGGCATAAGTATTTCACTTGAATAAAAATGCGAGCTTCTGATCGAAAAGCTCGCATTTTTTATGGAAAATTCATGTTGTCGAATTGGGTTTAAGTAAAACGACGTGGCATCTTCTGTCCGTCGATATGCGGATTATCGGCACGTTCCAAAGCTCGATGTAACCATTTTTCCGCAAGTTCAACTGCTTTTTCCAGTGAATCATTCAGTGCCAATCGTCCAGCGATAAAGCTCGCCAAAGAACAACCTGATCCATGAAACTCACCGTCGATGCGTGGTATTTCACTTTCATAGACCAATTCACCTGCGACATATAAACGGTTGATGATCACATCGGCAGGGAGCTTTTCATGTCCACCTTTGACCAAAACGGCTTGTGCACCCAGTTCAAAAATACGTTGTGTGGCTTCGCTTAAATCCTCACAACCTGTCAATGCACGTAGCTCAACCGTATTTGGGGTAATCACTGTTGCACGTGGAATCAGCACCTTAAATGCTTCAACTAAGGTTGGTAGGTCACCCAAACTACCACCACTATTCGCCACCAATACAGGATCAAGTACATATTTTAAATTATTATGTTGATCTAAAAACTCAGCCAAAGCAGCAATATTATCTGTGGTACCGAGCATGCCAGACTTCACGGTATTAATGGGTAAATCATCAATCACTGCATTGGCTTGTGCAAGGAGTAAATCCTTTGAAGTGGCCTCGAAACCAAATACATTCTGCGAGTTTTGAATGGTCAGCGCAGTACAGGCAATCGCTGCATGTGCGCCGCTTAGTCCGATGGCTTCGATGTCAGCCTGTAAGCCTGCTCCACCAGAAGGGTCTAATCCTGAAAAACATAATACCGTTGGGCGCACAGACATTTCCTTCAATTGCAAATGGAGATTTAATATATGGCATTCTAGCAAGGGCATTGTTAAAATTCACGCCTTAAATGTTTTACGAATATAGATAGTAAATGCTTGTGGTTATAGAAAATATTTTGATTGATTTAGATGGCACATTGACCGATCCAAAGCTCGGTATTACCACCTGTATTCGCTACGCCATGCAAAAACTTGGGCGACCACTTGCGGATGAAGTAGATTTGGACTGGTGTATTGGTCCACCGCTGAAATCCTCTTTGGCAAAATTATTACAATCGGATAATGATAAGTTGGCGGAACAAGCCTTAAGTTTGTATCGAGAGCGATTTAGCACGATTGGCTTGTTTGAAAATGAAGTCTATCCTGAAGTCGCAGAAACCTTAGAAAAATTACAGCAACAAGGTTATCGGCTTTATGTTGCAACAGCGAAGCCAACCATTTATGCCGAACAAATCTTAGTGCATTTTGACTTGGCAAAATATTTCAAAAAAATCTATGGCAGTGAACTGACAGGCGAACGCACCAATAAAGGCGAGTTGATCACTTATCTTTTAGTGCAAGAAAATTTAGATGCAACAGCCACAGTCATGGTCGGAGATCGTGAGTTTGATATTCTTGGCGCACGTCAAAACGGTTTGCAAAGTATTGCGGTCAGTTATGGCTATGGTACGGCAGAGGAATTAGCCCAAGCGCAACCCAATCAAATGGTTGGGAATTTTTCTTCGCTCATGACAGCACTAGATCGTTTAAACTAGATGAGTTGCCGAATAGTGATTTGTAATAGAGCAATTAAAATTGAGGTTTAACCACCACCAAAATAATACATGCAATTAAAATCACCGTTGGTAATTCATTGAAAAGTCTCCAAAATTTATGGGATTTATAGTGTGCATTGTCGATCAATTTTTTACGATAATAGCCACAGATAAAGTGATAAATCACCAATAAACCAACCAAAGCCACTTTGATATAGAACCATGTCGCTTCATGATAGTGACGTGTTGCATCGCCCCAATCTACTAAGAAGTGCGCAGTGATCAGTGTGCCAATCATCGAAGGCCACATGATGCCACGATAGAGCTTGCGCTCCATGATTTCAAAGCGTTGATGGCTAATCGCATCATCGCTCATGGCGTGGTAGACGTATAAACGTGGTAGATAGAATAGGGCAGCAAACCAACACACGACAGCAATGATGTGTAAGGCTTTGACCCATAAAAAGGCTTCTGACGGTGCGTCCATCAACGACTCAAATAATTACAATTAATGATCTATTTTAGCAAATACTTGTTGTTGAGGGCATGATTTTGATGACATAGTTTAGCTTCCTATGACCTAATTTTATTATTCAGCCCATTTTCTAAAGATTAAACAAGCGTTGACACCACCAAAACCAAAACTATTACTCATGACTGTATTGAGTTTGGCATCACGCTTTTCTAAGACAATATCAAAGCCTGCTGTACCTTCATCAAGTTCAGTGACATTGATATTCGGTGCGATAAAGTCATTTTGCATCATCAGCATACAATAGATTGCTTCTTGTACACCAACAGCACCCAAGCTATGACCTGTCATAGATTTGGTTGAGCTCAGGGCAGGGACTTTGCCTTCACCAAAAGCACGTTCCATCGCTTTGAGCTCGGTGATATCACCCGCTGGTGTAGACGTACCATGGGTATTGACATAGTCGATTGTTCCTACGCCTTTCTGTTTTGCTTCGTCGAGTGCCATTAAGATACAACGTGTTGCGCCTTCACCGCTT
This sequence comes from uncultured Acinetobacter sp., assembly GCF_947493735.1. GTDB lineage: Bacteria > Pseudomonadota > Gammaproteobacteria > Pseudomonadales > Moraxellaceae > Acinetobacter. The sequence continues at coordinate 71,198 of NZ_CANLSL010000010.1, read as the reverse complement.
GGTGCAACCATATCGAAACCGTCGCTATTTGCACCGTAGCCAACAACTTCGGCGAAGATTTTTGCGCTACGAGCTTGTGCATGCTCAAGTGATTCTAGGACAACAAAACCGCCACCGCCTGCAATGACAAAGCCATCACGATCTTTGGAGTAAGGACGAGATGCGGTTTCAGGCGCATCATTATATTTGGTACTGAGTGCGCCCATCGCATCAAAAAGTAAGCTTTGTGACCAGTGATCTTCTTCACCGCCGCCTGCAAGCATCAGGTCTTGTTTTCCTAATTGAATCATATTGTAGGCATAGCCAATCGCATCAGCCGAAGTGGCACATGCACTGGTAATGGTGTGTGCAATACCTTGCATTTTAAATGCCACACCGACATTGGCGGTGATGGTATTACTCATATTTCGAGGGACAAAAAATGGACCGATTTTGCGTGCGCCTTTTTCCTCTAACAGCTTGACCATTTCAGCGACAGATGCAGTCGAGTTGCCACCGCTACCACCAACGATGCCGTAGCGTGGATTGCTACCGATCTCATCAATGGTTAATCCCGCATGATTGACCGCATCGACCGCTGCATTGTAGGCATACATTGCACAAACACCCATAAAGCGTTTGAGCTTACGGTCGATTTTGTCAAAATCTTGTTCGGCTGGCGCACTGACATGACTTTTAAAGTTGAGCTCTGCATAGCTCGCATTATGACGTGTGCCTGAAATACCGTGCTCCAGAGAATGTTTGACATCTTCTAGGGTATTTCCAATACATGAATTAATGCCCATACCAGTAATGACAACACGACGACTCATGAAATGTCCTTTTTTATCAATATGAAAATCTAACTGCCGACATTTAAGCGGTTTTCAGCAGTTACTGCAATGGCGAAAACTATGCGTTTTGCAATCACAGACTGAATCATGAAAAGTGTAACATGTTGGCTGATTTTGCCAATTCAGTTTAAAACGTGAATTAAATTAAATGGAAGATGAAATGTATATACCTTGTTCGATTGAGCTCGCCTCAAAAGTATCATCATTAGAATTCTGTCTAAGACACAAAAAGCAACGCATGCACACAAAACTTAGTTGCAACGGCTTAAAAAATTTCATTTAATCATAAAAGTATCTCAAAAACAGGCAGGAAAAAAGTAATGGGAGTTAAAAAGCTGATCGTTGAGCGAATTCGCCAACAAACTTTAAAAGTTTCGCCACTGAATAAAAATAACAACTCAAACATGTTGGCAAAAAGTGGACAAGTGATCGAAGGCAAAGCGCAACAACGAGATCAATTCGATTTGGATTATGAAGATATTCATCAACTATTTCGCAATCAATTTCCAACGATCACCAAACAAGTGCTTGGCAATCGCTACAATGCCGTTAACAAATATTCAAAATTTGTATTGCCAAATGGCTTGGACTCTGCTGCCGATGAAGTGTTAGAGCTTCTTGCCAAAGCCTCAATGGCACTCGCATCAACAGAACGTGTTCTCGCAGAAACTGGCGCAAAATCTATTCAAGAACTCCAACAAAATGTAGATCGCTCTGCGCGTGCTTCATCTGCGCTCAAAGAAGTAAATAAAATCTTTGCTGCTTTGCAAGGTGGCGTGAGTGGTGTCGCAGGTATGGTTGGGGCTGTGGCAGATTTACCTTTGTCTGTTTTATTGGCGTTAAAAACCATTTATGAAACAGGTCATGCTTACGGCTTTGAGCTAGATAATGAAGAAGATCAGCAAGCAGTCTATCAAGTTTTGGTGAAATCTGATCTAGGTTTGATTGCTGAAAAGCAGGTACTTTTACTTGGCATTCGTAACTTTAAAGATGTGCTCAATACGGGTAATTATTCACAACTGCAAAGCTTCTTAGATAGTAATTTTAGTTTCGAAGGTTTTAAAAATGCCTTGAGTGATGCAGATGGGCAGTATAAGTGGAGCATGCTCAATGGATTGGGTAAAGTAAAATGGTTGCGCTATACCACGCCACTTTTAGGTGGTTTAGTCGGTGCATTTTATGGTGTGAAAATGATCGAAGAGGTCGCAGAAAAAGCGGATGAAATTTTTGCGCATGCACGTCGTTATTTGATCGACAATCCTGAACAACACATTGCTGTGCTTGAAGCCTATCAACGTGGCTATACTCATCAACAGCAAGTCTACGCTTTGGCAAAAAATGATGTGTCTGCATTATTAGTGCACAGTGCTAATGACCAACAGCTTGCTGAATCTCATCAAAAAACTGCACAACAACATCTTGATGACAATCCTAATATTGTGAAGGTTAAAGTTGAAAAGCAAGTTCATGCTGAAAAACAGTCAGCACCAATGACAGAAGCTGAGATTCATAACGCAGTCGAAGATTTGGCAAAGAAAGAAGTAGCAACAAAAACCGTAGTGAAAAAATCGACGACTCGTCGTGCACCCGCAAAGACGACTAAAGCGACTACCACAAAAACTGCGCCGAAAGTCGTTACAAAAGCACCTACAGAACAAGCGACGACAGAAAAAGCAACGACAGCCAAACGAAGCACGACAAATTCCACGACGACCAAATCAGCCGAAGCAAAACCGATTGCTCGCCGTACAGCGAACTCACAGACTAAGACCGCAACCAAAGCTGAGGGAAAATCTGCAACATCCAAACAGGCTAATGACTCTAATCAAAAGGAAACTGATTGATGAGTTGAGTGAAATTTGTAATCTAAGAAACAAAAAATGACTGCAATTTGCGGTCATTTTTTATGCTTATTTTATGCTTAGTTGTGCCTTGAAAGAATGATTTCGAAACATTTGCGCTTATTGACCCAATAGGGATTTTGATCTACAATTTCATGCCCTTAAAAAGTGGCTTAATTTAAATTTTTATTTTGAGCATTTTTTAAGGTTGTTCAATAACGGGAGAATTGCCATATGGCAACAACAAATCAGTTGATCCGTAAGGGTCGCACAACTTTGATTGAAAAATCAAAAGTTCCAGCGTTGAAGGCTTGTCCACAACGCCGTGGTGTATGTACTCGTGTATATACTACTACACCTAAAAAACCAAACTCTGCAATGCGTAAAGTGTGCCGTGTACGTTTGACTTCAGGCTTTGAAGTATCAAGCTATATCGGTGGTGAAGGCCACAACCTTCAAGAGCACAGTGTTGTATTGATTCGTGGTGGTCGTGTTAAAGACTTGCCAGGTGTACGTTACCATACAGTACGTGGTTCTTTGGACTGCGCAGGTGTGAAAGATCGTAACCAAGCACGTTCGAAATACGGTGCAAAACGTCCTAAGAAGTAATTTATTACAACCTTAGAATGAAGCATACACACCATATTAGCGTTTCGCTTGTTTGAGTTCTTTGTAAGATATGAAATTCAAGCGACGTATAGTAAGGCCAGCGTAAGTACATGACACTCGTACAAACTGCTGGATTCCCCTGAAGTGTCATCTAGTCATAAGACTAGTATAGTTAGGTAGATTAAAATGCCAAGACGTCGCGTAGTCGCTGCCCGTGAAATCCTTCCGGATCCTAAGTTTGGTAGCCAAACAATCGCTAAATTCATGAACCACGTGATGCAAGACGGTAAAAAATCGATTGCAGAAAGTATCGTTTACGGTGCTTTAGACCGCGTTCAAGAAAAAAATAGTAGTGTTGACCCAGTAGAATTTTTTGAAGATACACTTGAAAAAGTTCGTCCTATGGTCGAAGTAAAAGCACGCCGTGTTGGTGGTGCTACTTATCAAGTACCAATGGAAGTGCGCCCATCCCGTCGTACTGCCTTGGCTATGCGTTGGTTAGTAGATGCTGCTGCTAAGCGTTCTGAGAAAACAATGGCTTTACGTCTTGCTGGTGAGTTGCTTGATGCATCTGAAGGTAAAGGCGCTGCGGTGAAAAAGCGTGAAGACGTACACCGTATGGCTGAAGCCAACAAAGCCTTTTCTCACTACCGTTTCTAAGCGGATAAAACAGGGCTTTCTCAGGAAAATGATAGCGATCTTCATGAGTAATTTTCATGATGCTGTCATTTAAGCGCATTAAGTTGGTTGAACTTAAAATGACACTGACTTAATGCGTCCTGTTTTAACAATAACATTTAGGAATGTAAGATATGGCTCGCCAAACTCCAATTTCTCGCTACCGTAATATCGGTATCTCTGCGCACATTGACGCAGGTAAAACAACGACAACAGAACGTATTTTGTTCTACACAGGTGTATCTCACAAAATTGGTGAAGTACACGATGGTGCAGCAACAATGGACTGGATGGAACAAGAGCAAGAGCGTGGTATTACCATTACTTCTGCTGCAACGACTTGTTTCTGGTCAGGTATGGGTAACCAATTCGATCAACACCGTATCAACGTAATTGATACACCGGGACACGTAGACTTCACGATTGAAGTTGAACGTTCTATGCGTGTACTTGATGGTGCGTGCATGGTGTACTGTGCAGTTGGTGGCGTACAACCTCAGTCTGAAACTGTATGGCGTCAAGCAAACAAATATAAAGTGCCTCGTTTGGCTTTCGTGAACAAGATGGACCGTACAGGTGCAAACTTCTTCCGTGCAGTTGAACAAGTAAAAACACGTTTGGGCGGAAATCCTGTACCAATCGTTGTACCAATCGGTGCTGAAGAAAACTTCCAAGGTGTTGTTGACCTGATCGAAATGAAAGCAATCATCTGGGATGAAGCATCTCAAGGTATGCAGTTCGAATACGGTGACATCCCTGCAGATCTTCAAGATACAGCTGAAGAGTGGCGCACCAACATGGTTGAAGCTGCAGCTGAAGCATCTGAAGAGTTGATGGACAAATACCTAGACGCTGGTGATCTTTCTAAAGAAGACATCATTGCAGGTCTACGTGCACGTACATTGGCTTCTGAGATCCAAGTCATGCTTTGTGGTTCAGCGTTCAAGAACAAAGGCGTACAACGTATGTTGGACGCTGTAATTGAATTCTTGCCATCACCGACTGAAGTAAAAGCGATCGAAGGTGTACTTGACGATAAAGCTGAAACTAAAGCATCTCGTGAAGCATCTGATGAAGAGCCGTTCTCTGCACTTGCATTCAAAATCATGAATGACAAGTTCGTAGGTAACTTGACGTTTATCCGTGTTTACTCAGGTGTTCTTAAACAAGGTGATCCAGTATTTAACCCAGTTAAATCTAAGCGTGAGCGTATCGGTCGTATCGTGCAAATGCACGCAAACGAACGTCAAGACCTTGACGAAATTCGTGCAGGTGATATCGCAGCGTGTGTCGGTCTTAAAGATGTAACTACTGGTGATACATTGTGTGATGAGAAAAACATCATTACCCTTGAACGTATGGAATTCCCAGAGCCAGTAATTTCATTGGCTGTTGAACCAAAAACTAAAGCTGACCAAGAAAAAATGTCGATTGCTTTAGGTCGATTGGCGAAAGAAGATCCATCGTTCCGTGTACGTACTGATGAAGAATCTGGTCAAACCATTATCGCTGGTATGGGTGAGCTTCACCTTGACATCATCGTTGACCGTATGAAGCGTGAATTCGGTGTTGAAGCGAACATTGGTAAACCAATGGTTGCATACCGTGAAACCATCAAGAAAGTTGTTGAACAAGAAGGTAAATTTGTTCGTCAAACAGGTGGTAAAGGTAAATTCGGTCACGTCTATGTACGTCTTGAGCCGCTTGATGTTGAAGCAGCTGGTAAAGAATACGAATTCGCCGAAGAAGTTGTTGGTGGTGTTGTACCAAAAGAATTCTTCGGTGCAGTTGATAAAGGTATTCAAGAGCGTATGAAGAATGGTGTCCTTGCTGGTTACCCAGTTGTTGGCATCAAAGCTACATTGTTTGACGGTTCTTACCACGATGTCGATTCGGACGAATTATCGTTCAAAATGGCTGGTTCTTACGCATTCCGTGACGGTTTCATGAAAGCAGATCCTGTTCTTCTTGAGCCTATCATGAAAGTTGAAGTGGAAACACCTGAAGACTATATGGGCGATATCATGGGTGACTTAAACCGTCGTCGTGGTATGGTTCAAGGTATGGATGATCTACCTGGTGGTACTAAAGCGATTCGTGCAGAAGTTCCACTTGCTGAGATGTTTGGTTACGCAACGCAAATGCGTTCTATGTCTCAAGGTCGTGCGACATATTCTATGGAATTTGCAAAATATGCTGAAACTCCACGTAATGTGGCGGAAGGCATCATCACGAAATTCCAAACTGGTGGTAAAAAAGGTGACGATGAGTAATCTTTCGATTACTATATTGCCTAACTAATTTTATAGTTAAAATCTAATGCTTGTGCAGTGATCCTGCATAAGCAATCTACAAAGGAAGATGAACATGGCTAAGGCTAAGTTTGAACGTAATAAACCACACGTAAACGTGGGCACTATCGGTCACGTTGACCATGGTAAAACAACATTGACAGCAGCGATTGCAACGATCTGTGCAAAAACCTACGGTGGTGAAGCAAAAGACTACGCAGCAATCGACTCTGCACCAGAAGAAAAAGCACGTGGTATTACCATTAATACCTCGCACGTAGAATATGATTCTCCTGCACGTCACTACGCACACGTAGACTGCCCAGGACACGCCGATTATGTTAAAAACATGATTACTGGTGCTGCTCAGATGGACGGTGCGATTCTTGTATGTGCTGCGACTGATGGTCCAATGCCACAAACACGTGAACACATCCTACTTTCTCGTCAGGTTGGTGTACCGTACATTCTTGTATTCTTGAACAAGTGTGACCTTGTTGATGATGAAGAATTGCTTGAATTGGTAGAAATGGAAGTACGTGAACTTCTATCTACTTATGACTTCCCAGGCGATGACACACCAATCATCCGTGGTTCAGCGCTTAAAGCACTTGAAGGTGATGCTGGTCAATACGGCGAATCAGCTGTACTAGCATTGGTTGAAGCACTTGACTCTTATATCCCAGAGCCAGAGCGTGCCATCGACAAAGCATTCTTGATGCCAATCGAAGATGTATTCTCAATTTCTGGTCGTGGTACAGTTGTAACAGGCCGTGTTGAATCTGGTATCGTTAAAGTTGGCGAAGAAGTTGAAATCGTTGGTATCAAAGATACAGTGAAAACAACCGTAACTGGCGTAGAAATGTTCCGTAAATTGCTTGACGAAGGTCGTGCAGGCGAGAACTGTGGTGTACTTCTACGTGGTACTAAACGTGAAGACGTACAACGTGGTCAAGTATTGGCTAAGCCAGGTGCGATCAAGCCACACACTAAATTCGATGCGGAAGTATATGTACTTTCTAAAGAAGAAGGTGGTCGTCACACTCCATTCCTTAACGGTTACCGTCCACAATTCTATTTCCGTACAACTGACGTCACTGGAGCGATCCAGTTGAAAGAAGGCGTTGAAATGGTAATGCCAGGTGACAACGTTGAAATGTCAGTAGAATTGATCCACCCAATTGCGATGGATCCAGGTCTACGTTTTGCGATCCGTGAAGGCGGTCGTACAGTAGGTGCTGGTGTTGTTGCGAAAGTAACTGCATAAGTCACTGCTGTGATCTAAAAAAAGCGCCCAATGGGCGCTTTTTTATTACAAAAACATGTGTTTTGGATAAGGCGATTTCAATAACGAAGTGCAACACATTTGAAAGTAGCTGAGAAAGTTAGAATGTATTAAATTCATTCTGATTATTTTCAACTCGCAAGTGGTCGTACACCACTTGAAACTTTACTTGATGGAAAACGGATTTGTGCTGAGAAAAATTTAGCTCAAATTTGACCTGACAGGCACAATAAAAAATGGGTAACTGTCAGATCAGGTTTGAGCGAGTACACGTAAACATAATATACGCTATCGTATAGATTTTCCTAATCAATCGCATACATGGGATATTTCAGGTGAGCATCGTTCACAAGGTATCGAGTTTAGCTTCATCGGGTGTGCTTTAGATAATCTGTATGTACGTGGTGGTTATGGTTACAAAGATGCTCGTGTTGAAGAGGATAAGTAACGTTCTGAGAGTTAAGGAAATCAAATCAATAACTCATCTGAAAATACAGGGAACTTATTTGTACGCTACTTGGCAACTGATAAGGTCTATGCAGAAGTGGGTGCAACCTATGTTGACTCATATTTTACGACACTTGATAACACCACGAAGATGCCTGACTATAGACGTGTAGATGCTTCGATTGGCTATAAAGATGACAACTGGAGCATCACTGGTGCAGTCAATAACGTGACGGATAAAGAATATTGGCGTTCGAGTAGCATGCCTGGTACACCACGTAACTATCTATTGCGTGTAAATTATTTATTCTAAAAACTTGTGTTTTAGATAGCGAGCTTCTAGATAAAGATGTTTTAGACAAAGAGTTTTCAGATGCGTCATCACTGAAAGCACTTGTCGTTTCAGTCTTGGCTCTTAATATATTTCTCAAAAAAATAGAGTATAATGCGATTTTTTGTTGTTATCTCATTGATTTAATATACTATTCCATGTCATTTTGGCAATTTTGATACTTATATCAAATTGTCCTCATCTGATACTATTCTGTCCTGTATAACACTCCTCAATAATTATTGAATTTCCTAAAATAAATTCAACAATCGGAAATACTGACATCACGATTAAAACACTTAAAGCAGTGTAGATCACAGCAAGATGTCTTGGAGATACCAAAATGAATGCAAAAGTACAAATCTCTAATCGCCCAGGTGCGTCATTCCCAGTTCGTCGTATGAACTTCAACTTTGACGACGTACCAGAATATTGGATGAGTGAATCTGCGGGTTTGACGCACTTCATGACTGCGTTATCTGCGTTGTTCCCTGCGGGTGAGCAACTGTTCATCGACAGTGTACGTGCAGTGCGCTTTCACCCAGCTATCAAAGATAATAAAGAATTGCAAAAAGAAATCAGTGCATTTATCGGTCAAGAAGCAATGCATACGCATGAACATGTTGGCTTTAACGCATCAGCGCAAAAGTTTGGTCATGATGTGGCAACACTTGAAAAGAATACCGATAGCGTCATCCAGTTTGGGCGTAAGTTCTTTGCCAAAGCCATGAAACCTTTTGGTTATACGCAAGAGATGATTGACCTCACTGCAACGACTGCGCTTGAGCATTTCACAGCTACGATTGCGTCAGAGCTATTGACCAATCCAGATATTCAAGAGCTCATGAAAGATGACACCATGCGCTATATGTGGCTATGGCACGCCGTAGAGGAAAATGAGCATAAAGCGGTGGCTTATGATGTGTATCAAGGGATATTTGGGACAGGTGTAAAACCTTACGGCTTGCGTTCGATTGCGCTGATTATTGCCATGAGTATGATTCTAATCATTCAAGCACAGTTTACATTGCGTCTGCTTAAAGCAGATAAAAAGTTGAATCTCAAAGAACTAACAATGATCTATAGATATGCCTATAGCCCATCGAAAGGCATCATCACAGGTATAACAGGTGAGATGTTGGCTTACTTCCGCCCACGCTTCCATCCGAATGATTTGGATACGGTAGCTTTGTTGAGTAAATGGAAAGCAAAGCTTGGTCTTTAATTACGGTTTTTAATGACTAAGTGCTTTAAATAAAAATAACGATTTTACGCATTGACGGTTTTTCATCACGTCGTGCCTCCAAACACAGGCACGATTTTTTTTATTTAAATTTACAAAAAAGAATAATTACAGCGTTGATGAATTTTTAGTACACCCAATAATTATTGAGAATAGTTTATAAAAATTATGACCAAAAATTCAACAACTTGAAGAATTGTTCTACGGATAATAATTTCAAGATGAAGTGTAAATGCGTTTGTTTATCATTATTAATTATTTAAAATCAAATACTTATGATTACTCTGGGCTTGATTTAAATTTTTAATCATTCATAATAGAGAAAAGTTTGGAGGTGAGTTATGCAAGGTAATCCTGAAGTCATTGACTATTTAAATATGCTGATTGGCGGTGAGCTTGCTGCTCGTGATCAATATTTGATCCATTCTCGTATGTATGAAGATTGGGGCTTGAGCAAAATCTTTGAACGTATCAATCACGAGATGGAAGAAGAGGCGACTCACGCTGATGCGATTATTCGTCGTGTATTGTTCCTCGAAGGCACGCCTAATATGGATCGTCATGACATCAATGTTGGTGATGATGTGGTGAGCTGTTTGAAAGCTGATCTTGCACTCGAATATGAAGTACGTGAGAAATTGGCCAAAGGCGTAAAGCTTTGCGAAGAAAAAGGCGACTTTGTGACACGTGATATACTTCGTCAGCAAATGTCTGATACCGAAGAAGATCATACTTATTGGTTAGAGAAGCAATTGAGATTGATTGAGAAAATTGGTTTGCAGAATTATATTCAATCGCAAATGTGATTTTTCATTGTAGAAATCATTCGATTTAAAAAAGCCAGCGTGATGCTGGCTTTTTTATGCGTAGTTTTAGATTTATTTTTTCTTCTGGAATTTGACAATGTCAGCTAAGACTTGCTTTGCATGGGTTTGTGAGTTGACGCTACTATAGTGATACACAATTGTCCCTTGAGGATCAATCAAGAAACTTTCACGCTTTGCTACTTTGGTAATCCCAAAGTTTCGGACGATGCCAAACTGCTCAGCGAGCTGATGTTTATGATCGGCTAAGATCGGGAAGGGTAATCCAAGTTTTTTAGAAAAAGCCTGATGAGATTTCACATCATCAAGACTGACACCCAGTACCACAGCATTGGCTTTTAGAAATTGCGGATATAAATTTTTAAATTGTTTGGCTTCTTCGGTACATCCCGGTGTGTTGTCTTTTGGATAGAAGTACAGCACTGTCCATTTACCACGAATGTCTATGCTTTGATGCCATTTGCCATTTTGATCTTGGAGTTTATAGCTCGGTGCAACTTGACCAACCCATTGCTTTTGATCATTTTGTGAGGATTGGATGAGTGAAGTTTTTGCAAAAGTAGTCGCACTAGACAGAGTGAAACTGAGTAGGATCAGCGGAATATATTTTGAGATGTTCATTTTGTGTCTTATAAAAACAAAGTCAATTAATAATAACGTAAAAATTAATATTGTATTGGTTGATTTAATTTCTTGAATTTATTAATTCTGCAATTTCCTTAGCAATTTCTTCAATAGTATGTGTTGCAGTACTTCGTGCAACTTTATCAGCTAATGACGGGCTAAAATTGACTACCTGTTGCTTGGTTATATTATGCCATATTGGTAGCATCACTTGCTCACCTGATACTGAACGAGTAACAATTCCGTCTAATTCATAATTTGTCCAACCTTTAGAAATAAAAGATGGAGATAAAATTACTAAACCGATTCGACTATTAGCTAAACCTTTATCAATTTTTTGTCTTAAACTGTCTCCGATTCTCAAAGTCATTTCATCATACCAAACATTGAGCCCTTCATTAATCAAAGCAGTTGCAAGTGGTCTAACAAAGTCAACTTTATCCTCGGAAGCATGGGAAATAAAAACATCATGTACTTGCATCTCTGTTTGATCAGAGGGAGGAATATTATCGCGAACTAAACTTGGAATTTCTGAAAGAGGTCTTTCTCGTATTTCAGGTAGTGCTCCTTCTACTACACGGACAGAAGCTTTTGTTGAACCTCTCAGACCTTGCATATCTACAGCTACATACCAATGTCCAGAATTTGGAACGGCAATTCTAATTGGCGATCTTTTAGCTAAGCCACCGTAATAAGTATGCTTTCTACCATTTTTATAATTTTGGAAATTTGTACTGTCCAATAGCCGAACATTTGCTCCACTTGTTAAAGTTACCTCAACAACCTGTCCTTTACGAAGATTACCCAAATCGTATTTTAAAAAATTCAATTTCAGATTCCTACTTAATCCAGTGAACACTTAATCTTTAGAAGTAACCCATGATTTTAAATTAGGGTTACTTGTTTGATTAAAATGATAAATTATTACTGCTCTAAACCAAACTCAGCATCTTCTTCAGTTTCGGCTTGTTGTGCAGGTACAGCAGGGACTTTTGCCAACATACGCTCACGAATAATGCCTTCGATCTGTTCAGCGATTTGAGGATTTTCTTCAAGATAGCGGATGGTGTTGTTTTTACCTTGACCGATCTTATCGCCTTGATAAGAATACCACGCACCTGCTTTTTGCACGATGTCTTGTGCTACAGCAAGGTCGATCACTTCGCCAAGCATATTGGTGCCTTTACCATATAGAATTTGGAAAATCGCTTCTTTGAATGGCGGTGCCATTTTATTCTTCACGACTTTGACTTTGGTTTCATTACCAATGATCTCATCGCCTTCTTTGACCTGACCAATACGACGAATATCCAAGCGCACAGATGCGTAGAATTTCAGCGCATTACCACCAGTTGTGGTTTCAGGGCTACCGAACATCACACCGATCTTCATACGGATTTGGTTAATGAAAATCACCATACAGTTTGAGCGTTTGGCATTACCTGTGATTTTACGTAGAGCTTGGCTCATCAAACGAGCTTGTAAGCCCATGTGTGAATCACCCATTTCACCTTCGATTTCGGCTTTTGGTGTCAATGCTGCAACGGAGTCGATAACGATCAAGTCGATCGCACCAGAGCGCACCAGCATATCAGCGATTTCAAGGGCTTGCTCGCCATTGTCAGGCTGTGAAACCAAGAGATTATCAATATCTACGCCAAGTTTTTTTGCATATTCAGGATCGAGTGCATGTTCTGCATCGACGAATGCGCAAGTGCCACCTTTCTTTTGACATTCTGCAATCGCTTGCAAAGTCATCGTGGTTTTACCTGAAGATTCAGGACCATAAATCTCAATAATACGACCTTTCGGCAGACCACCAATGCCCAAAGCAATATCTAGGGTGAGCGAGCCAGTCGATACAGCTTCGACCGCTTGTACTGTGTTATCACCCAAACGCATCACGGTATTTTTACCAAATTGCTTTTCAATTTGGCTTAGCGCTGCGCCTAATGCTTTTGATTTATTCTCATCCATCTCATAACCTCAATATTGTGAATTTTAACTTTTTAACCAAAGTGGATGCCTAGTCTGCGTCGCAAGATCATTATTTTAATGTCAATTATTTAAAATTAATGACAGTTATCTAAAACGAATGATCGTTGGTTGGCAGTATCATGGCAGAATTTTAGTGATAAATCGAGTGTCGATTTCATACAAAACGTCGTATTTTGTCGCCTGTTTTTATCCTCGCTTGTCCTAAATATTTTTAGTAAATTTTCATCATTATTTCCATTAAAAATTAACCATTAATAAGCATCATCATTGTGCCAATCCACAACCGAATCTTGATTGTTTTTCTCTTTGAATTTATGGATTTGCCTGCGATCTTTCTTACTTGGACGATGTTCTGGACGAGCTAAATTGTGTAATTTGCGTTGTGAGCTGAGTAACTCACGACGTGCCACGCTCATTTCTGTTTCATCATAGAGTAATTGTGCTTGCGGCGCACCGCCACGTTGTGCAGAAAGGGCTTTGATTTGCACAGTTTTTTTATCGAAACCTTGCTGAATGGTCAGCTCCATGCCGATGCGGACTTCTTTGGAGACTTTGACCCGATCGCCATCGTGATGCACTTTTCCACCTTCAATGGCGGCTTTGGCAAGTGAGCGGGTTTTAAAGAATCGTGCAGCCCAAAGCCATTTGTCGATGCGCATGGATTCGGTCTGATTGGATGCGCCGTTTTCAGCGCTATTTTCACGATCGTTTCCTTTACTATTGCTTTTACTCATGTGCTTTTTGATTGAAATGCCTTTTGTTGAAATCGCTGTTTAAATGATTATGTACCATAAAGATGGTTCGGTTTGTCATGATTCAAATGATCGAGTAAATCGGTAAGTTGTTCAAGATGAATATAATTCGGATTTAATTCCGTTCTGGTGGTACTCGAATCAGGCTCGCCGATACTGAATAACTGTGCAATCCCAAACTGCTTTGCGCTATCGAGTACTGCATAATTATCATCAATAAAGGTCACTTGTGACACATCAAAAGGATGACGCTGTTGCAAGGTCTGCCAAAAGCGTTGATCTTCTTTAGCATAACCTATCGTCTCACTGCTAATCACCTGTTTGAAATAAGGACGAATCGGCACATTTTCAAGTTTTAAATCGAGCGTGGCTTGATCGGCATTGCTGACAATCCAGCATTCTACATCAAGTTTTCGCAGTGCATCCAGCAGTTCAAAACAGCCGAATCGTGGTGCAATGAGATGACGATTTTCTTGTTGTACGGCAAAGGCATCGACACCGATATGCTGTCGCCAAAACTTGGACGAATACCAGTTTAGACTGCCTTGAAACTGCAAATAATATTGATAAAGCTGTGATTTTGCCTGTTCAAGCGTGGCTTGATGTTCAACCGCCCAACGCTCGGGAACGAGTTGCATCCAAATATAGGTATCAAATGCCAAATCCAACAACGTGCCATCCATATCAAAAAAGATGATTGGTTTTGAGATTTGCGCTGAATGATTTGCTACAGTAGTCATGGATAAATCGAGAGGTGAGTATGTTTGTTAAAGTTGCATTAGAGCAGATGCCACAGAATTTGCAACAGTTGTGCGACATTTTACAGCAGGCAAGTGCCATCATTGTGGCGGAATATGAACGCTATCAACGTGGTGGGCAATTTCAGATTGACCGCAAATCTGACAACTCACCTGTGACGCAAGCCGACCTGAAAGCACATCGTTTTATCAGTCAGGCTTTGGCGGAACTCACTCCGAAACTGCCACTGTTATCAGAAGAAGGTGAGCATAACGAACGTCATCAATGGCAACGCTTTTGGATGCTTGATCCGCTGGATGGGACAAAAGAATTTATTGATCAAACAGGTGAATTTACCATCAATCTCAGCTTGATAGAAAATGGCGAATCAGTGATTTCTGCCATCGCTGTACCGCTGATGTCGAAGCTATATATAGTTGAAAATAGCATTGTTAAAAAGCATCAACAAGAAATGCAATTACCATATCGTTATCAATGGAATGCGCAAGGTCAAACTGAGTTATTTCAATTTCAACATGACCCAAATCAAAATGATTTAAATAATGACAAATCAATACGCATTGCCATGAGTCGCCGTCCTGAGCGCAGTTCCCGTTATCAGGAGTTTTTAGATTATTTAACATCGCAAAATATTAGTTATCACAAAGTGAATGCGGGCAGTGCCTATAAGTTTTGTATGATGATTGAAGGGGAGATTGATCTTTATCCACGCTTTCATCCGACCAGTGAATGGGATACATCGGCAGGACAAGGTTTGTTGCAAAGCATTGGTGGAGAGGTCTTTGATCTCAGTCATCGACCGTTTCGTTATAATCAGCGGACAAGTTTGCTCAATGGGCAATTTATTGCTTTACGTGATGTGGGGGATTGGGTGTTAATAGATCAATTTTTTGCAAATCTTAATTAGCTAAGCCTTTTGCCCTAACCAAACGACATCATTATCTAAAACATAGTAGAATTTTTCAGAGTCGTAAGGGATGGTTGCTTTGTAATTTTTAAGCACATAGTTTTCAAAATAGTTTTTTGCTTCTAGATATTCTTCTAGATCCACATAGTTTTCAGGACTTTCTAGGAAATCATTTTCAATAAGGAGGTCATCTAATCTTTTTTCCCAATGAAATGCTTTCGCTAAATTATCGAGATTTTCAAAATCATATTTTTGATGATCAGAGTTTTCTGCTTTAGTAAAAGTGTTTTCATAGAATTGAATTTTTTCGCCAATTGCACAAACAACCTGCGATCTTCTTAAGTCTTTTTCAAATAGCCAAATTTTTAAGTAGTATGGTTTTCCTAATTGGTCTAACCGTTGTTTCCAACAATCATAGATTTCAAATAATCCTTGAATGAATTTTTCTTTAAATACTCCTTCAGGTTCAGGGAATTGACTATTCGTCAGTGAAAGCCTATCCCATGGGCTGACCCAAAATTTTACATATTCGCATTGATAGCTCTTGAGATATTGAAAGTTTAAGTTTTTATTCTCCTTAATCCATTGATCAATATTTCTTAATCTTCGGTTTGTGCCTCTTACCTTCTTATACTTTGTTTTCTTTGCTTTTAGCATTTTCATTTCGTTCACTGATGACAAATTGAAATATATTCTATCATTTGTTTGTCAAATTTTTAGATATATTGAAATAGTGATTATCGAAGTGCTTATAAACTCTAGCCCATTGGTCTAATAGGCAACATCACTCAGATTTATATACACTATTCACGTAAAAAGCGCATATCGCATTGACTGCAATACACCGCTCAACGCATACTTTACACGCTTAAAAAAGTGCAAGAAATATTGATTCGAAATGTAGCCGAGCCACAAGCTCGATGCTACATATTACAGACTTAATTACATACCAGTAAAAAAGGAGCTACATATGGCCGGTGGAAAGTCAAAAATCATTTATACATTAACTGATGAGGCCCCGCTACTGGCGACATACTCGTTACTCCCAATCATTGAAACTTTTACCAAGCCAGCGGGCTTAGAGATCGAAAAGCGAGATATCTCTGTCTCTTCGCGTGTGCTAGCAGAGTTTTCTGACTATCTGAACGATGATCAAAAAGTCCCAAATACCCTTGCCGAACTTGGTCGTCTAACTCAAGACCCTGAAACGAATATTATCAAGTTGCCGAATATCAGCGCCTCTGTATCACAGCTCAAGGCATGTATCAAAGAGCTTCAGTCCAAAGGTTTTGCACTACCTGATTTTCCAGACAATCCAACGACTGAAGAAGAAAAAACCATTCGTGCGAAATATGGTAAATGTCTAGGTTCTGCGGTCAATCCAGTGTTACGTGAAGGGAACTCAGATCGCCGTGCGCCAACTGCCGTCAAAAATTATGCAAAAAAACATCCACATTCCATGGGCGAGTGGAAGCAATGGTCACAAACGCATGTGTCGCATATGGATGAAGGTGATTTTTATCATGGTGAAAAGTCGATGACTTTAGACCGTGCTCGTAATGTCAAAATGGAATTGATCACCGCTAATGGTGAAAATATCGTCCTAAAACCAAAAGTAGCATTACAAGACGGTGAAGTGATTGACTCGATGTTTATGAGTAAAAAAGCACTTTGTAAATTTTACGAAGAAGAACTCGAAGATTGTCGTCAAGCAGGGATTTTGTTTTCTCTGCACGTTAAGGCAACCATGATGAAAGTGTCGCACCCGATTGTCTTCGGTCATTGTGTCAAAATTTACTATAAAGAAGCGTTTGAAAAACACGGTAAATTGTTCGATCAACTTGGTATCAATGTCAATAATGGTATGGCAGGTCTATACGAGAAGATTGAAACTTTACCAACATCGTTACGTGAAGAAATTATTGAAGATCTCCATGCGTGTCAGGAGCATCGTCCTGCATTGGCAATGGTTGATTCTGCAAAAGGTATTACCAACTTCCACTCGCCAAATGATGTCATCGTCGATGCGTCAATGCCTGCGATGATTCGTGGTGGTGGTAAGATGTGGGGTGCCGATGGTAAGCAGTATGATTGTAAGGCGGTCATGCCTGAATCGACTTTTGCACGTATCTATCAAGAGATGATCAACTTCTGTAAGTGGAATGGCAACTTCGATCCACGCACAATGGGTACAGTACCAAACGTCGGATTGATGGCACAAAAAGCCGAAGAATACGGCTCTCACGACAAGACGTTTGAGATGCCGCAAGCAGGTGTGGCCAATATTACTGATCTAGACACTGGTGAAGTATTACTTTCGCAGAATGTTGAGCAAGGTGATATTTGGCGTATGTGTCAGGTTAAAGATGCACCGATCCGTGACTGGGTAAAACTTGCGGTAAATCGTGCGCGCAACTCAGGCATGCCTGCGATTTTCTGGCTTGATCCATATCGTCCGCATGAAAATGAATTGATTAAGAAAGTCCAAAAGTATCTAAAAGAACACGATACGGAAGGGCTGGATATTCAGATTATGTCGCAAGTGCGTGCCATGCGTTATACGCTCGAGCGTGTGGCTCGTGGCGCAGATACAATTTCTGTAACGGGTAATATTTTGCGTGATTACCTCACTGATTTGTTCCCGATCATGGAGCTCGGTACTTCTGCGAAGATGCTATCTATTGTGCCTTTAATGGCGGGTGGTGGCATGTACGAAACAGGTGCGGGCGGTTCTGCGCCGAAGCATGTACAACAGCTTGTTGAAGAAAACCATTTGCGTTGGGATTCTCTCGGTGAGTTCTTGGCTTTAGCGGTATCTTTGGAAGAGCTCGGTCTAAAAGAAGACAATGTCAAAGCAAAATTACTTGCCAAGACTTTAGACTATGCGACAGGGCAGTTA
This sequence comes from uncultured Acinetobacter sp., assembly GCF_947493735.1. Lineage (GTDB taxonomy): Bacteria > Pseudomonadota > Gammaproteobacteria > Pseudomonadales > Moraxellaceae > Acinetobacter. The sequence continues at coordinate 52,877 of NZ_CANLSL010000010.1, read as the reverse complement.
TTGGATAATGACAAGTCGCCATCACGTCGTACAGGTGAGCTTGACAACCGTGGAAGTCATTATTATCTCGCAAAATACTGGGCGGAAGCGTTGGCAGCTCAAGATGACGATGCAGAGCTCAAATCAACATTTACGCCACTTGCAAAAGCCTTGGCTGAGAATGAAGAAAAAATCGTAGCGGAATTTGCCGAAGTGCAGGGTAAAAATACCGATATTGGTGGCTACTATGCGATTGACCCTGAAAAAGTGAAAGCAATTATGCGTCCAAGTGAAACCTTTAATAAAACCCTTGAGACAATCTAGAGCTTAAAGTCGCTTTGATCTAATTTTAAGATGTTTAATATAAAGCCAGTACCAAGCGTACTGGCTTTTGTCATTTAAAATAATATTGAGCAAAAGGCTAAAACATGAAACGCAGACGATATAATCTGAATCATGCTATAGTCATCAATCCATTTTTTAGTTTTAGCGTTATGAGGGGCAGTTGGACACACTTCACGCCTTACCCAAAAGTATGTTTAGTGCAGTTGAATTATTGCCTGACCATGACACACCAATTGTTTTATTTACACGACATTCGATCCGTGAACTTGTGAATGGGCAGGGTCTGGCGGGCTATGATTTGCAACTCACTGTTGAAGGGCGTTTGCTTGCTGAAGCGTGGGGTGAATACTTAACGCAGCAAACTCAACGTCAAATCGTGAACTGTATCAGCAGTCCAATACAGCGTTGTCTTGATACTGCAACATTGATGATCGCAGGTGCAGATCGACACTTTTCAGACAATACCCATCAGATTGAAATTTTTGAAGAGTCCTTACTGGTTGAACCTGGAAGCTTTGTCGTAGATATTGATTTGGCTGTTCCGCATTTCCGAAAAAAAGGAGCGGTGAGCTTCATTGATAGTTTTGTCAAAAATACACTTCCTGGGATGAAGCATCCGATTCGAGGAGTATTGGATGTGTTAGAGCTTTTATTTCACTCACATTTAATCCAAGCTGAAAAAAATACGGACACAAAAAAACGTGCATTAAGCTTAGCGGTCAGTCACGATACGATTTTGGCCGCTTTCATTGCAGTGATTTCAGGGCATTTTCAAGTACAGAAAAAAGATTGGCCCGAGATGATGGAGGGTGTCTTTGTTTGGTTTGATAATACTTCGAGCTTTGAAGCCTCAAAGCTGAATTGGGTATGGCGAGGTGAGCGACATCAACTTAATATTCGTGATTTAAAATGCAATATTTAAAAAATAAAATAAGAGATAGATGGCGTGTGTTTTACACATCAACTTTATAGTTCAAAGCCAGTTCATCACCACACTGTCCACGAATTCCCCAATTCTCTTTTGGTGTTTCAATAATAGTAATTTCAACATCTTGCGTTGAGATACTACATTGATTTTGTATATTTTGAAAAAGAGTTTGAATCAGTAATTTTTTTGCAAATGTTGAGCGACCCTCAAACATCAAAACTTCAATGATGAGATAGTCATTGCTACGATCATCAGGAAAAATAAAATCTGCTCGCTCAAGGGCAAAGAAACGCTGAAATTTCTTTTCTACAGGATATTGTAGTGCAGTGACAAGCGCTTGATGAATCGCATCGGAGAGTTTGGCTTTATGTGTTTGTAGCGTACTTGCCAAGCCGTAAATTTTGATTTGTGACATGGAATATTTTCCTAGTTTATTGAAGCTTAATTATTATTGATAAATTCTTCAAGTGAGATGAGTGTGTTGTATTGTTGAGTGTAAATTTTCAAGCAAGTTTTTAAAAGTTGTAGATTGTATAAAGCGGCAGCTAGAAAAGCATTAGAGCTAAAAAAAAGCCCAAACGGGCTTTTTTTGTATAGCTTCTAATGAGGCTATAGATGCTTAGTTAGCAGCCAAAGCTTTAACTTGAGCATTCAAACGGCTCTTATGACGAGCTGCTTTGTTTTTATGGATGATACCTTTATCAGCCATACGGTCGATTACTGGTACAGCCGCTTTGTATGCTTCGTTAGCAGCAGCGTGTTCACCAGCAGCAATCGCAGCGATTACACGTTTGATATAAGTACGAACCATAGAACGCAAGCTTGCGTTGTGTTTACGTGCTTTCAAATTTTGACGAGCACGTTTTTTAGCTTGAGCAGAGTTTGCCACTCGTGCACTCCTTGAATTAGTTAGTTTGGGGCGGGCCTGATGCGTGTGTATTGTGCATTTGACAATACTGCAATACCAGCCCGTAAACAAGTGGCATATTTTGAAGAAAGCTTAGGGTTAAGTCAAGCCTATTCGTTAAAATTGGTCTTTTAATTGGCGTCTTTTTTTGAATTCTTCGACACTTTGACAGCGCAGGAATGGATTGGTTTCAAGCTCTAGTTCAATCGTCGAGGGTAGTGTGATTTTCCCCTGAGCACGTAAGGCTTTCACTTCGGCATAGCGCTGTTGTAGGGCGATATTTTCAGGTTCAATGGTAATGGCAAATTTGCCATTACTTTCGGTATATTCATGTGTGCAATAGACGAGCGTGCGTGGTGGCAGGGCAGCTAACCGATTTAAAGAATGGTACATTTGCTCATAAGTACCTTCAAATAATCGTCCACAACCCAGTGAAAATAAGGTGTCACTACAAAACAGCGCATCTAACTCGTCAATAAAATAGGTGATCAATCCGAGTGTATGACCTGCGGAGCTAAAGACATCTACTTTTAGCTCTGAAAATGTAATGACAGCTCCATCTTCAAGCCAATGATCTGCTTGTCCAATCGCTTCTTTTTCCGCCAAGGGTGCATACACAATCGCATTGGTTTTGGCTTTGAGCTCAGGTAGGCCTGCGATGTGATCATTATGTTTATGAGTGATCCAAATCTGCGCAAGTTCTAAATTATATTTTTCGCAATAATCTAAGACCAAATCGGCTTGGGTCGGGTCGATTGCCACAGCTTGATGGTGATGGGTGTCAATCAACATCCAAATGTAGTTTTGTAGGGCATTGCCAACTTCTATGGCTTCGATTCGAAATTGCATCTTTGCGCTCCTAGACAATACTTATGCTGTTATTTTACAGGGTTCAACGATTATTAAAAAATTTGTTCTAAAGCTTTACGTAGATACGGATCAATATCTTGCTGACGCAATAACCATTGCACATAATCGAGCGGGACTTCTTTGAGTGAAGTGCCTTTATATTTTCCAAAAGGCATAAACTGTGGTAAACGTGCGATTTGTGATTGTTGATAGAGCTGTTCCATGTCAGTGATTTTCAGCTCAGCCACGATACGTTTCAGTAGTTCAGTGGTGAGTAAGACATCGGTTTTGGCATTGTGGGCATTGCGTAATTGCTGACGTGTTGCTTCTAAATCATCAGAGATAAAATAACTCAAAGTGCTTAAAGAACGGCTTTCAAGCTCAGGCCAAAGAAAACGTGCCAAAGCTAAAGTACAGATCGGTTTGACATGCTTCACCGATTGTCCACAACGTGCTACTGCAGACACGTCATAGTCGATATTATGCCCGATCGTATAGATGGTATCTTTGGGCAAACGGAACTCACGATAATTTGGTTTACCTATCAAATCATTGGGCAGGATATGATGCACCGCCATCGAAGCCAAATGAATCGACGTGCCATCGTCAAGGCTGAAATATTCATCATAGATCTGATCTTCAAAGACCTGTATCCCTGACTTATCAAGTTGTACAGGGACATATGCGACCTCTATTGGTAAGCCGTTCAGTGTATGTGTTTCAGTATCGAGGACGAGGCTTTGCATGAATTATTCCTTAACCAATCAGTATGTATTTAAGTTATAGATTTAGAAAAAACTTGGGTTCAATAGGCGTTGCACGAATAACCCAAGAATACGAGGTTCTAAAATCAGCGTACAAATAATTCCATAAGCTGCACCCCAAAGATGCGCACTATGATTGATGCCATTGTTACCACGTCGCTCAGCCCAAAAGCTATACGCAACATATAGAATCGCAAAAATAATCGCAGGCACAGGAATAAAAAATACGAAAATCAAATTCCACGGCTGAAATAAGATAAAGGCAAATAGAATTGCTGAAACCGCACCCGATGCACCCAAACTAAAATAATTGACATCATTTTTATGTTTGAAATAACTTGGCAAAATCGACACGATCAAACCGCCGAGATAGAACAATGCAAAGCCCATGTCAAAGGCATATTGACGATAAAATTGCTCTAGCACACGCCCAAAGAAAAACAGCGTGATCATGTTAAATAGCAGATGAAAACCATCAGCATGCACAAAACCATAAGTAATTAAACGGTCAAACTGTCCTTTGCCTACCGCAGGTCCCCAAAAGATCAGACGATTCATGATGCGAGGCTGATTAAAAGCAAGCAAGGAAATGATCACGGTAATGATGATAATGGCGAGAGTGTGGTTGATCGCTAAGTCCATAATAGAATGTATTTAATTGAATATGATGCTCAATATAACAGATCGATTGATAGATTTTTAGCGAGGATTACTGAGTTTTGTATTTTAAGATTTTTATCGAATGATTTAACCAATGCAAAATGCCAAACAGGGTGCTTGGCATTTTATAGAAATTTTAAGCTGTGACAAAGCAAGTATAGTCGAAGAAGTTTATCTCTGATACGAGGCAAGCGAGCGAAGGTGTACTTGTCGTAATGCGAGCGAGCTTAACGCTATAGCAGGATTAAATTTCTTGACTATAGTTATTGGTAATAAGCATTACGGGCTTTAATTGCAGTATCCGTAAAGTCAGTAAATAGACCATCTACACCAAGTTCAAAGAAATATACATATTCTTTGACTGGATCATATTGATAGTCACTGGCAAGGCGACGAGGCTCATTACGGAAAGTAAATGGCACGACTTTTAATCCTGCTTGATGTGCATCTGTAATGAGCGGTGTTGGCTCAGCTAACGTCCGATCACGTTCATCAACCAAACCATCGCCTGTGACGTCATCGGCTTTGCCATCGCCATTAGCATCTGTACCTTTGCTACCTACGATATATGCTTTCCAAGGTCCGATAATGTCTGCATAGGTTTTGATCTCTGCAAGTCCTGCAGGCGTCAGCATATCGAGATAAGTGCGATTGTCACCCTTTACTTCAAAATCATACGGCTGATTGAGCGGTGATACGTTATCAATTGTCCCATCAAGTTTTAAGCCCGAAGCATCAATCAGCTGAACCAATTGAATATCAGTTTTACTATTGAGATATTTTAGATTTGTCACTTCAAAAGATTGAATAATGACATTTGAGTCTGCACTATTGAGCGAATATTTATCCAGTAAACGAAGTAATTCATCTTCCATCGCAAGTCCTAAGTCTTGATGATAAGTCGAATGTTTGAGCTCTGGAATGATGCCAATTTTACGACCTGTTTCACTGCGCTGTGCAATGAGAAGTTGTAAAATTTCCTCAAATGTCGGCACGTCAAATTGACCGTTATAAGATTGATCACGTTCCGCCAGTGGTTGTATAGCTTTTAAGGTTTTTAGCTCGGCAAGAGTAAAGTCAGAAATAAACCAACCTTCTTCTTCGATACCATCTACCATCATGGTTTTTTTACGATCTGCAAATTCAGGGTGATCTTTCACATTGGTGGTTGTAGTAATATTCGGTTCATGACGGCTGACTAATACGCCGTCTTTAGTCATCACTAAATCAGGCTCTATATAGTCTGCGCCAAGCTCGATGGCTTTCTCATAACCCTCTAAAGTATGATCGGGTAGATAGCCACTGGCACCACGATGGGCAAAGATGATCGGACGATCTGCAGAAGTCACTTGTTCTTCATCATCATCTTCACATGCTGTTAAAAAAAGTGGTGTACAAAGTAGCGCGCCGAGCACAATACTAAATCGGTTGCGACGAGATGGGTTCAATTGTTTTGAATGTGTAAGTTGTATTGTCATGTTTTGTTCCATTGCAAACAGCGTTATTATGATTGTGATTCACTGTGCCGATGGAATATGACAAGACCATGATTTTAGAAATAAAACGCTGTATTGAAAATGTATTTAATTGAATAAGTTTTATTGCAATGACTGAAGCTTAATTTGAAGAACTTCTAGAATCTGCTGAACGATAGATCGCATTATTTTCTCGTTTTCCAATAGCAATAACGAGTACGATAATTTCGTCATCAATCACTTCATAAACCAAACGATAGCCAATACTACGAAGTTTTATCTTATAGCGGTTTGGATGACTAGATAATTTGTTCTTTGGTATACGAGGGTTATCCAACAATTTTGTCAGTTTCTTTTTAAACTGTTGCTTGATACTGGGGTTAAGTTTTTGCCATTCATCGAATGCTTGTTCTAAAAATTCTAATTTATAATTCATCAATATTTACTCGAATGCGCTTTTGTTTCGCACGAGCGTCTGCAATTTGATTAAGCTCCAAATCTTCAAGTTGTTCCAACATGGCTTCATAAAGGTCAGCAGGAATACAATAAAAAGCGGGTGTATTACGGTTGAGAATTGCAACAGCCTCGCCATTGCCTGCCAAAACGGTATCCATCGGACTTTTCTTGAGTTCGGTAATACTTGCAGTCATTCTTGCATGAATTAATTGAGTCATAATTAAGCCTCTGAATAATTGATAGAAAATAAAATTGGCGCAATGGTTACAGAGTGTATTGACGGTCTAATTTTTTGAAAAATAAAGGTTTCAATTTTAAATAAACTGTCAAAAGCTTAAAGAAAGTAAGTTGTGTTAATTTAAAATATTGAATTAAATTCTTAAAAAGACATAAGAAATTTATAAAAATAATAGGAGTTGATAAAGATTCAAGTAAAGAAACTAGAGTGTTAAATGATATGTTTATTATGTTTTTAAACTGGCCTGAGGAAATCATCATAATTTTTCTCCTAATTTAGGTAATTTTATCACTTTAGTAATGTCTTTTAAAGCACTTTTAAAAGCACTTTTATTTTTTCTTCTTTTAGTTAGACATAAAAAAACCGATCAATGATGATCGGCTTATTTAAAATTTTCAAATAATTGTTATTAGCCTTTAAGCAATGCAAGCAACGCCTCTTTGCTTAAATCTTGCGACTCACTATCACGACGACCTTTATATTCAAAAGTGCCCGCATCTAAGCCTTTTTCACCGATGACGATACGATGCGGAATACCAGTCAATTCAAGATCAGAGAATTTAACACCTGGACGCTCATTACGGTCATCAAGTAATACATCAAAACCCAAAGCTTGAAGCTCTTGATAGAGTGATTCAGCAGCTTCCACAGTGCGAGGAGATTTGTGCGCATTCATTGGGACAATGGCAATATCAAACGGCGCAAGTGCTTTTGGCCAAATAATCCCTTTTTCATCATGGTTTTGTTCAATCGCCGCTGCGACCACACGAGTCACACCGATACCATAACAACCCATTGTGACTGTTTGCGGTTTACCATCTTCACCAAGCACTTTACAACCGAGTGCTTCGGAATATTTTTGACCAAGTTGGAAGATGTGCCCAACTTCGATACCACGACGGATTTGTAGCACGCCCTTACCATCTGGAGAAGGGTCGCCATCGACCACATTACGCAAATCGGCAACTTCACTATAGGTCGCATCACGTTCCCAGTTTGCACCTTGTACGTGTTGATCAGCAATGTTTGCACCTGTGACAAAATCAGATAAAACCGATGCTGCACGGTCGACCAATACCGTAATGCCTTTTTCGACCAAACCTTGTGGACCAACTGAGCCCGCAGGTAAGCCTGCAGACTTTAATTGTTCTTCAGTGGCGAAAGTCAGCGGGCTAGCAATCAATGGATGATTTTCAGCTTTGATTTCATTGATCTCATGATCACCACGTAGGAATACAGCAACGAGCGGTGAATTACCATGCTCATCGGCAACACCTTGTACTAAAACAGCTTTTAAGGTCTGCTTTACATCAATATTGAGCAGTTCACAGAGTGCTTCAATGGTTTTGGTATTCGGTGTATCAATGACTTGTAAAACTTGAGTTGGCTCGGCACGTTCACCGACCAAGATCGCTTCAGCTTTTTCCACATTGGCAGCAAAGTCTGATTCAGTCGAAAACACCACATCATCTTCACCACTGTTCGCCAAGACATGAAACTCGTGCGAACCTGAACCACCGATTGAACCTGTATCTGCTTGCACAGGGCGGAAGTCTAAACCTAAGCGAGTGAAAATATTGCTGTAGGTTTGATACATCAAGTCGTAAGTCACTTGTAATGACGCTTGATCATTATGGAAAGAATACGCATCTTTCATGACGAATTCACGAGAGCGCATCACGCCAAAACGTGGGCGAATTTCATCACGGAATTTGGTTTGAATCTGATAAAAATTCAGTGGTAATTGTTTATAGCTTTTTAGCTCATTACGAGCAAGATCAGTGATCACTTCTTCGTGTGTAGGACCAAGCACGAATGGATTTTTATGACGATCTTGGATACGTAGTAATTCAGGACCATATTGCACATAGCGACCTGACTCTTGCCATAGACTTGCAGGCTGTGTCACTGGCATAAAGACTTCGAGCGCACCCGAAGCATTCATTTCTTCACGAATGATCGCCTCAACCTTGTTCAGCACACGTACACCCATTGGCAACCACGTATATAGCCCTGACGCCAATTTACGAATCATTCCTGCACGCAACATGAGCTGATGTGAAATCACTTCCGCATCGTTTGGCGTTTCTCTGAGTGTGGCAAATAAAAAGCGACTCGCTCGCATACAATGTCCTAATTAAAAATCTACTAATTCAAAACGTCTTCATTTAAAAAGTATTACACCACATCAATGTGATTACTATTGATTAAAAATCAACATTTTCCACAGCGCAATCACACAGTGTATTACAACCAAATTGTCGGATTCAAGACATTATAGCCATCACAGTTTTAAGTATTACTGCGTTAATCTCGTTCGCTGTACGATTTGTACACCTTCACTCGATTGCCTTGTACTACGTAAAACTTTTTTATCTATACAAGCAGGGTGGTGAGCACTGATTTCATATGTGTTGAAAAGCTCGCTATGATATGATTTTTCTAAACACTCGGGAACTAAAATTTTTCAAATCTTCCAAATAAGTGAAAAATACTGGCACTACAATCAAGGTCAACAATGCAGAAGTAATTAAACCGCCAATCACAGCATGTGCCATCGGCGCACTTTGTTCGCCACCTTCACCAAGTCCAAGTGCCAAAGGCACCATACCCATCACCATCGCACAGGTGGTCATTAGAATAGGGCGTAGGCGAGTCTGACCTGCTTCTAAAATTGCCTCATGGCGTGACATGCCGTGATCCATGGCTTTTTTGATAAAGTCGATCAGCAAAATGGCGTTCTTCGTGACCAAGCCCATCAACATGATAATGCCGATGATCGAGAAAATATTTAAGGTGCTATTAAATAAGAACAATGCCAAGAACACGCCAATCAAGGACAATGGCAATGCCATCATGATCGCAGCAGGGTGGATGAAGCTATTAAACTGCGAACCAAGTACGATATAAATAAACACAATGGACAATGTAATTGCAGTCATCGCATAGCCTGCCGACTCCGCCATATCCGCATTCGCCCCTTGAGTAGAAAAACTATAACCCGCAGGAAGATCAAAGTTTTGCTGTAAATTCTCAATATCTCGACCAATATCCCCCGCAGGACGACCTGAGGTATTCGCTTCAACCAAGATTTCACGGGTTAGATCACGACGGTTAATCTGCGAAGCTCCTAAAGTTTCTTCCATCGTGGCGACCGCTGAAAATGGAATCAATGAGCTTGCGCTATTATTTGATAGTGTTGAAGTTTGATTTGCGCCATTTTGTGAAGCACTCGAATTACCACTAAAATAAAGCTGTTGTAAGTCACTTGGACGTGAGCGATCTTGTTCAGATAGGCGAATATTCACATCATAGTTTTCACCATCTTCATCCTCCCAAGTGGTGACATTATCACCTGCGATGAGTGGACGAAGTGCCGTCGCAATTTGATTGACTGATAAACCCAAATCACTGGCGATCTGACGATTAATTTCAATGGAAAGCGTGGGCTTTGGTTCACCAAGTGAACTTTCTAAATCTACCAAGCCTTCAATTTTTGAAATTTCCGTCATAAAACGATCGGAGATTTTTTGGAGTTCTTTGAGATCAGGTCCTTTGATGGAAATCAGAATCGGCTTTTGACCACCTGATACGCTTTCATCGGCTGAAGCCACAGAGGTGATTTTGATCCCTGCAACATGGCTGATACGATCACGAAAATCATTGGTCAGTTCGATCAGGGATTTATCACGTTCTTGGCGTGGCGTGAGGCTGACTTTGATACTGGCATGATTTTTCCCTTGATCATTGATCGCATTCACTACGCCATAGGTATTTCTCACTTCGGGAAATTCTCGTAGAATTTTTTCCACCTGTAAGAGCTTGGCATTGGTATATTGCAGTGAAGAATCGACAGGGGTTTCAAATTTGACCACCGCTTCGCCTTTGTCTGGAATCGGCACAAATTCCGTACCGATTAATCCTGCTAAAGCAAATGCACCAATTAAAGAACCGACAGCGATCATCATGGTGACAAAACGGAAACGTAATGCCCATTTCAACACTTTGGCATAAACCGCATTTAAACGGTCAAGCTGATTCGATGTCCATTGGAAAAAACGAGTAATAACACTTGGTTTTTTATTTGCGTGTTTGTCTTTCTTTTCCGCCCAATGTGCTGAAAGCATTGGATCAAGGGTAAAGCTGACAAACATCGAGATGAGTACAGCAGCACTGACGGTCACGCCAAACTGATAGAAGAAACGTCCGATAATGCCACCCATAAACGCCACAGGTAAAAATACCGCTACAATCGTCAGAGTTGTAGCAAGTACGGCAAGTCCAATCTCTTGCGTACCTTCAATCGCCGCAGTGATATGATCTTTACCCATATCGGCATGGCGGACGATATTTTCTCGCACCACGATCGCATCATCAATCAATAGACCAATACTCAGCGAGAGGGCGAGTAGGGTCATCATATTGATACTAAAGCCCATCGCCCAAACCACGGTCAAGGTACCAAATAGCGCAATCGGTAAAGTTAAGCCTGTAATAATGGTCGAGCGAAATGAGCCGAGAAAAAGTAGGACGATCAATACAGCAAGGACAGCACCTTCGACGATCGTTCTTGCCACATCTTTGATCGAGTTACGAATACCTTTTGATGTATCGGTGACGACGGTCAGACTCATACCACTTGGCAGTTGAGTTTTGATCTCATCAAGACGTTTATACAGGTTGTCAATAGTCGAGATCACATTGGCATCGGAGTTGCGTAGAATATCGACCGATAGCGCAGTTTCACCATTCAGATAGGCGCTACTTTCTTGCTCTGCGGTGCGATCAGCCACTTCTGCAACTTGTCCCAAACGGATCGGCACACCATTCAAATTACTGACGATGAGATTGTTGAAATCCGCAGGCTGACGAACTTTGGCTTGGATTTCGACGACTAATTCTTTATTGCCTTGTTTCAATGTGCCCGCAGGAATTTGCACATTTTCACTTTGCAGAGTTTGCATGACTTGATTGATGCCAATGCCATAGCTTTGCAAACGCAGTGGATCGACTTCGATGCGGATTTGACGTTCAGTTTCACCTTGTAGATTGACACGACCGACACCTGATACCGTGCGCAGTTGCGGAATAAGTTGTTGATCGACGTAACTACTCAGTTCACGCATATTCATTTGTTTGGATTCAAACACCACCGACATCACCGCACCTGCTGATGGGTCGTAGCGATTGATAATCGGATCGTCGATCTCATCACGGAACTGACTTGATACAGGTGCAATCTTGTCACGAACTTCTTGCGCTGCCACAGAAGAATCAACATCGAGATTAAACTCGGCGACGACTGTAGAAAGCCCTTCATTGGAGATGGAAATAACGCTTTTTAAACCCGAAATGGTATTGATCTGATCTTCAAGTTTTTCGGTAATTTCGCTTTCGACAATCTCAGGCGATGCACCTACATACGTGGTGTGCACAACCACAAAAGGAAAGTCCACATCGGGGAATTCTTCGACGTGCATACGCTGCCAAGAGGCAAGACCGAGTACCAAAAAGCACAACATCATCATGATGGTGAAAACAGGATATTTGATACTGATTCGAGTAAACCACATGCTGTGAGATTCCTTTCTTGAATTATTTTTTTAGCTTATTTATTCGCAGTCGTTTGCGCTGTTTGTGACTTGATACTTACCGTCTGATTAATATCATCATGTTTAAAGTCAATCAAACTCACTAAGTCATTATTTTGCAGACCCCTGACGATAGCGAGTTGATCAGCACTTTGCTTTTGCATGACATCGACTTTAACTTTGAGTAGTTTATTATCACGAATTACCCAAACAAAAGGTGCGGTGTCGATATGTCGAATCGCATTTAGAGGAATGATTTGACCAGAAGCTTGTTGATTGTTGTTACGAATAATCGAACCTTCAACAAAGGTGCCAATGTGTAATGGTGCTTGCGCCGTTGGGCGTGCAAAGAATGTGATGTTACGACTCGCTTGATCGGCGACTGGCGACACACGTGTTACCTTCGCAGGGTAGAGTGTGGTATCTCCTTGTAAGCGAAATTCGATATTTTGCCCGACAAAGAGTTTATAGGCTTCAGACACAGCTAGACTGGCTTTGAGTTCTAAGTTTGATGGATCAACGATTTCAAATAGGGTTTGTCCGACTGAAATGGTTTGTCCTTGTTCCACTTGACGATTGGTAATTACACCATTGATTGGGCTACGAATCACCGTATCTTGCGCTGCTTTTTCTGCAATATTGACATTGGCTTGTTCTGCCTTGATTTGTTCAGCTTGCGCACGATATTCGACTTGGCTTTGCTCATATTCCAACTTGGAAATAAAACCTTGTTGCCACAGTCTGCGTTTGCGCTCTACCAATGATCTATTGAGCTCAGCTTGGGCTTGGGTCGCTGCGAGATTGGCATTTGCTTGTGCCAAGCGAGCGTTATTGTCTTGATTATTTAGCCGAACTAGAACCTGTCCTTTGGATATGGATTGTCCAATTTCTGCGGTAACCTGCATTGCAGTCGCACTGACTTGAGATTGCACACTGGTTTGTGAAACGGCTTGAATCGTCCCTGTAAATGGTGATTTGTCCGCAAGTGATCCAGTTTTTATCTGTACAATGTCTTCAGCAATCAACTCAATTGCTTGCTGACCATTTTTTTGATTGGTGTTCTGATTTGCAGTTTCGATTGCTTCTTTTTGGCAAGCTGTTAAACCGAGCACCGTGCAAAGAATGAGGGAAAAGGGAAGATGTTTTTGTTTTTGAATGTCCATATTTACATGAGGCAAGCTGTGTAGTGCTTGCCAATATAAAAAGGATTACATCACTTGTAAACGATAAATAACGTAATCGTAATACTCTTGTTGATCTGAGATGGTTTTTTTAAGATTTTCAATTGAATCTCGGGTGTTTTGGATATGAATTAGGTTATTGCGAATATTGGTTTCTAGACTTGTGGGAATGTCTTTCTTTTTAAGAATATGTTCAGCCTTGACGGTTAAATATTTACTCCGATCGGTCTGTAATTGTTTCATCAGAATATATTGCTGACGCAACTGTTTATTCAAGACTTTCATGACATCATTTTTTTTGCGAGTAGCATATTCCACATCACGAAAAGAGCGTTTGATTTGTAAATCTTTGCGATGACGTTCAAATTGAACTGCACGTTGCTTTTCCTCACGCAAATCTTTTTCAACATTATAGGCAGGCACTTTTTTGATCAAATACATATTTTGATCAAGTACCTCATAACCTCGGCGAATATGTGTTGGCGTGACAGAGCGGCTGACCGTAGCGACACCATTGCTATAATATCGATAGTAGGCAGCTTTTGGCTGTGAGTTGTTGGCAAAGACAAAATGGCTCGAAAACGCAAATATCATCGACAAAAGAATGCCTAAAATGCGTTTAAAATAAGTTTTGTGCTGTATTTTGTGAATATTCATCAGCAACTTCATTCTAAGTGTATAGACCCCTAACAATGCTTCGATTGTGGATTGAACTAGGATATTAAGTCAAGAAAAACATGAAAATAAAGCAAAAAATCCCAGCATTCAACTGGGATTTCGATGCTTAAAAAGCGAAAGGTAGTGAGTTATTTATTGCGAATCCAAGTTTGGCTACGACCAAAGACTTCTACGCCGACATAGCCACGCATACGCAGGCGATTGCCATTGCTACTGACTTTGATTTTACTTTTATAGACTTTGCCAGTAAGTGGATCGAGAATTGTTCCGCCTTCGTATTCAGTGGCATTCTTTTGCTTCATTCCATCTAGCACTGTTAAGCCAAGAATAGGCGCATTTTTATAAGGTGCAGGGCAGTCTTGACAATGCGTCTTCGGTGTATAGCCTGGACGTGGCAAGATTTTGATAATTTTACCTGTATATACACCTTTGCCATCTTTTTTGATTTCAATCAGGGCTTTACTAAAGCCTGTTTTGTCATCAATTGAGCGCCATGTGCCTGCGATGTCATCTGCGGCAAAGATTGATGATGCGCTCAACATTAAACCTGTGAGGAGTGCAAGCTTCATTTTTTTCATCATAAACATCCTTTTTTAACTACGATATTCACTACCAAGCGGTGACCTTGTAACGACTTCCTGAATTCCTCAAGATCACCAAGCTGATATTTGCTGATTTAGTCCTGACGTATCCAAGTTTGGCTACGACCAACGACTTCAACACCTACATAACCTCGCATATTTAAGCGAGAACCACTGCTATTTAACTTCATTTTGGTTTTGTAAGATTTACCAGTCAGCGGATCTAAGATACGGCCACCAGTAAACTCACGTTCATTTTTACTAGATTGCTTCATACCCGAAAGTACAGTCATTCCAAGAATTGGTTGATTCTTTAAAGCACCTGAACACTTTTCACAAGTTGCCTTAGGGGTATAACCAGGGCGTGGAATGACCTCAACGATTTTACCTGAGTAAGTGCCGTCACCAGATTTGGTGATTTTAACAATACCTTTACTAAAACCAGTTTTATCATCAATCGTACGCCAAGTACCCTGGATATCTGTTGTTGCGAACACAGATGCGGATGCCATCAGTAATGAGCTAGATAATAAAAACAGCTTGATGCCTTTCATTCGGTAAATCCTATACAGTTGTAAACCTTATAATCTCATCTTAACGCTTTAAAATAGGTGAGTAAATATGCTGAAAATATCTAATAACTATCCTTTTGAGAACTTTTAATTGACAAAAAATATCACTTAGCACTTTTCTTGTTTTGAAGAATATTTTAATTAATTGAATTATAAGTAAAAAATAATTGTATTTTTGTCAGTAATATTTCTAATTTTCTAAATGCACAGTTGTTCATATTTGCTTCATGTTTAAATTTTTATGTAATGAAGTCAATGTTAGATATACAAATCTGTGATTTATGCCGTTTTTATTTGTTGATACTGTGATTTATTGCAATGTATGAAATAAAATCGGTAACCATATCGAAGTAAGTACAGCATTGATTGCCATGCCAAAAGCAGCATAACGCCCTGCAACTGTACCACGTTGCCATGCTTGCACCGTACCGATTGCATGTGCGGCAAGTCCCAAAGCCAAGCCTGAAGATCGCTCATCATTGATATGTCGTAAAATCCACGGTGAAAACGCTGCGCCGATCACCCCTGATAAGATCACAATAAGGCTGACCATAGCGAGAGGGGCATGAAGTAAGGTGGCAATATTTAATGCCACAGGTGTGGTTACGGCACGTGTGGCAAATGCCAAAATGGTAGGCTCAGCAAGGTGTAATAAATAAGCAAGTCCCATTGGTAGTGCAACAGCACTGATACTAGCAAAGGCGAGAATACCAATCATCGGTTTGAGTGGTAGATCGTCAAAACGCATTGCAGCCAGCGGAATAGCCAGTGCAACCGTGACATATCCGAGCAGGTGATCAAAATACGGCTGTACGTTCGCCATGTAGTCTTCGTAATGCCAATTCACTAGCCATAACAAGATAATCACCCAAATCATTGCAGTTACGATCACAGGGATTTGCGGGATATAACGAAACCCAATCTTGCCCAGAATAAAGGCAATCAAAGTTAAGACAAAACCTGCAAGTACCGTGAGCATGGAAGATCCTTAATAATTCTAAATTAAGTTAAAGCTGAGTTGAGTTAGCTAGGTTGATTTTAAGTTGGGTTGAATTAAAGCCAGCGTTTAGAGATTTTGGCATAGAGCCATAGCGGTATCAGCGTACTGACCGCCATCACCAATAAGAATGCAGGAATCTCAGCACCCATCGCCACGAGCATGATCACAGCACCGGCTGAGATCGGTAAAAATGCAAACGCACTTTCTTTCATAATCCAAGCATTGGCATCAATCATTCGGTGTGGAATCGGCTTAAAGCGTCGCCAAATGACCAGTACGATCAGCAACAAAGCCAAGCCAATTAAATTACCAAGCTCAGGATGTCCAAATAAAGTCATCAAAGCAACCGCACCTTCACGTGCGATCACGATGAGTAGGACGGTAAATAATAAGGCGATCCAGTCGGTTTTACTTTTCATGGCAGACCTAAATATCTCAATATATTGCCTTGTCAGGTGCGTGAATGAGCCGAATTTAATCAGATCTTAAAATATAAACAATGACCTGAATACCTAAAGTTGAGCTTTTTATGGATAAAGTACAGGTTTAATTCTGTTCAAAGGCTTCAAGTGGACGTCTAAACTGCACTGCTTGCTCACCCAAGATTTGATCCATATCATGATGGTTTTGACCGATGAGTTGAATTAGACGTTCGCCTGACATGCGTACGGTCAGATGTAAAATGCCTTGATCGTCATAACTCTCAGATTGAATCACTTCTAAATGATGTAATTGGCTACGAAGTTTGCCATGTTTTGCATCAAGTCGAAGTTCAAATGTTTTCAGTTGACCAAGCAATGATTCCTGTACAGCTTGCATCAATAAATCCACACCTTCACCAGTATGTGCTGACACATAAACACGCTCAGGCTGATGAGGCTTGTTGTAAATGATCTTTGCTTCATCTTTAGATTGGTCAATCTTGTTATACACCCGAAGTATCGTGACATCAGTGCCTATTTCACCCAGCACATTTACTACGGCGTCGATTTGTTCCATCATATCAGGACTGTTAGCATCGATCACATGTAGTAGCAAACTGGCTTCTAAAGTTTCTTCTAGTGTTGCTCGGAACGAGTCCACCAGTGAATGGGGGAGGTCTTTAACAAAACCGACTGTATCAGCAAGTACCAGCGTGCCTAAGCCTTCCCACTGTACGCGACGTAAAGTCGGGTCAAGTGTGGCAAACAGTTGATCGGCAGCGTACACATCACTTTCAGCCAAGCGATTAAACAAGGTAGATTTGCCTGCGTTGGTATAGCCAACTAAAGATACTGTTGGAATTTCGGCTTTTTGTCTTGCGGCACGACCTTGTAGACGAGTTTGGCGAACTTTTTCCAGTTTGTCTTTGAGCTGTGTCATGCGAATACGCAATAATCGGCGGTCAGTTTCGAGCTGTGATTCACCCGGGCCACGTAGACCGATACCGCCTTTTTGACGTTCCAAATGCGTCCAACCTCGAACCAGTCGAGTAGACAAATGTTCAAGCTGAGCCAATTCGACTTGCAGTTTCCCTTCGTGCGTTCGAGCACGTAGGGCGAAAATATCCAAAATCAAACCTGTACGGTCGATGACTCGACATTTAAAGATTCTTTCTAAGTTACGCTCTTGTGCAGGGGAAAGTGGGTGATCAAAAATAGCCAGATCAATTTCTTCTTGTTGAATAAACTCGGCAATTTCTTCGGCTTTACCTGAACCAATAAATAGCTTTGGATCAGGTCGATTGCGTGAAGTGGTCATGTGCTCGATAATCTCTGCACCTGCCGACTCCGCAAGCAGGCGAAATTCCTCAGCATCTAAGTCCTCTAAAATCTGTACTCGGGTGCTGATTAAAATTGCACGTTCGCCACCTTGGTGTCGTTCAAAATATTCCACGCAGACATTATCTCTATATAAGGTCAAAGAAGTCTATTGTATGAAAAAAACAGTGGTTTGACTATTTGACTTATGGTGAAGTTACTTGAATACTTGCATTTTAAGAAATGAAAATTTATCAGAGAAAAATTAAAAGATGGGACAGTGCAAAGTATTTGGCACATTTTACCACTTTGATGCTTGGCTAAAATAGATTATGGTTACTGTGAAACATAGTTTTTAGGAAAACGGCGTCAATGTCGCAACAACCGCTTGCTCAATCGGATCAAAAATCTGATCAGTCAAATCAACAGCAGAACAATCAAAATCAACACAATAATAGTGTGGGGAAAACGCAATTACCACAGCGCAATTTATTGCTACGCATTACGCTCTACATCATAAAATTTTTCCATTTGCTACTCGTGATTTTTAAAGGGTTTTATCTCATTTTTTCAAAAAAACTCTATAAAAATCCAAATGATCCAAGTAACACACGCTACGTACAGTATTTCTGCCGTGAATTAAGTTCGGTATTTAATGTCAAAGTGCAAGTGCATGGCGAGATTGCACGTCATCCTGCGCTTTGGGTGAGTAATCATATCTCATGGCTAGATGTGGCAGTGCTTGGCTCAGGAGCGAGAGTTTTCTTTTTGGCAAAAGCAGAAGTGGCGTCATGGCCGATCATTGGTAAGCTTGCACGTTGGGGCGGGACGTTGTTTATCCGTCGTGGTTCGGGTGATTCTGTATTGATTAAAGATCAAATCACCGAATTTTTAAAGCAAGACTCACCTGTTTTGTTTTTCCCTGAAGCGACCACGACTGACGGTACACGAGTAAAAAAGGTCCATGGCAAACTTTTGGCATCGGCAATCGAAGCGCAAAAGCCAGTACAAATTTGTTTAATTGCCTATGTCAACCATCAAGGTCAGCTCGACAATATTATTCCATTTATTGGTGATCAAGGTTTTGTGCAAAATCTGACGCAGGTATTACAGATGCCAGTCGTTACAGCACATTTGGTTGCCTTACCTGCGATTGATAGTCGAGAGCATACCGTTCAAAGTTTGACTGCGTTGGTGCAAAAAGAGATGCAAGAAGGGCTAGAGAAATTGCATCAAGATGTCTTAGCTTAAATGCACGATATTTAAAATAGCGTGGCTAATTCTGTGATTGCGCTGAGGCTATTATCGCCATTACATTTGTCCTTCGATTGGCAAAAATGAAATGAGTTTGAGTCCCAATTTTTCCCACCAAGACATTTGCGGTTCTTTTTTATAAGTAATGCGTTGATCATTCTCAGTTTTCTTCTGCCATTCGAGTTTGCCTTGATCGTTCAAAGTTACTTTATAGGCATAATTCATGATGTTTTGATCAAGCCCTTGATGAATTGAAGTGGCGAGTTCAGGACTTTCCAAAATCACGCCAATTTCAGTATTCAAATGCGCAGAGCGTGGATCAAAGTTGAACGAGCCGATAAAGACTTGTTGATTATCCAGTGCCATAAATTTGGCATGCAAGCTACTGCGATCAATCGCATCTTTATCTACTTTTTGGTCAGCGAAAAGTTCTTTGCGTTCTGCTCGTGACAAAGTGTAGGGCATTGATGGAAGGAATTCATATAAAGAAATACCTTGCGCCAAAAGGGGCTCACGATATTTTGCATAGAAAGCATGTACAAAAGGCACATCGTTGGCTTTATAAGAGTTGGTTAAAACTCGAATTTTCACGCCTTGCGCTGCAAAAGTTTGGATTAATTCTTGTGCTTGGCGGTCTGGAATAAAATAGGCAGATACCAAATCAACATGACTTTTTGGCGCTTTCAGATAACTGGTCATTTGGAAGTTGAGATGTTCTTCCTGTGGCGCATCTTTTTTGATTTTATCAGCAGAGTCTTTGATGACTTCAGCTTTGACCCATTGCAAAGGTAGGTTGGTGTTAAACCAGTCGTCAAAGGATAGCGATGAACTCAGAATGCCGAGATAATCTTCTACAGTGCTTTCAAACCAATTTTGTTCGAGCTGTTTGCGTAGACTTTCCATGCTGAGCCGATCGGCACGATTGCGATTCAGGTCTGCGATAGGGTAGGCGTAGTCATGATTCCAATATTCATCGAAGGAATTCATGATTTCATCAGTGGCTTGCCCAACTAATAATACGTCCATATCGGAAAACTGATAATTTTCCCCTGCATTATAGTATTGGTTGCTCATGTTGCGACCGCCGATAAGCGCCACTTCTTGGTCAACAATAAAGGTCTTATTGTGCATCCGTCGTGTGATGCGATCGAAGTCGAGCACCATATCCAAAGGACGCAAATTGCGAAAGCGAAATGGATTAAACACACGGACTTGAATGTTTGGGTGTTGTGTCAATGTGCGAAGTACAGCTTCTAAGTTTTTACTGTTATTGTCATCGACCAACAGGCGAACTTTTACGCCACGATCGGCAGCACGCAAAATCGCTTCTATGGCAAGTGCGCCAACTTTGTCATTGTCCCAAATATAATATTGTAAGTCTAAGGTTTGATCTGCACGCTCAATCAGTTGTAGTCGTGTGGCAAGTGCTTTAGTCGGCTCAAAAAGGACGTGATAACCCGTCAGGTTTGGGTGGCTTTGTTTAAGCGGTTCGAAAAGGTGTGCAAGTTGCGTATTATCTGTTTGGTATTGTGTCGAATAGGTCGGTAAAACAGGCTCACGCTGTGGCAAGGTGGAACATGCTTGCAAAACGCCGAGTGATAAGGTCAATAGGCTAATGCGAAAAGCGTTGGAGCGCATATCGGGACGAATCCTTATCTCAAAGTATGATCATCATTGACCAAGAAAAAATATAAAACGAAAACTTAGGTGCAGTATAGCGGAAAGGCGATTAAAACCGAATGATTTTTGATGAGTCGTCGGTGTGGTGCGACGAAAAATATTGTTGTAAAAGTAAAGTGGACTTGAAGATTGTCTTAGAAGCTGTCATATAATTAACATATAGATGTCACATGATTCTGTTTTTGATTGATTTTAAATTGGTTGATTTTGAGTGAAAACCATTTTGCAGAATCTTCTATATGACTATAACAACAATTTGTATTGTGAAAATAGTCATGGCAAGGGGCGAGTAGGACTTCTGTACGTTTAAATAATTAAAGCATGAATGACGATATGAATATTACACATTTGATCTATTGGTGCATTGCGATCATGTTGGGTTGGGTAATCTGGCAGGCGTGGGCGAGTGCACGGCGCACTGAAACGACGCATCACTTTAAAGCGTTCCTATTATTATTTGTGTTTTATCTCTGCTATTTGATTTTTCCATGGATTGTGTTGACCCTCTGGCAGTGGTATCAGTCGGATATTAATCATATTCAAGCGATTTCTAGTTTAATCATTGCTTCGATTTTGATCTACGCTCGGTTTATCGAACCGCATCATGTCGTGGTGAAGCATACCGACTTGACTATTGACCCGAATTTTCCATTAAAAAATTCACTGACAGTTGCGCTGATTGCAGATTTACATATTGGTTTGTATTCGGGTAAAGAGCGACAGCTCGAAAAGATCGTAAATAAAATCAATGAAGAGCAGCCTGATGTTGTGGTGGTGTCAGGAGATTGGACCTATGAACCTGAAGATAAGTTGACGGATGAATTACGTATCTTGCGTCAGATCGATTGTCAGATCTATTCGGTGAATGGTAATCATGATGAACAATATCCAGGGCCACCGATTCAAGAGCTGTTGGCAAAAGCTTTATTTCATAACAATGTACTCGACATTGAAAATCAAATCGTGGAATTTGATGAAGTGCGTATGCTTGGCGTTGGCGATCTATGGTCGGGTAAGGCAGATATGCAACAACTGCCAAATCTACCGCAAGATAAGCCGTGGCTTATCCTTGCGCACAATCCTGACACAGTGGAGATGGTGCCACAGCTACCGAGTAAACCGTTGATGCTGTCAGGGCATACGCATGGTGGGCAGATTGAGTTGCCGTGGATTACCAGTTATGTGATGCGAAAAGTATCCATGCTTGGACATAAGAAAGGCTATTATCAACACGATACTGCCAATGTTTTTGTCACTGTGGGTACAGGCATGGTTGGAGCGCCGTTTCGATTTCGAGTACCACCGACGATTGATATCCTGCATTTACACTAATATTTCATTCATAGACAAAATGATTTGATTCATTGGGAAAAATATTAATGTTTTTTTAACAAATATTGTTGAAAAATCAAACGATAAACCCTAAATAAGAATGAGTGTATTTAATATATTTATGAATGGTATGTTTGGAATAAATCAATCCACCACTTGATCTCATGTTAGCATTTACGCACTTAAAATCATTCGATTGGAAAATTGTTTAAATTCAATTGGACTGATCATGATTTTTTGCATAGATCGCTATTATTCGATGGTCGAATGGATAACATTTCACCATGCGTTAAAATTGATAGGAATTTATGTTTTAGATTCATCGTGAACGATCTTCGTGGTTGTAGTGATTTATTTAAGATAGGGTCTTATGAATAAGGGTAAAACCGTTTTATCTTTATTCATAAGTCTTGCAGAAATGCTCTAGCAATAGAGTAATTGGAATCGTTCGTTGCTGTATGTGATGTGTTTTACGTCATAAAAAGCATACAAAGCGTAACGCTATTTCGTAGTCAGCTTGTCTGACAGTGTGTAAAACTCTTAATGGAATGAATCGATTAAGAGAATGTGAATACGTGTTTACCAAATACATATTTATCAAAGTGATCTAAGCGATTACCACAATTGATTATGCAATAGGAAATGGGTCCACTCATGCAAGATGTTGCAGACGCCATGCGTCTAGACACAGAACTTTCCGCTGATAGCGCAGCGTATATAGAAGAACTTTATGAAAATTATTTGACGTCGCCTGACCTCGTTGGTGAGGATTGGCGTCAATATTTCGATCGATTTCCTAAAGGTGATCAACCACATAGCAACGTCCGTGAGCAGTTTTTACTCCTTGCTCGTAACTCTGGACGTGCACAGCCTATGGCGCATAGCGAGGTCAGTACCGAGCATGAGCGTCGTCAGATTGCAGTATTGCAACTCATCGCAGGCTATCGCAACCGTGGTCACCAAAAAGCCAAACTTGATCCTTTAGGCATCGCACCTCGTGAGGTTGTGCCTGATTTGGATTTAAGTACACATGGCTTATCAAAATCAGATTTCGACACCGTATTCAACACAGGCAACTTGGCCATCGGCAAAGCTGAAGTGACTTTGGGCGAAATGATTGCGGATATGGAGTCGATTTATTGCGAGTCTATTGGTGCAGAATATATGCACATCGTTGATACCGCAGAGAAGCGTTGGATTCAACAACGTCTTGAAGGTGCGCGCGGCAAATTCGATTTCAATAGCGATCAGAAAAAACATTTCTTAGAGCGGTTAACCGCAGCCGAAGGGTTGGAAAAATTCCTCGGCAATAAATATGTCGGAGCAAAACGTTTTGGTGTAGAGGGCGGTGAGTCTTTTATTCCAATGGTCAATGAGCTTATTCAACGTGCGGGTGCCGTCGGCTGTAAAGAAGTCGTGATCGGCATGCCTCACCGTGGTCGCTTGAACTTACTTGTTAATATTATGGGTAAAAACCCTGCGGATTTGTTTAGCGAATTCGAAGGCAAGATGGCGAATACGTCGGGTTCTGGCGATGTGAAATACCATCAAGGTTTCTCATCGAATGTGATGACTCCAGGTGGTGAAGTGCATTTGGCATTGGCGTTTAACCCATCACACTTAGAGATCGTTGGACCAGTGGTTGAAGGTTCGGTACGTGCTCGCCAAGTGCGTCGTAAAGATATTGGTGGTGATGATGTATTGCCATTGATCGTACACGGTGATGCAGCGTTCGCAGGTCAGGGCGTGAACATGGAAACCTTCCAAATGTCACAGACTCGTGGCTATACGGTTGGTGGTACAGTTCATATCATCGTCAATAACCAAGTTGGTTTTACCACATCTGACCCACGTGACTCACGTTCTACAGAATATTGTACCGACGTTGCGAAGATGATTCAGGCACCGATCTTCCATGTCAATGGTGATGATCCTGAAGCGGTGATCTTTGCCACTCAGCTTGCGCATGACTTCCGTCATACTTTCCGTAAAGACGTGGTTATTGATCTATTTTGCTATCGTCGTCGTGGTCATAACGAAGCGGATGAGCCTGCTGCAACACAGCCAATGATGTATCAAAAAATTGCCAAGCAACCGACCACACGTACGCTATATGCCGATAAATTGATTAATGAAGGCATCATGGATCGTGCGGAAGCTGATGCAATGATTGAAAATTATCGTGCTGATCTTGAAGCAGGCAATCACGTTGCCAATGCTTTGGTACGTGAGCCAAATACACAAATGTTTGTCGATTGGAAACCTTATCTAGGTCATGAATATACCGACGTTTGGGATACGACGATTAGCATCGACCGTTTGAAAAAGCTTGGTACAGTGATGAACACCTTACCAGATGGCTTCAAACTACAACGCCAAGTGCAAAAAGTCATTGATGACCGTATGCAAATGCAAACGGGTGAAATGCCACTCAACTGGGGTGCGGCGGAAACTTTAGCCTATGCGTCATTACTTGACGATGGCTATTTGGTACGTATCACAGGTGAAGACGTTGGTCGTGGGACATTCTCACATCGTCATGCAAAACTTCACAATCAAGCAGACGGCTCTGTCTATATCCCACTGTGTCATATCAAAGAAAACCAACCACGTGTTGCAGTCTATGACTCATTGCTTTCAGAAGAAGCGGTACTTGCTTTTGAATATGGTTATGCAACGACTTTGCCAAAAAGCTTAATCATTTGGGAGGCGCAGTTCGGTGACTTTGTCAACTGTGCGCAAGTGGTGATTGACCAGTTTATTGCTTCGGGTGAAACCAAATGGGAGCGCGTTTGTGGCTTGACCATGTTGTTGCCACACGGCTACGAAGGTCAAGGTCCTGAGCATTCATCTGCACGTCTTGAGCGTTTCTTACAGCTCTGTGCGGAAGACAATATGCAAGTGATGACACCGACCACACCAGCACAGATTTTCCATGCATTACGTCGTCAGGCAATCCGTCCGATTCGTAAACCAATGATCGTCATGTCACCGAAGTCACTGCTTCGTCATAAGCTTGCCACTTCGACTTTGGATGAACTTGCAACAGGCATATTCCAAACCGTGATCGATGAGATTGACGAGATTAAAAAAGATGATGTGACTCGCCTAGTGATCTGTGGTGGTAAAGTCTATTACGACATTCTCGAAAAGCGTCGTGAGCTTGGTTTAAACCATATTGCCATCGTGCGTATCGAACAGCTTTACCCATATCCAAAAGATACAATCAACGAGCTACTTGCAAGCTATCCAAACATCACAGATGTGGTTTGGGCGCAAGAAGAGCCGAAAAACCAAGGTGCTTGGTTATTCGTTGCACCTCGTTTGTACGAAGAAATTTTACCTACGGGTAGACCAATTAAAATTCACTATGCAGGACGTGAAGCATCTGCTGCTCCTGCGTGTGGCTCACCTTACTTGCATGCAAAACAACAGTCTGGGCTTGTACTTGACGCATTAGATGTCCAAGCTGAAGAAACAGGAGATAATCAATAATGGCAACTGAAATTAAAGCACCAGTATTCCCAGAATCGGTCGCAGACGGCACGATTGCCACATGGCACAAGCAAGCAGGTGAATCTGTAGCACGTGACGAAGTCATCTGTGATATCGAAACGGATAAAGTTGTACTTGAAGTGGTTGCTCCTGCGGACGGTGTAATTAGCAAAATCATCAAAAATGAAGGTGATACTGTTCTTTCGGCAGAAATCATTGCAGAGTTTGAAGCTGGTGCGGCAGATGCTACAGCTTCAACAGCTGAAAAAGTTCAAGAATCTGTAGAAAAAACTGAAGCTGGTGCAGCACCAGTTGTTGAGAAAGCTTCAACGGCTACACCAGTTCAGGATCAGTCGCCAGCAGTACGTAAAGCATTGACTGAACAAGATCTAGATGCCAAAGATGTACAAGGTACAGGTCGTGGCGGTCGCATCACCAAACAGGATGTGGTAAATCATCAAGCTAAACCAGCCGTTACACCACTTAGCCAATCTGTCGGTGAACGTGTTGAAAAACGTGTACCAATGACTCGCTTACGTAAGCGTGTTGCAGAGCGTCTACTTGATGCAACGCAATCGACTGCAATGTTGACCACGTTTAACGAAGTGAACATGAAGCCGATCATGGAGTTGCGTAAGCAATTTAAAGATCGCTTTGAAAAACGTCACGGTGCTCGTCTTGGCTTTATGTCATTCTTCATCAAAGCAGCGACAGAAGCATTGAAACGCTATCCTGCGGTGAACGCTTCAATTGATGGTGATGATATTGTCTATCATGGTTTCTACGATGTGGGTGTCGCAGTATCTTCTGATCGTGGTCTAGTTGTTCCTGTACTTCGTAATACCGATCAAATGAGCTATGCAGAAATCGAAGGTGGTATTGGCGACTATGCGGCGAAAGCACGTGAAGGCAAATTAAGCCTAGAAGAAATGACTGGCGGTACATTCACCATTACTAATGGCGGTACATTCGGTTCATTGCTATCTACGCCGATCTTGAATCCGCCTCAAACAGCGATTCTTGGTATGCACAAAATCCAAGATCGTCCAATGGCTGTGAATGGACAGGTTGAAATTTTACCGATGATGTATTTGGCATTGTCTTATGATCACCGTCTGATTGATGGTAAAGAAGCTGTCGGGTTCCTTGTAACGATTAAAGAGCTATTAGAAGAGCCTGCTTCTCTATTACTCGATTTGTAATAGCGGACATCATCTTTAATTTCATCTTTTGTCAGTACATATATAGTTTTGCGCTGAAGTTGGTTTTATTTGTAGTAAGCCTTTAGCGCAAAAGTAATGACAAAATCTAAGACAAAAGCAAGGACAAAATCTAGGAGAACAATCAATGTCCCAACAATTTGATCTTGTTGTGATCGGTGGTGGACCAGGTGGTTATGAAGCAGCGATTCGTGCTGCTCAGCTTGGTTTTAAAGTCGCTTGTATTGAAAAGCGCAAACTCAATGGTAAACCATCTCTCGGTGGTACATGCTTGAACGTCGGCTGTATCCCATCTAAAGCATTATTAGACTCATCGCATCGCTATGAAGCGACTGTGCATGAGCTTGATGAACATGGTATTACGACGGGTGAAGTCAGCTTTGATTTAGGAAAAATATTAGCACGTAAAGACAAAGTCGTAGAACAACTGACTGGCGGTGTAGCACAGCTTCTCAAAGGCAATGGCATCGAGTGGTTACAAGGTTCAGGTAGATTGCTTGCGGGCAAAAAAGTTGAATTCACCCCATTTGAAGGTGAAGTTCAAACTTTAGAGCCAAAATATGTGATTTTGGCGACAGGCTCTGTCCCTGTAAACATCCCTGTTGCGCCAATTGATGAAGATTTAATTGTTGATTCTACAGGCGCATTGAGTTTCCCTGAAGTGCCAAAACGCCTTGGTGTCATTGGCGCAGGTGTGATCGGTCTTGAGCTTGGTTCCGTATGGCGTCGTTTGGGTTCAGAAGTTGTCGTGTTTGAAGCATTAGACAGTTTCTTGCCAATGGCAGATAAAGCACTTACAAAGGAATATCAAAAAATCTTGAAGAAACAAGGTTTGGATATTCGTCTAAATGCCAAAGTCGCTGTTACAGAAGTCAATGGTCGTGAAGTGACCTTGAAATACAGCGAAGCTGGCGAAGAAAAATCACAAGCTTTTGACAAAGTGATCGTTTGTGTAGGGCGTAAGCCATATACAGAAAGCCTGTTGAGTGAAGATTCAGGTATTAAAGTCACAGATCGTGGTTTCGTCGAAGTCAATGATCAATGCTTAACTTCTGTTGAAGGCGTTTATGCGATTGGTGACTTGGTACGTGGCCCAATGCTTGCGCACAAAGCGATGGAAGAAGGTGTGATGGCGGTTGAACGTATTCACGGTCATGCTGCACAAGTTAACTACGATACGATCATCAGCGTCATTTACACGCATCCAGAAGCGGCTTGGGTTGGTTTAACCGAAGAAGAAGCGACTGAAAAAGGGCATACTGTCAAAACTGGTCAATTCCCATTTGCGGTGAATGGTCGTGCCTTAGCAGCAGGCGAGTCAGCAGGTTTTGTCAAGTTCGTTGCGGATGAAAAAACTGATCGTTTGCTCGGTATGCATGTGATTGGACCAGGAGCATCAGATATTGTTCATCAAGGCATGATTGCACTTGAGTTTGTATCAAGTGTGGAAGACTTGCAGTTGATGACATTTGCGCATCCAACCTATTCAGAAGTTGTTCATGAAGCAGCGTTATCCGTTGATGGTCGTGCGATCCATGCTATTCAACGTAAACGTAAGAAATAAGCATTAAGCGATGAGGAAGGTCGTCATTGTGCAGTTGTTCGTGGTCTGTGGTTTGGCTATTGCACTGCGCAGTGATTCTCAAAAACCAGTGTCCGCCGAAAAGTTATAAGTCATTTCGGCACGTTAAACACGATTAAGGTAAAACAATGAATCTACATGAGTATCAAGCAAAAGCGTTGTTAAAAAAATACGGCTTCCCTGTACAAGAGGGTGCTTTAGCGACAACGCCAGAAGAAGCAGCGAAAGCATTTGACGAACTTGGTGGAAAATTTGCGGTCATTAAAGCGCAAGTTCACGCAGGTGGCCGTGGTAAAGCGGGTGGCGTTAAAGTTGTTAAATCAAGAGAAGAAGCTGCTCAAGTTGCGAAAGATTTGATCGGTACTCGTTTGGTGACGTATCAAACTGATGCAGATGGTCAACCAGTCAACAGCGTATTGGTGTGTCAAGATGTTTATCCAGTAGAACGTGAGCTGTATTTGGGTGCGGTCGTTGA
The DNA here is from genome assembly GCF_947493735.1 of uncultured Acinetobacter sp. Taxonomy (GTDB): domain Bacteria; phylum Pseudomonadota; class Gammaproteobacteria; order Pseudomonadales; family Moraxellaceae; genus Acinetobacter. The sequence continues at coordinate 23,896 of NZ_CANLSL010000010.1, read as the reverse complement.
CCGTTCTAGCCGTCGCATCACGTTCATGGCGTCTACTGAAGGTGGCGTTGAAATTGAGAAAGTTGCTGAAGAAACCCCTGAAAAAATTCTTAAAGTCGAAGTTGATCCATTAGTTGGCTTACAGCCATTCCAAGCGCGTGAAGTGGCATTTGCTTTGGGTCTAAAAGATAAACAAATCAGTCAATTTGTGAAATTGATGAATGGTGCTTATGAAGCATTTGTTGAAAATGATTTTGCACTCTTTGAAATCAACCCATTGTCAGTTCGTGAAAATGGCGACATCTTGGCGGTTGATGCAAAAATTGGTATCGACTCAAACGCATTGTACCGTTTGCCGGAAGTAGCTGCATCACGTGACAAATCTCAAGAGAATGAGCGCGAGCTTAAAGCATCTGAATTTGAACTCAACTATGTTGCACTGGAAGGTAACATTGGCTGTATGGTCAATGGTGCTGGTCTTGCAATGGCAACCATGGACATTATCAAGCTGTATGGCGGTCAACCTGCAAACTTCCTTGACGTAGGTGGCGGCGCGACTAAAGAACGTGTGATTGAAGCGTTCAAATTGATCTTGGCAGATACCTCTGTTCAAGGTGTATTGATCAATATTTTCGGTGGTATTGTGCGTTGTGACATGATTGCCGAAGCGATTATTGCAGCGGTTCAAGAAGTCAATGTCACTGTACCTGTTGTTGTTCGTCTTGAAGGGAACAACGCAGAACTCGGTGCAAAAATTCTTGACGAATCTGGTTTAAAACTAACTTCTGCAAATGGCTTGGCTGATGCTGCAGAGAAAATCGTTGCTGCAGTAAAAGGCTAAGGGAGTATCAATCATGAGCGTATTAATTAATAAAGACACCAAAGTATTGGTACAAGGTTTTACGGGTAAAAACGGTACATTCCACTCTGCACAAGCACTTGAGTACGGTACAAAAGTTGTTGGTGGTGTAACGCCGGGTAAAGGTGGTTCTACTCACTTAGACTTGCCTGTATTTAACACCATGAAAGACGCAGTAAAAGAAACTGGTGCTGATGCATCTGTGATCTATGTGCCTGCTCCGTTCGTATTGGATTCGATCGTTGAAGCGGTTGATTCAGGTGTGGAGTTGATCGTGGTGATCACTGAAGGCGTACCGACCATCGATATGCTTAAAGCGAAGCGTTACCTTGAAACCAATGGTAATGGTACACGTCTAGTTGGTCCAAACTGCCCAGGCGTGATTACTCCAGGTGAATGTAAAATCGGTATTATGCCGGGTCACATCCACCAACCAGGTCGTATCGGTATCATTTCACGTTCTGGTACATTGACTTATGAAGCGGTTGCACAAACTACTAAACTTGGTCTAGGTCAATCGACTTGTATCGGTATCGGTGGTGATCCAATTCCAGGTATGAACCAAATTGACGCTTTGACATTGTTCCAAAACGATCCTGATACAGATGCGATCATCATGATCGGTGAGATTGGTGGTTCAGCAGAAGAAGAAGCTGCTGAATTCATCCAATCGAATGTGACTAAGCCAGTTGTAGGTTATATCGCTGGTGTGACTGCACCGAAAGGTAAGCGTATGGGTCATGCAGGGGCGATCATCTCTGGTGGTAAAGGTACAGCAGAAGAAAAATTTGCTGCATTTGAAAAAGCAGGTATGGCGTATACACGTAGTCCTGCAGAGCTTGGTTCAACCATGTTGGAAGTGTTGAAATCTAAAGGTATGGCATGAGTTTTATCTGAAATATTTTAATCCACTACCACTACGCCGCTAAGCTCATACGCAGTACGTCGAGTACAGCATCATTCGGTTGCTTAGATTGTAAAAAGTAGTGAACTTAAACTATTTAGACAAAAGTATAAGTTATAACTTTCTTAAAGTTTCTCAAAAAGCATCTCTTCGGAGGTGCTTTTTTATGGGATTCATGTATGCAAAGCATTATAAAAATAAGCACAGAGGTTTATTAAATCCAAAGATCGGTGTAAAATTTGGTGCTAAATTTTTTATGCACCGTTTTATCTTTTTAGGTTCTTTTTAAGCCTTTCAATTAAGCTTTCCAAAAACCTTGATCATAATCTCGCGGTGATATGCTCTTTGGTAGAGGGCATCACTCCTTAAGGATTTTATATGCCAATTATTACCTTGCCGAATGGCGACCAAAAATCTTTCGATCATGCTGTTTCAGTGATGGAAGTTGCACAAAGTATCGGACCTGGACTTGCTAAGAATACCGTTGCGGGGCGTGTCAATGATCGTCTGGTTGATGCCAGTGACTTGATTAGCGACGATGCGACATTGCAAATCATCACGCCAAAAGATGATGCAGGCGTCGAAATTATTCGCCACTCATGTGCGCATTTGGTTGGTCATGCCGTCAAGCAACTATTTCCTGAAGCGAAAATGGTCATCGGACCTGTTATCGAAGAAGGTTTTTACTACGATATTTGGATGCCTCGTCCATTCACTTTAGAAGATATGGCAAAAGTCGAAGAGCGTATGAAACAGCTTATCGACCAAGATTATGATGTCCTCAAAAAAATGACCTCACGTGCCGACGTGATCAAAGTATTTACCGAGCGTGGCGAAGATTATAAATTGCGCCTTGTTGAAGATATGCCTGATGAGCAAGCGATGGGCTTGTACTATCATCAAGAATATGTCGATATGTGCCGTGGACCTCACGTGCCAAATACCAAATTCTTAAAGTCATTTAAATTGACCAAGATTTCGGGTGCATACTGGCGTGGTGATGCCAAAAATGAACAACTGCAACGCATTTACGGTACAGCGTGGGCGGATAAGAAACAACTTGCTGCTTATGTAAAACGTATCGAAGAAGCAGAAAAACGTGACCATCGTAAGATTGGTAAAGCTTTAGATTTGTTCCATATGCAAGAAGAAGCACCGGGTATGGTGTTTTGGCATCCGAATGGTTGGACGATCTATCAAGTGCTTGAGCAATATATGCGTCAAATCCAACAAGACCATGGTTATCTTGAGATTAAAACGCCACAAATCGTTGATTTTACCTTGTGGGAAAAATCTGGTCATGCTGCCAACTACGCTGAGAATATGTTTACTACACATTCCGAAAGCCGTAACTATGCAGTCAAACCGATGAACTGCCCATGTCACGTACAAGTCTTTAATCAAGGTTTGAAGTCGTACCGTGATTTGCCGATTCGTTTGGCTGAGTTTGGTTCGTGTCATCGTAATGAACCGTCAGGTTCGTTGCACGGTATCATGCGTGTGCGTGGCTTTACCCAAGATGATGCGCATATCTTCTGTACCAAAGAACAGATTGGTCAAGAGGTCGCTGATTTTATCAAGCTGACTTTGGATGTGTATAAAGATTTTGGTTTTGACGAAGTACAAATGAAGCTCTCAACACGCCCTGAAAAACGTGTTGGTGATGATGCACTTTGGGATATCGCCGAGAAGTCTTTGGCAGATGCGCTTGATGCAGCAGGGCTTGAGTGGCAGTTGCAACCGGGTGAAGGTGCATTCTATGGACCAAAAATTGAATTTTCATTGAAAGACTGTCTTGGTCGTGTCTGGCAATGCGGTACCATTCAATGTGACTTCAACTTGCCAGTACGCTTAGATGCAGAATTTGTCACAGAAGAGAACGATCGTGACCATCCAGTGATGTTGCACCGTGCGATTCTTGGTAGTTTTGAACGATTTATTGGTATACTGATTGAACACTACGCAGGTTTTATGCCACCGTGGTTATCACCGATTCAAGCCTGTGTGCTCAACATTACCGATGCGCAAGCTGAGGCTTGTCAATCTGTGGTTGCGAAACTAAAGTCGAAAGGGATTCGTGCAGAGTCTGACTTGAGAAATGAGAAGATCGGCTTTAAAATTCGTGAGAAAACTTTGGAACGTGTACCATATCTACTTGTACTCGGTGATCGAGAAGTGGAAGAAGGGACAGTCAATGTCCGTACACGTACAGGAAAAAATTTGGGTACGATGTCTATTGATGCGTTCATTGACCTCGTAAATTCAGCCGTTGCCGAACGTGGCCGGTATATTGTGGAGTAAATAGCAATCAAACAGCCTGACCGTAATAAACAGCAAAGTGCAAAATCGAACCGTCCAGCGATTAACGACGAGATCCGTGCGAAAGAAGTACGCCTCGTTGCCGCTGACGGTGAGCAAAAAGGCATCGTAACACTTGCAGAGGCAATCAAAGCCGCTGAAGATGCTGATCTAGATTTGGTAGAGATCGTGGCGAATGCTGAGCCACCAGTCTGCAAAATCATGGATTACAACAAGCACTTGTTTGATCTAAAACAAAAGCAAAAAGACGCCAAAAAGAAACAACATCAAGTACAGGTGAAAGAAATCAAAATTCGCCCAGGTACCGATGTTGGTGACTATAATGTGAAACTACGTGCGATCACCAAGTTCCTTGAAGAAGGTAACAAAGTGAAGATCACATTGCGTTTCCGTGGTCGTGAAATGGCGCACCAAGATCTTGGTTTGGCACAGTTGCAAAAAATCGAAGCCGATGTGGCAGAGATTGGCGTGATTGAGCAAGCACCGAAGATGGAAGGTCGTCAGATGGGTATGCTCATCGGACCAAAGAAAAAGAAATAATCTATTCTTTTTCCATAAAAAGCGCAGTTTATAGACTGCGTTTTTTATTGCTTAGATTTGCATTTGAAGTGCAACACCGTGTTGTTGCCATAATACCTGACTCGGACTTCTAAAGCTGAGTCTTTTTCTAGGGCGGTGATTCAGACGTTGCGTGATTTCTGCAATATAAGCCACTGTATACATATTCAAATCACTGCCTTTCTTAATATATTGCCTGATTAAACCATTGGTATTTTCATTCGTACCTCGTTGCCAAGCACTATAAGGATCAGCGAAATACCAGTCTATTTCTAATGCTTGAGCAGTATATTCATGCAGGCTGAACTCTTTACCATTATCTGCGGTAATCGTTTTGAGTTGATCTTTGATCGGCATGAGAAGGCTGATCGTTGCTTGGCAAATTTCTTCTGCCTTACGTGTTTGGCATTTCTTGAGCCATAAATAGCCAGTTTTGCGATCAACGATAGAAACTAATGATTGCTTATGATCCTTACCTACAATCGTATCTATTTCTAAATGACCAAAGCGGATGCGTTGTTCAACCTCAGTGGGTTTACCACGAGTTTCAGGAGAACCGTATTCTCTCTTTGTTCGATTTCTGAACCGTAGATTGAGAAATAACTTTCCACCTGTGCCTTTATCTTGTCGTATGAAACGATAAATTGAATGCAAACTGACAGAAACATGTGAGGCGATCTGTTCGGGACTCCATTGATGCTTGAGATGGGAAATGATACGAGCCCATATTTTATGAGAGATTCTTTTTATGATTGGAGCAGTGGTGTCTTTTGGCGAGTTGATCGGCATGTTTAGTGAAATAATCGTTTCTTGCACGATTACGTTGAATTTCTCTAGAAATGGTCGAAGATGAACAATTTAGCCTACATGCGATATGACGCTTAGAAAAACCTTCTCGTAACAAGGCATAAATCTGATATCTTTCTTCTAGAGTGAGATGGGTATAGTTCATGCGTGCAACTTTGACTTTGGTCGGTCGGAAGCAAAATGCTAGCTCATCTTGCTTCTTTCCAATAATTTAGTCTCTGTTGCACTTCATTTGAGAATCTAAGGTAAAAAAATAGTGGATATTTCATAGATTTTCAATGAGTAATCTAAGCGCACAAAAAAGCCACCATTTATATGATCCGTCTAATTCCGACACTATAAACGATGGCATTTTCCAAACTGTAACACTTACTCAGGATAAGCGGCTTTTTTCAAGGCTTTAATATCCGTATTCGGTGAGCACAGTGAAATGAAGTCATAACCATAGCCACGCAGTAAATGTCCTTTGCGCACAGCAATCCACGTGGTATTGGTACCAAATAACGAGGTTTTGATCTGTTTTAAACGGTGATCACGTTCTGCATCGAATGCTACACCATTGACAATACCGACGCCCATGCCAAGCTCGACATAGGTTTTGATGACGTCGGCATCGAGCGCTGACATGACGATTTCTACATCAAGGCTGGCTTCTTGAAAGGCTTGATCGATCTTCGAGCGCCCTGTAAAACCGCCATGATAGGTGATCAGGGGATATTCAGCGAGATCGTATAGGCTCAATTCTTCAATTTGGGTTAAAGGATGATCTTTCGGCGTCAAGATGCAATGTTGCCATTGATAGTAGGGCACACTTGCTAGGGCATCTTCGGTGGTGAGTGATTCCGTGGCAATGCCAATATCCGCCTCACCGAGTAACAGCATTTCAGCAATCTCTACGGGACTGCCTTGTTGTAGGATCAGATGGACTTTCGGGAACAATTTTTTAAATTGACTGACGATCGGCGGTAGCACATAGCGAGCTTGGGTATGTGTGGTGGCTATGGTTAACGTGCCTTCATTAACCAGATTGAAGTCATCGGCAAGGCGTTTGATATTATCTGCATCGACCAGCATGCGCTCAACGATACCAAGCAGCGACTGTCCTGGTTCAGTCAGACCAAGTAGACGTTTGCCTTTACGCACGAAAAGCTGTACCCCAAGCTCATCTTCCAAATCTTTGATGTGCTTACTCACCCCAGACTGTGAGGTGTAGAGGGCATTGGATGCCTCGGTCAGATTGTAGTTCTGACGTACCGTTTCTCGGATAATTCTTAATTGTTGGAAATTCACTAAACTTCTCCGTGAATACTGCAAAGTCGCCATTTGACTGATCAAAGCCGAGCATAAAAGAAATGATGAAATATCATTTATAAATATTTAATCATTTCAGTAAATTAAGCCTGTTTATCAAGCTCAGTATAGCAACTTTATGACTACTAATCTTCAAGCAATTTATCAAAGCGAAGTCTTAAGCTGATTTTGCCACATCAAAAATATGTAAATTTGACGCTGCAATCCACACCGATTGTTGCGCTCGCAGTTGTAATTGATCCGCTTGTTCAGGACTCAAACGAATTTCAATCAAGCGTCCATCATTGTCACGAAACTCCGCCAAAATCTCACCTGCAATCCATAACTCACGTTGGAAATGTGCCTGAATGGTATTGTGCTGTGGCGTGGTATGAATGTGCAATTCATTTGGTCGAGCAAAGGCAATCACTTGACCTTCAGCACGTGCTTGATGATCAGGGAGAATTAAATTCGATTGACCAAGCTGTAAGGTATTTTGCTTTACATTACCGTCAAAACGATTTGCCTGACCCAAGAAATCAAATACAAACGGACTCGCAGGATAGTCATACACTTCACGTGGCGTACCGATTTGTTCGACTTGTCCTTTATTCATCACCACGATTTGATCAGCAACTTCTAGTGCTTCCTCTTGGTCGTGCGTCACGAAGATTGAGGTAATGTGCAATTCATCATGCAGATTACGCAACCAACGGCGCAGTTCTTTACGCACTTTGGCATCGAGCGCACCAAAAGGCTCATCAAGCAATAGCACACGTGGCTCAACCGCTAAAGCACGAGCAAGCGCAATACGTTGACGCTGACCACCCGAGAGCTGTGCAGGATAACGATCTGCCAAAAAGCCTAGCTGTACGATGTCGAGCAATCGAGTGACTTTTTTCTTAATCTCCGCTTCGCTTGGACGTGTTTTGCGAGGGCGAACACGTAAGCCAAATGCGACATTATCAAACACAGTCATGTGACGAAATAAGGCGTAATGCTGAAAGACAAAACCCACTTGACGGTGACGAACATGCACATCAGTCGAATCTTGACCTTCAAGAAGTACATGACCTGAATCTGCCGATTCCAAACCAGCGATGATGCGCAGTAGTGAGGTTTTACCACAGCCCGATGGACCAAGTAGGGCAACCAATTCACCTTCAGGGAAATCAAGGCTAATGTCTTGGAGTGCGTGGAAATTTCCAAAATGTTTGTCGATGTTTTTGACTTGAATACTCATGTCGAATTCCTAAAATCTGTGCTGATAAATTGGGCTAAAAAATGTGGCTAAATAAATGTATGGCTAAATATTTAGGTTTAAATTTTCATGCTGTTGTGACTACTGTTGTTCTTGGCGAAGCTCAACCCACGTTTTGATAATCAAGGTCACGATCGCAAGTAAAGCTAGCAACGTCGCTACGGCAAATGCAGCGCTGTAGCTATATTCGTTGTAGAGAATCTCGACATGTAGTGGCAGGGTATTGGTTTCACCACGAATATGCCCAGACACTACTGATACCGCACCAAACTCACCCATCGCTCGGGCATTACACAGAATCACACCGTAGAGCAGACCCCATTTGATATTGGGCAAAGTCACTTTCCAGAACGTCTGCCAACCTGAAGCCCCCAGTACGATCGCTGCTTCTTCTTCCTCTGTGCCTTGCGCTTCCATCAGTGGAATCAGCTCACGAGCAACAAAAGGCACGGTAATAAATACAGTGGCAAGGATAATTGCAGGTACGGCATAGAGAATGGTCACATCACGATCTTGCAACCATTCGCCCCACCAACCTTGCGTACCGAACAGTAGGACGAGCATCATACCTGCAATCACAGGCGATACCGAAAACGGCAAATCAATCAGCGTGGTAAGAATGGACTTGCCTTTAAATCGAAACTTGGTCACCGCCCAAGCCGCAGCCACGCCAAAGATCACATTCAACGGAACAGCTACAGCAGCAGTCAATAAAGTGAGTTTCACTGCAGATAAAGTATCAGGCTCAACCAATGCCGCAAAAAATACCGCACTACCTTGACGGAAGGCTTCAACAAAGACCAAAACCAAAGGAAACATTAAGCAACTGACAAAGAATAAAAGGGCGATCCCGATCAAGACATAACGTATAGCGGTTGGCTCACGAGTGGCATCTTGCGACTGTAAGCGCAGTGCCAATGCCGTTGAAGAATGATTGGCGTTCATGATACGGTTCTCCCTGTACGGCGACTTGCCCAACCTTGTAACAGGTTAATAATCAATAAGAAAATAAATGAAATCACCAACATCACCACTGCAATCGTGGTTGCGCCTGCATAGTCATATTCTTCTAAGCGAGAAATAATCAGTAGCGGTGCAATTTCTGTTTGATATGGCTGATTCCCCGCAATGAAAATCACCGAGCCATATTCACCGACACCACGTGCAAAGGCGAGGGCAAAACCAGTAAGTAGTGCAGGCAATAAAATCGGGAAAATAACTTTTGTAATCGTCTGCCAACGATTGGCACCTAAGGCACTGGCTGCTTCTTCCAGCTCCGTTTCCAAATCGGCAAGGACTGGTTGTACCGTACGCACCACAAAAGGAATCCCAATAAATACCAAAGCCAATGTAATCCCAATCGGTGTATAGGCGATCTCAATTCCAACTCGATCAAAATACTGACCAATCCAACCGTTCTGCGCATACAGGGCGGTCAAGGCAATTCCTGCAACGGCTGTAGGCAGGGCAAAAGGCAAATCAATCATGGCATCAACAAGTCGCTTACCAAAGAATTGATAACGCACCAAACACCATGCCAAAATCAAACCAAACACAAGGTTTAACGCCGCAGCAAATAGGGCAGTGGAAAAGCTCAGTTGTAAAGATTTCAACACACGTTCTGATCCTAAAATCTCCCGAAATCCGTCCCATCCAATCCCAAGAGAATGGATAAACACCGCAGATAAGGGCAAAATCACGATCAAGGTCAAATACGTTAAGGTAATCCCAAGAGATAAACCAAAACCTGCGATCACACGGGACTGTCGTGCCATAGGAACACCTAATTATTCAAAAAAATAAAAATCTAAAAAACGGGGTTTAGAGGAAATAGGGACTTCATCAAATTGAAAAATATAAAGTCTTGCTCCGAATAATACCGTTTATGGTAATATAGGCAGATCAACCTTCGGTTCGACCTACTATTCTTTCGGGATGAGTGGCATTGCCACGCAAGGGCAAACCAACTTGCGCAACAGTGTTGCTCATCGCAAACTCGGTCATACACTAAAATTTATCCAATGCCTTGAAAAACGCCATTTTGCTAATATTGTTCTGACCACGGACAATGCGACTGACGTTTCCACGGATCAGATGATTTATACTCATCTTATGCCGTACTTAGGCGAATACTAAAAATTAGCCTGCCAGACTAAAACGTCTTTGCAACACGGTATTCTTTTGGAATAAAAACGGTTGCTGTTGCATCACCTGCAAATAATCAAGCAACTGCCACCATGCGCCATAACCTGATTCAACATTGATATGACCTGCAAGCCCTTGATTGATATATGGCACATCCCACGCTTTGGCATAATTTAGTGCATCGTCAAAATCGAGCCACGGATCGTTTTCACTTAGAATCAATAAGGTTGGAAAATCGAGCGTGTATTTCAAGAAATCAGTTGCGTAAGAGTCCGTTGCATAAGCGTCGTCTGTAGACGAGTCATTGCCGCCCACACGTTCTGTAAAACCTGTTGTCGTAAACCGTGCAGGATTGGCAGGGGCAACGAGAATGACTTGTTCAACCCATTGTTTCAGCTGTGGATATTGATTCAGCGCTGCAATGGTGGTTAAGCAACCAAAGCTGTGTGATACGAGCTGAATCGGACGTTGAAACTGGCTAACATGTTGATAAAAGCGTTGTACCCAATGATTCAATACAGGCTTGTGCCAATCTTCTTGCACAACTCGAGAGGAGTCGCCCAGTTTATAAGCAAGCCATGACTGCCAATGATTGGCATCACTATCACCTACACCCGGAACGATGATGGTATGTAATGTATGTAAGTTATTACTCATCTGCGCCACCTCTTGGTTGATTTTTATTGCAAAGTTTTCAAATTGCACTATTTAAATTTGCATTATTGGCTGTTGTTGGCTTTGACGATTTGATCGAAAATGCCACCATTATCGAAATGATGTTTTTGCGTCTTTTTCCAACCGCGAAATTCTTTGTCGATAGTGACCAATTTCAAAGGTTTAAAGACATTGCTGTACTTTTTCAGCACTGCTTGATTACGTGGACGATAGTAATTTTTCGCTGCAATCTCTTGTCCTGCAGGGGAATACAAATAGTTCAGATAAGCCTTGGCAAGGTTTTCATTGCCATTTTTTTTGGCATTTTTCTCCACGATCGCAACAGGTGGCTCAGCCAAGATCGACAGGCTTGGTGTCACGATCTCAAACTTACCCGGTTGTTCACGAATCGCGAGATGTGCTTCATTTTCCCAAGCGAGGAGTACATCACCAATACCACGTTCTGCAAAGGTCGTGGTCGAACCACGTGCGCCTGAATCCAGCACTTTGGTATTTTTATAAATCTGACGGACAAATTCTTGCGCTTTGGCATCGCTACCACCTTTTTGATGCTTCGCCCAAGCCCATGCTGCGAGATAATTCCAACGTGCACCGCCTGAGGTTTTTGGATTTGGCGTGATGATTTCTACGCCATCTTTGACCAAATCGCCCCAATCTTGCAGACCTTTTGGATTGCCTTTACGCACCAAGAACACGATGGTTGAAGTGTATGGCGTGGCATTGTTTGGTAATTTTGACTGCCAGTTTGCAGGAAGTAATTTGGCTTTTTCAGCGATGACATCAATATCCGCCGCCAATGCCAAAGTCACCACGTCGGCATTTAAGCCATCAATCACCGCACGAGCTTGCTTACCCGAACCGCCATGTGATTGTTTAAAATTAATCTCTTGCTTGGTGCGATCTTTCCACCAGTCGCCAAAAGATTTGTTAAACTCGGTATATAGCTCACGGGTCGGGTCATAAGACGCATTAAGAAAATCTTTGGCAAAAGTTGCACTACTTAAACCTAAAAGTGCGATGGCAATACCTGTTTTCACTGTTGTAAATTTCATGATGTAATCTCTTAATTCTTTGAACAAGTGCTATAAAAAATAGTTAAAAAGAGTTCGCTGTTTTCGATAATGCAAGCTTATAAATTTTTCTAAAGCATAAAAAATAATAAAAAATGCAATTAATATAAAAAAAAGTGATTTAAAAAAGATTCTAAAAATATGAATAGTTTGAAATGATGCACGTATCGCCAAAGAATGAATGACAATGCTGATCCAAAAAAATGCCCAAATGATCCCTGTTAATGATCAAGAACATCTTGTTTCTATTGAAGATCGTGGATTTTTATATGGTGATGGTTGCTTCACCACAGCACAGTATGGTGGAGGTGAAATTCAGCTTTGGCAACGTCATCTTGCAAGGTTTGAAAAGGCAATCCCTGCACTTTGCTTAAATTGTGATATGGATCGAATCAATACTGATAAAGAAAATTTCTTAAATCAAATATCAGCGCAATATGGCGAAAATGCACACGGCACAATAAAAATTCTCATTAGTCGAGGGCAGGGACAACGTGGTTATGCACCACCTGATCAAGATGCAGATCTGTATTTTTACTTTTATCCAAAAACGGCATTTTCCAGCGAAATTCCAGTTTTAGAAAAAGTTGGATTGATGGATCAAGCCTTGTCTACGCCAATGCAACAACTGCGTGGTATTAAAAGTTTGAATCGAATTGAGCAAGTGATTTTAAAACATCAAGCCAATCAAAAGGCTTGGCACGAAGCACTTTGTTTTGATCAACATGATGATTTAGTTGAAGGTATTTCCAGTAATTGCTTTGTCTATATGCATGGGCAATGGCATACACCAGATTTTGCATTGGCAGGCATTGATGGTGTGATGCGTCAAGAGATTTTATCTCGGTTGCAACACTTTCAAATTCCGCACCAAATCCGTAAAATTAAGCGCTCAGAATTGGCATCGGTTCAGGCGATTTTTTTCTGTAATACACTACATGCAATGCAGATCGTTCAAACTTTGATTGATGGAAATGCTGAACGACAACTTGATCAAAACATTTGTAAAAGCGTATTTCAGCAGTTGCAATTATCCGATTTGAGTTAAGGTGTTCACGCTTTCATTACAGCACTCTGCTTGAATATGAGCGGTAAAGAAGTTTAAATCTTCACATTATTTTATTAAGTATTTTTTATGGTAAATCAAACGCAACGAAAGTCTGCAACTTCGAAAAAATCGGCAAAACAGAAACCTAAGTTTTTTAATCGAAAATTTCCAAAACTCATCGCTGTGGTTTTTGTAATTGGATTGCTATGCTGTGCTTATGTCTTATCACAAAGTCTTTGGAAAGATTATCCTACGGATAAAAAAGTGCAGATGCTGTCGATCGAAAAAGGGCAGACCTATTCTAAGTTTATTGACCAATTAGATGATAACGATCAAGTTAAATTTCCAATCGTACTGAAACTTTATCAACGCCTCGTCATTAACGATACGATGAAAGCAGGAGTGTATGAAGTGCATCAAGGGGATTCGATTGCCTCTGTTTTAAGCATGGTGAGTAATGCAGAAAATGCACAAATGAGCCGTATCTTGGTGATCGAAGGAACGACATTCAAGCAACTGAAACAACAACTTAATAATAACCAGTATGTAAAAAATACCGTGCTTGATCAGCCAGATGCGGAAATTTTAAAAGCGATTGGTGCAACAGAATCCCACCCAGAAGGCTTATTTGCTCCTGATACCTATTTTTATGCCAAAGGTGAAACGGACATCACGATTCTGAAAGATTTGTATCAACGTCAGCAGAAAATTTTGGCAGAAGAATGGGCAAAGCGTAGTGCAGATTTACCTTATGACAATGCTTATGAAGCGTTAATCATGGCATCGATCGTAGAGAAAGAAACGTCGATTGATGCGGAACTTGAGCAAGTGTCAGGTGTCTTTGTGCGTCGTTTAAATATCGGTATGCGCCTGCAAACTGACCCAACAGTGATCTATGGTATGGGCGATCGCTACAAGGGCAATATTCGTCGCAGTGATTTAACCACACCTACGCCATACAATACCTATACCATCAATGGCCTACCGCCGACACCGATAGCCTTGCCGAGTCAAAAGTCGATTCATGCAGCCTTACATCCTGATGATGGTAAAGCAATTTATTTTGTGGCGACAGGCGATGGTGGACATAAGTTTAGCAATACATTAGATGAGCATAATCAAGCAGTGAAAGCATATTTAGCAGAACTACGTAAAAAGCGTAACTAAAATGAAAGCAAGGAATAACGATGTTTATTAGTTTTGAGGGCACAGAAGGCGTTGGTAAAAGTACACTGATTGCCAGTTTAAACAAGGCTTTAAGCGGTGAGTATGATGTTGTTATAACCCGTGAACCAGGTGGCACGCCGCTTGCCGAGCAGATTCGAGAACTATTGTTGACGCCAAAACAGGAGCTGATGAATTCTGCCACAGAACTACTCTTGATCTATGCAGCCCGTGTGCAACATGTAGATCAAGTGATTTTACCTGCTTTAGCGCAGAATAAAGTCGTGCTGTGCGATCGTTTTGTCGACGCCAGTGTTGCCTATCAACACGGTGGGCGAGGTATGGATAAATCGCAAATTAATCTTTTAACCAATACTTTCGTTGCAAAGATGCCTGATCTGACCTTTTGGCTTGATTTGCCTGTAGAGCAAGGCATGCAACGTGCAAAGAATCGTGGTGCGTTAGATCGGTTTGAACAAGAAAAAACGGAATTTTTTAAAAGCATTCAAGCAAGCTATCGCCAATTGGCTGAACAAAATCCACAACGCATTATCCGCCTTGATGCTTCACAGAGTGCAGAACAGCTTTTTGAGGAAGCTATATCTATTATTCAAGAAAAGATGAAAGCTTAGGTCAATCCTTTCAATCAAATCTTATAGACAAAAATGAAGCCAGTGACCATCGGCTAAGATCACTAGCTTTGCTCTGGAGGAATAACCACATTATTCTTGTTTTTCGTTATGGGAAAAGTATAGCAATCAATTTTACCAATCAAATTAGCAAAACATATCAAAACTAAAATAAATGTTAAGAATTTGTTATAAAAGTAAACTTCATAATATTTGATTATTGCAATATTTGTCTTATGAATAGTTGTTTAGATTATTGTTTTAAATATAAATATTTTTTCAGGGCTTTTGATGGTTTGATGTGAAGCCTAATTAAATACTCTCTTATTATTGGCAAAAATTGACATTGATTTGGCCGTCAAATGTTAATTATTGTTTTAGTGCTAAACCTGTGCATTGGGTGTAGTCATCTTGCAGTGGACACTTTACAATAAGCCACTTTTTTGAACTTAGGCCCATACATGTTTAAAATTTTTTTAACAGATCAGCAAAAGTCGATTGAATTTTCAGATTATCCAAGCGACGACGCTGTGAAGTTTATGATGAATTTTAAGAAAATTTTTCCGAGCACCATGGATTTGCTATTGCCCGTTTTACCTGATGATGCAGATCAGATCGACACCATTACTTGGGAAAGTACGCAGTCGGATTTTGAGATCTTTAAACGATTTATTCAGGAGTGGGCGACCGTTGAGCTACGCCTAACAGCTCTGACAAAACTGAAAAATCGTGAATCTGCTAACCAACTGGTCAAGCAAGCGCAACAAGCGCGTAGAAACCATCAACAACAGCAAAGCCGACTGAATCAATTACATGGTGACTTCGTATTCTTACTTGCAATACACAGCTATTTAGATACAGAATTGGTTGAAATTGGGGCAAAATTTTATTTACCAACACTTCGCAATGACTGGAAAAATAATGTACCAAAAGCAGTTTTGATGCTGTCATTTTGAGCAATATGTGCTTCTACGCTACATTTGCTGACATGGATAATTCTTTTAAAAGATATATTAACAATTTGAAAATAAACCGCTGTCAATTGACACACACAATACATTTGGATTTGTTATCATAGTTTGCATAAGTTGATGATCTGTTTAGTGCTTTTCAGTCTTGCAACTTTAAATTTGCAAAAGAAACTTTGAGTTGGCACTGAATATATCAAAAATTTTTAAATTAAATTTTTTTGATTAAAGGAAGACAAATCACATGGCAAATACCAATCAAATCGGTCTTGAAAAAAAAGACATGACAGAAATTATTAAAAAATTAAATAACCTTTTATCTAGCTATCATATTTTTTATATTAACGTGCGTGGCTATCACTGGAATGTGAAAGGCGAGCACTTTTTCTCTCTACATGAAAAATTTGAAGAGCTTTATACAGATTTACAGCTTCAAATTGATGAAATTGCAGAACGTATTTTGACGCTTGGCGGTGTGCCACTGCATGCGTATTCAGATTTCTCTGAAAATGCATCGATCAAAGAAGATAAAAATGTTCACGATGGAAAAGCATGTGTGAAAGGCTTAGTATCTGGTTTGCAAGCTTTGATCGAAGAGCAACGTACGGTTGCCGAAGCTGCAGAAGGAGTGGACGATCAAGGATCAGCCGATCTTGTGACTGAATATGTGCAAGAACAAGAAAAATTAGTTTGGATGTACACTGCATTTTTAGGTTAATTTTTCAAAAATTCAAATCTCTTAGATTTTAGATATTCAGGTTAGATATTTTGGAAAGCATCACATCAGTGGTGCTTTTTATTTTGATGTTTTGAAATATCGAAAAAATATAGAAATAAAAAACCAATCAACTCAGGTTAAAAGTTGATTGGTTTAATATCGTTTTAATTCTGTCTGCACTCTCATCCTATGGATTATTCACAATCCTTCGGTTTATTCACTTGTTATTTTTATAGTTTGATGTCGTTTAAACATCATCAAAAATTAAAATTATTGTTATCAAGTTGTGATGCCTATATTAAGTAACCAACTTGACACTTTGATGACAATAACGCTGTTTTACAAAACTTAACAACCACTTTATATCACCTCCACTTTAGCGAATTTAGGTTTTTGTTTTTTCCGCAAGCATTTGTTCAGCGCTGAGTTCAGATTTACCTTGTTTGATTAAAATCTTCCGTGTTCCGATTGCTGCGCCAGTTTGTTGATCAATCACCACAGGCTCGATCGCTGTACCTTGTTTTTCATCATAGAACTGAGCCATAAGATCAGGATTTTGATGTGGAATATGTTTGCGTCCCCAATCGGCAATCACAAATAGAATCGGTAAAAAATCTCGCCCTGCTTGTGTGAGCAAATATTCTTCACGAGGTGGATTGTCTGAGTAGCGACATTTAGTCAACAAACCATCTTCCACTAAATCATTGAGGCGTTTGGTGAGCATCGTCGGGGCAATGTTCAAACGCTTACGAAATTGATCAAAACGTGTAAACCCTGCATGCGCATCACGCAGAATCAGGATACTCCACGTATCGCCAAAGACGGATAGACTGCGTGCAACAGGGCAGGTGTCATTCACGATTTTCTTGGTCATAGTGATGCCTTGACTACTTATTACTAAATGATTAACTACTAAAAAAATATTAACATGATGCAAAATATACTGCTATTGCCAAATCTTACACTGAGCTTAGATCAAGTGGCTATTTCAGCTCAATAAACAACTTATTCTGCTAAAAGTTAACTTATTCAGCTTAAAACACAGCTTATTCAGCTTAAAACACAGCTTGATAAATGGCGAAAGCATCGGCTTCGCTGAGCTCACGTGGATTGTTGTGTAGCAATCGGGTTTGAAGCATAGAATCTTTTGCCAGTGATGCTAATAAGTCTTCTGCGATACCGAGTTCGGAGAGTTTTAATTTTAAACCGCTTTGTGCACAGATGGTTTGCATGTGGGTGATGAATTGTTGGCAGAGTTCAGATATTGAGCCATTTGCAGATGAGTTAAGCGCTTGCATGATCTCTGCATACAGCGTTTCAGCCACTGGTGCATTAAATTTTAAAATCTCACACAAGACTAGGGCATTACTATGTCCATGAGAAAGGTGACAATGCCCACCAAGCGGATAGGCAAGTGCATGAACAGCTGCGACTGGTGCATTGGCAAAGGCTTGACCTGCAAGCATCGCGCCAAACAGCATTTGCTGACGTGCTTCTAGGTCTTGTGGAAATTTCAGTGCCACGGGCAAGGCTTGATTGAGCAATTTTAGCGACTGAATGGCGAGTAGATCGGAATATGGGTTTTTCTTTAGTTTTGAGGTGTAAGCTTCGATGGCATGTACCATCGCATCAATACCTGTTGCTGCCGTAATGTGCGCAGGGAGATTCGCAGTCAGTCGTGCATCGAGAATTGCAGTATCCGCATAAAGAATCGGTGAAACCACACCAGACTTCGTCGTTTCGCCAGTGGTGACAATTGCGATCGGTGTTACCTCTGATCCAGTACCTGCAGTGGTTGGAATCTGAATTAAGGGTAGACGAGGTGCTTGGACTTGATTGACCCCATACATGCTTTGTAACGACTGTGTTTGCTGAGGATGGGCAAGTACCGCAATGAGTTTGGCAACATCCATTGCACTACCACCACCAAGTCCGATAATACCATCGACTTTGGCTTGTTTAGCAAACTCAACAGCAGACAACACGACATGCTCAGGCGGATCAGCTTGCACATCAGTATAGAGCTGATAATCCATCTGAAGTTGATCAGTGACTTGTTTGGCGATGCCTTGCGCAACTAGACCGTGATCAGTCACGACCAAGATAATGGACATATTGAGCCTGCGACATTCTTCATTCATTTGAGATAAACTATCAATCCCAACGATCAAATTCGCAACAGTTTGAAAGGCAAATCCTGACATTTTTCGTCCTGAAACTTTTGTATTGTCCATGATTTTGTTAATGTAGCATGCGTCGCTTTGGCATCATAGCGCATCATTAATTTTACTTTTGGGTTGTTATGTTAAAAGCTTTTATCTCAAAGCCATCTATGTCACAACCACTATTTCAAAACTTGCTATGTCGAAATCATTAGATCAATTTAGCCGTACTTCGCACACGACTATACCGTATAGGGTACTCTGCGTGTGTTTGGGTAATATTTGTCGTTCACCGACCGCAGAAGTCATACTGCAACAACACGCTCTACGTGCAGGCTTAAATATACAAGTTGATTCGGCAGGCACCAGTAATTATCATCCGAATAAAGCACCTGACTCACGCAGTCAGCGTCATGCACTTGCACATGGTTATGATTTGAGTCACTTACGAGCAAGGCAGTTACAATTGGCTGATTTTCAAGATTTTGATCTTATCTTGGCAATGGATCATGAGAATTATGCTGATATTCTGCGTTTGAAAGCGCAAGCAGACCAAGTGAATTCAGATCAAATGAATGTAAAAGTTGCTTTAATGAGTGCGCATGATGCAGTCTATCCAAAGCAAGCTTTACCCGATCCATATTATGGTGGGGCGGATGGTTTTGAACGAGTGATTGCGCAGTGTGAATCAAGCAGTGAAGCGTGGGTGCGATATTGGCGCTCGCAAGGTATTGGTTAAAACATCATAAATATGGCTTAGATATGACTTAAGATATGGTATAGATATTTATATCCACTTTATTCAGCATTATTTGGAAAATCAGTGACTTCAACACAGCATAATATCAGTCTAAATATACAACAACAGTTTGATCTCAGCCCTTTTAATACACTGGCGTTACAGTCGCAAAGTAGTCATTACTTTGCAATGACTGATATTGATCAAATCGAAGCGATTATTGAATTTGCCGAAACAGAAAAATTATCAATTTTTGTGTTGTCTGGTGGTAGCAATATTGTGCTTCCTGCAAAAATGCAGACTTTGACTGTACATATGCAAAACATAGGCAAAGAAATTGTTGAAGATACTGAAAATACAGTGCTACTCAAAGTTCAAGCAGGCGAAAATTGGCACGAGTTTGTACGCTGGTGCTGTGAAAATGGCTATCATGGATTAGAGAATCTAGCGCTGATTCCAGGCTGTGTCGGCGCATCGCCAATTCAGAATATTGGTGCCTATGGTGTTGAGGTTGGTGAGTTTATTGAACAGATTTGGGCATATGATTTAATCCAAAAATGCCATGTCATTTTCCACGCAGACGAGTGCCAATTTGCTTATCGAGATAGTCTGTTTAAACGCAATGCAGGGCGATATATCGTTTATGCGGTCAGTTTTCGACTATTAAAAAAAGCAGAACTGAAACTAAATTATGCTGATGTGGGACAGCGAGTTGGTGATGCGCCAACACCAAAAAAATTATTTGATGCGATTGTAGCGATTCGCCAAGCGAAACTCCCTGATCCAAAAGAATTTCCAAATACAGGCAGTTTTTTTAAAAATCCAGTTTTGGATGCAACACAGTTTGCCGAGTTTATTAAGAAGCACCCGAATGCCCCACATTATAAATTAGCAGATCAAGTTGATACATCGATCAAAGTCGCAGCGGGTTGGCTCATTGAGCAAGCAGGTTGGAAGGGGAAACGGCTTGGTTCGGTGGGTATGTTTGAGCGTCAGGCATTGGTTCTAGTGAATTATGCAATCGCCGATCAACAGGATGTAAAGAACACTTATCAACACATTCAACACGATATCTATCAAAAATTTGCTATTCGTCTTGAGCCTGAACCCGTATTATTGGGTGAAGATGGTACAATCCAAGCACATTATCAATGATTGATTTGCATGAAACCTTTTGAAACACGATAAATAGGAATCTATGGTAAAACTAGCGAAGCTAAAAAGTATGATGTATTGGGTGATTGGTTTGTCGGTTATCCTCATTTTGCTTATTGCTTTTGTTTATAGCCCATATTATGCCAAAAGTGGCTTGTGGCTGTTGGATCGCTTTGTTAGTCAAGAAGTTGATCCAGTAGCGGCTGAGAGTCAGAAAAATGGACAGCTTAGTGCCGAGAATGAGCTTGAACCTGGTTCGAAAGAGTGGGTGGCACGACAAGCTTATCTTGCCGAAGTGAATCAAAGCTTAGATCAGAATGATGCGTCCAAATTTTTGCAATTACAGCAACGCTATAACTTATTGTTGAAAATGATTGCAGAGCAAAAACAAGATGAACTGAATTACCAACTTCAAATTTTTTCTGACAATACGCTCAAATCTAATATTGAATTAGATGTAAACGCAGATCAAAATTATAATTCTGCACTAAGCGATACCAAATCTGCACTTAATAATAGCAATATAGATAGCAATAATGCGCTAGATATTGAAGCCTTATTTGAAGATGTGATGAGTGATGAAAATCAATCTTTATTTGAACAATATCGTCAATTTCTAACAGATGAATCGACAAAGATTCAACTTGAAAATGACACCACACAAGCATCCCAAGTCCAAGCGCCATTTATCTATCAACGCCCTGCACATCAACCGCATGCTATCGTGATTCTCGGTGGTGGCTTGACCAGTGGCGAGAAGAAAGGTGAAATTGTCGTTAATGCGTATACCAAAAAGCGATTAGAACAAGCTGTGGAAGTCTATCAAAGTCACAATTTACCAATAGTCTTGAGTGGTGTTGAAGCACCTTATATGCAGAAGTGGCTCGAACAGCATCAGATTCATGCGCAATTCTTAGAAAATCGCAGTATGAATACCTGTGAAAATACCCGATTCAGCTCATTATTATTACAAAAGCAGGGGGGTGCGCCGACCGTGTTTTTAGTGACCGATGCTTATCATATGGCGAGAGCAAAGCGATTATTTGCGATCAATGGCATTGCGACAATTCCTGTAATTGCACCATTACCAAATATGTTGACCGAGTGGCAACCAAGCAAACAAAATCTAATGCACAGTCGACGTGCAACCTATGAAATCCTTGCCACCATGCGTGATGTATGGTTTGGTGAAAGTAACTGCCGAGAGATTCCTTAATTATGGCGAATATTCCATTTATGAATCCTGTGTTACTCAGCGCAACTGATTTACCGATTCCCGATCCGATCGAAACGCCAAAGGCACTGAATCATTTGGATTTATCTGAGCCAACTTTGCTCAACCCAATGCTTGAGGGTTATCAACGGCTTTATGCACTTGATCAACTGAATAGCTATCATTGGCAAGGTGTGGTTGAAGTTGATCAATATCGTATTCATGTTCAAGTTTATGAACCAAAATTTGCTGAAGATGAACAAGGCGAAGTAAAAGGCTCTGTCTGGTTGGTACATGGTTATCTTGAACACAGCGGGATTTATCAGCCAATTATCAAAGAAATTTTGGAGCAAGGCATTAGCGTACTAGCTTTTGATTTGCCTGGACATGGTCTGAGTAATGGGACTGTGGCAGGGATTGAAGATTTTGATGATTATCAAAAAGTGCTACATGGTATTGCTGAAGTCGTTGAAGGCGCAAAATCCCTACCTAAGCCGTGGCATGGCATTGGACAAAGTACAGGTGGTGCGATTTGGATGCACCATTTATTAGAGTATGCTGAAAATCGACAACAACCTTTGGTGGATCGTGTATTGTTGTTATCACCGCTGATACGTCCTGCAAAAAGCTCTTGGTGGCACAATTCGGTCGGATTAGGTATCGTTAGACGGATTCGACGCCAAGTGCCTCGAAAGTTTAAACGTAATAACCATAACCCTGAATTTCTACGCTTTGTTCGATTACAAGATCCTTTGCAACCTCGTGCGATGAGTATGGATTGGATATTGGCATTGTCAAAGTGGATGCCTTTGATGGAAGCCCGACCACCATGTCGTATTCCTGTTTGGCTGGCGCAAGGTGCGCTCGATCAAACGGTGGATTGGCGTTATAACCATGAATTTATTCGTCGAAAATTTCGTTTGCAGACTTCATTGATTTTGGAAGAAGGTTCGCATCAGTTGATCAATGAGCGTGAAGATATTCGAGCGGCTCTAACCGGTTTAATCCCTGCATTTTTGCATGCCAAATATAAGCGGCAATACTATTAAGAATTGATTCATTATTAAGAACTGATTGAAAAATGCATTATTAAAATTTGCTGACGAGATTTGAGAAAAGAATGACTGATCAAGAGCAATTCACAATTTCTATTATTGGAACAGGCCGTGTTGCAACCCATCTTACACAACATTTGTATCAGCAAAATCAAACAATTCAAAGCGTCTTTAACCGAAGCTTGCAAAAAGCACAGACTTTATCAAATCAAGTGAACGCAAAAGGGATTGATGACCTAGCACAAATTGGCGATTCAGATATTGTGTTGATTTGCGTCAATGATTCAGCAATCGTAGAAGTCGCAGAAAAACTTTCTCAAAATCAATTTCAAGGTTTGGTTGCACATACATCGGGAAGTACTGCACTTCGAGTTCTAACCGATTTTGGATTGAAGTCAGGCGTGTTTTATCCATTGCAAACTTTTAGTTTTGATCAAAAGATTGATTGGCAAAACACACCGCTTTTTATTGAAGCAAGATATGAGAGTTCATTGGCACAGTTGCAACGACTCGCAGAGAAATTTAGCTCGAAAGTATATCAATATGATTCAGCGCAACGTTTGTCGTTGCATTTAGCCGCAGTATTTGCATGTAACTTCAGTAATTATTGCTATGACATTGCGCAGCAAATTTTAGATGGAAAAAAAGTCGATGTAGATTTGTTGTTACCACTTATTGATGCTACTGCAGAAAAGTTAAGGCATGGTAGGGCAGTTGATAACCAAACAGGACCTGCTGTACGCAAGGATCAGCAGGTATTGAAGATACATCAAAGCATGTTAGAAAGTAATACGGAATGGAAAAAACTGTATCAGCTAATGAGTGATGGAATTCAAAAGCGAGTTGATGATTGCTGAAAAAAGACACACTTAAAATAAAAAATGAAATTAATGGCTTGCATGGTGATTAAAATACTGTAGAATGCGCACCTACCGGCGGGGATGCGGATAAAAACTTGTTGATTAACAGTTATTTAGCTTGATGGTTAAATTTTTTGGTTGATTGGGAAGGTTTAAAAATTATCTGTAATTTCAGTTGACTTTTTAGAGATAGAGAGTAATATAGCCGACCTAGCTTGATGGTGACGAATCATTGAGAAAATCATTAAGAGTTAAAGAAGAACAACTTGTGTGGATTTTTACTGGTTGATTGATCGAATATATATTCATTGATTGAAT